>JAFXSQ010000008.1 GCA_017525525.1 Lachnospiraceae bacterium | reverse complement strand
CTTCCAGAATCATAATTATTCGCTATACTCTTCAGACCAGCATTGGTGTGGTGGTCTTATTTTGATACCTTCTTTTCAACCTGTATAAAATTTTTCAATATTCTTTAATTTAGCCTTGACTTTTTATTTGCAGGCTTTTTTCTTGCCATTTGATTTCCTCCTTTGGTTTGCAATGATTTTCAGTTTCAAGCACAGGCAAAGTGATACGCTCGGAGCAAAGCTCCTCGCTGTCGCGGCAGTCGCCAAATGCTCATGCAGGCATGGCACTTGGCTCGTTGCTACGCGCAAAAAGAAGGCACTTCATCACCGGTATTTCTACCAGTAACGAAGTGCCTTCAAACACTTTCATTAGTTTCAGGCTGTTCCCTGAATCTTGTCCTTTATAGTTTTTAACTCTCCGTGCTCGACCTGACTACATCTTGCAGCACGCACATACAACTCCAACAAGCCCCAACCCCACTTGCGGGATTGCTCCGTTTTCACTCAAAGCCCTTGATTTCAGGGCGGTGTCGGGGAGCGTCGGGGAGGGTCATCCCTTGACATTTGGCACACTTTTCAAGGTCGGGAACTTTGTGAATATGCGCTCATAAGCCGCTCTGTACTGCGGACACGCAAGGATCCTCGATGCTTCATACTGTTTTTTGAACAGCTCGTAGGACTTCTCATCAAACGCCTTATTCTGTTTTAAGTCTGCCTCGGCTTTCGCGTCCTTAAAGTAATACTCGGAACGCTCAGCAAAAGTCGACTGTTCCCTTTTCACGCGCAGGCGCTCCTTAGCATAGGAGGCTGTGTCTGTCGGCGCCTCAGCATCATCGCCCAGACCTGCTTCTTTCTGTTTTGTGTATATATTTTCCTGATAGTCGATAAACGCAGTGTTTAGCTCTTCCTGAACCTCAATCTCGGACTTTTGCTCTGCCTGCTGTCTATTTTCCTTTAAATAATCATCAAACCCTCCCATAAAAACCTCCTCATTTACACCCTTTTACATGATGTAAGGTTCAAAAAACATTTGCCCTCTTTAAGCTCATACTGTTGCTACGCACTCAATCTCTATGAGGACGTCTTTCGGCAGACGAGCCACCTCCACGCACGAGCGCGCCGGGCAGTCCTCTTTGAAAAATGTACTATAGACCTCATTTACTGCCGCAAAATCATTCATATCCTTGATAAATACTGTAGTTTTTATAACCTTGTCGGCACCCGAGCCAGCTGCTTCAAGCAGCGCTATCAGATTGCCTATAGCCTGCTTTGCCTGTGCCTTTATATCCCCTGTCTCAAGCTCGCCGGTCTCCGGTATGATAGGTATCATGCCCGAAGTGTATATCATGTCGCCCACGCGAACCGCCTGTGAATACGGCCCGATCGCCTGCGGAGCCTTGTCTGTTGAGATTATCTGCTTGGTCATTTTCTTCATCCTCCTTTTTTGTAAAGATCCTTCGTCGTTTCACTCCTCAGGATGATACACCGGCTTTATGATGCCTCAACCCCTCCGTGTCATTCTGAGGGCTTTGCCCGAAGAATCTTTAACACAATCATCATTTATCAGTTATCGTTATATCGTTCTCTCCGATCGTGACCCTGCCTTCCTTTAAAAGCCTTCCGACCGCCCTCTTGAACGCATTCTTCGAGAGCCCGAACTCCTTCTGAATAAGGTCCTTGTCTGCCTTATCATTAAACGGAAGAACTCCGCCGTAGCTCTCTATGACGCGGTAGACCATATCGGCGTCATCCTCCATCTGCTTGTACGCGACCTCACGGAGTGAAAGATCCGCCTTACCGTCCGGCCTTACCTGTACCACCCTTCCCGAAACCAGGTCACCCGGGTAGAGGGGACTTCCCATCTCGGACTCGTGTATAAGTCCCGAGTACTTGTCCTCCACCGCCACGAAGGCGCCCAGGCCCTTCTTGTACTCATACACGATACCGTTAAAGCTGTCGCCCTTCTTATAGCCCTCCATGGGCTTTAAGAAATTATAAAGCCTCATGGACACACAGAGCCTGCCGGACTTGTCCTCATACATGCGCACAAGGTATTCATGTCCCTCCTTGACCTGTGTGGTCTGCTCCTTGAAGGGAAGGAAGATGTCCTTCTCCAGTCCCCAGTCCATAAATGCTCCGATCTGCGTCGCAGATTTTACCTTAAGTCTCGCCATGGTTCCCATGGTGATCAGGGGTTCATGCACCGTTGCTATCGGTCTGTCCTGTGAATCCCTGTAAATAAAAACGGTCATCGTCGCGCCGGCTTTCACACCCTCGGGTACCTGCTTTCTCGGAAGGAGCACGGTTTCGCCCGTGCTGCTGCCCTCTTCACCCAAATAGATGCCGAAATCCTTCGACCTGATGACCTTTAATTCGTTCCATTCACCTGTTTTTATCATAGTATCTCCGTCCTATACAATGAAGATTCGCATGACGACGAATCTTTGAAGTCGCTCAAAGCCGCGACGGGCTCCCCGCTCCCTTCGGTCGGGGGCAGTTAAGAAGCATTCTTAAGCTTCAATACCTTGGTCCTGATGAACCTGTTCTCCTTGTCCTCGGCCTTTGTGAAGCCAAGCTCCTCAAGGTGGCTGCCGGAATTCGAAAGCGAGAATACCGACATTCCCTTCTCATTCATCTTTTCCTTGTAGCCGTTATATACATCCACGATGGCGTACACATCCTTGCTCCTGCCATCCGGACTCTTAAGCACATTTCTTATGCACCACTCGCCGTACTCCGCGCCCTTCTCCGGCTTTGCCTCGAGCTTGTCGGCGTCAACCTTCTTCACATATACACTGTCTGTATCGCAGATTGCCCAGGGCACTACGTAGATTATACTGCTCATATTAACCCCCTCGCATAATATGTAATGGCATGATTACTTCGTAATCCTGCTCTATCTAATGTCATAAGGAATCCACCGCTTCGCGGTACCCCTTATGACGAAAGTCGGCACGATGCAAATTATGACTACGTCATAATCGTGCCTCCCTATCTCAATTCCGATTATAAACGAGTCGATAATAAAACATTTGTACGGCTTTGTCAATGCAAAATGTTTCGCTGCCGTTTTTTCTCAACCCTTATATCATACCTTTAGTCACAATAAACTAACAAATTATTTCAGATTATAAAAAAATTGTCATGAGAAAAGTCTTAAACTTCTCATGACAACTTCTTCAAGCTGGGCTACCAGGACTCGAACCTGGAGATGCCGGAATCAGAATCCGGTGCCTTACCATTTGGCGATAGCCCATTATACCGGTGCATCCACTGATGTGCAACAAACGGTATTATAATGTAACCGAAGGAAAAATGCAAGCATTTTTTATATCTTGTTTCTAACTTGCTTTTTCCTTAGCGCGGCAGAGAGGATTCGAACCCCCGACACCTTGGTCCGTAGCCAAGTGCTCTATCCAGCTGAGCTACTGCCGCAACGGATGATATTCTAACCCATATCCCCGGAAAAGTCAACATTTTTCTTAATTTATGAAAGATGCAGTTTTTAAGTCCCGTTTTATCCCAGTTTTTCGGAGATCCACGAATCAACCCAGTCCTGTAAAACCGGGAAGGATGTCGGGCCCGCTTCAAGGATAGTCTGGTGAAATTCTTTCTCGTCAAATGCTGCCCCGAGCTTTTCTTCGGCGTAAGCCCTTAAGTCTTCCATGGTAAGCCAGCCCATCACATACATCTGATAGTTCACCGGCTCGGATGTAACATAAGTAAATGTCCCGTCCAGATTGGTACCGCTAAATCCTTTTTCCTCAAGCCATGATGAAACCTTGGCCCTGTCCCAGCCCTCGTAATTGACACCTATCTCCATCCTTGCAATCAAAAGCAGGTCAAGCTGATTATTAATGGTTTCCAAAGCTGCATATTCCTCATGCGCATAATTCTTATAATAACCATAGGACATATTCTCCACATAAGTTGCCCAGCCCTCGGAATAACCTACATATTCCATCAGCGCCCTCATGGGATTAGGATTGGTATTAAGGAAATAACAGAACTGATACATGTGCCCCGCTATGCCTTCGTGGGCAAGTGTGCTCCACAGTTCGTTGTTGTTACCCTTCAAATTCAAATAGATGTAGTTATGTTCTATGTCGTCTAACGCAGGTATTATGTAGAAGGCCGGACTCACTATATCCTTCAGGGACTCGTGAACATTCTGCGTAGAGTAACTCACATCCGGCATCTCAGGGAAGCGCTTTTCAAACACTTCCTTAAAATATGCTTCCGTCTCCATCGGATCTATGTCACCGTAATGGTTTTTCTCATTCAGATAATCACTGTAAGCGCTGTAATTTTCCTGAGCGACGGCATACATCTTGGACATTGCATCGTCTAAACCCTGATCAAGTCTCTTTATGATATCCTCCGGTGACATATCTATGCCTGCATCATTATAAAGGAGCTGCTCGTAGTACATCTTACCGTACTCTATATAGCAGAGACCGAGGTCATTGGTCCCATCGTTTCTGTGCTCCTTAAAATAGGCTATTATGTCCTGATATGCAGGTATAACCACATCGAGCACGGCCTGTTTATTTGATGCCTTATAGGTCTCGATTTCCTTTTCGCTTAAGCCCTCAACCTTCGTGATGGCGTCATCGAAGGTTTCGATAATAAGATTCTCCTCAGGCTTTGCTATGAACTCCTCGCACTGACGAATTACCTCATCCGCGCTGGCGCTGCTCATAAAGAATCCCTTTTGCCTGCGCAGCTCCTCATACTCGATAATAGAATCAACATAGGTTCTGGTCTGCCTGAGTAACTGCAGATATGTATCCACATCCCCCTTCGTATAAAGCTTGTACACTGAAAATGCTACCGGAAGGTTTGAATGCAGCCCGCTCGTGTAAGCAAAAGGTTCATAGTAATAATAGAAGCGCGATCCCGCCAGCGCATGCTCATAGCCCTCTACGAGCATATCATACTCGAGCTTCTGGTTCTTTGTAAGAAGCGACCTGTCTATGGTCTTTAACATCTTAAGCCCATTCTGGTTGTCTTCAACCATTTGATTTGCTGCTTCCTCGCTCATATCCAAATCCCCGAAGGTTGCCTGCTCGGGAACCTCTAAGCCGTAGTTCTCGGGATGGATCACATGCTGATGAAGAGTAAAGGTACTCTTGACGACTTCCTCCTGGAAGCTCTCATATTCAAGGTCAGCGAATTTCTTCTGTTCGGCCAGCGCCTCATCGGACATCAGATCAACGCCGTCATCACTATATTTATCTGTAAGGGTGTGTCCGTCCGAACGTCCGATATAATTGCTGTCAAAGAGCGTCTCCGTAGTATTATTATTCCCGGGCTGCTCCGTAGTATTCGGCTCCTCTGTCGTGTTCTGTGAAGGCTGCTCGATATTCGGTTTGTTGGTATTGATACCCGCAAGCTTCGGGATATTCGTCTGGGTTATGGTAAGCTTGAAATGCCCATCCCCCTCATCCGAACAACCCGCGCAGGATAAGAGAATGACCAGTGAAAGAAAGATTGCTATATACCTTTTTATATGTCGCTTCATGGTGTATGTAAGTCTCCTTATTTTAATACTTTATTCAAGTCCGGCTTGCCGGACTTGCGCCGGGCTGCGCGTCAGCTCCGCTGACATATTCCTCTGCGCAGCCCTGGCATCCGTTTTGGGGTATAATACCTTGAAATCCCGAAAAAATCAAGCTTATAAGATCCTTCGCGTTTCGTAAGTCATGACACCGTTGCCTTTGCAATTCACTCACTTGTAAATATAAGTAGAGCCCCGCATGTGATCGGGGAGTGATCTGCGGGGCTCTCTTAGGGGAGAGAGGATTCAAATATATGAAAAGCTCTTACAATACGTATAATATCAGTAAAATGTGTCCAAACTATGTTCACATTGTGAAAAAAATTCGTATTCAGAACGCATTTTCCTCAAAATAAGACAAATAGTCAACCGTCTCACGAATAAGCTTATACATTTACATGGTATAAAAGCGCTCGGTCAGGGTGTGGCTCTCGCCCGGAGCAAGCTCACGGTATCCTGATTCGGCAACCGGAAGCGGCTGGTTGGGCGCATCTATGATCCATGTTGACGGCTCGGGACAGAAGAAGCCCTTCTCGCCGTGATCGTTCCATACTATCCAGAACTTGAAATCCTTACATACCTCATATACTATTTTCTTGCCGCTCGGGCCGTCGGCAACTACAGCGCCTGTGAATGGATTCCCGTCCAGGCTGCCCACCTCAGCGAAGAATACATCATTGTCTATGTCCTGCTTGACAGGAATGAGTGAGCCCGTAAGGTATTGCCTGTCGTGATTTGTCTGCGGAAGGAAGCCTCCCGTAGGTATATTGTTTCTCGAAAGCTCCCATTTGTCGCCTACCGGCAGATAAAGATGCACATCCAGAGGCTTCCCGTCCTTTAAGAACGGCGCGTTGATGGTCGTATGGTTGCATACGCCGTAGGGCATCTGCTTGTCGGAGGTGTTCGTCATGGTAAAGCTGTAATTCAAGCCTGACTTCTCTAAGCTGATTGTGAACTCCGCCTTGAAGCTTACCGGGAAGAATTTGAAGAATTCGTCATTATCGTCATAGGTGTAGGAGGTCCTTACCGTAGCTCCTGCCTCGGTGGTGCTTACCTCCTCTATCTTATGCTCTCTTTTGTGCAGGAAACCGTGAATATGGTTGCCAAGCACATCGTTGATGGGAAGCGAGTAGGTCGCATCCGACACCTTCAATACACCGCCGGCAAGACGGTTCGGAAGGTATAGCGTAGGAAAGCCGTAAACCTCGGCCGACTTAACCAAGTCCTCGGGCGATAAGCTCTCATCGTATCTGAACACCTCTATGCCCGCCTCTGTGTCGCGGAACCTTATAACATTGCTGCCCACGAAAGGCGCAACGATTGCCTCGTATTTGCCGCAGGTAAGCTTAACTGCCTCCTTGCCCTTGTAATCGAATTTCTTAGCGCTGATCATCTTATTTCCCCTCCCTTGTAAAATCGGAAACGACATGATTACTTCGTAATCCTGCCCAGTCTAATGTCATAAGGAATCCACCGCTTCGCGGTACCCCTTATACTCTTTACAACCTGAATTTCAACTGTATCGGCTCGGGCAGCGACTGCCCTCCCTTAGACTTTACATCAGTAGTGATGGTAAGATAATAGTCCTGGTTCTGTGTGTACGCATCCAGCGGCTCTATCTCTATCATCTCCTGCTCCGTATCGTACTTAATGTATGTGCGCACCTTCTGGTTCGAGCCTGTAGCCACATACATGGTGTCCTTATTCACGGTCTTCGGATCGAGAGGTATGTTAAACCTTACTCTCCATACGAATTTACCGGTTTTGAATTTCAAGCTCTGCTTGACCTTGTTGGTAAGCTGAGGCGGTATATCGTCCATCTCAAGCATCGCTTTAGCCATATGATCACCTCATCCAAATCTAAACTAAGTTTAAGCTTCTGTACTCTATTCCGCTTGAAGCAATAAATGCATCGAGCTCTCCGCTTGAAGTATCCGCGAAGATAAACTGGTCGGCAGCTATTTCTCCGTTGCCGCATGCGGCCAAAAGCCTCGTCTTATCCTCTGTCCCAAGCGCCGCAGCGCCCTTTATTATGACCGGAAGTCTGTCCTTATTAAGCTTCTCTATCAGAGCCGCATACACGGCAAGTCCGATTCCGGACACGCATGCGCTCTCCGCATGCCTTATATCCAGGGCTCTGCCGAGAGTATCCTTTACCACAAGCCTTCTGTCGCTTGTTATCCTTGCATCGGTATAAACCCCTCCGGTAAATGCTCCGATGTATTTTCCGACACACCCGTTGATGTAGTAACGGTTCTTGGCGGTCTTCTTCTTCACCAGCTCATTTAAGGTGTTTACCGCGAGGGTTACCGAAGTCCTGTCCTCGGAAAGCCTGCGCTTTACAGTCACAAGCTCCTTCCTCTGCTCCTTAAGGCCGTTCTTTGTTTCAAGACGCTCGGAAAGATCCTTTTCAGTTTCTCGCAATTTGTCCTTTTTGTCAAGAAATTCCTTCGCAAAAGACATATCAATTTCCACATCCTCGTAGGCTTCGTTCTTCCTCTCGAGGTCGTAGATTATCCTCTTGAATTCCTCCTCCGTCGGCGGGGCTACCTCACCGTCGAAGACGCCCTTTTCAAAAAGCCCGCTTACCACCGTCACAATCTCAAAGAATACCGTACATCCTATAAAAATATATCTGACCGGCTCGTCAAAGGGAAGTATGTACACCAAGGCCGCAATAACGCCGGTTACAAAGAGCATGGTAAGTAAGATTATGTACCACCTGTCGGTGAGCTTCTTCTCGGGCTCGAGCTCCTTCATGAGCTCGGCGTCTAAGAATATCCTGTTCTCGGCCAAAGCGTCCAAGTCCTCGTTTACATCCTTGTTTTCAACGTACTTTGCCTCACCCGTGCGGGTGTCGATAAGCTTCCTTGCCTCGCGCTTTCTTCTCGCGGTTTCTATTGCAAATTCATCCTCGACCTCGCGTATCTGATCCCTGACGGCTTCAAGCTCCTCCTCCACGCCGTCGTAATCAAGAAGGCTCGCATCTATATCCTCTATCTGCGCGTCAACCTCACCGCTGTCCTTTGTGGCTCTTCTTCTCATAAGCTCGGCTAAGGCATTATCCAGGTGAAATCTCGTGGTTCCGGTCTCCGCCAGGTCACAAACCAGGTTCCTTATCTTATCCGGAGCATCCTCACCGTTAAGCCTCTCGCAGTCCATCACGAGACCGCCGTTAAAGTCGCCCTGCGGCACATCTGTAAGCGTTCCGTAGAGAGTGTCCCTCTTCCCGGGTATCATCTCGCGTCCGGTTGACAGATCAAGCACAGAGAGCGTCGGATTTCTCTTTAAAAACTCCCTCTCGACTAAAACCCGGTCGCCGTCCTTAACCATATACAACTTTCCCGAGAAGCTTCCCGTGTCAAGCGCGTTTTGCGCGGATGGTCTTCTCTTCTCCAAGGGATCAACCCTGTCCCCCGCAAAAAACGACGGCTTGATACCGTAAAGCATAGCCTCGGTAAAATCCGCCAAAAGTCCGTCCTCATCGCCGCTTATAACATTGATTCCCGGACCGGGCTCCAACTCTTTATTATGAAATTGTCCGAAATCCTTAAGCAGTACTTTATCAAGATACATCAGTTTTCACCTGTCCTAAGAAGCGCAAGGATGCCGTATCGGACCGCATGCTCCTTTATCCCGTCCGGCTCTTCCTCCTCGTCACCCCTTAAAGCATCTATCAGTTCAGGCAGTATGTTGCCGTCATTTTCTCTCTTCAACTCAGCTATGTCGTAGGCGTATTTCGTTACATCCTCGACCTCATACACGCAGTAGTCCCTCATGATGTCGCTTATGGAAACCGCCGCATCCTTGTTCTTAAAGCCCTCTATCCTGAGGCTGAAGATGTGCTGCACGCCATATTTTCTTATGGCTTCGAGCACTGCCTCGTGTATTCCCTCGGTAGTCATGTCCGAGGTAATCTTAACCGTCGCATCTATGTAGCAGCGCATGCAGCAGGGGATAAAGGTTATCTCCTTTTCCGAAGCTACTTTATCATTGCCCGCAACATAGGTTCCGTACACATAACCGTGCTGCCCCTTTTCTTCTACCGAAAGAGGTTCAAGGGAGCCTGCGAAAATAATCTCGTTCTCCTCCACGATCGTAGGCTTGTGTACATTTCCGAGAGCGATATAATCAAAGCCCGCCTGCTTTAGCTTCTCCGCCGCGAAGGGCATGCGCCCCTTCGAACCGCCGTAGCCGAGCAATATGTTAAAGGCTCCCTCTCGTCCCGGCGTCAAATGCTCGAGTATCCTGTCATCGTAGGTCTCCCGCCCATAGCTCATGCCGGTAACACACACATTTATGTCCTCAAAGTAAGCGTTCGAGGCCACGTCCGGCGGAAGAACCGTCGTATCCGACGAGAACTCAAATCCCGCCCATGCCGACTCCGGCGTGATCGGATCCGAGCTTCCCGCTACGATAACGGTTCGGGTACCTCTTAGCTTCTTAAGCTTTGCATCTATAAGCCTCAGCTGCGAAAGTGTAGGGCTTGTATCAAAAAGGTCGCCCGCAATCAGCAGCAAATCTGCGTCCTGCGTGCGACACACGTCTATTATGTTGTCAAATGCGGTGATGAGCTCCTCGCTCCTTGTCTCGCTCCAGCTCTTTTCGATATCGGGCTTGGCGCCTATATGAAGATCCGCAATATGTATGAATTTAAGCATCAGATGTTGAGCTCCATTCCGTCACTTAATACCAGCTTTACTTCCTTGATCTTGTCACCCTTGACAAGCTTTTTCCTGTAGTCGGATATCTTCGTAAGCGACAGCCCGTCGGTATTCGGGTTCCTGTCACTCTTTAAGAACACGGTCGAAGCTCCGCCGGCCTCTATGCTGCAGGGCTTGATTCCGTCGCCTGCGGTAAGCTTTATCACGCCCTCGCGCTCACTTATAAGCAACTCAAGCACATACTCAAGTATGAGTTTTCTGCTCACGGTCACGCGATACCCCTTGCCCTTTCCGGTCTCACAAAGGAAGGTGTAATTCTCCTCACCCTCTGTATACACACACTCGATCATGTTCAGCACGAACTCGTCCTTTTTCTTTACACCCTTCCTTTTAAGCAGAAGAGCTATATCCGGCTTTACATTCATCATCCAACGTGCAAGCGGGTTTCTGAAGTGCCTTTCGGCCTTGCCCCAACCGTTTATGTGCTTAGTCAGATCGGCCTCGCCGGCATCCTCCGGGATACCGTTCTTTAAGCAGTACACCTCTTCCTTTGGCTCATCCTTTAAGCTTATCTCCTCAAGCTTCACACCCGCGTGCTTGGTTCTGATAAGCTCCTTAAGCTTTGCGTCCGCGTAACCGATCAGCTCGCGATTAAATGCAGCCTTGTCCGCCGCATCATCAAAGCACTCGCGAAGAAGAGCAGGCTCGTAGTAAGCATCCTCAACCTCGTAATTTTTGTTGGCAAAGCCTTCCTTGTCTATTTTTACCCTTGCGCATCTCTCAAGTATCTCGTAAAGATACACCGTAAATTGTCTTTTCTCTCTGCATACGGAGGCATCCCCGTAGCTGTAGTTTCTTATATTCATAGCAACTCCCTGTCAGTCTATTCCCTCTTCACGGACACGGCCGCCTCGGAGACTGTATTTGACACTCCTTAATTCATTCTTTACGACGTAGGGCTCGCGCCATATATTGACCACGGTTCCCGGATATACGAGCTTGTTGATGACGATAGCACCCTTTCTCTTGGAGTTCTCCATCTCTTCCTCCCTGAAGTCAAGCTCCTCTTTCGCCTGCTTGTACTCTGTGGACTTTATAACCTTAACCCTCAGGCACTGCATCTTCGCATTGTCCACGCGGTCTCCCGTCTGGTTTTCATCGAGCTCATTTAACTCTGCAAGCCTGTCCTCGAGCATCTCTATCTCACCCTTTAATTTCGAGGTCGTGTTCCTGAGCTCCGCCACGCGCCTTAAGAAGTACGGTGACACATTGAGGTTGAGCATGGTCTTGGCACCGTTCTCGTTGCCTGCCTGCTTCATGACTATACCCTGGGCCGCCGTAAGCGAACCGCCCACAACGGTTCCTGCCTTTGAACTTATATCTATGGTATTTCTTGCAAATATATTCGCATCAAGCACGGATTCTGCGAACACGCTTCCGCCTGCGTCTATCTCACAGCGCTCGACAAAGCTTGTCGTCACATCTCCGCCTGCCTCGATACGTCCCTTGTCCTTGCCCTGGATGCCTCGCTTGACAACCACATTCTTGCCGGCGATTATCTTCGACGCTCCCATATGTCCGTGAACATATACATTTCCCTTGGCTTCCACGGTAAGACCGCTTCTGACATCGCCTTTAACCTCCACATCACCGCTGAAGTTGATGTTGCCTTCCATGATGTCGAGGTCGCCTTTGACGATGTAGACCTCATCTATAATAACCTTGGTATCATTGAAATGTATCCTCCCGCTCATTGCGGCGCGATACTTAACAATTCCGTTCTCGTCCTCACTTGTAAAGCCGCTTCCCCTCAAAGGACTTAAGTTCTTGCCCTTCTTCGGCTTGACCACCTCACCGTAAATATTATAACCAAACTCGCCTGCTGACGCGGGATAATACTCAGCGAATACCTGGTTTTCGTTGACCATGGCAAGAGACAGTGAATTGAAATAATCCACCGATCCGTCCTCGTTGATCTTCGGCTTTGCCTTGTCGTCGGCTATGGGAACAAGGTATTCATAACGGCCGTCCGTGCCGTCGGTAGGAGCCTTGCCCTCTGCCACGCGCACATCCAAGTCGTAGATACCGCTGTCGATGAAATCTATGACCTCCTGCACGCGCTCCGGATTTATGCCCATGGTGATACCCTCATTGTTCAGGTAACCGATCAGATAATCAACCGTAAGCTTCCTTCTTTCCTCCTCTTCGGGATCCGTGAAGGGCTCGGTGATCTGGATATCCGCCCACATCTTTAAAGGATCAACGGTCAGCACTATAAAATCATTGTCGAAATAATTCTCATCCATATTCTCTCCCTCATATAATATGTAATGGTATGATTACTTCGTAATCCTGCCCAAGTCTAATGTCATAAGGAATCCACCGCTTCGCGGTACCCCTTATGACGAAAGTCGGTGCGATGCAAATTATGACTTCGTCATAATCGCACCTCCCTCAGAATATGATAATTTACAACTACTTCTTGACTTTGTTTACGGGTTCAATATATACTCTTCGCTATGAAGATTATAAAACTCCTTATCTGTATAATTATATCGGCAGCTTTAATCACTTTGCTTACCCTGCACGGCCGCAGCATAGCGGTTGAGAAGCAGTCGGCCGCAAATGATATGCTGCTTTCCACGCGCCGCAACACAAGGGCTACCACGGAGACCGTCACGACTACCGAGACCGAAGCTCTCGTTACCACCGAAGCGTCCTACTTTAAGGGAATCAGCGGTAAGGACTATGTAACCCTGGATGTGGATATCATCTATCAGTATCCCGAGTATCCTTCGGGTTGCGAGCTTATATCACTCACAATGCTTTTAAACTACTACGGTTATGACATAAGCAAGTCCGAGATAATCAACAACTATCTTATCACGGGGTCTAATTTTGTTGACACTTATTCCGGAAGCGTATACTCAAGCGGAGGCTGTTTTGCCCCGGCTATTGTCAAGATGGCCAACAAATTCTTAGACGACCATGACAAGAAGTACAAGGCTCTCGACTTAACCGGAACCAAGCTTGACGATGTCTTCAAGTATCTTGACGACGGCGCTCCTGCTTTAGTATGGTGCACCATGGGACTCGACCGCGGTTGGTCTACCGGCGGTCAGACCTATAACGGCAAGGTCTATGAATTCAACGGCCTTGAGCACTGCGTGGTGCTCTCGGGATACAACCTCACGGATAACACAGTCACTCTCTGCGATCCGATAGACGGAGTGAAAACCGTCAGCATCGACAGGTTCGAGCCTATCTACGATATGATGTACCAGCAGGCGGTAGTACTATATAGACAGTAGTTAAATCCTCTTCAGCCGGTTCATCAGCTGTTCATCCGACATCCGGAACACATCATCTATGACCCATATATGCATATCCTTGGCGCGCTGCCTGAAGAACTGCGCGCCTGCGTTGTCGTCACAGCTTCTCGCCATGACCAGCGCCTTTTTCGCATACTTGCCGCCGAACTTTCTCGTAACCGTGGCAAGCTCATGAAGCGCATTGCCTCCGGTCTTCCCGCTCTTGCAGGAGATAAATACCGGACACACATTCTTCATCAAGATTACATCTATCTCATTCATCGTGTCATAGCCCGGGTTGTGAATATCATGTATCTCTCCGTCCCAGTCTATGTGCGCGCCTATTATCGCATCCGTAAATATATAGCAGTCGCGGGTTGCAACCTCATACACATGAAGCTCTAATATATTCCCCGCCTTGCCTATAACCTTCTTGATTGAATTGTTCTTGTACTTAAAGGAAATCCTCTTTCCGTTCTCGTCAAAGCCGGCCATCATCCCGGCCTCATCCAAGTCTCTCAAGAGCTTTATGGACTCGCCGAGCTGGTTCCTGTAAAGCTCCACCCAGCCGCCGTTGGCGTTGGGGTTATTCTTCGAGAGCTCGTCTATGGTAGCGCAGTAGCGATTCCAATTCCCTTTGTACTTTTTGCACACATCCCACAGAACCCTTATGTCACCGCGGAACTCCTCGGTAAACTTCCAGTCGGCGTAGCTGCCTGTCTGTGAAGTGAGCACACCGCCGTGAAGGATAATCTCCTCGGCGATGCCTATATTGAAGTGGTAATCCGAGGTCGAAACCTGATTACCGAATATATCAATCTCTTTTCCCGTAAATGGATCGATTCTTAACTTGCTGATGTTCATCCTCGCGGCTATACATCCGAGAGCAATGAGTATCAGCTCGCTTCCTCCGGTCAGCTCAAACCTGACGCCGGGATATTCCCTGATAATCCCCGCCAGCGTGCCTATCGCGGCATCTAAGTCATCCTTCGGAACTTCGACAAATTCAAGCTCTGTCCCGGGACACTTCAAATCCCGAAACTGCTTTACATCATTTATCTTCTTCGTGATCATGTTGTCCTTATGTCCGAGGAAAATGATCTTCTCCGGCCTGTACTTGATCAATGCCATAACATTCTCAAGCGGCTCCGCGGACCAGAACTCCACCATAACCTTAAGTCGTTCCATATATATCCCTCACGAGAGTTAGCTCTTTATTTTACCATATTGCAGTCATCCACGCAAGTTTCGCAATACTTCCGTTAGAACACTAAATACTACCATTCGTCTAATAAAAAGGATTCTTTGCTTCGCTCAGAATGACAATACATTTAATATGCCATTTAGTTATACTTCTTCTCGGGATTGGCGAACTTCGTGAACTTTCCTATCCATACCAGCTCTATGGTTCCCGTCTCCCCGTTCCTGTGCTTGTCTATGATAATCTCCGCCGTGTTCGGCTTCGTCGTAGTATCCGGATTGTACACCTCATCACGATATATGAACATAACCACATCGGCATCCTGCTCGATGGCGCCGGACTCTCTCAAGTCCGCTAGGCCAGGCTTGTGATCCGAAGCCTTGTCTACGCTACGGTTTATCTGTGAAAGCGCGATT
This sequence comes from Lachnospiraceae bacterium, assembly GCA_017525525.1. Lineage (GTDB taxonomy): Bacteria > Bacillota > Clostridia > Lachnospirales > Lachnospiraceae > Coprococcus_C. The sequence goes on along the minus strand of JAFXSQ010000008.1, from coordinate 43,326 downwards.
ATGGGCACATCCAGCTCCTTGGCCAGGTTCTTCAAGCTTCTTGACACATCCGCGATAAACTGCTGCCTGCTCTCAACCTTTCCGGTGGAGTTCATCAGCTGAAGGTAGTCAAGCACTATAAGCTTGATTCCCGCATTCTGCTTGAGCTTTCGGCACTTGGAGCGAAACTCCGACATGTTGATTGACGCGTTGTCATCTAAGTAAAGCGGCGCCTTCGCAAGCTCCTCCGAGCCCCAGAGTATCTTCTCCCAGTCTTCGTCGGGCATGGTTCCGAGCTTGATATTGCCCGAATCCACCATGGAGCCTATCGAAAGAAGACGCGCTGCTAAGTCCTGCTTTGTCATCTCGAGCGAGAAGACCGCACAGGGTATCTGCTTTCTTACCGCAAGGTGCTGTACTATGTTGAGGACAAATGCTGTCTTGCCCATGGCAGGTCTTGCCGCAACTATGATAAGCTCTCCGCCGTGCAAACCCGCAAGCTTGTCATCTAATGCGGTAAATCCCGTAGGTATTCCGGTAATCTTTCCGCCGGTTTTAGCTGCTTCCTCCATGCGGTTCAAGACGTCTACCACGATAGACGACATCGGCACGAAGTCCTTGCTGCCGCTCATGGACTGAACTAACTTGAATATCTCCTCCTCGGTTTTCCCGAGTATATTCTCCACCTTATCGGCGGCAAGGTAGCTGTCCTTCTCTACGTTTTCACAAAGCCTTATAAGTCTGCGCAGGAGAGAATTGTCCTGCACTATCTTCGCGTAATTCCTCGCATTTACGGCAGTCGGAACGGCCTGCATAATCTCAACAATCTGCGCAGGGCCCGCCACCTCCTCGGCTATACCGTTCTGCTTCAGCCTGTCGGTTAATGTAACCATATCCACCGGCTCGCCCTCGCGGTAAAGCGACTTCATAGCCTCGAAGATTACGCCATACTGCTTGTAATAGAAGTCCTCGCCCGTAAGCAGATCAGCCGTGTCGGAAATCACATCTCTGTCCATAAGCATGGCGCCGATTACCGACTGCTCAGCCTCCTTGTTGTGAGGCATAACCTTTTTTATAATCTGTTCATCCATAAAGCTTATTCTCCGACAACCTCTACGGTAAGCTTTGCCGTAACCTGAGTGTGAAGCTTAATCTCCACCTCATGTGTTCCGGCTGTCTTTATCGTCTCCTTAAGGTTGATCTTCTTCTTGTCTACCTCGATGCCAAGCTGCTTATTCAATGCATCCGCAATCTCCTTCGAGGAAACGGAGCCAAATGTCCTTCCACCCTCACCGAGCTTTATCGGAAGCACAACCTTCGATGAGTTAATCTTCTCGCCGAGCGCCTTCGCATCATCTAATCTCTCAGCCGCAACCTTGTCCTCGTGAGCCTTCTTGAGCTTGAGCTCGTTTAAGTTCTTCGGGGTTGCCTCTATTCCCAGCTTCTTCTTCAATACGAAATTTCTTGCGTATCCGTCTGAAACGTCTACAATCTGATCCTTTTTCCCAAGGCTTTTAACATCCTCTAATAATATTACTTTCATTTGTTTCCTCCTTATAAGATTCTTCGCTTCGCTCAGAATGACACATAATATACGTAAATCGGTGTCATTCTGAGGGCTTCAGCCCGAAGAATCTTTTTATATTTATCCATTCACAGGTGGCCGTGCCGACAGAATATACTTAAGCAGGCTATAGAGCGGCGTCCCTTCTTAGCGAGGTTTCTCACGAGCTTAGAAGGGCTACGCCGTTGAGCGGTTCGGGCTTAGCCGACTCGCAAGCTCGTCGGAGCCCTGTCGCATGGGCGGTACCAACGACTCACTTTGTTCGTCGGGTACACGCTCCAAATAGAGCGCGAGCGTCCTGCGTAGTATATCTGTCGGTGCGGACACCGTCCTATTTACAAATCCCCATCATGATACATTTCTTTGAGTAAGTCCTTCACACTGGTTAAGACCTCATCCACAGTTGCGTCCTTAATCTGTGCGCCGGCGACATTCGCATGACCGCCGCCTCCGATCTTCTCCATGATCACCTGTACATTTACATCATCCACCGAACGGGCGGAAAGATACACCGTATCCGCCACCTTTGTGGCCACGAAAGAAGCGCGTATCCCTTCCACATCCAAAAGCTCGTTGGCAACCTTCGCTCCGAGCACCGTCGGCGCCTGGGAGTCCGGATTTACCTTCGACAGGGCAAATGCGGTCATGAATATCTCCGCATTCATCACGCCCTCTGCCACAGCCTTAAAGGAATTCATATCCTCGCGGAACATCTTCCTTACTCTTACCACATCCGCGCCGTTGCGCCTCAAGTATGACGCGGCCTCAAAGGTCCTGACGCCGGTCTTGGTAAGGAAGCCGTTGGTGTCTATAACAATGCCTGCATACATGGCGTCTGCCTCGGCAGGCTTTATTTTAACCTTTTCATCTATGTACTGGAGCATCTCCGCAACCATCTCGCAGGCTGAGGACGCATAAGGCTCGATGTAGGAAAGAGTGGCGTTCTCTATCCTCTCCTCGGCCTGGCGGTGGTGGTCGAACACAACCACGGTCTTGCCTAAGGATAAGAGCTCCTCGCACTCGGTCATGCTCGGCTTATTAACGTCCACAACGACCACAAGGGTCTTATCGTTTACGCTCGCTATAGCCTGCTCCCTCGAGATTATCATCTCACCGCCATACATGGCGTTGTCCCTGAAGGTTGACACGATATTCTCTATGGCAGCGGTCGCCTCGTCCAAAACTATGTTGGCATTCTTGCCTAAGGTCTTTACCAGTCTGTACACGCCGACAGCCGAGCCAAACGCATCCGCATCCGGCCTTTTGTGCCCCATAATGAGCACGTTTTCCTTGTCGGTCAGAAGCTCCGAGAAGGCCTGAGCCTTAACTCTCGCTTTGACACGCGTGGACTTCTCGGTTCCCGAGCTCTTGCCTCCGAAGTAGGATATCTTGTCTCCGTATCTGATAACCGCCTGATCTCCGCCTCGTCCAAGGGCAAGGCCGATGGCAGTGCGCGCATTCTCATAAGCAGTGGAGAAATCAGCCGCATCCGCTCCGATACCTATGGAAAGCGTGATAGGAATCTCATTTCCGACATTTATACTCTTAACCTCGTCCAAAATCGCGAACTTGGTATCCTTAAGCTGGTTCAAATACTTCTGTCTGAACACGAAGAGGTACTTGTCCTTCTCCGTCTTCTTGCCTATGGCATCTATAGTGCTAAAGTACATGCTTATACGCCTGTCGACAAGGGCCTCCACAAGGGAGTGCCTCATCTCCTCGGTGTTCTCCATGACCTCCTCATAGTTGTCTATGTACAGAAGGCCCGCCACAAGCTTGTTCTCCTCGATCTCGCGCTTGTACATATTAAGCTCGGTCACATCGAAGAGGTAAAATGCAAAGAGGTGCTCGCCTCTCGGGCTTATATCCGCATCCTCGTCGGATGCTAAGACCTCATCAAAGCTCACCTTCTTGATAAGCGAGTCAAATATGCTCCCGTTCAAGGTGAGCCTTAAGCTTACCGGCTCCTCCTTAGGAAGAGTGTCGGTGCCTATAACCGGGAAGAAGGCGGAAATGTTCTTCCTTATCCTCTTCCTCGAACCGTCTCCTACTAAATTGACGAACTCGTCATTGCCCCAGAGTATCTTGCCGTCATCGTCCAAAACCGCATAGGGCACAGCCAGCTTCTTTAACAGCTCACGCTGTATCTGTCCCTGCTCCATGGCAAAGCCCATCATAACGGGCATGATTCTTTTCTGGGTAATCAGGAAGACCACGCCCTCGCATACGATAAATATTCCCGTAGCCGTTGCCGCCACGATAAAAGCGTTTATGTCGATGAAATAGATGCCGACACACATGGCGACTAAAATCAGCGAGAACAGTATCGGGACAAGAAGATACTTCTCTATTTTATTTCTTAAGACTTTTTCTTTGTTCATAAACTAAAGACTTGCAAGTCTCTCCTTCACCTGCTCTAAGGTCTCGGTGTACTTCTTAAGCTTAGCCCTCTCCTCTGCAACCTTTTCCTCGGGCGCTTTAGACAGGAAACGCTCGTTGTTAAGCATTCCCTCGCCGCGGGCTATCTCCTTATTCAGTCTCTCTATCTCCTTGTTAAGCCTTTCCTTCTCCTTCTCAACATCCACAAGATCTGAGAAAGGCATGTAGAGCACTGCATCATGAATGACTACAGATACATCCTTTTCGCCTGTTGTGCTGTTATCTGCACAGGCCTCAACCTCGCTTGCGAAGGCAAGGTGCTTGAACTCATTTTCGAATCTCGCAAAGAGCTCTCTTACCTCCTCCTTTGCCGAAACCACGGTAATCTTGGCCTTTCTTGAGTTAGGCACGTTCATCTCGGCGCGGATATTTCTTATGCTCTTTACAGCCTCCTTGAGCTTGTCAACACTTGCCTCATCGGCTGCGTAGTTTAAGCTGTCAGAGTAGACCGGCCACTTGGAGATCATAATCGAGTCGGCGTCAAAGTCGTCCACGTCGAGCGCATTATCCTTTAAGGTGCAATATATCTCCTCAGTAACGAAGGGCATGTACGGATGAAGCAGCTTCAGCGCGGTTACGAGAACCGACTTGAGTGTATATATAGCTGCTGCTTTGCTCTGCTGCTTTGCAGCAGAGAGCCCCGCGGCTTTGAGCGGTTCAGAACTGCCCGCAAGGGCAGTTTCCTTATTGGTAGTATCTGTGTCACTCCAGAGTCTCGGCTTTACGAGCTCTATGTACCAGTCGCAGAACTCCTCCCAGATAAAGTCGTATATCTTCGAAGCAGCTATTCCGAGCTCGTACTTCTCCATATTCTCGGTAACATCCTTCACAAGGGTGTTTACCTTGGAGATAATCCATCTGTCGGCCGCGGTAAGTCCGGCCTCTATGCTCTCCTTCGTAGTCCCTGAAGGATAGTCGTTCATCATTATAAATCTCGAAGCGTTCCAGAACTTGTTCGCAAAGTTTCTGCTTGCCTCTATTCTCTCCCAGTAGAAGCGCATATCGTTGCCCGGCGCATTTCCGGTGATAAGCGTAAAGCGGAGCGCGTCCGCGCCGTACTTTTCTATAACCTCAAGGGGATCGATGCCGTTGCCGAGGGACTTGCTCATCTTTCTTCCCTTGTCATCTCTTACCAGACCGTGGAAGAGAACCGTATCAAAGGGAAGCCTGCCGGTCTGCTCTATGGCCGAGAAGACCATACGGATAACCCAGAAGAAGATGATGTCATATCCGGTGACTAATACATTAGTCGGATAGAAGTAATCAAGCTCCTCTGTCTTGTCCGGCCAGCCGAGCGTGGAGAACGGCCAGAGCGCAGATGAGAACCAGGTGTCAAGCGTATCCTCGTCCTGCTTCAAATGTGTTCCGCCGCACTTAGGGCATACGGTCGGTGTTTCCTTTGATACTATGGTTTCGCCGCAGTCACAGTACCATGCGGGAATCCTGTGTCCCCACCAGAGCTGTCTTGACACGCACCAGTCTCGGATGTTGTCAAGCCAGTTGTAATAAGTCTTGCTCATCGAAGGAGGAACGAGCTTTAAGGAGCCGTCCTCTACGGCCTTCTTTGCCGGCTTTGCCATCTCCTCCATCTTCACGAACCACTGCGGCTTTACAAGCGGCTCAACCGTAGTCTTGCAACGGTCATGCGTTCCGACCATGTGAGTGTGCGGAACGGTCTTCACCAGAAGGCCCTGTGCTTCAAGGTCCTCAAGCACTGCCTTTCTTGCCTCGTAGCGGTCCATGCCGTCGTAGCGTGTGCCCGGACAGCAGATGGTCGCGTCGTCATTCATTATATTTATCTCGGGCAGGTTATGTCTCTTTCCTACCTCAAAGTCGTTAGGGTCGTGTGAAGGCGTAATCTTCACGCAGCCTGTCCCAAACTCCTTGTCTACATAAGAGTCCGCAACAACCGGTATCTCGCGGTTGACAAGCGGAAGCATCAGGGTCTTTCCTACTATATCCTTGTAGCGCTCATCATCAGGGTTAACAGCAACTGCGGTATCACCGAGAAGCGTCTCGGGTCTTGTGGTCGCTATCTCTACGAAGCGTCCCTCCTCGCCCACAACCGGATAATTAATGTGCCAGAAGTTGCCGTTTTGCTCCTCGTGAAGCACCTCCGCATCGGAGATGGAGGTCTGGCATACCGGACACCAGTTAACTATCCTCGAGCCCTTGTAGAGCCAGCCCTTCTCGTAGAGCTTTACGAAGACCTCGGTTACGGCCTTGTTGTTGCCCTCGTCCATGGTGAAGCGCTCTCTCTCCCAGTCGGCGGAGGAGCCCATCTCTCTTAACTGCTTTACAATCTTTCCGCCGTACTCGGCCTTCCACTCCCATGCGCGCTTCAGAAAGCCGTCACGGCCTAAGTCTTCCTTCTCTATGCCCTGCTTCTTCAAGGTCTCAATGATCTTAACCTCGGTCGCGATTGCGGCATGGTCGGTTCCGGGCTGCCACAGAGCATTGTACCCCTGCATGCGCTTGAATCTGATCAGTATATCCTGCATGGTGTTGTCAAGAGCGTGTCCCATGTGAAGCTGGCCTGTTATGTTTGGCGGCGGCATCACTATAGTGAAGGGCTTTTTGCTCCTGTCAACCTCTGCATGAAAGTATCCGTTCTTTTCCCACTTGTCGTAGAGCCTTTCCTCTATGTCCGCGGGGTTGTAGTTCTTCTCAAGTTCCTTAGCCATTTTATTTATGTCTCCTTAAATATATTAATCATTTAACGATATCTTATAAGAGGCGAGAATCTCTTTGATATAGCCTTCAAGCTCGCTGTCCGAGTCGGCGATGGCCCTTAAGGTCGCCTTGGCGTTATCGCTTATCTTCTCGCACACGGCAAGCTGCTCCCTTAATTTCTGCCTTCTTGTGTTCAGGCCGTGCTTTATCTCCACCATCTCCCTCTTGTCGAGAAGAGCCGCGGTCTGCCTCGGCCACACGAGCGGGTCGTTCACTCCCGCCTTCTTCAGCTTGTCCACAAGGTCGTCGCAATAGACCCGGTAATCGGTGTTCGCCTGCGAGTATTTCATGGCGTCGTGGACCATTTTATTATAAAGCTCCCAATCGTACTCAAGCTCCTTTGAGTCGTGGATGTTATACTTCTCGTAGATGTAATCTATAGTGCTGGCGTTCTGAATGTACTTTGCCTTCACCGTATTGAGCAGCGAGACGGCGCGGCGTATCTTCGCGTCGGTCACCTTTATCTCGTTCTTTAAGTCCACGTAATGTGTATACGAAAGAGCAAATGCAAGACTCACCACAGCAGCCATTATAAGCGCCGGAAGCAGTACATTGGTCTTGCCGATAACCGCAACTCCCGCAAGGGACAACAGCGACAGAATAAATATAATGAGCACCGTCGTAATCACGCCCTTGGTCCGGGCTATGCTGTCCTTGAACTCTCTGCGCATGTATTTTAAGTCTTCCTTCTCGCCCTCGAGATATCCCATGTCGTTCTTGAGCATGTTGTCGCGCATTTCCATGGCGTTCAGGCTTCGGATGGTATCTACAACCTCATTCTCAAGCCGCATCAGCCTGTTGAACTGATCCATCGGAAGCAGATTCTCCGACTGCAGATAGCTACTGCGGTTTTTGTCCACCATCTCTATCCTCTGCGCGGTTTCCATCACATCCCTGGCCATGTTGGGCGGAAGCTCTTCTATCTTCTGAATATCGACTAAGTATGCGGTGACAAGCTTGTATTCCCGCTTTAAGTCCTCGCTCTGGTAGGTCGCATCCACAAGCTGCTCCACGCAGTCCTGCGCCGCCTTCCTGTCGGAATACCCGCGCTTTGCGCTTATTATCTCCTGATGGAGTTCCACATCACGCCTTATCCTGGCATCATAATCCCAGCCTTCGTCATCGGTTTCGGCGTAAAGCTTCTTAAACCATGATTTAAGCGATCTCTTCTTTTTTGATTTTTTCTCAGGCTTATCTTGCTCGTCGGACTCTTCTTCGGCTTGCTCGGCAGGTTTTTCAACAACTTTTTTCGCGGTCTTTTCGGCCTTGCCGGCTTTCTTTCTTGCCGCATCCTCAGCAGCCTTTTTTGCCGGCTCTTCAGCGACTTCTTCAGAGCCTTCTTCATCAGCTTTTTCCGCGTCTGCCTCTTCAGCCTCCTCCTCGGTTTCCTCCTCGGAGTCAAGGTCTGTCTCGTCCGTATCGTCCTCCGCCAGATACTCCTTAAACCTTTGTAATAAACCCATCAAAATAATCCTATCAAAACAGACTTATCAAAATAATCTTGTCAAAACAATCCCATCAGATCGCCTGCTCCCGGAATTCATCCTTGAGCTGTCCCAAGATGATATCCATTCGCTTGTCGTAATCTATCATATCCTTGTTCATGCGGTTATACACCGCTCTCTGCATCATGGAATATATGGTCATGCCGCGCACATCTTCATTAGAATCACCTATCTCGAGCATCAGGCTCTCGAAGCTCTCCTCGGGAAGTCCATAGCGGCGCATCTCCTGCTTTATGCTCGCCGAATCATTTCCGGAAGCATAGACCACGAAGTAGCCCCTTAAGGACTCCTGATTGCCGTTCTTTTCGTAGGCCTTCATGAAGTATTCCTTGGCCTCTTCCACATCTAAGTTATTCGCAGCGGCCACGGCGCGGTTGTGATACACATTGCCTATGAACACATCATCGCTTACATCGGGATGACTGTCGATGATGTCGTCGTAAATGGACGCCGCCTTAATATAACGCCTGTAGCCTAAGTAACCGTCCGCTTTAAGCTTCTTTTTCTGGGACGACGAAAGCCTCCTGTACTTGCTCCATGCATCCACGTATGAAGCTATCTCCTCCGGCTCATAGTAGTTTCCGGCGTTTAAGATCTCGACCAAGAGATCCTGCGCATAGGTCGTACGGTTGGCCAGATTGCTGAGCTTTGCCGCAAGCTCCGGCATGTCGATCTCGTCGCGAATCCAGTCGAAAAGCCTCTCCGAAAGCGATGAACGGCTTATCAACACAGTATTGTTGTATATGTAGAAGCAGAGCTCCTCGTAGGTGCTTATCTCCACCTTCGTATTGAGAAATGTAAAGGGGTGCTCGGCTTCCTTGCTTGTACAAAGTATTACCTTCGACATGTATAATCTCCTCTTCGGAATAAACTTCACAGCCGCACAACGAACTTGCACTTGACTTTGCGATATCTGTGAATAGTAACATTATCGTTAAAATTCCTTGCGGTAAATCTTATTCGTGGTCGGGAAGAGCTTCCCGAAGCCCACGTCTCTTATGATGACCGCTCCGTTCTTCCTTGAGTCAAATTCAACCTCCACCGAGAACTTCGAGGTCTTGTTCGGTCTCTTTGGTATGCCGAAAAGCTTCACGGCATCCCGGGTAATCTCGCCGGTCTTGCGGTCACGGTAAAGAATCGTTATTGTGTCGGTATCGTCTAAGATTACATTTATCTTACCCTTGATGTTATACCACTGGGTTCCTCCCTCGGCTATGACCAGGAATTCGTCCTTCTCGTCGCCGCTGGAAATGCCTATATCAAAGGGAACGTTCTCGGAGGTCTCCACGAGATTGTCCCTGTAGAAATCCTCATACTCACCGCCGACAGCCTTGTAGCAGGCGCCCTTGGTGTAGATGTTCTGCCCTGCGAACACCCTTCTGCCCTGGCACAGGATATTGCGCGAATGGTTCATCCACTTCTCCGAGAAGCCAAGCCCCGCAAGAAATACGGAGGAAATGTAGGTCTGCCGCATCTCATTTCCCACAATCTTGGCAAAAGCCTCATCCATCAGGATGTCATCGCCCATGAACATGGCCATGTTGAACTGCGACGAATAATCCTTGCCGGAAACCCTGATCACATTCGTGCCGTTTCCGCGCTCACGGTCTATGCGGAAGTACTTCAAGCCCTCGGTGCCGTAGTCGAAAAGCGCCACGCTGTTCACATAGAGGTCGCTCGGCTGGTTGAACACGTAGTACAGCGCGCTCTCCATGTGACTGGTAATGACCACGCTTTCCTCGGGGATGTTCAGCTCCTTGTAAAGCCCCTTTAAGACCTTGAACAATCGCTTCGAGAAGGAAGGCACGGTCACGACCAGCTTTTTGACTGTCGCGCCCTCGTACCTGTAAAGAAATGTATCGATGTGCATCCTCAGCATCATCAAAAAGAGCTGCTTTGCGCTGTAGGATTTGTCGCCCACCTCGATATGGTCGTCGCTTAAGGCCCCGTCGTAGACCGAGTCCAAGATGACACCATCCTCCTTGAATCTCGCCTCTGAAGCCTCGGAGCCCACATACCAGTCACCCGTGGTCTTGCTGTAGAAAAGGATGTTCGGCATCATGTAGGTTTCCTTGTTGTTAAGCTGATTGACCGTCTCAGGCTCACGCTTTATGTCATTGTAGAAGCTGATCTGCGTGCTGTCCGGACACAGATCCATGCCGATGTAGAATGTTTCTGCCATGTTTAACTCCTGTGGTTCAAATGTGATGCAATTCAGCTCATAGTATCCGGCCCGTCTGCCCGGGGATATGTTTGAGCTTTCGGCACTTGGAGCGAAACTCCGACAATCCGGCCCGTCTGCCTGGGGATATGTTTTCGGTCGCTTTGAAATGCTCCCTCAAACACATCCCTGGCGCGACGGGTTGGGGGTTATTGATTAATGCTGAATTGCTGTTTTTTGTCATCCTGAGCTAAGCGACGCAGACCTCAATGCGGAGCGTTGAGGTGCCGGCCTTCGATGTCATAAGGAATCCACCGCAAGCGGTACCCCTTATGACGAAATGCGAGGGCTTGCGAAGCAACAGGAAGGATCTATTATGGTTCTTTTTTATTAAGCCTCTTCACTTCACGCAAGTATTGACACATATTTATAATATAACTAAGTTTTCTTCAAATAAATGTACCGTATTCAGGTATACATCGAGTGTCTCGAGAAGCTCGTTGTCCTCGCGCATCTCCTGGTTGACAAGCATCGCGTTGATGGTCTCGAAGCGGTCCTTGTCCTCCTTGTTGAAGGCCTTGGTCTTTAAGGATTCGCTCTCAACCACGTAGGAGGTGCCGAGCATATCGTCGTCCACGCTGTATACCAAGCGCTCGCCGTGGAAGACCACGAACTCCTTCACATAGAGGCCGGGGATCATCTCGTCCAAGCGCTCGCGCTTGTAGGAGAGTGTCTGTCTCGAGCCGGTGTCGAAGGCGTACTTTACGGTTACCACCTTGCCCGGATCGCTCTTGTATATCAGGTAGGTCTTTAAGAAGACGTCCAGCGGTAGCCTTATAAAGCTCTTGAAGCTCTTAAAGAACGGCATCAGCTTGCCCGCATCCATGAACTTCATAACCGCATCGCTGATCCACTCCTTCTCGTCGCCGGTGTAGCGGTCGAGCTTTGAGAAGTAAGAAAGCAGCGCCATCTTCGATATCTCGTCGTCGATATTTCCCTTAAGTATCTCAAGGTACAGACAGTCGAATATGCTTCCCGGCGTCTGCACATCTCTGATAAGCGAATTAAATGCCGCGTAGCGCAGGAATGCCTTGACCACCAAGCCCCGGCTTCTTCCGCCGTAATATGCCGTAAATATATCGTAGATGTACTCCACGCTTCCCATGGAGAACATCATCTGCGCAAGTGTGTTCTCCGCAAGGAAGGACACATCCTTTACCCTGTTTCTGACAACCTTGAACAGGCTCGCAAGCTCGTCCAAGTCGCCCTGGAAATGCGTCATCACGTACGAAAGTATACGCTCGTTGACCTTACCCATCTTGTAAAGGTGCACGCAGATGGCAAGCAGGTCTTCGTTTAAGAAGCCGCTCGAGTCTTCGACGCCGTAGTCCGCAAGGCGGTAGAGCTCGTCGGAGTCAACCTCGTCGAAGCCGTAGAGCTTAACAGCGGCAAATGCCTTATCGAACATGTTCATATCGATCATGTAGCCGATTAAGGTTCTCGCATTTGCATGATTCAGGTATTCTATATCGAGCTTGCCCAAATACTTGGTAAGCACGTCGTTATCCAAATTCTGATGATAGTACTCGATAATGTTCAGGTAGGCCTGTTGCTTATAATCGTAGGATATCTCCTCGCACTGGACGATCTCTCTCGCGGAGTTGACCTCCTTGGCATCCTTGAAGGTAAAGTCGCCGAGCTGCTTGTAGTTGTAGAGCAGAACTCTGTAATCATTCGGCGAGTAGCGGCGGCATATATCAAGATACGCCTTCTCATCGACTATCCTCTCAAGGTGATATGGTATCGATCCCGCGTAGCGGTTGCCGTCGGCATCCTCGAAGATGATCGAAGCATCCGAGGCGTCATTCGACAGAACCTCGATGTAGGCCTCGCCGTCCACGATGGGCACCCTCTGAACCTCTTCTATCTCCCTGTGAGTAACAATCACGGCGCGCACGCTCTTGTTGAAGCACACAAGCTTGCGGCGGAATATGATGTTGATGAGCTTGTCGGCGTATTTGGAATTGACCGACTCGGGCTCAAGGAACTCGTCATAGATGACCGTCAGATCATCACTTACCTTGCCCTTGATGATCATATTCTCCATGAAGTCCTGCATGGTCGTGCAGTACTCATGGTAGACCTTCATGTGCTGCGACTTGTTGAATATAACATTTGCATAAAGATACGCAAGCTCCTGCTCGGAGAGCGTATTCTTGTAGTTTAAGTAATAGAGCACCGACTGTGGTATCACATCGTAGCGGGAGAAGTTCATGCTCTTTACGAAGCACTCGTTCAGGCCGATGAATTTCAGGCCCTTGTCCACCGCATCGCGGTAGAACTTGTGATACTTGTTGTCGAGCCTTCCCGAAGAAATGAGCATGGAGCAGATGCTCTTTAACACATCCACGTTGCCCTTCTTCTCGTAGATAGCCTCCATGATGGAGAATATCTGGGTGTCGAAATTCTTGACGCTGCCCGCCATCTTGACGAATTCCTCGACCACCTCATCGGATATATACCGGTGGCGAAGTCCCCACCTGATAGTTGTAATCTCGAGGTTGCTTATCCTCTTGAACAAAAGCGGGTTGTTGTTCAAAACCTCGCAGAGCTCAAGGTACATTATCGGGCTGTTATAGCCCTGCTCGTACAGGGTCTGGATTTCCCTGTAGAGAGCGCCGAGATCCTGTGAATATGTATCGTCTATGAAAAGTAATAACCAGAAGTAGAATATCTTCTCCTTCTCTATACGGAAGTTCCTTCTGATAAGATTTCTTGCTTTCTCTATGGAGTCCCTGGTCTTCTCAACCATGGCCTTCAGATAAGTATAATAACTCCTCTCGATATTGCTCATAACGGAGTTGTCCACATCGGCCTCAATCCTCACGAACTCCTGCTCAACCCTTGCGGTCTCGCCCTGCATGATATTCATATGCAGGATGCCCATGCGATAGAGAGCCTCCTCCGGCATGTAACGGGCAAGGTTCTTGAACACATTCAGTGAGGTGTTCACATAGTCGTTTAACGACAGCCTGTCCATGCGGTAATCAAGATATGCCGTGATAAGCTTGGTCTGGTTGGACCTTACCAGCTGAAGCCTGTTGCCCACCCTTGCCGGCATGATGTTCTTGGTGCGCGGGCGGTTAAGGATTATCTCAACCTCAATCTGCTGATATACATTTTCGATAGTAATCTTTCCCGAGCCTGTGCCCTCGGGGATGTTCTCGGGATTGATCATCACATCCAAAGAGAACAGGTTTCCGCAGAAATCCGAGCTCTTGATGACCTTTCTCGCAAGCATTATAAAATCGTCTGAGGTCTTCACGCGCGAATAGGTATAGCCCCAGGTATTCTTGCTGATATTTACGGAGACCTTCGTCATCTCCGAAGGTACATCTATCGAAATCTTCGCCTTCGATACAGACAGGGTAAGCGCTCTCTTCTTGTGAACATACACAAGAAATTCCTCCATGGCCTGGTCCACGGACTGGCTCTCGAGCAGGCTGGTGTAAATCTGCTTTACAACCGGATCCCTGTCCACAAATGTTCTCTTGAAATCATCGCGCACGAAAACACGCGCCGCCTCGCCCCAGTTGCTCTCGGCGAGGGTCGCAAACTTAAACAGGTCGTCTATCTTCTGGTCTCCGTACTTTACACAGGGGGGAGTAATCTCGATATCGTAAGGGATCTTGAATTCTCCGCCGTCCGTTATAACGCTTATGTGTCCTCTGTAATTCTTTCCGGCCTCAAGACAGGTAGCGTCGAAGCTGTACTTAACAGCAAATTTCTTGTTGATATAAGAATGCTCCTCAAACTTGAGCATGTACCTGCTGTCGTACACCATGGCCTTAATCAGGAGATTGTTCATACTCTCCACAATAAAGCTGCCGGAATACACGGTTCCCGCCTCTATCAAAAGATGCAGCCGTTCCACAGAGATTGATACCTCCGGACGGTCAACCCAGAATTCACCTTTGGCATAATGTTCTACAATGCCCTTCATGTTTCCTCCGTGTGACGAGGTTTATAAAGCAACGCTTTCATATGCCGTTTCATCTCGTCACATTTATACTTTTATTCAATCATTTTATATAAATAATACTCCCGCGACAAAGAGAAGTCTTCCCATTGTCACGGCGTTTTCTATGTGTTATAATACAACTACACAATCTGTGTTATTATAACAGATTTTTTCAGTAAATAAAAGAAGAATTTAGGAGATGATAAAATGAATCAAGGAAGTATCCAGATCGGCGCAAGCAAGCAGCTTCGAATAGAGCAGCTTGAGACTGTGAACTTTGAAACAAACCTTAATCCTTTCGGCGCTCCCGACTCCGTAAAGAGAGCTATTATGGAGCATATCGATTCCATAAGCTCGTATCCGGTGGGCTATTACGAGAACCTGAAGGCCGCTATCGCCAGGTATTGCGGCTGCAACAAGGATCATATCGTGACCCGAAGCAGCACCGCGGATTTGATAAGACTTTTTATAGGCATGCAGGGTTCAAAGAGAGTTCTTCTCCCCTACCCGCAGTCACCCGAGTACGAAAGGTCGCTCAACGCATTGGGCGTACAGATATTAAACTACGAGCTCCGCGAAGAGAATGATTTCAGGATTGAGCCCGACACCATAACCAACGCTTTGGTCAAGGACGTGGATGCGATAGTTATCAGCAATCCGGGCAACCCCTCCTCCCAGCTTCTCACAAGGGACGAGATAAAGGTAATCGCGGATGCCGCCAAGGCAGTCGGCGCGCTCCTTATAGTCGACGAGATGTACATGGAGTTTACCGACAACGCCTCAGCCTGCACAGCTATCCCGCTTGCCGAGAGTATGTCTAATGTGGTAGTCACCAGAAGCGCATCCAAGTTCTTCGCAGTTCCGGGACTTCGACTTGCTTATGCCGTTACCTCGGACGACAAGAAGCTTAAGGCCATATTAAAGACCGCAGCCAACTTCAGCATATCCGCAATAACGGCGGCAGCCTGCACCTCTATGTTCACCGACGAGAATTATGTCGAGAGAACCCGTTCCCAGATGCACACCGAGAGAAACTTAGTCTACTCGGCTCTTGCAACCTACAAGGAGCTCAGACTGTTCAAGCCCTATGCGAACTTCATGCTGCTTCAGGTTCCGGACGGCGCGCCGGGAGCATCCGAAATATGCGAGGACCTGCGCACACAGGGCATGATTTTGAGGAACTGCTCGAATATAAGAGGACTTTCCAACAGATATTTGAGATTCTGCTTTATGAACCCGAGACAAAACGACGCATTGGTAAATGCGTTGCTGGAAAAGATAATATAAACAAATTGCGCAACGCATGCGTGTACGCAATAAAACAGGGGACGAATCGGAGCACAACCGTTTTAGAAAGCTGCAGATTCGTCCCCTGTTTTTTTGTTTACCCTGCCAGCAACACCATCACGCAGGCCGCCGCTATCTGAGGTGCAAA
This sequence comes from Lachnospiraceae bacterium, assembly GCA_017525525.1. Lineage (GTDB taxonomy): Bacteria > Bacillota > Clostridia > Lachnospirales > Lachnospiraceae > Coprococcus_C. The sequence goes on along the minus strand of JAFXSQ010000008.1, from coordinate 27,489 downwards.
GCTGAAGCTGTCGTGAGGCTTCAGCCTCTTGGTGATCAGCCCGCATACGCCCTTTACCAGCCCAAGGATAAGTGCAAGCACCATGACCGGAAGCACATATCGTAATCCTAACATAATAAAAGGCTGCCGATATATCAACAAGCAGCCTCATCTTTTAATCATTATTTATCTTGCTCTCTAGCTCTTCAATTCGCTCTTTGAGCGAGGCGATTATTCTTGTATCCTCCTCGCGCTGAAGCTCTCGACCTTGTTCTATTCCTTGTTCTATTCCTTGCTTTATCCCCTCTGCAATAGCTTCCTCCTTAAATGTCTCCATAGCATAGCACATATCTGTCACCCCTCTCTCTTCATCAACCGGCAAAGTTGTATTTGTATAAAAATTCACTGCTCTCACAACCTTATTGTCAACATTCCTGAATCTGTCCTTATCTGATTCAATCACATTCTTAACCCCATTCTTAAGATTTGACACAGATATAAGCTGATACAAAATCCCTATATCCGATTTGAATCTGCTCCAATCGGTAATCTTCGTCGGTTCAAGCAGATGTACTTTGTAGTCCGGTATCAGAGACAAAACATTTTCATCAATAGCTTCGTCAAACATCTTATGCAGACTTAACGGACCATCCCATTCCTTTGTCCCAAAATACACGGTAATAGTTATAATCGGCAGTATCTTGTCATTCTTTCTAAAGCCAGACAGGAATTCTGCACCTGAGATTTTTTCTCCTTCTGACTCCTTCTTTAACGAAGCTGATGCTTTTTCCACCTGCTTGGCATAACGGATTGCATCATATAGAGATTCCTTTACCGGAAGCGCATAGTGAATATCCGTCTGTCCTTCAATTCCTACTATAGCATAGATAGCCTTCTTATCCACTCTGATTATTGCACGCTTTAATACATCCCTATACTTCTGAATAAAGACACTTTCTTTGACCACATCATCAACTATAGTTAATTCCGTTGTATCGAGTTCCTTAAGCTCCTCCGGTATGACAACCTGATTTCCGTCAAACAGCATATAATTCACTGTATCTGCAAAGTATTCATTCCATTGAAGCAAGTCCTTACTTTGTATGTCTGATTTACCCATTCAACCTTCCTTTCTCGAAATTATAACACAGAAAAACGAAGCTATAAAGGCTTTTCTTTATGCTTATTCATCCGCATTTTTCTTCTTCAAAGCCTCATAATAAGCCTTATACCTGTATATACTCCTCTCACTTAGACTGTTTCTGTCTGCAATCTCTGCCAGAGTCATGCCATCCTCATAACAGGCAACAAAATCGTTATAAATCGCTGTCCACTTTGCGTTGTGCTTCTGTCTGCCGCTGGCTTTTTTGTTCTTATAGTATTCAAGCTCCTCTTTTAGCTCTTTGTTCTCCTGTTCTAGCTTTGCTATTTTCTTTAATGCTTCTTCTAAATTCATTTCCCTTTTCATAACGCCCTCCTTTTGCCATTGTCGTTTTGACACAAAACTATCATATACGCCTGTTTTTGTCAATCCCAAAATGTCATTTTGAAATCATAAAAAACCGGGGGTTGCCCGCAAATCTGCAGGCAACCCCTGCACACAAAAAACCTCTGTCGAAAAAAAATGCATTCTTCTCAACAAAGGTTTTGAATTCATTCAAAGCTGCTCCTGTACAACAAAACCGAACATAAACAACCAGCCTTATAATCTTTTCTTTATCAATTTTTCCTACTCCACCGGTGTCAGATGGCGTCCGCTTTCTTCGATGAGGCAGGCCTCCTGCTCCGATATGGTTCCGGTTACTTCCGCGGGTATGCCGATGTTAACGAAATCCCCGACAAGCTGCTCAGCTTCTCTGCAGATTACTACCCAGCTTCCCGACGAATAAAGCATGTACGGATTTTGGTTAAAATGCTCCGCTACCTCAACGGTCTCCTGTAATATCGGAATACTCCTTTGCTTTACGTTAAGCCCGGTCCCGATGATCTGTGACAACTGCCACAGCGCTCCGTACGTGCCTCCGTAACCGCAAGCTTTAACAAGCTTAACATCCTCATGTTTTCTTATCACATCGAGCACAGTCTCCGGCCTCGGCTTCTTCTTAAGCCTCATTTGCGCTATCTCGGAGAAGGTAAGACCGTATACCTTTTCGAGCTCTTCCATATTATTTTCGTACAAAAGCCTGCTTCCGTAAGCTCCGGCATTCCCGACATGAACAAGCTTTAATCCGAACAGTGATTTTTTATCCTTTGCACTCTCATAGGGCTCGGTACCCGTTCCTCCGATGAATGTAACCTCGCAGGCATTTTCGTCTAACGAGTTAGACAGATTGACATCAAGCGCAAGTATCTGTATCCTGCGACCGTCAAGCTCCGCAAGTCCGTTTGCAACAGCCGCCTCTTTCTTGGCCTCCGTTTCACCGGCGCCCTTCCTCAGAAGCAGTCTTATCCGCGCCGCATCAGGCATAGCACCCGAGCATATATACCGGTAAAGCGCCTCATCCCAGGCGTCACGCACATTTTCCGCCACCGCCGAGGTGCTTATGATGTAATTCCTTCCCGGCTCACACGGTACGGAAAGTACCGCCACATCCCGGCCGCGTATCTCCGGCACTGACCCGGGTACAAGCTCCCTTATGTGCTTTATCACCGAGCGGTTCTCCTCCCGCTCTCTCAATCTCTCTATCATACACTCTCCGCTACGATGCCTCGTCACTAACCCCCGTCCCCACTGACGTTTTACTTAAATACAGCTCTTCCGATGGCTATCAGAATGCATGCACCGAACACAGCGACCAGAATGCTTCCGATGATGTTATTCGCTCCTAAACCGATAAGGTTAAGAATAAGGTTGCCGACTACTCCTCCGACTACGCCGAGGATTATATTCTTGATGATGCCGCCCTTTGATCCCATAATCATGCCTGCCAACCAGCCTGCAACTGCTCCGAGCAGTAATCCTATAATTATACCTATCATTTTCTTCCTCCATATCCCGGCGAAATACTATTTCACCTTGCTGAAACGATGATTTAATGATATTATCTTAACCGACGCTTGACACAAGAAGTCCGATAACCATTGCGACTACGATTATTATGCAGATTACTGCTGCTACCTTTCTCTGTGTCTTCTTGTTGCTGAAGTTGATCATGACTTATTTTTCCTTTCTATTATGATTATTGTTGTGATTATTGTCATCCTGAACGAAGTGAAGGATCTTTGGATCATCTGTTTCACTTTGTTCCTAAATGCTAATATTGAGGTATAAATATGCACATCAGTATCGGCCTTATATCAGCGGGCCTTATATCCTCGCTGGTCTGGCTCATCTACCGCGCAAATTCAATATCAAATCGCCGCACGAGGCAAACTCGCGAGGATTTTCTCGAAGCCGAGGCCAAAGCCAATGCGACGCGACGCGCCGACATCTCCGGACTGCCTTACCTGCAAATCGAGGAAGCCCTTTTGTCGCTTCCGTTAGACAAAGCGGAAAGCGCCGGTGCCGCTCGTGAAGTAAAGCTTATGAAAGAATTGGTCCCGAAACGCATCTTAAACCTCTCCATGTACACCAACACGGAGCTCAAAAGCATGTACGGACCTGCAAACCTCGAAGAGCTCTCTGCTGCCGACGACCGCTTCACGGAGCTTATCCGCCTGCTAAACGCTATGGGAAAGAAGCTTGTCGAGGCCGGTGACACAGCCTCAGCAAGGTCTGTCCTCGAGTACGCAGTCTCAATCGACTCCGACATCTCCGAGACCTTTACCATGCTCGCCGAGATATACATATCCGAGAAAGACACACCCGCCTTCGACGCCTTGTATGCCAAAGCGGAAGCCATAACCTCTATCTCGCGAGACCTTACACTTTCGAAACTGAATTCTATCAAATCTAACGCCTTATAACAAGCTTTTTTTACAAAACAAAAATCCCTGCTCCAGCACAGCAGGGATTTTTTGGTGAAAACATGCTTATAAACCTTCTCAGCTATGGAAATGATAACACACTTTTTTCTTCATTGCAATAGTTTTATTGACTATTGAGGAAGAACCCCTATTACACCAGCACTGTAATCGGGGTTCGTTTGTTTCACTCACTTTGTCCCGCAAGATAATCGATAAACTGCTGCGCGGTCCTTCCGGATACTCCGCCATGGGAAAGCTCCCAGGCATTCGCTTTGAGTATTATCTCTTCATCGGTGAGCTTAATCTGCGGATAGCGCTTTTTAAGCTCGGTGACTATTACGTTAAACTCCTTCTTGGAAGGACGCGAGTAGGAGATTGTAACCCCGAAGCGGTTCGCCAGTGACAGCTTCTCCTGCATGGTATCGGACTGATGCATTCCGTTATCCATCTTCACATCCGCGCGGTCGCCCCAGGTCTCCCTGATTAAGTGCCTGCGATTTGAGGTTGCGTAGATCAGCACATTCTCCGGACGCTGTTCAAGTCCGCCCTCGATTACGGCCTTAAGGTACTTGTAATCCGTCTCAAAGTCCTCGAAAGAGAGGTCATCCATATATATTATAAATCTGTAGTTCCTGTTCTTAATCTCGCTTATCACTGCCGGAAGCAGTCTCATCTGGTGCTTGTATATCTCAATCATCCTTAAGCCCCTGTCGTAGTACTCGTTGATAAGAGCCTTTATCGAGGTTGACTTGCCCGTGCCGCTGTCACCGAATAGCAGGCAGTTATTTGCTCGCCTTCCCGCCACAAATGCTTCGGTGTTCTCCTTAAGCTTAGTCTTCTGTATCTCATAGCCCACCAGATCATCAAGTCTTACCGGATCGGTGTTCGTAATCGCCGTAAACTGTATGTTGCCCGCACCGTACGCAGTCGAAAGCTCCCTGCCGGTCTGCTTTCCGGCATCGCTCGCAGCGTAAGCTCCGTCTGTCTCAGACACGCGAAATGCCTTGTTCAAACCAAAAAGTCCAACGCCGTAATCACGGTAAAATGAAGTCAGAAGCTCGAAGAACTCATTTTCGTCTACCGCGTTAGACAGCCTGTCGCTTAAAGCCCTAACCTTATCGGAGACGCTCTTGTTGTAAAGCTGCTCCTTCTTCGGAAGCGATTTATATGAGGTAATTGTCGAAAAACAGTCTATGGAAAGCCCCGTCTCCAACTCGGAAAAATCATAATGAAAAAGTGTCTTAAAAATCTCATAATCATGCTTTGCAAAGCCGTTTACAGTTCCGTTACCCGCCCCCACCTTCTCACAGGTAAGGGTAAATGAATTCTCATGCGTTACCAACACATAAGTCAGATAGTCCTGCCACAGGTTTCTGTCAAAGCCGAAGCTTGTGGCTATGTCGAGTATCCTCTTGACCTCACAGTAGCACCTGGAGACAAGAGATGGCTTCTCGTCCCTTTGAAGTTCAAAATCCTCTATAATCCCTCCGACCTTGGTGAGTATGCTCTCCCCGGTCAGGTCGCGGTATAATACCAGTCTCGCTATGTCTTTGTACATCGTTCTACTCCTCTTATTGTTTAAGATCCTTCGGGCTAAAGCCCTCAGGATGACACTTACCCTTAATAATATCCACCGTACCTCGAAAGCAGTTCCTCCGTGTACTTTCCGTCGCTGCCGTAACACACGAGCGTCGGTTCGCAGTTCAGGTATGGCTTGCCGTACTTGACCGCCTCGAGCAGTACCATGTTGGGCTCCTCTCCCGCGTGAGGCTCAACCAGGCACATCCTTTTGGGCTCAAGCCGCGCCTTGGCCAGCTCCGTAATCAGCTCCGCCAGCCTGAAGGGCTTGTACACAACCGCAAATGTTCCGCCGGGCTTTAAAAGGTATGCCGCCGCAGCAACCAGATCTTCAAGCGTCATATATACCTCGTGGCGAGAAATCATCTTGGTTGAAGCTGCATTCGTGAGCCCGTGACCGCCCTTAATGTACGGTGGATTTGCAGTTACCGCATCAAAGCTCTCACGTTCGAAGATCGTGCGCGCAATCTTTTCCGCATCATCTGCTTCACCCGTCTCATCCGCATCACCGTTGCCGCTCCGTCTGCCCTTCACTATATCGCACAGATTACCGCAGACCATCTCCACCTGCTCCTCAAGTCTGTTCAAAACAACCGAGCGCTGTGCCATGTCCGCAATCTCCTCCTGGATTTCAAGCCCGGTAAAATGTGCGCCCTTACCGCGTCCGTGCATCAAAAGAGGGATTACGCCGGTTCCGGAGCACAAATCCATTACCCGGCCTCCCGGAGCACCCGTAGCAAAATCCGCCAGCAGCACCGCATCCATGCCGAACTTAAAGCCCTTTTCCTTCTGGATGATGTAATACCCCCTGCACTGCAGATCATCCACGGTCTCGAAATCCCGTAATATATTTTGAGCCCTGAGCATTGCTGCGTCAGGGCCCGTAATTTTAGCACTCGTTTCTTTATCCATAAATCTCTGCAAATAAATCCTATTCGTCATCAAGCTTCGAGCGTCCGCCCTTGTCCTCTAAAGCCTCAAGCTCCTTGAGCTCCGCCTCGCTTACCTTGTCCTCACGACGCTTCTTTCTCGGCTTGAACCTGAGCTCGTCCACCTTGTACTCGATTATCTCCTTGTCGTCATCCTCGCGGGTAACAAGCAGCTTAACCGTCTGGCGCAATACATTTACGGAGTAAACCTCGCCCTTTGTTCCCGTGGCGGTCTTAACTATATCGCCCACGTTCGGAAGCTTTGAGTTCAGGTACTCGTAGGTATCCTGCTCGTGCTTTAAGCAGCACATAAGTCTTCCGCACACACCGCTTATCTTGGTCGGGTTTAAGGAAAGGTTCTGGTCTTTCGCCATCTTAATCGACACAGGCTCGAACTCCGAAAGGTGCTTGTTGCAGCAGAGCTCCCTGCCGCACATGCCTATGCCGCCGACTATCTTGGTCTCGTCCCTCACGCCTATCTGGCGAAGCTCGATCCTGGTCCTGAATACCGCCGCCAAGTCCTTGACCAGGTTTCTGAAATCAATCCTGTTATCTGCCGTAAAGTAGAAGAGCACCTTGTTCCTGTCAAATGTATACTCGGCATCTATCAGCTTCATCGGGAGCTGATGCTCCGCAATTTTGATCTGGCATATACCGAAGGCCTCCTTGCTCTTCTCAACATTTTCCTCATGTCTTGCCGCGTCGTCGTCGTTTGCCATCCTGATTATGGATTTTATCGACGAACCGAACTTGGTCTCGTCCATTTCACGCCTTCCGAAGACTACCTTTCCGTACTCCACGCCGCGCGCTGTCTCTACTATCACATGCTGCCCCGCCTCAACCGCGTAATTAAGCGGACTGAAGCAGTATATCTTTCCGTTCGGTCTGAAACGGACACCTATAACTTCCTTCATCTTTTCTTTACTCCAATTATTGTCTTTTATACTTCCTTCAGTCTATATAGCAGAAGCTCCATCGTCACATCGAAGCCGGCGTTTGCCACAAGCCTCTTCTTTGCTTTGCTTATAGCGTCAATCTTCTCTTCAACAGCCGCAAAGCTTAAGATCTCCGCCTGCTTCTTTAATACGGCATACTCGTCCCTGAAAAGTAGCTTGTCCACCTTTCCGGTAACCTTAAGCATAAGGACATCCCGGTACCACATCATCATCAGATCCATGTAGTCATTTATCGAAAGCTTGAAATTCTCTATGTGCTCAACCGCACGCTTGAGGTCATCAAGATCCATGGTGTAAATCGATTTCATTACACTTACCACAGACTCAACAACCTGCGCATACTCGTCATTCTTCGCCAGCTTTATGGCCTTGCCCATATTGCCCTGAGCAAACTCTATGCAGAAGTGCGCCTTGTCCTCCGAAAGCCCTAAGTTCTTCTGCAGGTACTCGAGCATGTCCAAATCATTTACGGGCTTGGTCGAAAGCAGCACACATCTTGAAAGCACCGTCGGAAGCACCTTGTCCAGGTTTGAAGCAAGAAGCAGTACCACTCCGTACTCGGGCGGCTCCTCGATGGTTTTAAGAAGCGTGTTCTGCGCGGCAATCGTCATAAGATCCGCATCCGGAACTATGTATACCTTGTACTTTCCCTTGTAGGGCTTTATGGCTATGCTGTCGATAAGCTGCTCCCTTACCTCATCTACGGAAACCATCTCGGGCTTCTCATGCGTCACGGTGATGATATCCGGGTGATTCCCCGATACGGCCTGCTTGCAGGACTGGCACTCTCCGCACGGATTGATGCCTCCCGCCTCGCAATTCAAGGTCTGGGCAAATGTCCTCGCGAGCAGCTTCTTGCCGCTGTCCCTCTCACCGTGGATCAGATACGCATGACTTACCTTGCCAAGCTCGATACTCGACTTCATATGTCTTATTATATCTTCATGCCCAACTATATCCTTAAAATTCATGCATATCCCCCCTGTCTATTTTGGCTTATCAATGCGCCAAGCAACGTATTATTATAACACCTTTAGGTCGAAATGTCTATAAGCATGCCCCGTATGTCATCTATCTTCCCGAGGATTGCCAGATGATCCTTCTCATCCTTCATGAGCTCCTCGGCCAGCGAATCCAAGGTGTCATCCACCTTGCGGATAATCCCGTACACTCTGTGCCGGCCGCGCCTGTCGAGGAAATTCTCACGCGAGAACTCATGCGAATTAGCCGCAATCTCGTTCATAAACTCCTTTACGGCAGAGCGGTACTTCTTCATATCCTTTATATCCATGTGCTTCGCAATCTTCGCGCCCTGCTCCTCGATCTCCTTCATGAGCCCGGTAAGCTTCTCCTTGAGCTCTCCCTTATCAAGGCTCTTGATCAAAGTGAACTTGAAGTCCTCGTCGCTCGATACATTATCGTTCTTCGGCGCTTCGACCTGCGTAAGCTGCTGAAGCTGATTTACTTTAAGATCCATGGGATCAGTCCTTTCTGTCTCTGCTCTGCAGCTTTGCTGCAGAGAGCCCGTCAACAAAAGCCCTTATCTTCTCCTGTATCTCCTCCACGGGAAGAGCCGCATCGATTGTCTTTATTCTCTCAGGTTCAAGCTTCGCCAGCTCGCGGTAGCCCTCCGCCACAAGCTTATGGAAGCTGTCGGGCTCCGACTCCATGCGGTCAAGCTCGGCCTGCTTAGTCTTCCTCTTTATGCCTTCCTCAGCGGATAAGTCCAGATGAATCGTAAGCTCCGGCCTTATCCCGTCCAACGCGAATTCATTCAGGGCGTATATCTCTTCAACTCCCAGGCCGCGCGCCATGCCCTGGTACACAGCCGATGAGTCCACGAACCGGTCACATAAAACCGCCTTGCCGGAAGCTAATGCCGGCTTTATCACCTCGGCCACAAGCTGCGCTCTGGCCGCTGCGTAAAGCAGGGCCTCCGCCGTGTAACTCATGCCGCTGTTGGCCTTATCCAAAAGTATTCCCCTTACTTCCTCGCTTACCTTGGTTCCGCCCGGCTCCCTGGTCAGCACGCACTCTATGCCCTTTGCTTCCAAGTATTCCGACAGAAGCTTTATCTGGGTTGTCTTGCCCGAACCGTCCGGTCCCTCAAAGCTTATGAAAAGTCCTTTACTCATTTTTTTATCCTTTATAAGATTCTTCGCTGCATCACTCAAGCACAACCGAACCAATCACATTGATGTCATACTCACCGGCGCAGTTTAATTCTCTCTCTATCTCGCCGGTAAGGCTCTTTCCTATCTGCTCTATGATAACCACTCCGTCAGCCTTCGAACAGGTTTTGAGAGCCGCCTTGTCATAAGCTATGTCATCTACTACTTCGGCTTTTATTCCCTCGGACTTCAGCCCGCTTACTAAACTATTCGTAACTTTCTCATCTATTTTGTCGTATAGCGAACCGGTTATGGCCACATTTTTCACCGAATTCTTCTCGGCGTAGAGACTTATGGCCGAAACCGCCGAGCCTATCTGCTTGTCAAAATCAAGTCTTCTCCTGTTGTTGCTGATGGGCCTCATGAAGAGTCTGTCAAGGAAACCGAAGAACTTCTTCTTCCTCGGAGCCTCAATTACCTCGAATATCCTAAGCTTCGCGCACTCGCTGATGTCCTCCGCCATGTGCAGCTTCGTGCTGACTATATACAGACAGGCGAAGAAGAATGCTCCTAGAAATGCTCCGGCAACAAATCCTATAACCACAAGCTTCTTCTTGAAGTAAACCTTGGTGTCCGAGCTCTTGATCACAAGCTTTTCGCCCAAAGCGATCTCGCCGTCCGCTACGTATCTCGCATAAGTCATATAGTCCGTGGAAATGTTCTTCTTGATATTCGTAAGCCAGTTTTCCACATTGTAAAGCTGGTTTGACACGGTGTACTTATCCGACAATACTACCTGCGCCTTGCTTCTTATAACGCCGCTGCTCACAAGCACCAAGCTGTGCGGGCGCACAAACTGCAGTCTTTCGGACCTGGCCTCTATCGCCTCTCGCACCTTTCGCACAATCTCCGTTGCATTTGCATTCTCGCCGCAGGCGAGCTGAATCGAGAACACATGCCCCTTCGCGGAGGTAACCACAAACTGCCTGAAAAGCATCTCCGACATGCCGCTCTCACTTATGCTAAGTATCTCCCTTAAGAATGTATCCTCGTTCGCGAGACTGATGTACACCTGTGTCAGGTCGTCCGCCGTCTCGGTTATGGCGCGGGCGATATCTCCGTAGTAAAGCTCGGGATGTGCCTCGCTGCCCTTTAAGCTATCTTCCTCCTCGACATAGTACTGAACATAGACATTTCTCATGTTCGTAAAGTCTAGATTGGACTCGCTCATCTCGTCATACACGGCAATCTGGCTCTTGAGCATATCATGCTCGGAGTAAAGCTGCGCCGCAGTCGCCACATCCACCATGGAGGCTTCATCCACCGTTATGGTCTTGGCTCCGGTCTTCGCCGCCTTCTTCTCGCTCATGTATTTGTAGCTCGGAAGCGCCGCCGCAACGACAAGACCGAAGAGGATTATCCATCTCCATTTAAGCAGAACCGTGAAAAACAGGTTCTTCAAATTCATCTCACGATCATCAAACATAATAACCTCCCACAAAACAGCACATGAATGCCCCGTCAATACCTTTTGCGCATACGCGCATAGCTAATTGAATTTTACCATAAATATCAGGCTTTTTCAACAGTGCCGCTCACACTGAAATACTGTCTGCTCCGCCCCGTTCCCAGGCGCTTTGCCCACTGGGTGCCTATCTCCTGCACATCCTCTGGGGTCAGCTCCGTTACCTGTTCCGTCACAAAACCGAGTTTTTTTAATGCCGCGGCATGCGCGGTTTCAAAATACTCCGTAGAAAGCTCGGGGAGTCCGCGCTTTTCTATCTCCGCGCCCTCGTATATGCTCTGGTAGGTGGTGACTATGGTATAAGCCGCTCCCGGCTTTGCCACCATATATATCTGCTGCATCGAGCCCTCTATCGGCTTGACGACGCTTTCCAAAAGCGAGCCCCAGGGGAAGTAGACAGTTATGATGTCCGCCATGCTATGCAGCTCCTCCGGAAGCTTCTCCACTGCGCCGATCACCAAAAGCAGGTTCTTAAGCCCGCCCTTTTCAGGCTTCTTCGCCGCCTTCTTCACCGTGTCGAGCATATTCTCCTTCACCGGATCTATGCCGATGTACAGTGTGTCCGGATCGGCCTTTGCCACACGGTAAAGGCGCTTGCCGTCACCGGTCCCGATGTCGACACAGAGGGATGAAAACGAGGAGGCGTAAGCTTTAAGCTCCTCCGCAGTCATATTTCGTTCTTTTCCTTTGTCTAATAGTCTCATAATAATTAAGATTCTTCGCTTCGCTCAGAATGACACGCTACACTCAGGATGACACCGTGTCATTCTGAGATGAGAAACGCAAATGACGTAGTCATTTTTCAATGCGTTTCGACGACACGACACTACGTAAGTGAGACTCGAAATCTTTGATTTCGTCAGTCGAACTTATGCAAAGCTAAGAATGAGTCGTGTCAATACTATAGCGTAAGCCCGAAGAATCTTTATTCAGAACAACTCCTTCAAGTGCAGCCCCGCCTCGTACAGCACATTCTTGCTGTAAGGTATCTCGGGGTCGTCCGCTAATTTCTTTATGGCTTCCTTCATGGAGATACCGTCGCGGATTATGGTCTCCGTCAGCAGAGCCTCGGGGCTTAACGCCTCAGCGGGAGCGCTGTCCTCCTCGCTCCTGTCTATCTCCATGATTACCACGTACTCGCCCTTCTCGGCCGTCTCGCGACCTTTAAGCTCGGTAAGAACCTCCTCAACCGTTCCGCGGTACACATACTCGTGTAGCTTCGTGAGGTCGTTACACAGGCAGAGCCTGCTGCCCGCGAATTCCTGTGCGAGATACTCCACCGTCTCTATAATCCTCTTCGGAGATTCGTAGAATACGACCGTGGGAATTCTCGCATCGCGCCTTATCTGCACGCAAAGCTTCTTCCTTGCGGCATTCTCCCGCGGGAAGAATCCATAGAAAGAAAACCGGCTTAAGTCAAAGCCCGTCACGGTAAGCGCGGCAATAGCCGCACAGCAGCCCGGAACAGGCGTAACCCTGATGCCCTGCTCGATTGCATCCTTTATCAGTTCGTTTCCCGGATCGGAGATACACGGAGTTCCGGCATCGGTGACGATCGCCACATCCTTCCCGTCCACGAGATCATTTATAAAGTACCTGCTCTTGGCGGCCTCGTTGAACTTGTGGTTGGAGATAAGTCTGTTCCTGTTCTCGATATTTAAGTTGGTAAGCAGTATGGCGGTGCGCCTTGTGTCCTCAGAGGCTATGAAATCCACGCTCTCAAGAACCTCCCGCGCGCGCTGCGTCATGTCGCTGTAGTTTCCGATAGGTACGGATACTATGTATAATGTTCCCGGCATATAAAAATATAAGGGACGGCTCCGTATACCGGAACCGTCCCGCATCCTTTCTTTACAGTGTTACCTTAACCTTCTCAAGCTTCCAGATCTCCTGAGCATACTGCTCGATGGTTCTGTCCGAAGAGAACTTGCCGGAGCAGGCTGTGTTGAGCATAGCCATCTGCGCCCATGCGGTCTGATCCTTGTATGCCTTATTCACTCTCTTCTGAGCCTCGGCGTAGGAGTCGAAATCCTTCAAGGTGAAGTATACATCGTTTCTTACAAGTGAGTCGTAAAGGTCGCGGAAGAGCTCCTTGTCACCCTTCGAATATGTACCGTCAACGAGCTGGTCGAGCACGCGCTTTACAGCCGGATTCGAATTGTACACATCCATAGGAAGGTAACCGCCCTCGCACTCATAACGCATAACCTCATCTGCGGAAAGACCGAAGATAAATGCGTTGTCGTTGCCTACCTCCTCGACAATCTCTACATTTGCGCCGTCCATGGTGCCGAGTGTCGGAGCTCCGTTGAGCATGAACTTCATGTTACCTGTACCCGAAGCCTCTCTTGAAGCGGTTGAGATCTGCTCCGATACATCTGCTGCCGCGAAGATGATCTCGGCGTTGGATACACGGTAGTTCTCTATGAATACAACCTTGATCTTGCCCTTGATGGACTTGTCGTTGTTTATAACATCGGCAACCGAGTTGATAAGCTTGATGGTAAGCTTTGCGGTCTTGTAGCCTGCAGCTGCCTTTGCGCCGAAGATAAATGTAGTCGGCGTGAAGTCCATATCCGGGTTAGCCTTAAGCTCGTTGTAAAGGTGCATGATATGGAGGATGTTCAGCTGCTGACGCTTGTACTCGTGAAGTCTCTTAACCTGTACATCGAAGATTGAATCAGGATCAACCTCTATGCCGTTGTGCTCCTTGATGTACTCGGCAAGGCGAATCTTGTTCTTCTTCTTGATGTCCATGAACTCCTTCTGTGACTTCTTGTCCGTGACGAACTTCTTGAGCTTTGCGATCTGTGAGAGATCCGTGATCCAGCCGTCGCCGATCTTCTTGGTAACCCATGCAGCAAGAAGCGGATTGCCGTGAAGAAGGAATCTTCTCTGTGTGATACCGTTGGTCTTGTTATTGAACTGGTCAGGACGCATCTCGTAGAAGTCCTTGAGTTCTCTCTTCTTTAAGATCTCGGTGTGAAGTCTTGCAACACCATTTACCGAGAAGCTTCCCGCGATGGCCAGGTGAGCCATCTTAACCTGTCCGTCGTAGAGGATAGCCATGCTTCTTACCTTGTCCTGATCGCCCGGATACATATCCTCGATCTGGATTACAAAGCGACGGTTGATCTCGTCGATTATCTGATATATACGCGGGAGAAGTCTCTGGAAGAGGTCGATAGGCCACTTCTCAAGAGCCTCAGCCATGATAGTATGGTTGGTATAAGCGCATGTGTGGCAGGTGATGTTCCATGCATCATCCCACTCAAGGTGCTCCTCATCCACAAGTATCCTCATGAGCTCGGCAACGGTAACCGTCGGGTGTGTGTCGTTGAGCTGGAAGGTTACCTTGCTCGGAAGGTCGTGGATATCCTCGTTGTTCTCCTTGAATTTAAGGATTGCTCTCTGTACCGAAGCAGATACGAAGAAGTACTGCTGCTTCAGTCTGAGCTCCTTGCCTGAGTAGTGGTTGTCGTTCGGGTAGAGAACCTCTACAAGGTTACGGGCAAGGTTCTGCTGCTCAACAGCCTTCTGGTACTCGCCCTTGTCAAATGAATTAAGGTTGAACTCCTCCTCGGGCTCAGCGTCCCAGATACGGAGTGTGTTGACGATGTTGTTGCCGTAGCCGATAACCGGAAGGTCGTAAGGGATGGCGCGGATTGCCTGGTAACCGTCGTGTACGAAGTAGTTCTTTCCGTCCACGCACTCGGTCCTTACATAACCGCCGAACTTAACCTCAACCTCGTACTCAGGTCTCTTAACCTCGAAGGGGTTGCCGTTCTTTAACCAGTTGTCGGGCTTCTCTATCTGATAACCGTCCTCGATAGCCTGCTTGAACATACCGTAACGGTAACGGATACCGCAGCCGTAAGCCGGGTAGCCGAGGGTTGCAAGAGAGTCAAGGAAGCAGGCTGCAAGACGGCCGAGACCACCGTTTCCGAGAGCCGCATCCGGCTCCTGGTCCTCGATGAAGTTGAGATCGAAGCCCATCTCCTCAAGAGCTTCCTTAACCTGATTATAGTAAGTGAGGTTTATAAGGTTGTTTCCCAACGCACGTCCCATAAGGAACTCCATGGAAAGGTAGTAAACCGTCTTTACATTTTCCTTCTCATACTCCTTCTGGGTAGCTATCCAGCGGTCGATGATATCATCCTTTACAGCATAGGCAACTGCCTGAAATACCTGCTGTGCGTCCGCCTCCTCGATATTCTTCCTGAACAGGTTCTTGACGTTGTTGATGACCTCCTTCTTGAAGCCTTCCTTGTCGAAGCTGTTTAACTCGTTTTTCTTCATACATGTCCTCCTTTTGGCACGAGATGCCGCCACGATAGTAATAAGCTGATTCCCGGCGCCTGTGCTGTGTTTTCACGATCACATTTACACTGTCACACGGCACGTTCTGCCGCATATCGTTCAAATGCCTCAAACTATTACATTATAAAGCATTTCGGCACTCCATGTCAACAAATACTACCCCTCCCCCAATATATTTGATACCATGGGCAAAATGTAGTACAATTACAGATGTTCGGAGAATCAGTATCAAAGAATTCTTATATGGAGGAGGAAAAATGAGGAGATTAAAGAAACTTGCCGCCTGTGCGGTCATGACTCTGATGCCCCTTCTTTTGCCCGCAGGAAGCCTGCTGGCAAAGGAAGCACAGGAACAGGATGCGGTCAGCGAGATCGTGCAGGATGTCGAAACGATCGGCGGTTCCGATGCCGATACGGTCATCACGCTTTCTGACGGCTCAACTAACGAAGTGGACAACGCGGTTCTTGCGGTAAGCTTCGAAGAGGTTTACTCGGAAGCTCCTGTGTCTGTGGATGTTGAAAGCTACGAGGTTATGTATGAGGATCAAAGCATCCTTTTAGTCGAACCCGTCGGTGCATCACTTTCAAGCAAGTACGACACCGAGGCAAAGAACGGGTTCTACGCTGCCACGTTCACCATCCCCGGAACCAATAAGGAGTGCTTCCTGACAGGACTTACCGCCGCTTCGGTCGACGATATATGCAGCAAACTGATTGCACACTATGAGCGCGGATATGACTTTGCCATAGAGTCCCTGGATGTGATAGATGCCGAGAAACTCTACGAAAAAGAAGGCGGCGACGACCTGCTCTGCTGGGCTGCCACATCTTCGAATATGCTTCATTACACGGGTTGGGGCAAGGTCGCAGGCTTTAATAATGAAGACGAGATACTTCAGCGTTTCGCTGATAATTTTATAGATGAAGGATTCCACGAACAAAGGGGAATCCACTGGTTTTTTTCCGGTTCGACCGGAGATTTGGACAGTAACGTCAAAAACCTAAAATCATATCCCGGAAGTGGAGGATATCTCAAGGGATACGATTATTCCGATCTGTCACAGGAGAGAATCATGGCAGGTGACTGGAAGAACGGGATGCCGAATATGCTGAACTACCTCAAGGAGGGCTGCGGTATAGGTCTTACGGTAGAATGGGAAGCCGGCCAAGGCGCGCATGCCATAACCCTGTGGGGTATGATAGTAGACAGGGATCACTCCATGGATGAGAAGGCTTACTGGGATTCCTTTATTGTTTCCGATTCCGATACCAGAAGACCACAGGCAGACACCTCCAACAGGCGTATACAGCCCAACACCTTTGAAATCTATAAGCTCCACCCTTACATAGATGAAGAAAACGAAGCGCGTGATACATTTAAGTTCTACGAAGACAGCGGAATCCTGACCAAATATACATATCTTAAACCCTACACCGATGAGCTTCCGATGGAGAAGGACGAAAGCGCAAGCATGGATCTGTCTCAGGATCCGGATTTCTACATCAATGGTATATTGGTAAGCAACGAAAAAGATGCTTACACCAGCGAATACTCCTGCTTTGATTCCGACGTATACATATGGCCGATGGTGGCCAATCAGGGCGATACGGACTACAGCGGAGAACTGCTTTTAACAGGAGTATTAAAGGACAGCAGCGGAAATGTCGTCAAGGAGCTTAACAGTTCTCAGGAGGTTACACTCCCTCACACCTCACGTACCCTTTTGACATGCCTTGAAGTTGGAAAGCTTTCACCCGGCCGATACACCTGCGAGCTCACCGTCAATCCTTCTCAATCAGTCAAGGAGGCGTATTATATAAACAATACCATCGTCCAAAGCTTTGATGTGATCAAATTGGGTACCGATATATCAAATATTTCCATAAAGGGCAGCATCACCGGCAAAGACGAAAACGGGCTCTATAATACAGTTTTGGACTACGGCAGTCTTAAGGGTTCACAGCTCATAGAAAACTGTGACAGCTTCACCCTTTCGGCGGCATACTGCTACGACGGAAACTGGAGCGACTATTCCAGAGACATTATCTCCCTTCCGGAGGATGCGGATAAAAACAGCCTCTTTGAAAACTTTTCCATAAGCGCCCTGGGTCAGGTTATCAGATTCCGTCTTTCAGTGACAACAGGCAACTCCGTGCTGAACTTCTACTCCGACGAGATCATAATTCCTTATACCGGACTTAAGGCTGTTCCGACGGAAAACAATGTCGGCGTAAGCACATCGAGGCTTGCAGCGGATGCAAAAACGCTTGCCGAGGGTGAATACTTTGCCTTTAAGATAGTCAACCCCACCACTACAGACTTAGAAGAGCTTACTGGCTCATACCGCGTTATAGCTCAAAATGCTGTAAACAGCGAGATCGTTCTTGTGGACTCAACAGAGGTCACCTTAAAAAAAGGCAGTGAAACAGAAGAAATAAAGTTCAATAATATCAACATTCCGGGCGGACTCAGCGGAACATATACAGTGGCTGTGGAGGTAAGCTTTGAGCATGATAATGAAAGAGCCTCTAATCTCGTTAATCTCGGTTCCTTCTTTGCGGCAGAGAAGCCCTCTGCGGTTGTAAGCTCCTTCTACGATCGCGTTGATCCAAACGACGGTTACATCTGCCTTCGCGAGGCCATCTCATACTGCAGGGATCACCCGGGAAGCGAGATAACCTTTAACCCTGGCGTCACACCTGTGAATATCGAATCACCTCTTGTAATAGACGGCGACATAAAAATAAACGGGCACAAGTCAGAGGATGACGGAAGCAAAAACTCAGTCGAAATATACGGCAACAACAAGGATAACATATTCGTTATAAACAAGAACGGCAGTCTTACCATGGACGGCGTCTCGCTCTCAAACGCCCACACGGACGAAAGCGGCGGCGCCATATGTGTAAACGGCGGAAAGCTTGTCATGACAGACAGCATGATAACGCAGACCAGCTCCGACTTCAAAGGCGGTGCTATAGCGCTCTTGGACGGACACATGACCTTAAAGAACGTGGTCATCACTTCCACAAGCTCAGGCTACGGCGGTGCTGTATTCATGACAAAATATTCTAAAGCTGAGCTGTTAAACTGCTTTATCACCGGCGTTACCTCAAACATGGGAGCAATCTACAATAACAACGGTTCGCTCAACGTGATCAATTCCGTTATAGCAGGCAACTTCGCCGCAGGCTACAGCGGGCTGAACATAGGGATAAAGGGTTCCGAGGATACACATATCGTAAACAGCATAGTGACCAACGGCACTCTTGCAGACATACTCGGAAACGTACAGATTCACGCATCGGCACTGTCATCAAAGCCGACCAGTGCGACCTGCGACGACCTTACATACCTCTATGAATTCGAGAACCTGTTTAACTTCTCGGGCGGCGGCATGGCCCGGATAACACGCGAAGATTCAATACTTAACTTCCCGAGCATAAGAAAGCCCGCTGCCGAAGGCTACTACACCTACGTATCAGGAGGCGAGATCTTCGTATCCGAAGACGGCGTGAAGAAAACAGCCACCGGAGTAAAGACTTCCTTCACGGACGCCGACCTGTCAAAGGATATGTACGGTGCCAAAAGAAATCATGTGTACGGTTGCTATACCACCATCACGGGAAATATATCCGACTGCAGTATAAGCAATGTGGAAATGCAGGTTTACACCGGCAAAGAGATAAAGCCCTCTCTTACAATAAAGGACGGCGACACCGTACTTAAAGAAGGAACGGATTACGAGCTCGAATATACCGGAGGCTCGGCAGTCGGAACTCATGAGATATCCGTATCCGGTATCGGCGATTATACAGGTTACACCATCATCTCGTATGAGGTTGTGAGAGTACATGTAAATTACAGGGCTTATGTTCAGAAAAAAGGCTGGATGGCATATGCCAAGGACGGCGCTATGGCAGGAACCAAAGACAATCTCCGCATGGAGACGATACAGATGAAGCTTACCGGCAACAAAAGCTGCCCCGGAGGCATAAAATACAGAGCCTATGTACAAAAGCTCGGCTGGACTTTCTGGGCGGATACAGCCGCACCTTCAACTTATGCCGGAACCAAGGGCAGAGCCTTAAGGATAGAATCCATACAGCTTAACGGATACGGCAGCTTGAGCGAAGCCTATGACGTATACTACAGAGTTTACTGCGACAGCTACGGCTGGCTTGACTGGGCAAAGAACGGTGCAAGCGCAGGAACTTCCGGTCTGTCAAAGAAGCTTCGTGCCTTCCAGGTAAAGCTTGTGGCAAAGGGAGAAAAGGCTCCCGGCAAGACAGCAAAGCCTTACGCAACGAACAAAAATCCGTGACGCATCACGGGATTTAAGACAGTGACCGCGTAATACAAAAAATGTACCTGTGACCCTGTCAGCAACAGGGAACACAGGTACATTTTTTAATGTAAAATATTATTCTTTATACTCTCTCAACGCCGAGCGTTACCTTCTCACCGTTTATGTTCCACTCCTTCGAGTTCGCGGTGGTTCCGGCTTTAAACTCGTCTCCGAGCACTACTCTCTTTATCTCCGAAGCATTCTTCTCCATGATGCCGGTTATCTTTTCGTTGCCGTCAACATACACGTTGATCCTGTCGGTAACCTCAAAGTCAGCTTCCTTTCTCATGGTCTGAACCTTGGATATGATCTCTCTCACGAAGCCTTCCTCTATAAGCTCAGGTGTGAGCGCTGTCTCAAGCACGACTGTCACATAGTTGTCGCCCTCTGTAACAAAGTCCTCGCTCTTGGCTGTCTCTATGAGAAGATCCTCCTCGGCAAGGCTTACCTCCACATCACCCACGGTGAACTTCAATGCTCCCTCAGTCTTCAAGGTGTTCATTGCCTCAGAGCCGTTCACCGAAGCAAGGTACTCCTTTATTCCGCCAAGCTGCTTGCCGTACTTTGGACCAACTGTCCTAAGCTGTGGCTTGAATGTATAGCTTGCAAACTCCGAAAGGTCATCCTTAAACTCGGCTTCCTTTACGTTAAGCTCGTCCTTGATGATGTCCGTGAAGAAGCTGTCAAGAACCTTCCTGCCCTTGATGTACATCTTCGCAAGCGGCTGACGGCTCTTTAAGTTGGCTGCATTTCTTGCTGCACGCCCGAAGACAACACACTTAAGCACTTCATCCATGGAAGCCTCAAGCTCCTTGTCTATAAACTCCTCCACTACCTCGGGGAAGTCACAGAGATGTATGGATATAGGCGCGTCCGCATCTACCTTTCTCACGATGTTCTGATATATGTCCTCCGTCAGGAACGGAATCATCGGGGCTGCCGCCTGGCACACGGTCACAAGGGCTGTGTACAAAGTAAGATAAGCATTTACCTTATCCTGCGGCATATCCTTTGCCCAGTAACGCTCACGGCACCTTCTTACATACCAGTTTGACAGATCGTCCACAAAGTCCGCAAGAGCCTTTGTAGCCTCGGGAATCTTGTACGTTCCGAGCGACTCATCCACGGTCTTTACCATCGAATTAAGCTTTGATAAAAGCCACTTGTCCATGACCGGAAGCTTGTCATAGCAAAGGTCGTAGTCAAGCGGATTGAAGTTGTCTATGTTCGCGTAGAGCACATAGAACGCGTAAGTGTTCCAGAGTGTGCCCATGAACTTTCTCTGTCCCTCAAGCACCGCATCCTCGTGATATCGGTTCGGAAGCCACGGTGCAGAATTGCTGTAGAAGTACCATCTTATCGCATCCGCGCCGTATTTGCCCAGCTCATCCATCGGGTCAACCGCGTTGCCCTTGGACTTGCTCATCTTCTGACCGTCCTTGTCAAGCACATGTCCTAAGACTATCACATTTTTAAACGGTGCCTTGTCGAAGATAAGCGTGGATATAGCCATCAGGGAGTAGAACCAGCCTCGGGTCTGATCCACTGCCTCGCTTATGAAGTCGGCAGGGAAGTTATCCTTGAATATATCCTCGTTCTCAAATGGATAGTGCCACTGTGCGAAAGGCATGGAGCCCGAATCAAACCAGCAGTCAATAACCTCGGGTACTCTCTTCATCTCCTTGCCGCAGTCAGGACACTTGATGGTCACTGCATCTATGTAAGGTCTGTGAAGCTCTATATCGTCCGGGCAGTTGTCGCTCATGCTCTTTAACTCTTCTATAGAGCCTATGGCGTGGCGCTTTCCGCACTCGCACTCCCATATATTAAGCGGCGTGCCCCAGTAACGGTTACGGGAAAGTCCCCAGTCCTGTACATTTTCCAGCCAGGCGCCAAAGCGCCCCTTGCCTATACCCTCAGGGATCCAGTTAACCGTGTTGTTGTTTGCGACCAGCCGGTCCTTGACAGCGCTCATCTTTATGAACCAGGTATCTCTTGCGTAGTAGATGAGCGGGGTATCGCAACGCCAGCAGAAGGGGTAGTCGTGCTCGAACTTCGGAGCATCAAAGAGAAGTCCTCTTTCTTCAAGGTCGACCAATACCTTCGGGTCAGCATCCTTCACGAAGAGTCCCGCAAACGGAGTCTCCGCCGTCATGTGTCCCTTGCCGTCCACGAACTGCACAAACGGAAGGTCGTAGTCACGACCCACACGGGAGTCGTCCTCACCGAAAGCCGGTGCTATGTGGACTATGCCGGTACCGTCATCCATGGTTACGTAATTGTCGCAGGTCACGAAATGTGCCTTCTTGCCCTGCTTTGCAGCCGATTCGCCGGCGCAGGCAAAGAGGGGCTCATATTCCTTTTTCTCCAGGTCAGTACCCACGAAGCGCTCTACTATCTCATAAGCAGGCTTTTCCTTATCCTCATCCGAAGCGCCCTCAAGAAGCTTTGCCATGACCTTATCAGCAAGTGCCTCAGCCAGATAGTAGGTCCTGCCGTCTATAGCCTTGACCTTGACATAGCTCTCCTTCGGGTTCACGCACAGAGCCACATTTGAAGGCAGTGTCCACGGTGTCGTGGTCCACGCAAGAAGGTAGGCGTCCTCATCTGTGCACTTGAACCTTACGACTGCGGAGCGTTCCTTAACCGTCTTGTAGCCCTGAGCTACCTCGTGTGATGAAAGCGGAGTACCGCAGCGCGGACAGTAGGGAACTATCTTGAAGCCCTTGTAGAGCAGCCCCTGATCCCATATCTTCTTTAAAGCCCACCACTCTGATTCTATGAAGCTGTTATGATAAGTGACATAAGGGTCATCCATGTCAGCCCAGAAGCCGACCTTACCTGAGAACTCCTCCCACATGCCCTTGTACTGCCACACCGATTCCTTGCACTTTCTTATGAAAGGATCCAGACCGTAAGCCTCTATCTGCTCCTTGCCGTCTATCCCGAGTTCCTTTTCCACCTCGAGCTCCACGGGAAGACCGTGGGTATCCCAGCCCGCCTTACGGATTATCTTGTGTCCCTTCATGGTCTGGTAACGGGGTATCATATCCTTGATGACCCTCGTAAGGACGTGACCTATGTGCGGCTTGCCGTTCGCCGTTGGAGGTCCGTCATAAAATGTATAGGTGGGAAGATCCTTCTTCTCCTCTATACTCTTCTCAAATATCCTGTTCTCCTTCCAGAACGAGAGCACACTCGCCTCACGCTCCGCGAAGTTAAGCTTTGTCGAAACCTTGTCGTACATAACAAAAGTCCTTTCTATACGCAAATCACTGTCTTTATGTACATGCACAGACCGGCATGAGCTTTCAAGAAGCAACGAATAAACAAAGCTCCGCCGGCTCCGGACACACACTATGAAATTATACCGTTTTACACAGGTCGTGTCAACCAAATAGCAGTCGAAATACATTGAAAAAAACTGTCTGTTATAGTATAGTAGGCATAAGTATCAACTAACGTTCACCACAATCGGGCAGAGAAGATGAAATCGCACCCTGCCCGCCCGCGAGCCTTCGGTCAGCAAAGCTTACATCATTCCTTCGGCGGCTCTGCGGTACAAAAAAGCTAAAAGAACAGCTCAGCTTTATCATAGAGGAGACAACATATGAAAAACACAAAAAAATCCAGTCTTATACCGATCGTCGTAATCGGAAGCATTCTGGTAATAATCATACTCATCGCCGGTACGATGTGGACCGGAAGAAGCGCGACCAAGGATAACGAGGCTGCTGTGAAAAGCGTAAGTCTGTTTTATCTCTCTGAGCTTGCCGGAAGGCGCAAGCAGGTAGTGCAGACCATGTTATCAGACTACATCTCCGACACTGACGTTGCTATAGGACTCATAGAGAAGGACGACCTGTCCAGCGAGGAGAAGCTGAGAAGCTTCCAGCTGAAGATGAAGCAGCTCTACGGACTCGAAAAGTTCGCCTTCGTGGACTCGGACGGTCTCATATACACCTCCATGGGCACCAGAAACGACATTGACCTGTACGACTTTGATCCGGCAGAGATATCCGGACCTGAGATCTTCGTAAAGGGACTTTACGAAAGTGACAAGAAGCTTGTGATAGCTCTCCCCGTAGATAATCTCCCCTACTGCGGAAAGCAGCTCGTAGCGTGCTTTATGGAAGTGGATATGGATAAGGCTCTGGAAAATGCATCGCTGCAGACCGAGAATAACGGGACTACCTTCTGCAATATATACACCTCCGAAGGTGTAGCGCTTACCAATGTGATCCTCGGAGGACTCTCCAGCGAGGATAACCTCTTAAGCGCCATGAAGAATGCGTCATACGAAAACGGGTATTCATACGAGCTTCTCGAGAAGGATTTCACTGAGGGAAGGGAGGGAGCTGTCTCCTTCACATATAACGGCATAAGTGAAACTCTCTACTATGTTCCTTTGGATAACATGGATTGCATGCTCACCTACCTCATAAGAGATAGCATGATAAGCGAGCGGATAAGCTCCATATCCAAAGATATAATCAGCAGAAGCCTGATCCTGTCAATAATCGCTGCGCTTGCGCTTATAGGCATCTTCAGCTTCATAATCGTCCAGATCAAGCGCAACGCAAAGCTTACTTTGGAAAAAGAGGTTTCCGAGACCGAAAACCGCGTCAAGCAGGCAGAGCTTGAAGAACAGCTTGCCATGCAGGAGGAGCTCCTTGAGCAGGAACAAAAGCGTGCGGAGCAGGACAGCATGATCACCGCTCTCGCCTCCGATTACAGGAGCGTATATTACATAGACTTAGACGGAAATGACGGTGTCTGCTACCGGCGCGACTATACCGTGGACGACGGCATCCCGTCGACAGAGCACTTTAATTTCACTGAAGCATTTACCCGCTACGCAGAGCGCTTTGTGGACGAAAGCTACAGAGCGGACTTCCTTTCATTTATAGATCCCGACGCTATAAGGGGAAGGCTTTCGTCGGAGATCATCATTGCCATCAGATATCTGATACACAAGAACGGAACCGACAGCTACGAGATGCTGCGTATAGCCGGGGTACGCCATCCCGAGGACAGGAACGATAAGCTCGTCCATGCCATAGGAGTAGGATTCACCAACATAGACAGCGAAATGCGTGAGTCCATGGAAAGAAGCCAGACCTTAAGCGACGCTCTTAAGGCAGCGGAAGAAGCAAGCAAGGCAAAGACGGTGTTCCTCTCCAACATGAGCCACGAGATAAGGACGCCTATGAACGCCATCATAGGGCTCGACAGCCTGGCTTTAAATGAAAAGGACTTAAAGCCTTCCACAAGGGGATACCTCGAGAAGATAGGAACCTCGGCGGAGCACCTTTTAAGCCTTATCAACGACATACTCGACATGTCCCGCATAGAGTCAGGACGCATGAGCATAAGGCAGGAGGAGTTCTCCTTCTCGAAGCTCATAGAGCAGGTCAATACCATATTCAACGGGCAGTGTACGGAGAAGGGACTTTCCTACAACTGCAGGATAAACGGCCAAGTGGACGACTACTATATAGGCGATGATATAAAGCTCAGACAGGTACTGATCAACATACTCGGCAACGCCGTCAAGTTCACTCCGACCGGTGGCTCCGTGGATTTTATAGTCGAGAAGACTGCAGCCTTCGACGACAAGACCACATTAAGGTTTACCATCAGGGATACCGGAATCGGCATGAGCAAGGAGTACCTTCCGAAGCTCTTTGAGACCTTCAGCCAGGAGAACGCCATGGCGGGAGGCAAGTACGGAAGCTCGGGACTGGGCATGCCCATAACCAAAAGCATAGTCGAGCTTATGAACGGACATATAGATGTCGAAAGTGAAAAGGGTGTCGGCACTACATTTACGGTGACGATCACACTTATAGACTCGGACAAAAAAATCAATGAGGATGAGACAGATATAGAGATAAGACCTCAGGACATGACAGTACTCGTGGTAGACGACGACCCCATCGCCTGCGACCATGCAAAGCTTGTTTTAAACAACGCCGGCATATATACGGAGGTTGCCCTTTCGGGACAGGAAGCGGTGAAGATGGTCGAAGTCCGTCAGGCAAGGCGCGAAAACTATGATCTGATAATCGTAGACTGGAAGATGCCCGAGATGGACGGCGTGGAAACCACCAGACAGATAAGATCCGTTATCGGAAACGAATCAGCGATCATTATCCTTACTGCCTACAACTGGGATGATATCCTCGACGAAGCGGTGAGCGCGGGAGTCGACAGCTTCATAGCCAAGCCGCTCTTCTCCGGAAGTCTGATAGACGAGTTCAGGCTCGCCCTAAAGAAGAAGCTTCTGAACCGGACAGCGCCGAAAAAGGCAGACCTTACCGGCAAGAGGATCCTGCTTGCGGAGGATATGCCCATAAACGCCGAGATCATGATAAGCATACTCGCCTTAAGGGACATCGAGACAGAGCATGCAGAAAACGGCAAAATCGCCGTGGAGCTTTTCGAGTCACACCCAGAGGGCTACTACGACGCGATTCTCATGGATATGCGCATGCCGGAGATGAACGGTCTCGAGGCTGCCTCTGCCATCCGTGCCATGGACAGAGCCGATGCCAAGACCATACCTATCATAGCGCTTACCGCAAATGCCTTCGATGAGGATGTACAGCACAGCCTTCAGGCAGGACTTAACGCTCACCTTTCCAAGCCCGTGCAGCCCGAAGTGCTGTACGAGACTCTTGAGAATATGCTGTAGAGCGCCTTATGTATGCACCTATAACTGATTTCGCTGCCAGACAGAATCAAGCCTAGAAGATGAAACCGCACTTTGCCCGCTCGCGAGCCGCCGGTCAGCTTTGCTGACATCTTCCCTTCAGCAGCTCTGCAGATGCCACCACTTGAAATGTATGATGTAGTTCATTGCTTTTTGAAGTTTTCTGATGTATACTGTACTCGGTAATTGGGGTATGCGTTTGCGGACGCATACTTAAAGGGAATCGACTTCGGTCGGCTCCCTTTTATTTAAGTCTGAGCCGTTCAGCCACTGCAACCAGGGCTTCGATATCTCCGTCCTCAAGCCCGGACACATCGATTGACTTTGCAGATTTTATTCCGTACAGGTAGTCCGTGGACACGCGAAAGAACTGCGCTATCTGAGGCATAAGCTGTGAACTAGGAAAAGACTTCCCCATCTCCCAGGCATTTACGGCAGACCGCGATACGCCAAAAACCTTGGCGAGGTCCTGCTGCGTGTAGCCCATCTTTTCCCTTAGTCCTGCAATTCTTGTTCCTATGTCGTCCACCGGTACTCCTTCCGAAATTACCTTCTTATAAATACGCCCTCCGAACCGGGAGGACCGGCCGGAGGACGCGTGCTAGGGATAATTGACCTTTAGCGGTCAGCCGTGCTGTGCACGGTGTCGCGCACCTCAGCAAATAGTCTTGCAAGCAATCCTGCCTGCCTCGGTGAACGCGCATATCTGAACACCTCCGCGAGCAGACGCATCGGTGCCAGCATCAAAATAATGAGCCTTTAGAGATAAGACTCTTCGTTAAGCTCAGACTTCGTGTCATTTTGAACGAATACACATGACATCCTGAGCGCAGCGAAGGATCTTATCTTTTTCTTTTATAAAATCAGGGACGAG
This sequence comes from Lachnospiraceae bacterium, assembly GCA_017525525.1. Classification (GTDB taxonomy): domain Bacteria; phylum Bacillota; class Clostridia; order Lachnospirales; family Lachnospiraceae; genus Coprococcus_C. Next base: position 247 of record JAFXSQ010000008.1, on the reverse strand, counting down.
CGGCGAACCGCCCGCCCCCATAGGTGTTACTTAGTTTTGTAAGATTGTGTTAACTCTTACCGGGAATTACTTATCCTTTGAAGAATCGTAGAATCCCTTAGCCTGATCAGACTTAACTGTGAAGCTCTCGCCCTTTCTTACGAAGTTAATCTGGAATGCCTCGAGCTTTCTAGCGTAACCAGCTGAACCTGACTTCTCGCCGCTCTTAACCCAGCCTAACCAGCCGAACTTCTCACAGTATGTTCTG
>JAFXSQ010000031.1 GCA_017525525.1 Lachnospiraceae bacterium | reverse complement strand
GGCGGTGGCGGCTCCTCAGGCGGAAGCCACGGGTTCTAGCTTTTCAAATAGTATATAAAAAGTGTCATCCTGAACGAAGTGAAGGATCTTAAAAAAGATTCTTCGCTACGCTCAGAATGACACGTATAATGCAGGTGCGCTCAGAATGACACGTATAATGCAGGTGCGCTCAGAATGACACGTATAATGCAGGTGCGCTCAGAATTACACGCCTTTTTTATTGTGATAAATTACAAGGCATATCCGTTTTTCTTTAACAATTCTCTTGCGGTATCCACCGAGTCTATACCGGTTTTGTTCTTGACCGGAGCAAATTCCTTTTCGCGGTCTACCTCGAAGACCAGGCAGTCATCCATCTCGTGGACTAAGTCTAACGCGAGCGTTTCGAACTTGATGGCGTTGGGTGAATCAGGAACAACCGATTTTAGGCCACCGCTTTCGTCAAGCTCCATATAAGGCACAGCCTTCTTTACCGCGTGCAGAGGCATGGCCTTTGCATTTGAGGCAATCAGCTTATCTAATCTGAAGATGTAGTTAAGTATAACGCCGTAGCCGTAGGCAAGTGAGCCGTCTTCGTTGGTCTGCCGGCTCATTTCCTCCGAAAGCTCGTAATACTCTATGATGTACGGCTTGCCGTCCAAGGTACACATGGCGCCGACTTTTTCATCCGGTGCATTCTTCATCACGACCTTTGCGCCGCTTGTAAGCCCCTGTGTCAATATGGCTCCGAAGAAGACCGGGTCGGCCATGCGCTGCAGCACATTGTCTACGGAGAATACATTGATCCATTCCACGCCGAAGCCCTTCATCTCTTCTATCAGGCCGGCTTTTTCAAGCGAAAGAGCCCAGCCGCCGTTGCCGTTGGGAGAGTAGCATAATTGCTCGCTTGACGAGAGAAGGAAATGTCCGTCGAGCGAGAGTACCGGGTTCTGCTCCTGTATGAAGAAATGTATGTGCTCGGGGCTATAGCCGAAGTAATTCTTATCCTTAAAGAATTGGGAGGTGGCGGAGTTGTTCTCCACGCTTGTCATAACATAAAGGTGGATGTATGAACCGGCTTCGCGCACAACCTCCTTAAGGTGCTCGATTAATAGCTCGAAGATGTACAGCTCCTTGGTCAGGCCCATGTTAAAGCAGCCCTTCGGACTGTCGTGTCCGAGGCGGGTGCCCTGTCCTCCGGCTAAGAGCAGCAGAGCGAGCTTTCCCTCGCGGATAGCCTCGATGCCGGTGTGGGCGAAGGCCTCTTTTTGAGCCTCGATAGCAGTGAGCGTGAGCGCTCCGAGGGGCGCAATCCTTCCATCTGAAGTATCTGAAGCATCCGAAGCATCTGAAGACCCCGAAAGCTTGTCGGAGGCGGCTTCAGATGCCCCGCGTATATGGTCGAGTATCCGCTGATCCGTTCCGGCGAGAGCATCGATAAGAGAGCTTCTTACCTCGGGCTCGCGGGTCTCTATATACCAGGCAAGAGCCTCCTGCCCGTTTTCTCTTAAAAAATCAAGTACGTTATCGGAATTCATTATGTACCCCCGAACATGTAGTTATTCGTAGTTTACTATATAAATTCATCCTTGTAAACGAAAAATAGCAACTATACGCTGCTGGCTAACAAAAAGCCGGAAATCAAGGGAAAAGTTAGCCGTTTTCGTTAAATAGAAGCCCAAAAAAACCGCTGCTGGCTAACAAAAAGCCTGAAATCAAGGAAAAAGTTAGCCGGTAGCCGAAAAGATTTGCCGGATATCTTCATTATGAATGACTAACCGGGGGGAGAGAGTGTATAATACTTGAAAGAATCTTTCAAGAGGAAAATTTTATGAGTACAACAGACAACAAACAACATACATCACCGACGCAGATGACGGGCGAGGATACTTTGAAGGCCGCAATGCGTGTGTCGAAGGTGAGCATAGCCGGGAACCTTGCGCTTTCCGTGGGAAAGCTTCTTGCAGGTATTTTTGCTTCGTCGAGCGCCATGATTTCTGACGCGATACACTCAGCCTCGGATGTGGCGAGCACGATAGTCGTGATGGTCGGGGTTCACATGGCGGCAAAGTCGGCGGATGAGGATCACCCCTACGGGCATGAACGCATGGAGTGCGTGGCATCAGCGATACTTGCCCTCTTTCTTGCCATGGTCGGCGCGGAGATTGGAATAAGCGGCCTCAGGAAGATATACTCGGGCGCTTACGAAACCGCGGAGCTTCCGGGAATTATGGCTCTTGCTGCCGCGGCGGCCTCGATAGCGCTCAAGGAGGCCATGTTCTGGTACACAAGAAATGCGGCGAAGCGCATCAACTCCGGCGCGCTTATGGCGGACGCATGGCATCACCGTTCGGACGCGCTTTCTTCAATAGGCGCGCTTATCGGCATCGCATTTGCAAGGCACGGCTTTCCTGTTATGGATGCCGTGGCGAGCGTAGTCATAAGCCTTTTTATCATAAAGGCGGCCTTTGACATCATGAAGGATAGCATAGACAAGCTGGTTGACCACTGCGCGGACGAAGAGGTTCAGAAGAGAATCAGCGAGGTGGTGTCCGGGGTTCCGGGCGTGGTAAGGATAGACGACCTTAAGACCAGACTTTTCGGAAATGTACTCTATGTGGATGTTGAGATCGCTGCCGACGGAGCTCTTTCCCTTGAGGAGGCTCATGACATCGCCGAGAAGGTTCACGATTCCGTGGAGAAAAATATATCCTATGTGAAGCATTGCATGGTGCATGTCAATCCTGCGTAGATAAAACACTGAAAAAGTGCCGTATTGAATAATACAAGTTAACCGAGCGTAAATACAGCGCTGAAAATGTGACCTGTTGAAAAATTCATCCTTACTCCGGCGTAGAGATATAGCAGTAATAAGGGATAAAGAATGATTGCAAGTTGTCAACCTTGAACAATAAAGAGGTTGACAACTTGTTTTTTTATGTTGCATTTACTCTCGCGTGTCGGTTGACATGGTTGACATAAGTATTTATAATGCTTGATATAAACGGGGGAGTTGATTGTATGAACAACACATTTTTAATCGCGCTTATCATATATCTTCTTGTATTTCTGGTTATCAGCATAGCAGATATAAAAAAGATATCGGTTTTTACGGACTACGCCGTGGCGGGAAGGCACCAGGGTTCATTTGCCGTGATTATGACAATGCTTGCGACCATCATAGGCGCGTCTACCACGATAGGCATAACGGACACGGTGTACAGCATAGGCTTTCCGGGCATATGGTGGCTGGCCTTCGGCGCAATCGGTCTTATGCTCCAGTCGTTCCTGATATCCGAGAAGGTGCGCGGCCTTAATGTGAGCACGCTTCCGGAGCTTGCGAAGGTTACAGTGGGAAAGCCGGCTGAGGTTCTGCTTGCGGCAGTGATTGTGATCTCATGGATCGGGGTTATAGCAGGGCAGCTTGTGGCTATGAACAGCCTTATCACATTTGCAACCGGCAAAAGCAGCCGGGGGGTATTCCTGATCGTGTCGGCGATAGTCATCCTTTATACCATAATCGGCGGGCAGCTTTCGGTGGTGAGGACAGACAGGATACAGCTCTTTATCATTCTTGCGGGAGTGCTGGTGTGCTTCTTTTATCTTTATTTTGTGAAGGGCGGGGACATATATGCGATTTGTAACGGCGTGGAGGTTGTGAACGAGAATTACGGCCCGGTTAATATGTTCACACAGTTTTTTGTAATCGGAGGAGTATACTTCCTCGGACCGGATATCATGTCGAGGAATTTCATATCAAAAGATGCGAAAACCGCGAAGGACTCGGCGATAATCTCCGGACTTATACTTCTGCTTTTTGCAATCCTTATAACCATGGTGGGTATGTGGCTTCGGGTAAATGTACCGCAGGAGGTAATGGGCGACAACAAGGCTTTAATGTACGCAGTTAGTATCATCCCGAAGGTTCCGGCGATTCTTTTGGTATTCGGTCTGCTCTCGGCAATTCTATCATCGACGGATACCTGCATGATCAATGCGGCAACGATATTCGTGAAGGACATACTCGGAAAGGAGAGCGTGGCTGCGGTCCGCATAACCGTCGCGGTTCTCGGTGTGCTCTCGTCGCTTTTGTGTATAACCGGAAGCTCGGACATCATGACGCTTCTGTCGAATGCCTACTCCATCTATACTCCGGGAGTTATATTCCCGCTACTGGTGGCCATCATCGCCCACGGAAGAAGAAAGCTGAACTTGCCTTTGTGGCTGGTAGCGGTTGCGGCGGGCGGAAGCCTCGGGCTTGCAAATGCTTATCTGTCTAAGCCTCTTATATCGCTTGGAGTTCCGGAGGAGCTTATATCTTATTTCCCGCTGATCGGAATGGGAGTTTCACTGGTTATCGCACTCGTCTCCGTGAGGTGGAATGCTAAGGCGGAAAATAAGGCAAAGTAAGGGGGTAAGCGGCGTATTTCTTTGAGCATTTTTATTGCTATATATTCTTTCGCGTGTTAAAATTCCTTTGTGCAAAGGAATTTGACACGCGATTTTTTATAATAATAAAGATTCTTCGGGCTAAAGAGGTGGTATTGACATGATACGGAGTGTCACCCTGAGCTAAGCGAAGAGTCTTAATGGGGGCATGCAATGGAAAGAGTTATAGATCTGTCGGGCGAGTTCCGGTTTTGCGCCGACGAAGAGATGCAGGGTGTAGACGGTGAGTTCTTCAAAAATGATTTTGAAGATACGATTATTCTGCCGGGAACGACGGCTCTCGGGAAGAAAGGAAAGCCAAATGATGCGAGGGAAACAGGCTTTCTGACCGAGCTTTATCCGTATGAAGGCTATGCGTGGTTTCAAAAGAGGATAAGCCTCGAGGATATACCCGAGGGAAGGAATGTCAAGCTCTTCCTGGAGAGAACAAGGCTTACGAAGGTGTGGCTTGAGGATACATACATCGGAGAGGGAGACAGCTTAAACGCGCCGCATGTGTTTGATATGACTAATGCGTTAGACGATATCCGGGACAGGGACGAGGAGAATGAAATCAAGACCGTAAAGCTTACGATCATGGTTTCGAACACCGGCTACCCGACGAAGGGCGGGCACCTTACCTCACCGGATACCCAGACGAACTGGAATGGTATAACGGGGCGCGTGGAGCTTCAGTTAAGAGACGAGATATATGTTGATACGGTGTTCATCGACACGACCGACATCGAGAACCTGACCGCGAAGCTGAAAATAAAGATAGTCAACACCCTTGGCGAACCGGTTACCAAGAAGATATACGCCGGTGTGAGCGACCCGAAGGATCCGGAGTTCTTCAGGATGGCGACAAATGATGAGCTGTACCTTGCGCCCGGTGAGCAGACTGTCATGCTTGATGTGGCATGCGAGGGCGCGAAGCTTTGGAGTGAGTATGAGCCTTATCTCTACACCTTATCGGTAAACCTCGAGGGTTCGGACGATATGTATTACTGCGACACTGTAGGCTTCAGGAGGATAAGCTGTGAAGGGCTTGATATGCTCATGAACGGACACAAGCTCTTCCTGAGGGGAAAGCATGACGGGCTTATATTCCCGCTTACCGGAGCTGCTCCGACGAGCGTAAAGGAATGGATCAGGGTTCTTAAGATTGCGAAGGACTACGGCATAAACCACTACAGGTTCCATACCTGCTGTCCACCCGAGGCGGCTTTTGAGGCGGCGGACAAGGTCGGTATATATATGTCGCCTGAGCTTTGCTTCTGGGGAGTGCTTGCGGCTCCGGGCGAGGAAGGCTATAACGATACGGAGCAGGAGTATCTTATCAAAGAGGGGGAGCGCATACAGGAAGCTTTCGGCAATCATCCATCATTTACCATGCTTTCGCTGGGCAACGAGCTCTGGGGAAGCTCCGAGCGTATGAACGAGATTATGAAGAACTACCGTGAGAAGGACAGCAGACACCTTTTCACCATGGGCTCGAACAACTTTCAGTTCGTACCGGTCATAGTGGAGAATGATGATTACTTCTGTGGGGTGAGGTTCTCCAAGGAGAAGCTTATACGCGGCTCCTACGCTATGTGCGACAAGCCGCTCGGACATGTGCAGACAGAGGAGCCGAGCACAAGGCATAGCTATGATTATGCATTTTTGTCTAATGAAAGCAACAATTCGTCTAACAAAGCAGACAAGGATGGCTATATAGAGATACAGTACGGCACCGGGGTTAAGAAGGTTAAGGCCTCAGAGACCGAGGGACTCCTTCCCGACAAACCTGTCATAAGCCATGAGATAGGGCAGTACACCTTCTATCCGAACTTTGATGAGATTGACAAATACACCGGAGTCTTAAAGGCGAGAAACCTCGAGACCTTCAGGGAGAGGCTCAAAAGCAAGGGCATGGAGGAGCATTGGAAGGAATTCTACGATGCTGCCGGAAGACTTGCGGTTGCCTGCTACAAGGAGGAGCTTGAGGCGGCGGCAAGAACCGAGAAGCTCTCCGGATACCAGATACTGGATATTCAGGACTTTACCGGGCAGGGAACCGCTCTTGTGGGCATACTCGACGCATTTATGGACAGCAAGGGCTTTGTATCTCCCAAGGCGTGGAGGGGCTTCTGCTCGGATAAGATATTGCTTGCACAGTTCGACTCCTACATACTTCAGTCGGGCGATACCCTGCATGCGGATATCTCGCTCAGGTATCATGACTTTGAACATGAGCTTAAAGGACAGAGCATAAAATGCTTCTTAAGGGACGCCGATACGGGCAACACCTATGATGCGGCGGTGCTCGACATACCGGACGGCTTCTACGGACTGATTTACGCAGGCCCCGTGGAGCTGAAGCTTCCGGAGGTCAGGCGGCCGGAGCATCTGGTGCTTGCGCTTTCGCTTACAGACAGCGATGCGGCCAACACCTACGAGCTGACGGTCTACCCGCGGATTGACGAAGCATTTGACGAAGAAAGCATAAGAGAAAACTACGGCGTAGAGCTTGCAACGGATAAGGAACGGGCCGGGGCGCTCTTGAAGGAAGGCAAAAAGGTGCTTTACATGCCGGCAGATCCCGAGGGTGATGCTATAGATACCATACCGGGAACCTACTGCTCGGATTTCTGGTGCTACCCTATGTTCAGGAGCATAAGCGAGAGCATGGGGCGCGAGGTACCGATAGGCACCATGGGACTTCTGATAGAGAACACGCATCCCGCCTTAAAGGGTTTTGGCTGTCATTACTATTCGACACCCGATTGGTATGTGGCAACCTACGAGCAGAGGGTGGCGGTGCTCGATGACATAACGAGCAAGTCCTACAGGCCTATAGTTCAGATGATAGACAACTTTGAGAGAAACCATAAGCTTGGACTTCTCTTTGAAGGAAAGGCAGGCGAAGGACGGCTGATGGTGCTTATGTCTAATCTGTTAGACAAAACGCTTCGGATAGAAGTAAGGTGCCTTTTAAAGAGCATACTTACCTACATGGCGTCGGAGGAATTCGCCCCCGAAGAGGAATTGGATATATTTAAGTAAGACTGTGGACGGACTTTCGAGTCTTACTGTATATTTCAAATAAGAGAGAAAGGAATAGTACAAGTAATGGAAAAGGTTAAAAAATTAGTTGACAGCAAGGCTTTTCAAAATGCGATTCTGATTGTAATTATTATCAATTCAATTATCCTGGGGCTGCAGACCTCGCCTACCATCACCGATGCCATAGGCGGCGTTCTGGATGTGCTCGACTGGGTATGCCTCAGCATATTTATACTTGAGATGCTGCTTAAGATGATTGCGGAGAGGTTCTTCGGTTACTTCAAAAGCGGTTGGAATTGGTTCGATTTTATTATTATCATAACATCGCTGCTTTCGGGACTTGCGGTTCTTTCGTCCATCAGAATACTGCGAGTGTTCAGAGTGTTCCGTTCGTTAAAGGGACTTCGCGGCTTCAAGATGGTAAGCTCCTTAAAGCCGCTGCAGATAATCATTTCCGCGATAGGAAAGTCTCTGCCCGGCATATCATGGACGGCGCTGCTGCTGATAATCATCTACTATATATTTGCAATAATCGGTGTGACTCAGTTCGGTGAGGTATTCCCTGACTGGTTCGGCAATATCCCGAAGGCAATGTACACCCTGTTCCAGGTTATGACGCTTGAGAGCTGGTCCATGGGCATAAGCCGCCCGGTAATGGAGGAGTTCAGCTACGCATGGGCTTACTTCGTTCCGTTCGTGCTTACCTCGGCTTTCGTAATGATGAACGTGGTTGTCGGAATCGTGGTTAACGCCATCAGCGAAGTTGCTGAGATGAACAGGAAGGATGAGCACGAGGAGAACGGCACGACGGATATCAAAGAGGAGCTCGATGCGGTTCGTGAGCACTTGGCAAAGCTCGAGGAGCTGCTTGCCGAACGGGAGAGCAAAAGCTGACAGAGCATAGATGAGGAAGTACAATGACTGAGATTGATAGATTAAAGGAGATAGTGCAACGACTCAGGGCCGAGGACGGATGTCCGTGGGACAGAGTTCAGACGCATGCCTCGCTGAAGCCGACGGTAATCGAGGAGGCAGCAGAGGTGGTATGCGGAATAAATATACTTGACGAAACCGGTGATCCTGACAACCTAAAGGAGGAGCTTGGCGACCTGCTGCTGCAGGTGATGTTCCATGCCGTTATCGCAGAGGAGGAGGGCCTGTTTACCTTTGATGATGTCGCAAGCATGGTCTCCGATAAGATGGAAAGACGCCATCCGCACGTGTTCTCCGTAGCAAGCTTTGCATCCGATGAGGAGCGTCACAAAGCATGGGAGGAGATAAAGAAGGTTGAGAAGGAAGGCAAGGAATGGCAGACTGAGTACCTTAAGAAAGCCATGGACGAAGCCTCCGGGCTGATTGAGACGGCAAAGAAACGGAAGGGGTTCTGAAAAACTTGTCTTTGATGACTCAAAATGTTAGAATAAAAAAAGCAATGGCGATGAGGGGTGGTTTTATGTGCACTAAGCCGCAATTAAATATAATAATATCCGGTATGGTGGAGCTGTATAGGAGGATATACGGCTCTTCGGTTGATAGTGTGTTTTTGTATGGCTCGTATGCAAGAGATGATGCCGGTGAGGAGTCGGATGTTGATATTGCTGCTATAGTACACGGAGACAGAAATGAGCTTCAAAAAAAATTGACCGAACTTTGGGCTGCTTCGGATGATCTTGGGATGGAAAATGAAGTAGTTATTTCTCCCGTTGTTATTCCGTATGACGAGTTTGAAAAGTACAGAAAAAAGCTGCCGTATTATAGAAATATAGACATGGAGGGGCGTAGGGTTGGATGAATTAGTAAAGTACCGGTTGCAAAATGCAGATGAAAAACTTAGCTCAGCAAAGCTTCTGTTGGATGCTGATAAATACAAAGACTCTATTAACAGATCTTATTATGCTATGTTTTCGGCTGTGAGAGCAGTTTTGGCAACCGAAGAGATAGATTTTTCTAAGCATTCCGGGGTTATAGCGTATTTTCAGAAGGAGTTTATAAAGACGGAGAAGTTTGAAAAAAAGTATTCTAAGTATATAAGCGAAGCGTTTCAGATACGTAATAACTGCGATTATAATGATTTCTTTGTAGTGTCACGGGAAGATGCACAGAGACAGTACGACATAGCAAAAGAGCTTTGTGAGGCTATTGTTGAGTTCTTGAAGGATAAATGAAAAAGCTATAGTTATAACAGAGGGCGTATGGCAAAACCATGCGTCTTCTTTTTTTGTGGGAATGTTGCGTGTTGGATGAGAGAAAACTGCAAGAAAAAAAGAAAATCTTCAAATGAAGAATTAAAGATTTTGTGTTTGCTTGACACTATATGTCTATGTGACCTGTTAAGCTACGAGTATATATAACATTCAAGAGACTATGAGATAAAGGAGATGATTAAACATGGGCAAAAAACTTGAGATAACAAATGAGTGTGCGCAGATTTTCTTTAAGAACTTCGACTACACTAACGATGAGATATACCATATAGAGAGTGACAGCTATATTATATACAGCTTCGGCAAGCAGATTATGGTGATGCATAAGCAGAGCTGCATACAGCGTGTGCTGCTGGAGGGGATAGAGGAACCGGCCAGATTCCTTAAAAGAAGAAAGCTGATTGCGGAAGGCGACAGGGTGTATTATGTGTTGAAGGGCATTCTGTACGGGAAGGATCTGAATACCGGCGAGACTACGGAGGTTTCACTGATTAAAGAAGAAGCTCCCATAGAGGACACTTACATCAGTGATATGTGGCTTTACCGTGAGAAGTATATTATCTATAAAAAACAATTCAGCTACTATATGGCAGAGCTTGACACGGGGATAGAATCCGAAAAGTGCCTTGATATATACGAAGACACGGAGCAAGTGTACCTTTATGGGAATCATCTGTATTATCTGGTATATGACTTTGATGATGACAATTCGGACTATGAGCAATACAGATTGATGCGATACGGGCTCCTTAACAACGAGGACACAGCGGTGACGGACTATTTTGCGAGGCATAAGGGTTCGGAAGGAATCAAAGCTATTTACAGGATTATGTCAGAGGGGATAGACGGCGATTACTTCTACTGCGTATTTGAGTACGAGGGAGTAGGCAGCATGGACCGGGGTGGCTTCGACTGCTATTATATGCGGATGTCCCCGAGCTCAAAATCACAGGTTCATCAGTTTTTCATATGGACGCCGCATTTATATCAGATGGAGCACTACAACGGCAAGCTGATATATATAAACGCAAGCAAAGGCTTCTCGCTGATTGTTCACAATCATAAATGTTTATCGTCGATCCGGCCCAGTCTACTTCCATTGTATCTCCAGGCTTATGATGAATACGCATTGTTGCCTTGGTTACACGAGCCCACTTATGATAGTTATCACTAAACTGTGTGCTCATATATGGTACTTTTCCGGCAGCCTGCGCCTCCATACAGTATTCGGTCCAAAGAAGGTTCAAAGTAACACCCTTTTTTGCGAGTTCTTTATGGATGCGTGGATAATCCGGGATAAGGCGT
>JAFXSQ010000030.1 GCA_017525525.1 Lachnospiraceae bacterium | reverse complement strand
ATAATATGTAATGGCACGATTGCTAAAGCAATCCTGCCCAGTCTAATGTCATAAGGAATCCACCGCTTCGCGGTACCCCTTATGACGAAAGTCGGTGCGATGCAAAATTATGACTTCGTCATAATCGCACCTCCCTTTTATTCATTTTTTGTCAGTGATAACACTCTGTCATCCCGGGTGTACCCGAGCAGATTCTTCCCGTGATACGCTTCGACTGCCATATGTATACTTCGTAATATGTTATGATGTTGGGGGCAAAAGTATTTTGCCCCCCCCACAACTCATGATACGCAGCACGCACACTGTGTGTTCAATGTGCTGCCAAAGCACCTCAAACCTCTCACCATTTTTTAAACTACTGCGGTTTCGGTGTTTTTGATTCTTACATTTTATCAAAATTAAATCAGGAATTCAACATAATTATCACTAAACGCCGAGCCACTGATTCGGCAATCCGCTGAATTGTAACCTGCGTTATTATTTGGCTGATACTTCTGTAAATCAGTCCTTGCACTCGGATAGAGTTTGTATTACAATATTATGTTGTCGGGGTTAAAGGCGTTCTGCGCTTCATAAAGCCGCTTACTTTCAAGTAAGCATGAACACTGCTGCCTTTTGCCACCGGTATCATATTATCTTTTTTATAACCATATATTAGGAGGAGGACTTGCTATGGGTTTAATCAAGGGACTTACAAAGTTTACCGTGGCAGCTGCCATAGTCGGCGGAGTTTGCTACGCATTCAAGGATCAGATCAAGGAAAGCAGTGTATACAAGGATTATGATGTGGACGGCAAGATCAAGAAGGCTAAGCAGATGATCAAGGAGAATATACCTTCAAAGAAGAATTCCGAGGTTGGCGAGGCAGAGTCCGAAGACAGAGATTATGTTTCGATCACTCCGGAGGATGCCGAGACCGAGGTTGAAATTACAGACGGAGATGCTCCCGATGGCAAGCCTGCCTGACCGGATTCTTCCTATCGGCGGCTCTGCAATTATAAAAAGCGGACAGCTTCAAGCTTGTCCGCTTTTTATGTGCACGACCGCGTAATGTAATCAGCCGCTTTGCGGCACGCGGTCGGCACGGCGAGTAGGGTGCGACTGCGTCTTCCCTACTCGATTTATGTTTACACTCACTCTTTTTACATATACCGTCAAATGCGTATAATGCACGCTCTTTTGTCTTGTCCACGCCTGAACCTTTGCGCACCGCACCTTGCACTATACCGACAGTCTCTGCATATCCTCATAGAATCTCGGATAGGATATCTTGACGCAGTGTGCATCTTTAAGCTCGGTATCGCCCTCGGCATTCATCGCAGCAACCGCCATGCTCATAGCCACTCTGTGATCCTTCACACTGTCGACCTCGGCACCGTGAAGTGGCTTTCCGCCGTTGATTATCATGCCGTCATCGGTCGCTTCTATATCAGCGCCCATAGCCTTTAAGTTCTTTACCATAATGTCTATTCTGTTAGACTCTTTTACTTTGAGCTCCTCGGCATCCTTTATGACTGTTGTGCCCTCCGCAAAGCATGCCAGAACAGCTATAACCGGAAGCTCGTCGATAAGTGTCGGTATAAGCTCTCCGCCTATCGTAATGCCCTTAAGCTTCGACGTTCTCACCGTCACATCTCCGGCAGGTTCTCCTACCGCTCTCTCATTCACGCGAATGCTCACATCCGCGCCCATTTCCCTAATAACTCTTATGATGCCGTCCCTTGTGGGATTTAGGCCTACATTCTTCATGCTTATCTCGGAGTCGGGTGTTATCGCAGCAGCCACCATAAAGTATGCCGCGGATGATATATCTCCCGGAACCACAACCTGCTGCCCGAAAAGCTCCTCACATGGCTTAACTGTAGCTGATGTACCCTCAGATACCACATCAGCGCCAAAGCATTTGAGCATAAGCTCCGTATGGTTTCTGCTCAAGGCAGGCTCGGTAACGGTCGTCTCACCGTCAGCATAAAGTCCCGCCAGCAAAAGTGCGCTCTTAACCTGCGCAGAAGCAACCGGAGATTTATAGGTTATCCCCTTCAGGTTCTTACCGTTTATTACAAGCGGCGGAAGCCCGTCTCCTGCCTCACTTGTGATATCCGCGCCCATCTCGGAAAGAGGCATTATAACCCTGTTCATAGGACGCTTCCTTATGGAAAAGTCGCCGTCAAGCTTTGCCGAAAAATTTTGCGGTGCCAACACACCCGATATCAGTCTCATCGTGGTTCCCGAATTGCCCACATTAAGCGTCTGGATGGGGCTCTTTAAGCCGCGAAGCCCCATACCCTCTACAACAACCGTGTCGCTGTATATGTTGATGCGCACTCCGAGCTTCTTAAAGCAGTCTATGGTAGATAAGCAGTCAGCTCCCATAAGGAAGCCCTGTATCTCCGTCTGCCCCTTTGCAAGCGAGCCTAGCATAACGGCCCTGTGTGATATGGACTTGTCTCCAGGCACTCTCACTATACCCGAGAGGCCGTGTACTTTAGTTATTATCATATATCATTCCTCATTTAAGACTCTTCCTGTTGCTTCGCAAGCCCTCGTATTTCGTCATAAGGGGTACCGCTTGCGGTGGATTCCTTATGACATCGAAGGCCGGCACCTCAACGCTTCGCATTGAGGTCTGCGTCGCTTCGCTCAGAGTGACACCCTGTGTCATTCTAAGCGCTTTATTTTCATAACCTATTTACACTTACTCGGCGATAACTTTCTTTATTGCGCCAAGCAGTTCATCATAAGTTTCAAATGCCGGAAGCTCCGGATGCTCCTTCTTAATAGCCTCCGTGCTCCTGAACAAAAAGCCCGCCTTGCTTGCCTGTATCATACCAAGATCGTTGAAGCTGTCTCCGGAAGCAATAGTCTCATAGCCTATTGACTGTAAAGCCTTAACGGTAGTCAGCTTGCTCTGCTCGCAACGCATCTTAAAGCCTGTGACTTCTCCGCTCTCGGATACCTCAAGGCTGTTGCAGAATATTGTAGGCCAGCCGAGCTTCTTCATAAGAGGTGTTGCAAACTGGGTAAATGTATCGCTCAAGATGATAGTCTGGCACTCGCTTCTGAGCTCATCTAAAAACTCCTTTGCGCCCGGCATCGGATCAATCTTTGCTATAGTGTCCTGTATCTCCTTTAAGCCCAGGCCGTGCTCCTTTAATATGCCTATCCTAAACTTCATAAGCTTGTCATAATCCGGCTCATCCCTTGTAGTCCTCTTTAACTCCGGGATACCGGTTTCTTCCGCAAAAGCAATCCATATCTCCGGCACCAAAACTCCCTCTAAATCCAAGCATGTAATGTACATAATATTTATTCCTCTCTATTATTAAGATTCTTCGTTATTTAAGATTCTTCACTTCGTTCAGAATGACATTTTGTTATTAAGATTCTTCACTTCGTTCAGAATGACACTTTGTTATTAAGATTCTTCACTTCGTTCAGAATGACATTTTGTTATTAAGATTCTTCACTTCGTTCAGAATGACAGGTGTCATTCTTCATTCTCAGCTGCCGTTTTCGCTTTAAGCTTTTCCTCCGCGGCATACTTCTCCTTCTCCGCTTCCTCACGCCGGTTCTTCCTCTCTTCTATCCTCTCGATAAAGTACTCATGATACAGGAAGTCGAGAATGCCCGCGCACGGTATGGAGAGAAGCACTCCCATAACGCCGAACATCTTTCCGCCTACTATAATGAATATTATGATAAGCACCGCTGAAACACCTAGGCTGTCGCCGAAGAGCTTCGGCTTTAAGACATATCCGTCTATGGTCTGAAGCACAGCCGTAAATATAAGGAAAATCAGCGCGTCTAACGGATTAGCCAAAAGCAGGATGAAGCCGCCTATTACGGCGCCGACCATAGGACCGAAGGTAGGCGCAAGATTTGTAATACCGACAACCACCGAGATAAGCACCGAATACTGCATATCGGTAATAAGCATGAATACCCAGTTAACTATGCCGACTATAAGACCGTCGATCAGGTCAAAGCTTATATAACGCACCATGATCTTGTTCGAGCGGACAAATATCTTTCTTATATTCGTATACTGTCTCTCCGTGAGTATAGCCTTCAAAAACCTCTTAACTCCGTCAACCACAAACCTCTTGCCATACAGGAAGTATATTGCCAGTATAAAGCCCAACGCGCCGTTCATAACGCTGCTTCCCACGCCGTATGTGGTCTCTAAAATCTTAGCCTTGTTGTCCGTTATGGACTTTATGATACCGTTAACCACATTCTCCATTGAGTTGGTTACATTGGTCAGATTTACACCCTTCATGAACTTCATGTTCTGCACCTTATCGATAAAGGATGTAAATGATTTCGAGTACCCGTCCAGGTTATTAATGAACATATTCACACTGTCGGCCAGCTGAGGTATAAGCGATACCATAAGAACCACCAAGAGCAACAACAACAGTATCAACGAAAATGTAACGGAGAGTATTCGTCTTGCGCCCTCCTTCTTCACCCCGTCGAATATCCTATTTTCGAATACCTTCGCCAGCGGATCGAGAACATACGCTATACAAAGACCTATTACAACAGGTGTGAGGAATTTGAAGAAGGCGCCAATACCGTGCCATATATCTCCGATGTGCTCCAACAGAACAAAGAGTATTACTCCGAAAGCAACCGTGATCAGATTGCCAATCCATTTCTTATTATACCATTCCGGTTTACGCTGCATTTTTAGCCTCCCTATGCATAAAGACATACAAAACTATTATAGTTTGAAACAATACATAAGTCAATACAACAAAGAAAATCGCATAAGGAAGACGAAGTCGCTCCTTATGCGCGCGCGGGGCGCCGGTCAGCTTTAGCTGACACCTACATCTCGGCGCCCCTGCGCATAAAAAATCTCCCCTGTCCGAAAAGGCAGGGGAGATCTGATATCACTTATTCGACCTGTAACAAGTCATTATTTACTTAGGGTTAGCGCCGTCCTTTGTCTTATCATAGAAGCTCTTGGTCTTTGAAGACTTGATTGAGAAGGTTGTTCCCTTCGGTACGAAGTTAACCTGGAATGCCTCAAGCTTATATGCATAACCCTGAGTTCCTGCCTTCTCACCTGACTTAGCCCATCCGAGCCATCCGAACTTCTCTGAGTAAGCTCTGAAGTACATATCGTAAAGTGTAGCAACCTGTCCCTTAGCCTTAAGCTGGATAAGCTCTACTCTTCTTGACTCACCCTTTGTACCTGCGTAAGTTTTTGTATCAGCGGTTGTTGCCCACTGTGTCCAGCCCTTCTTTGCGCAGTAAGCTCTGTACTCAACCGAGCCTGATATGCCTGAAAGCTGCATCTGGATCGTCTCCATTCTGAGATCCTTCTTCATATCAGCGTAGCCTGCAGCTCCCGAAGCCTTGGTTCCGGAGATGTTAGCTGTCTGCCATGCCATCCAGTTGTTCTTCTGTACATAAGCTCTGTACTTTAAGGCAACCTTCTTTATAAGGAAGCTCTTTGTAATAGTGCCTTCGTAGTCGCCGATACCGGTTATAACTACAGAAGCCTTACCTGCTGCCTTGTTGTTCTTGTACTCTACAGTGTAATCTGTACCCTTCTTAAGAGTTACATCGCCGTCCTTAACGGTTACAACCGGAGTAATCTCCGAACCTGTCCAAGCCTTTGTGCCAAGACCGGTTACTGTAGCGGTTGTGATGTCCTTAGTTGTAGGAACAGGCTCCTCTGTTTCTTCAAGTGTAACATCATCAATGTATACATAGTGGATGTCGTTGATCTCAGCACCGTTAACCGCACCCATGCTGATGTTGAATCTTGTCTTATCATCAGTATCCTCTTTCATCTCGAATACCGCTTCAACAGTCTTCCATGTCGGTCCAACATCGGTTGTGCCATCACCACTGTAATTGGTCCATGTATCATCGCCGCGAACACTTCCGTTGCGCTGGAAGCTCCATACTATCTGGCGATTGATTGTGCTCTTTACCGCAAATGTTACCTTGTAGAATTTGCCCTTCTCAAGAAGGATGTTCTCCTGATTTAATGCTACCTGCCAATCCATGGTACCTGTCTTGTTGACAGTCATCTCAAATGCATAGTCCTTGCCGTGCTGGCTGTCTACTACATAAGAAGCATCTGCTGCGCCGTCGATATACGGCTCCCAGCTTGCCATATCTGCAGAGAATGAACCGTTCTTAATCATAGCATCCTCAACAAGCCATACATTGTCAAGATAGTATGTACCCGGCTTATCGAATGTAAATACCACATTTGACTGGTCACGTGTAAGACTCTCTATTACCTCAAACTTCTCTGAATAGTTCTTCTTTGCTGTTGTAAGCTCAGGCTTGATTTCCTTGCCTGCAACACTAACGGTAAGCGCATCTGCGCTTGAGCCTTCCTCCATGTAAGCATCGAAGCTCATCTCATACTTACCTGCAGCTATCGGAGCAAGCTCATTCTGTGAAATATGTACCGGACCGGCCTCAGTTGCGCCCTCAGGTATAGTAATAACGGCCTTTAACTCTCTTCTTGTGCCTTCGTTGGTAACGCTTACACTTCCTTCAGCGGCCTCAATATCCCAGTAACCGAGTCTGTCATCACCCTGGTCGAAGGAACCGTTGTATATATAGTTGCCGTCTATGCCGACAGACTTTGAAGTATCCTCAGGGATTAACTCTCCCGACTTGTGTGTAATCTTTACATTTGTGATATAAACAGGTACGGTTGAACCCTGGTTTCCGAAGTTGAATTCAAGAGAACCGTTGTCATCGGTCTTCTTCTCCATTGTGAAAGGAACCGTAAATGGCTGCTTCTCTGTTGTAAGATCAAATGTTGTATCATCGTAATATCTTGTCCAACCGTTATTCGGTCCGGAGATATCAACTATCATTGTACGAGCCTCATCTGCCCATGCGTCGAACGAAAGCTCATACTCCCATCCCCTGTACATAGGGATGCTCTGCTGCTTAAGCTGAATGCTGTGGTTCTTATCGCCGACAACACCCGGATCAATCTTGATTACGCCGTCTTCTACCTCTGCGGATGCATTCTTTGCATCGCTCTCGGTATAGAGAATCCAGTTTGTATCGCCTGTTGCGCCTTCTGACCTGTCGATATCCTCAGCAAAGGTACCGTTAATGATGTAGTTTCCTTCGGTGTCAGGCTCTCTGAAGGTTGAAACCTGCTCGGGACGTTTGCAGTTCTCTAACATCTCCTTGTACACTTCCGGATCCTTCTGGTATACACGCACATAATCAATCTGATATGCCTGATTGTCCATATCATCCATGGTTTCCTGTGTAGGAGTACCACCCATCTGTCCGCCGAAAGCAAGGTTAAGAATTACATAGAACGGCTGATCATAAGGTGCGGGATAGGTAATGATGCTGTTTGCATCCTTTCCTGTGTACCAGTCGCTTACTTCATGCATCTTCTCTCCGTCAACATACCAGGTAACCTTACCGGGCTCCCAGTCAAGTGTAAAGGTATGCCAGCTGTCTGCAAATGTGCCTTCGCCCTCACCAAGAATCTTCTTCTTAGGATTGTCCTTTGTAGTGCTGCTTGTGTATCCTGACCAGATATTACCCTGTGTTGTATCAACAGAGTCACCGACGATTTCCATTACGTCTATCTCGCCGCATCTCGGCCACTGTCCGTAGATGCTCTGATCTCCTAAGAGCCAGAATGCCGGCCAATATCCCTTACCCTCGGGAACCTTGAGCTTAGCTTCAAAACGTCCGTAGGTAAACTCGTGCTTATCATCAGTAGATATACGGCCTGAAGTGATGTCGTAGGTCTTCTTAACATCAACCGTATCGGATGTTACAGAAAGATCCTTTAATGATACATCCGAAAGAGTTACAACAGCCGGGCTGCTATCCTCAGCGTTTCCGCCTATAAGACCGAAGTTAATCTGAAGAGCTATAGTCTCACTGGTGTCCTTCATTTCAAAGTTGAACTTTATCTCGCCCTCTTCGGTTCCGATACTTGCGGTTGTTCCGCCGTACCAAGCATAATTGTTTGCCGGGTCAAGTACGCTTATTTCTGTCTTTCTTGCTACGGTTGAGCTTGCCTTCACAGTAAATTCATACTCATGACCTGCCTCAAGCGCAAGATTGCTCTGCTGAATCTGGAAGTTCCAGTTTTCAGCTCCGGAATCTTCGATAGTGAGAACTGCTTTTCCGCTATCATAAGCTACGGAGCCCTTAGCTGAACCGCCTGCTCCGCCGCCCCAATTGGTTGCGTCAAAGCCATCACCCTTCAAAACCTCCGGATTTGCCGGTCCTTCGGGCGCGTCAGCCTTCTTTGTTGCCTTTGTCTTGATTGAAAGTATGCCGTCCTTAACCTCAATATTGCCGTTCTCAAGTCCTACATACTCCTGAAGCTCACTGTTAACCCAGCCTGCCGGATGTAACTCTACCAGCCAGTCATCTGTGTTAAGCGTGTCTTCATCGAACTCATCGTTCCACACGAGGGAATAGCCTTCTTCACTGTACGCATCAGCGTATCCGTCGTCGTGTCCGTCCATAGGGAAGCCCACAACCGGATCCTCTTCTGCTGCCAGTATCGGCAACGCCGGAACAGCGGTCATCATCATCGCCGCCGACATGATACCGACGCATGCTCGCTTAGCGAACATTTTCATCTTCTTAACCATTTGTAATCCTCCTTATTATTTGGTTTTCCTCTTTTAACATTATACCTCCCACACGCATGTTCAAAAGTATATAATAAAGCCCAAAAATAATATATCTTTTTTATTACTTATTTGTCGTTTTTATGATATAATAATTATATTGATTTTTTCAGATTCAAGGAGGTAACTATGGATTACCAAAAAGAGCTCTTCTACAAGAATTTTGTACAGAGAGAAAACGAGTTTTCACGCGCCCCGATAAACCCGGAGATTGAGTTTTACACTACCATCGGAGCGGGGAATGTCGAGCGCGTTAAGGAGCTTTGCAAGGATGTATTGACTGACAAACCGGGGCTGGGACGACTTTCGGAAAATCCGCTTCAGAATTTAAAGTATCATTTTGTGATTACCACTGCCTTGGTCGCGCGTTACTGTATCCAATCCGGCATGGACCTATCCTCAGCCTACAGCCTGAGTGATTTTTACATTCAAAAAGCCGACAAATGCAAAAGCACGGAGGACATCTCCGCGCTGCATCCTATCATGTGCATCGATTACGCTAAGCGCATGCGTTCATTACGAAAGCATGCCATATGTTCAAAGCAGATTGCGCAATGCATAGATTATATATATGACAACCTTCACGCCAAAATAACGGTAGAAGAATTGGCAAAGCTCGTTGATCTTAACCCCAACTACCTTTCCCGTCTGTTCAAGAAGGAGGTCGGCGCCACTATAAGCAGCTACATACGCACACAAAAAATCGAGACAGCCAAGAATATGCTTCGGTTCTCGGATTACAAGCCGGCGCAGATTTCCGCAATCCTTGCCTTCCCGAGTCAGAGCTACTTCACTGAGATTTTCCGCAAGCACACCGGCCTCACTCCTACGGACTATAAAAAACAGGTCCTTAACCGCCCTCTCCTCTCTTCGGAGGAGATATAGATTCCGACCCCGACAAAGAGCGCACAAAAAGTCGGGACAAAAATCCCCTGATGTGAAATAATACTATCAAGCTTAAGCGAGGTGCGATTATGACGAAGTCATAATTTTGCATCGCACCGACTTTCGTCATAAGGGGGTACCGCGAAGCGGTGGATTCCTTATGACATTAGACTAGGCAGGATTGCTTTAGCAATCGTGCCATTACATATTATACGAGCGAGGTGACCGTTATGAAAGACTGGATTGATGGATTTCAGGCTTCCATTGATTATATCGAACAAAATCTGTCAAATGAGCTGGATATAGAGAATATCGCCAAGAAGGCTGCGCTTTCTTCGTTCTATTATCAGCGTATCTTCGGAGCCATGTGCGGCATGACCGTCGGAGAATACATCCGCGCGCGCCGCATGACTTTAGCGGCGCAGGAGCTCTCCTGTTCCGAGCGCAAGGTAATCGATATTGCCATGAAGTACGGCTATGATTCTCCCGACAGCTTTACTAAAGCTTTCCAGCGCTTTCACGGTATCACCCCTGCGCAGGCAAGAGAATCCGGAGCAAGCCTTCGGTCATTTGCTCCGTTGCATATCAAAATCACATTGGAGGGCGGAAATATGTTAGATTATAAGATTGTCGAAAAAGCACCTTTTACGGTTGTAGGTATCAAAAAACGTTTCAATGCAGAGACAAGCTACATGGAAGTACCGAAATTCTGGAATGAGTGGATGTCAAATCCGAACGGCTTAAAAGGAATGTTTGGCCTGTGCACGGACATGGACGGAAAAAACTTTGACTATTGGATTGCCGATCTCTATCTTCCATGGGAGGATATTCCGGAGGACTTAAGCGCTTACCAAGTCCCCGGCGGACTGTGGGCGTTGTTTAAGTGCGAAGGGCCGTTGCCTGACAGTATGCAGAAAGTCAACAGTCAGATATGGTCGGAATGGCTACCCGCTCTTAAAGAGTATACTTTAGCAGGCGATTATTCGCTGGAGTTTTATCTGCCGCCGGCAAAAAATCCTGCCGATACGATAAGCTATATCTGTATTCCCCTTAAAAAAGACAGTGTAAAGTGATTTATGAGAAAGACTCCTCCGGTTGTGCGTAACCCGAAGAGTCTTATATACGGAGGTGCGCTTATGAATCGGAATACCAAATTCAGCCTGTTACATCCGGTCGGAGCAGAGCCAAAATACCGCAGGCTTCCCGACCATGTGATGCACGATCTTGGTTTGGAAGCATTTTGCGAGGCTACATCAAGCGATGTCAAAGAACGGCGTATGATCACAAATGTACTTTCGCAAATAACAGAAGATGCGAATGTCGCCGCGTATCGCCGGCAGATTTTCTCGGATATTCTTCGGCTTCCCGAACTGAGAGACACCATGCTGCAGCTTTTCGACAAGATTCAATTCATGAAGGATTTTTCCACATTGCACAAGACCTCTGATGAGGAGCTTGGATTATGGCATCTCTTCCATCGTCTCGATGAGTTGGATGACTATATCCAAATTGTGGAAACCATGCGAGACTGCCTGTCCGATGAGCGCCTTCAATCCGAGGGACTGATTTCACTCAAGGCTTACATTACCGAGCTCTACGAAGACGCTTGCTTTGCCGAAATGAAGGCTGATATCGCTCAACTCAAAATGAAGGCATCCGATGTACAGAGCGTCACTCTGGGAATCAATGTCAACGAGCGCTTTGAAGCCGTCGGCATAGGACTTGTATCCATCAACAAAAAGCCTTTTAAAAAATCGGGCATCGTCAGCAATTTCGCCGATGCGATTGCAGCAAAAGACAAGCTTCGCGATACCGCAGACTGGGACGGCGACATGCGTTATCAGCTCATCGACGGAGAGGAAAAGCACGGCTTCATCGATTATATGAAGAACGAAGCGGGCCTGCACGCAGTGCAATCCACTTATGCATCAACTACCGGAGCCAACTCCACAATCGTGAATACGGCGGCTGACGGCGCATCAACAAACGCTACATTTTATCTTGACACCGTGGTGAATAAGATGCTCGGCTCCATAGTTAAGAAACTTAAGGATACGCTTACCAAGTATGCAAATGTGGCAATAGTGAATGTCTCCGCTTTGGTGCCGGAGTTTGTATATTACATCAGATGCGCTGAGTTTATCAGCCGTCTTATTGAAAAAGGCTGTGTATTCTGTGAAACACAGCCGGAAATCGAGAACGAAGCATCTGTATCTATGTCAGCAAAAGGCTTTTACAATCTGAAGCTTGCAATGAACATGGATAATGTAAGTGAAATTGTGTCGAATGACCTTTCCTTTGATCGGGAGCATACCGTATATATACTTACCGGCGCAAACCGCGGCGGTAAGACCACTATCACGCAGGCTGTCGGGCAGCTGTTTGTTCTGGCCCAGGGTGGACTCTACGTTCCGGCGGAGAGCTTCCGCTATGTTCCCTGCGACTGCATCTACACCCACTTTCCGGCAGACGAGGACAAAACCATGGATCTCGGAAGGCTCGGAGAAGAATGTGTCCGTTTCAAGGAGATGTTCTCTCAGTCGACAAGCAGAAGTCTCCTGCTGATGAACGAGACCTTCTCCACGACATCTTTCGAGGAGGGCTACTACATCGCAAGAGATTCCGTCAAAGCTCTCCTGACCAAAGCAACGCGCACAATCTACAACACTCATATGCACAAGCTCGGAGAGGACGCCGAGGAATTAACCCGTGAAAGCTCCGAAGCAGGAGCTGCCTCACTGATTATGCAAACCGAGGACGGCAAGCGTTCCTTCAAGGTTGCTTTGGCACAGCCGGAGGGCTCGTCCTACGCTAAGGATATAGCCGAAAAATACGGCGTAACCTATGACATGCTCGTCAACGGAGTTTAACAGCTCCGTTGACGAGCATGCTTATGTCCTCACCAATTCTCTTAAAATACCAATCACTGTTTCGTATTCTCCGTCACATACTCAAGTATCTTTTCTCTTAAAACCGCATCGGGGTCGGCGCCCAGCTTTAATACATTTGCAGCAGGGATAAGACCGCCTGCCATAAATGCGTGGCCACCGCCATCACCGTAGCCCGCGAGAACATTTGCAAGAAGCTCGCCGGCGTTGATGGTACCCGGAACCTCGGATCTGGCCGAGAATTTGTAACCGTCTATTCGCTTAGCATATACAACCGCAACCTCCACGGCATCAAGCGCAAGTATAAAGTCCGAAATCGTCGCCACCAATGCGTCCGGGCAGGAAAAAGGAATCATGGCTATACCGAGTCTGCCGTAGACCTCAATGTTTTGTATGGCGGTTCCGTAAGCCCTTAAGTCAGTGTATTCCATGGAGTCATGCTCAAGCCTGGAAAGCATCTCCTTATCGCATCTCTTAAGCAGCCACGAGAACATGGCTATATCTTCATCCTGAACTCCCCTTGTGAAATTAAGGGTGTCATTCTTGAGCCCGTACAAAAGCGCTGTTGCAGTCGCCTTGTCAGGCTCCACCTCAAGCTTCTCAAAATACGAAGCAATTATAGTCGCGCAGCTTCCCACATAACGAACCTCATGAAAAACCAGCCCCTCCACTTCTATGAACGGATGGTGATCTATGCATGCAATCTCGTTACCCTTTAAGTCCTTTATATTCCCCGAGCCTTTCTGGGAGTCGACGCAGATTATGTAATCGTCCTCGCTCATCTCCTCATCAAGCTCATCATAGGAGGATATCTTTATCCCGAGAAGCTCCGTCATCTTCCTTGTGTTGACACGGTCTATGCGACCCACATAGCAAAGTCTGCTCTCAACTCCGAAGTGTTCAAACAGTTTTTGCAGCCCAAATGCCGAAGCTATGGCATCCGGATCCGGGAAGTTGTGTGTCTGTATGTAAAGCTGCCTTCCACGGCAGTAGTCGATAAGTTCGTTGATAGTCATCTTGTTCTCCTCCAAATAAGATTCTTCGCTTCCTGTTGCTTCGCAAGCCCTCGCCGGGCCGGCACCGCAACGCTTCGCATTGCGGTCAGCATCGCTCAGAATGACACCGTTGTCTTGTACGGAACCGTTTTACGACTTGTCATCCTGCGCAACGCGAAGGATCCTTTCAATTACTGTTCTATAACTCCGTACAACTCCCCCGGAACGAACGCCTTGATATGCACTCCCTCAGGCACATACTCCTCATACTCTATCTCTCCGGTCTTCTTGATCTTCGCCAGAAGGTTCATATCCGAATAGGAAAGAACCGTATCTACATAACACCTGTCCTCACGCAGCAGTTCGTCTATCGCATTAGACAGTTCGTCTATCCCGATAGCCTCCCTTGCCGAAAGCCTCACACTCTTGGTCGCCCTGTTGTCGAAGAGGCCCGAGAGATCATCCCCTGATAGCTTGTCTATCTTGTTAAACACCGTGATGATCTTTCTCTCGGTTATCCCAAGCTTATCGAGAGTGGCATAAACCGTCTTCATATTGACCTTCATATCCGCGCTTGAGGCATCCACCACATGGATTATGTAATCGGCATACCCTGCCTCCTCAAGCGTGCTTCGGAAGGCATCAATCAAGTTATGCGGAAGCTTTCTTATAAAGCCTACCGTATCTGTGAGCAGTACTCTCTGCTTTCCCGTTGCCCTTGCGTACTCATATACCCTTGTCGTGGTGTCAAGCGTGGCAAAGAGCATATCCTCCGCAAGTATCTCCGCACCGGTCAGAGTATTTAACAGAGTAGACTTCCCGGCGTTCGTGTAACCCACTATCGCAAATACCGGCAGCATGCTTCCCTCTCTGCCCGCACGGGTAAGCTTCCTGTGCTCGGTCATCTCCCTGATTTCACTTCTAAGCTGCGCCACCCTGCTCCTTATAGCTCGTCTGTCCACCTCCAGCTTCTTCTCACCGGGTCCTCTGGTACCTATACCGCCTCCGAGCCTCGACATGGAGGCGCCCTTGCCCGTAAGCCTTGAAAGCCTGTAATTAAGCTGGGCAAGCTCTACCTGAAGCTTACCCTCTGCAGTGCTCGCATGAAGGGCAAATATATCGAGTATCACCATAGTCCTGTCCATAACCTTAATGTCTAATTCGGTAGACAGATTGTGCATCTGTACAGGAGTGAGCTCATCATCCGTTACTATTCCGGTGGCTCCGGTTGCAAAGACCATAGCTCGAAGCTCCTCTATCTTGCCCTTGCCTATGTAGGTTCCCGGGTTAAAACCGTCAAGCTTCTGCACCAGCCTTCCGGAAACCGAAGCTCCCGCAGTCTTGACCAGCTCGGCAAGCTCATCCAAGGAGCTTTCCACATCCGACTCCGGCGTCCCGGAATCAACCGCTACAAGTATCACTGTTTCTTTTTTCTCTTCTATCTCTATCATATAATAACCTATATTAAAGACTCTTCGCTACGCTCAGAGTGACACCTCTTTATCCCGAAGAGTCTTTTTCATAATAACTTTACAATACCCTCAAAGAGGCGGATACAACACCGCCTCTTCAAATTCTTTACTCCAGCTCGAACGCTCCGGTGTAAAGCTGGTAATATGTTCCTTTCTTTTCTATAAGCTCATCATGCGAGCCGCGCTCTATAATCTCGCCGTGGTCAAGCACCATAATCGCCTTGCTGTTTCTTACAGTGGAAAGCCTATGGGCTATAACGAAGACCGTTCTTCCATCCATAAGGTTATCCATGCCTGCGGCTACTATCGCCTCGGTTCTTGTATCTATTGAAGATGTAGCCTCATCAAGGATCATAACAGGCGGGTTCGCAACCGCAGCCCTCGCAATCGAGATGAGCTGTCTCTGTCCCTGTGAAAGACTTGCGCCGTTGCCCGTGAGCATGGTGTCATAGCCGTCAGGAAGTCTGGTTATAAAGTCGTCTGCGTTCGCAAGCTTTGCAGCCTCTATGCACTCCTCATCCGTTGCATCAAGCCTGCCGTAGCGTATGTTATCCATAACGGTTCCGGTAAAGAGGTTTACATCCTGAAGCACAACGCCCAGTGACTTTCTAAGCTCATTTTTCTTGATCTTGTTGATGTTTATACCGTCGTACCGTATCTTGCCATCGGGTATGTCGTAGAATCTGTTGATAAGATTGGTTATGGTCGTCTTGCCCGCTCCGGTCGCGCCGACGAAGGCAATCTTCTCACCCGGCTTTGCGTAAAGAGAAATGTTCTTCAAGACAAGCTTCTCATCCGTGTAACCAAAGTCTACGTTTTCCATAACCACATCGCCCTTAAGCTCAGTGTAGGTCACGGTACCGTCCGCGGAGTGCGGGTGCTTCCATGCCCAAAGTCCGGTGATATGATCGGCCTCTTTGATCTCACCCTTATCGTCCTTAACCGCATTCACAAGGGTTACATAGCCCTCGTCCTTCTCCGGCTCCTGATCTGTGAGCTCAAACACTCTCGATACGCCCGCAAGTCCCATGGCGATCATGTTCACCTGCATCGAGGCCTGACCGACAGTCTGTGAGAGCATACGCGACATGCCGAGGAAGGTGATTATGATACCTGCCGTGATCGGCTCGGTTCCTCTCAGTGAAATGTTGGTTGCGTCAAACGCGATAAGCATGCCGCCTGCTATAGCAAGAACGACATACATTATATTGCCTATGTTATGGAGTATTGGCATGAGGATGTTGCCGTATTTGTTAGCCTTTACACTGTGATTGAAAAGCTCGTCGTTAAGCTCCTCAAAGCGCTTTTTGCTCTCCTCCTCATGGTTGAAGACCTTGACTACCTTCTGGCCCTTGAGCATCTCCTCTATGTAGCCCTCTTCAACCGCAAGAGCCCTCTGCTGCCCCATCATATACTTTGCCGAAGCCGCTCCGAACTTCTTGATGGACTTTGACATAATGATGATAAATGCAAAGACAACCAGCGAAAGCCATATACTATAAAAAATCATCATAAATGTCATGGTGATAACTGTCAGAACCGACTGGAAAACCGTAGGCAGGCTCTGTCCTATCAGCTGTCTTACCGCATCAACATCATTCGTATAGGTACTCATTATATCGCCGTGAGCATGTGTGTCAAAGTACTTGATGGGAAGCGTCTCCATCTTGTTGAACATGTCGTCACGAAGGTGCTTCAATGTTCCCTGGGTTACCGTCGCCATAATCCTGGTATAAGTAAACGAAGCGATAACGCCGAGTATATAGATTATTCCCATAGCAAGAAGCAGCGAGAAAAGCTTGCTCTTAATACTGTCAAAGCCGTTATCTATGCCCGGGATGATACACTCGTCGATAAGCTTCTGGGTGAACATCTGCGCTGCCATCGAAGCCAGGGCACTCATCACAATCCCCACTATGACGACCACAATGCTCTTGCCGTATTTTGAGAAGAGGTATTTCATGAAGCGGCCCATGGTACCCTTCTTTATAGCTCCGGGCATAGGTACCTTACCGCGCATTCTGCCCTTTGGTCCTGGTGCCATATCAGCTCGCCTCCTTTGCTTTGGTCTGAGAGTCGTATATCTCCCTGTAGATGCCACCTAAGCTCATAAGCTCGTCATGTGTGCCCTGCTCGACTATGGTTCCCTTATCCATAACAAGGATCACATCGGCGTCCTCCACGGAGGCAAGTCTCTGCGCTATGATTATCTTTGTGGTATCCGGTATCTCGGTCTTGAGCGCCTTTCTAATTAGCGCATCCGTCTTCGTATCAACCGCAGAAGTGGAATCATCCAGTATGATTATCCTCGGTTTCTTAAGAAGTGCTCTTGCTATACAGAGTCTCTGCTTCTGTCCGCCGGATACATTGGTTCCGCCCTGCTCTATCCTGTACTCGTAGCCATCGGCAAAAGTCGAGACGAACTCGTCCGCCTGTGCAAGCTTTGACACCCTCACAAGTTCTTCGTCACTTGCCTCCTTGTTGCCCCATCTTAGGTTCTCGCTTACAGTACCTGCGAAGAGCACATTCTTCTGAAGCACTACAGAAACCGCGTCACGAAGCGCATGCACATCGTAGTCCCTCACATCCACGCCGCCTACCAAAACCTTGCCGGCAGTCGCATCGTAAAGCCTCGGGATAAGCTGGATAAGCGAGCTCTTCGACGAACCCGTTCCACCTATGATACCAACGGTCGAGCCGCTCTTTATCGTAAGATTGATATTGCTTAATGCATCTCTCTTGCTTCTTTCGCTGTACTTAAAGGACACATTTTCAAATACTATGCTTCCGTCCTTAACCTCTGTGAGTCCGTTCTCCTTTAAGGGCAGTGAAGGATCATGCTCTATAACCTCACATATACGCGACGCGGACTCAGAAGCGAGCGCGCACATTACGAACATCATGGAGAAGATCATCATGGCGGTAAGTATCTGCACGCCGTAGTTCATCAGAGATGAAAGCTCACCTGTCGTAAGCTCGGTTGCGCCGGAATTTACTATCATCCTGGCACCGAGGAAGTTGACTAAGAACATGGCCGCGTAGACGCAAATCATCATCGCCGGATTGTTCAAAGCGATAATCTTCTCAGCCATGGTAAAGTCCTTCCTTACCTCCTCTGAGGCATGGCCAAACTTTTCCTTCTCATAGTCCTCTCTTACGAAGGACTTCACTACTCTTATGCCCGCCACATTCTCCTGAACCGAATTGTTCAGGGCATCATACTTCTTAAATATCCTCTTGAATATGGGGTGAACCACGAAGAACACTCCGAACAGCGCTGCTGCGAGCACAGGAAGAATTCCGAGGAAAATGAGTGACATCTTAACATTAATCATCAAACTCATCGTGATCGAAAAAATCAGCATCAACGGTGTCCTTATGGCACCTCTGATAATCATCTGATACGCATTCTGAACATTTGCCACATCCGTTGTAAGTCTTGTGACAAGCGAAGATGTGGAGAACTTGTCTATGTCCGCAAATGCATAGTCCTGAACCTTATAATAAAGGTCCTTCCTTAAGTTCTTCGCAAAGCCACAGGATGCAGTCGCAGCGGTAATACCCGCCAGCGCTCCAAACATCAGTGAAAGCATGGCAAGCGCTATTAAAAGCGCGCCGTATTTCAGGATAAATGGCATACCGCCCTCCTCCATGCCGTCTATCAGCTTCGCCATAACAAAAGGAAGAAGGCATTCCATAACTACCTCTCCGGCTATTAAAACCGGAGTGATTATGGAATCCTTCTTGTATTCCCTTATACTTTTTGCAAGTGTCTTGATCAATTTCGTCTACCTCCGGATCAAAATGATTTCTTACAGAAACTTTTCAAACTCATCCGGTGCTACAGGCTTTGAGAAGTAATATCCCTGGACTATACTGCAGCCAACCTTCTTCAACAGGTCAAGCTGCTCCTTCTCCTCTACTCCCTCAGCAATAACCGGAACGGAAAGGTAGTCCGCTATCCCCATTATAAGCTCTATAAGTCTTAAGCTCTTTTCATCCTTGTGCATATTTCTCACAAACTGCATATCAAGCTTTAATGCATCCACAGGAAGAACGGAAAGCATATTTAACGATGAGTAGCCCGAACCGAAATCATCCATCTCCACGAAGAAGGCCCTCTTTCTGAGCTTATCGACAGCCTCTATGAGCTGCTCGGGATTCTCGGAGTAAGCCGACTCCGTTATCTCAAGAAGAAGCTCTCCCGATTCCAAACCGTTGTCCTCTACAAGAGATACGAGTCTCTCCTCGAGCCTGTCATCATAGATGTCCATTCGCGATACATTTACGGATACGGGAACAGTCTTTCCAAGCCTGCCCTTCCACTCCTTTATCTGCCTTGCGGCCTCCTTCCACACGAAGTGATCGAGAAGCTGTATCAACCCGTTCTGTTCAAAGAGCGGAACGAACCTTGACGGCGGAAGCATACCGAACTCGGGGTGGTTCCACCTTATCAGAGCCTCCGCGCTCTTAAGCACCGGAGTCTCGCCGTCGATCGCATACTTCGGCTGGTAATATACTATAAGCTCATTATTCTTAATAGCCGTCTGCACATCGCTTATAAGCTTCTGCGATAAGAGTGCCTCGTTGTGCGCCTCGGTATCATAGACAGCTATGCGCTTCGAATAGTCGCCCTTTATGCTGTCGCTTGCCCTCTTAGCACGCACGAAGCGCTGCTCGAACTCCATATCCCTGTCTACATTCAGGTAGACACCGAAGCGGACTCTTATCTTATGCGTATCGGTCAGGTCAGCAAGACCGTCTATAATATGCCTTCTTAACGGCTCGTAATCATCAAGGTGCGTGCAGTACATATAGAACATATCTCTATCGTATCTGCAGGCGTAACCGTCTACCATAGTAGACAGGCTCTCTCTTAAGAGATCCGCTATTCTCACCAAAACCTTATCACCGAAGCTCTTGCCGTAGAGCTCGTTGATCAGGTGGAAATTATCTATATCGAGCGATACCGCATCCATCTTCCAGTCCGGATAATAATGATCGAGCTGGGCCGCATACTCCTGGAAGAACTTTCTCGTGTAGAGACCTGTCAGCTCGTCACGCTCGGTTGCATTGATTATGAGCTTATCCTCGGCAAGCTCTATTATCCTTTTTATCCTCGCAAGTATAACCTCGGGAGCGTCATACGGCTTGCTTATAAAGTCCGCTGCGCCTAAGTTCAGGCTCTTAACCTCCGCGGTCTCATCCGCAGTCATAACGATAACCGGTATTCTCTTTAAGGTTGAATCCCCCTGACTTATGTCAAGGAATTCAAAGCCGTTCATAACAGGCATCATAAGGTCAAGCAGCACTGCGGAGATATCCTCCGTGTTTCTTAAAGTATCCAAGGCCTCCTTGCCGTTCTCTGCATACAGAACCTCATACTCACGGTTGAGCATAAAGCCCAGCATCTCACGGTTAATGTACTCGTCCTCGACTATCAAAACCCTCTTTTTTATCTGCTTTTGATATCTCTCTTTTCTATCCATTATATCCCCCTGTTTGCTGCGAATTTCGTTGTAAAAAAACTCTCATTATTTTACCACAGTCAAGGCAAAAAGAAAAGCTCTTGAAGAACAATTCTCAAGAGCTTTGAGCAGTCGATAGGGGAATCGAACCCCTGTTTTCGCCGTGAGAGGGCGACGTCTTAACCGCTTGACCAATCGACCATATTTAGTATTGCGTTTGCGACTTGCCTACTATAACACAGGCAAGTCACAAATGCAAGCACTTTTTTAATATTTTTTCAAAAAACTTTTTTGCTAATAATTTACTTAGCAGCCTTCTTTGCAGCCTTTGCTTCAAGAGCCTTATCTGTAGGTCTTACAAGTACAAGGCAGAGGACAAGGGCTACTGCGTAAAGTGCTATAGTGAAGAAAAGCACATTCTGATAACCGATTGGGTTTACCTTAATCACATTGCCTGCCGCGTCGGTACCGTGCTCTATCCACTCACCTGAGTTGTTCACAATAAGTGTTGCAACCTGGTTACCGGTAAGTCCCGCAAATGCCCATGCAGAAAGTGTAATGCCGTGGATGGCGCTTATCGAACCCATGCCGTAGTGGTCTGACAGAAGCGTAGGAACATTGGAGTAACCGCCGCCGTAACCTGCATTTACGAAGAAGATAAGCGTAAGCACAAGTATTATGAGAAGTGTATTGCCCTCACCGTTCTTGATACCCTGTGTAAGTATTACAAGTCCGGTAAATGCTATCGAAAGGATGAAGATAAGCTTATATACGGTATTTCTGTCCTTCATCATATCAGCCCATGCCGAGAAGCCGAGACGGCCGCCCGCATTGAATACTGCAGATACGGTTGAGATTATACCTGCCGAAGCTGCAAGACCGATACACTTAACGATCATCTTCTCCTGAGAGATAAGTGCAAGACCACAGGTGATGTTGATGTAGAACATAACCCAGATACCGATATAGTTGGTTATAGGCTTTGTCTTTAATACAGAGATAATGCTCGGCTTCTCTCCCTTGCCCTGAGGCTCAACCCAGCCTGCCGGCTTGGCAAGAAGAAGATGTCCTACGAACATCATCACGAAGTATACGCCTGCAAGGATCCAGAACATCTTGTAGATAGCTCCGTCTCCGAGATTATCCTGCATCCACTCCATGATCGGGCTTGCGATAGCCTTAGCTGCACCAAAGCCTGCGACGGCAAGACCTGTTGCAAGACCCTTTCTGTCCTGGAACCAGAGCATAAGTGTCTTAACCGGTGACAGATAACCTGTACCGAGGCCTACGCCCATGATAAAACCGTAAGAAAGATATATTCCGACAAGTGCCAAGGTACTCTTTTGATGCTCCCCACCGTAGTAAATAAAGAAACCGGTCAAAGCCATACCTGACGCAAAGCAGATGGTTGCTATAAGCGATGACTTGTGAATGTCCTTCTCAACTACATTTCCGAGGAATGCGGCAGACATGCCGAGGAAGAATATGGCGAATGAGAACGCCCACTCTACGGCTCCCTTCGTATGACCTATGTGCTCCGCGATCCTCTCCGAGAACAGCGACCAACAGTAAACAGTACCTATGCTGCAGTGAAGCAGCAGTGCGGGGATTGCGGCGCGTACCCACTTATTCGAGCGCCACCCACCCTGTGAATTTGCTTCTGACATTACCTTAATGCTCCTTTTCTAATAAAACTTATGATATATTTACATTACCGGTGCAAATGATGAACTCAATAGGTCTTTCATCAATAAGCAACGGAACAATGTACATCTTTCCGTCCGTGCGAAGCCTTAAACCATCGGTCTTTATAACCGGCGATTCAACCCTTACATCGGTTCTTTCGCACAGAACACTGGACACGTAAAGTCCGTTATTGACATTCAGGAACTCCCCTGCCACATCAAGCGAATCGAAATCAATGTCATCCCTTCCGACAACATTCTTTACAAAGTTCCCCGAGACTACCTCCAAATCCTCCTTGAGCCCCCCCAGAGCGATAAGCATATCCCCGTCCTCGTGGATTATCTGCATAACCGCGCACGGAAGCTCGAAATCATCTATCTTCTCTATCCTCTCCATGATGAAGAAGCGGTCGATAAAGCGGACTATATTCCTGGCCGAAAGAGAAATGTACTGCCTGATATGCTCCGGCATCTCCATATCCTTCATGAAGATAGGCACTATCCTGTCTACATCTCCGGTCTTTATGGCCTCCACATCAGTGAGCGTAAGATGCTCCGACCTGCGGTAATTGCCAAGCTCGGTCTTAATATCCTCGAAATCCATGATGCCGCTCTCAAGCACGGCCTGCACAAAAAGCAGGTAAGCATCACCCTGCTTGTCGAGAAGATCATACACGTCATCCTCGGTAAGGTAGCCCTTCTCAATAGCTATATCTCCGAAGCGCTTGTCAAGCATCTGCTGAAGCTGGTTGACCTCCTGGGCCTGTTCCTCAGTCATCAGCCCTAAGTCCACCGCGAGCAGTCCCATCTTCACTTTGTCATTCTTAGTAGACTCGAGAAGGCCCGCATAGACCTCCTCCGAGATAATTCCCATATCCACTAAGTATTTTCCGAAATACACACCAAACATTATATGTCTCCCCGAAAGTCAGATATGTTTAGATTAAGCCGAGATTCTACTGTTTCTCAACCAGTATGTCAACCTGCTTGCCCTCTTCGAGTTCAACGCTTATGTTGAGCTTTCCTCCGAGATTAGTCTTCATCTCACCCA
Organism: Lachnospiraceae bacterium; assembly: GCA_017525525.1. Classification (GTDB taxonomy): domain Bacteria; phylum Bacillota; class Clostridia; order Lachnospirales; family Lachnospiraceae; genus Coprococcus_C. The sequence goes on along the minus strand of JAFXSQ010000030.1, from coordinate 41,069 downwards.
CAAATACCTTATTAACGTGAACTTTATACTCCTTTTCGGCCTCAAGTTCAAGTGTAATCTGTGAATCCGTGGTTCCCTCAACCACAAAATTCACCTCTTTATCCGTAGCTGTAAAACCGTGAACTGTGGTTCCCGGAACAGACTCATACACGAACATCCCGTTCTTCTCGAGCTTGGTGATCTCATTGAAGGTCTTTATCTTATAGATGTCTCCGTTGTAGTTAAATCCGTCCTTCTTGGTCTTCGCTGTCAATGAATAATTACCGAAGGAAAGGCCTCCGTTCTCCTCGCGAATCAGATCATCAATTACTGCCATAGTTTTTACCCTCCGCAAAATATTAGTATGCGATATTTTTGAATACTATTTTTGATTATACAACATCTTTTAAAAATTTACTACAATTTTATTACACGATTTTTGAGATTTTACTCCGGCTTATTCTGCCGTCCTTCGTCCCGTCTTCTTAAAGGTAACGCTGCCGTCTGATACTGACACGGTTACCCTGTTTCCGGCGGTGACCTTACCCGAGAGCACCTCCTCGGCAAGCTTGTCCTCTATCTCGCTCTGTATGGTTCTCTTAAGCGGTCTTGCGCCATACTTCTTGTCATAGCCCTTGTCAAATATAAAGTCCTTGAGCTTGGCGCTGTAGCTTAATTCTATATCAAGATTTTCCTTTGCGCGTTTTTTAAGCTCCTTGAGCATCAGGCCGCTGATTTCCTTTACATCCTCCTTTGTAAGAGATCTGAACACGATTATATCGTCGATACGGTTTAAGAACTCCGGCTTGAACATGCGCTTGACTTCTTCCATAACGCCCGCCTTCATGTCCTTGTGCTCACTCTCCGCATCATCCGCCACAGAGAAGCCAAGCTTCTTGGGATCGATTATCCTCTGAGCTCCGGCATTGCTGGTCATGATGATTATGGCGTTCTTGAAGTCGGTCGTCCTTCCCTTGGAATCCGTGATGCGCCCGTCGTCTAAGACCTGAAGCAGGATATTGAACACATCCGGATGAGCCTTTTCGATCTCGTCAAAAAGAACCACTGAATAAGGGTGCTTCCTTACCTGCTCGGCAAGCTGCCCGCCGTCGTCAAAGCCCACGTAGCCCGGAGGCGAGCCTATCATCTTGGACACGCTGTGCTTCTCCATGTACTCGGACATATCAACCCTTATAAGGGCCTTCTCATCTCCGAAGACAGCCTCTGCAAGAGCCTTTGAAAGCTCAGTCTTGCCAACACCCGTAGGGCCTAAGAAAAGAAATGAACCAATAGGCCTCTTGGGATCCTTAAGTCCGGCCCTGCCTCTTCTGATTGCCTTTGAGAGAGCGTCCACAGCCTCATTCTGGCCCACAACTCTCTTGTGAAGTGTCTTCTCTAAGTTGAGAAGCTTAGCGCTTTCGGACTGAGTGATTCTTGCCACCGGAATCTTCGTCCACACGGACACGACATCCGCCACATCCGCCTCGGTGACGATAAGCTCCTCGCTGTCCAAGCTCTTCAGCTTGTCCTTAGTCTTCTCTATGCGGCTCCTGTCCTTCTCGATAAGCTTATTTATTTCCTGCGCTTCCTCAAAGTTACCGTCGGCAAGAGCATTCTCAAGCTCCTCGGTAAGCTCCTTTTCGTCCTCCTCTATCCTCCTTAAGCCCCTGTCATTCTTGAAGAGGCCGAGCTTCTTCCTCGAGGAAGCCTCGTCTATTAAGTCTATCGCCTTGTCGGGCAGAAATCTGTCGTTGATATACCTTACGGAATACTCAACTGCAGCGTCTATTGCGTCCTCGCCTATGGTTACGCCGTGGTGCTCCTCGTACTTATCCCTCAAGCCGTAGAGTATGTCCACGGTCTGGTCCTTCGTAGGCTCCTCCACTGCCACAGGCTGGAACCTTCTCTCCAAGGCCGCGTCCTTTTCCACATACTTCCTGTACTCATCCGCAGTCGTTGCGCCTATTAGCTGCACCTCTCCTCTTGAGAGAGCCGGCTTTAAGATATTCGCCGCGTCAAGCGCGCCTTCGGCGCCGCCGGCTCCGATAAGCGTATGAAGCTCGTCCACAAAGAGGATTATATTCCCCGCGTTCCGCACTTCATTTATTACATTCTTTATTCTCTCTTCAAACTCGCCTCTGTACTTTGAGCCCGCAACCATGCTACTTATGTCAAGGCTCACCACTCTCTTGTCGGCAAGCAGTTCAGGTACCGCCCCTGACGCAAGCATGGAGGCCATGCCCTCTACAACGGCCGTCTTGCCCACTCCGGGTTCTCCGACCAGACACGGATTGTTCTTCATGCGCCTGCAGAGTATCTGCATCACTCTCTCAATCTCCGCGCTTCTTCCGATTACGGGATCGAGCATTCCGTCCGCCGCAAGCTTCGTCATATCCCTGCTGTACTGATCCAAGGTCGGCGTAGGCGACTTGTCCTTTTTCTTAGCCGGGTTCTTGAGCTGCGCATACTCCTTCTTAGCCCTTGTCTGGTCTATGCCGCAGGCTGTCAGCGTATCAATGTAGATCTGCTGAACGTTTACGGACATAGTATTAAAAAGTTTTATAGCTATGCTGTCATTATCCTTGAGCATGGCAATAAGAAGCTGCTCCGTGCCTATGGCGGATGCGCGCATCCTTTTAGCCTCTGCGGCAGCCCTGTCAAGAAGAGCGTTTAATCGCTCGGAATATGTTATTCTCTTTTTTCTTCTGCCTTCTCCGCTGTATTCCTTGCTTGTAACCAGATAGTGTCTTATATCCTTGGCGTTGACACCGTTCTCCAAAAGTATCTGCCACGAGGTTCCTCCCGGGCAGGTGACCATAGCATAAAGCAGGTGTCCCGTGCCCACATAGCTGTGCTTCAAATCCGTCGCCGTCATCTCGGCCACAGCTAAAAGCTCCTCGACAAACTCGGTAAATCTCTTCTCCATGAAACTCAAGCCTCCGCCTCGTCTATAGCTTTACCGATATCATGCCTCATGTATTTATTCTCGAAGGAAATGAGCTCAGTCGCCTTGTACGCATTGGCTCTCGCCTCTTTTAAATTGCTTCCGAGTGCAGTAACTCCAAGCACTCTTCCGCCATTTGTAACCACGTCATCATCCTTGAACTTTGTGCCCGAATGGAATACAAAGTAGTCATCCTTACCCTCAAAGCTCTCCAGGCCGCTTATCTTAAAGCCCTTTTGATATGAAAGCGGGTATCCGTCCGATGCAAGCATAACGCAGACAGCCGCATTGTCCTCAAACTCAAGATTAATCTTATCGAGTGTTCCGTCGGCGCAGGCCTCCATCACATCTATTATGTCATTCTTCATCCTCGGGATGACAACCTGAGCCTCAGGATCGCCGAAACGCGCGTTGAACTCAAGCACCTTCGGACCGTCCGGGGTAAGCATCAAACCACAGAACAGCACTCCCTTGAACTCCCTGCCCTCAGCCTTCATAGCCGCAATCGTAGGACCGTATATCTTCTCCTTACAGAAGCGGTCAACCTCCTCAGTGTAGAAGGGGCTCGGTGAAAATGTACCCATGCCGCCTGTGTTAAGGCCCGTATCTCCGTCGCCCGCGCGCTTGTGATCCTGCGCCGATGTCATAGGAAGTATGGTCGTTCCGTCCGAGTAGCAAAGCACCGAAACCTCTCTTCCGGTCATAAACTCCTCTACAACGAGCTTGTTGCCCGCATCGCCGAACTTCCTGTCAACCATGATCTCGTCAACTCCGGCAAGCGCCTCGTCTAATGTATTGCATATAAGAACTCCCTTGCCGAGCGCAAGTCCGTCGGCCTTTAATACTATCGGGAGCTTCGCGCTCTTTAAGTAATCCTTTGCCGCATCCGCATCGGTAAAAGTCTCGTAAGCCGCAGTGGGTATGTTATACTTCTTCATCAGCTCCTTTGAGAATGCCTTTGAAGCCTCGATTATGGCAGCATTTGCCCTCGGACCGAAGGTCTTGATCCCCGCATCCAAAAATACATCCGCAACGCCCGCTGCAAGCGGATCGTCCGGTCCTACTATAACGAAATCAATCTCCTTTTCCTTGGCAAAAGCAAGCAGAGCCTCTTTATCCATAACGGATATATCCTTACACTCCGCAAGCTTAGCGATTCCGGCATTTCCCGGGCAGGCATAAAGCGCGTCCACCCTTTTACTCTTCTTACATGCCCATGCTATGGCGTGCTCTCTTCCGCCGCCACCGACTATCATTACCTTCATCTGTTATGTCTCCCTTTTTAATATCAAATATTCTCTATATCTTTCCGTTTGCTATCATATCTATGGCTTTCGGCAAAAGCTTCCACTCTGCCTGCTCCATAATTCTTCGCTGCAGTGTCTCGGGGGTGTCGTCCTTTTCCACCTCAACCGCCTTCTGCAGGATAATCGGCCCCGTGTCCGTTCCCTTATCAACAAAATGCACCGTCGCGCCCGACACCTTCACTCCTCGCGCCAATGCGGCCTCATGGACCTTTAACCCGTAGTAACCGGTTCCGCAGAATGACGGAATCAAAGACGGGTGTATGTTTATTATCTTATTCTCGTACTTGTCTATCATCTTCTCCGGGATGACCACAAGGAAGCCCGCAAGCACTATAAGATCTGGACTATAGCTGTCCACGCGCTCAAGAAGCTTGTCGTTGAACTCTGCCCTGCTTGCAAAGTCCTTTGCCGAGCATACCTCAGCCGATATACCTGCTGCCGCAGCCCTGTCCAATGACTTAACGCCATAATTGTTGCTTATTACGCCCACAAGCTCGGTGTTCGTTATCTCACCGGCTTTTACCGCATCTATTATAGCCTGAAGATTGGTGCCGCCTCCCGACACCATCACAAGAACTCTCAGCATAACTCTACTCCCTTTTCTCCTGCCTTGACCTCACCGACTATGTATGCCTTCTCTCCTGCTGCCTCGAGCGCCTTTAAGGCCTTATCGGCATCTGCGGCATCGATTGCGAGCACCATGCCGAGTCCCATATTGAATGTATTGTACATCATATGCTCATCCACATCCCCGTTCTTCGCAATAAGTCCAAAGATAGGCGGGATATCGTAGGAGTCCTTCTTAACGACAGCCTTCACTCCGTCCGGAAGCATACGGGGGATATTCTCGTAGAAGCCGCCGCCGGTTATGTGGCTTGCGCCCTTTATGACAACGCCTGCATCCCTAACGCTCTTTAAAGCCTTCACATATATCTTAGTTGGCTCGATAAGCGCCTCACCCAAGGTTCTGCCGAGCTCGTCATAATGTCTTCTTAACGCATCCTCGGTCATGTTGAACACCTTTCTGACCAAAGAAAAACCGTTTGAATGAACGCCGCTTGAGGCAAGACCTATAAGCGCGTCACCCGGCTTTATATTCTCTCCGGTTATCATGTCCTTCCTGTCGACAACACCTACAGCAAAGCCTGCAAGGTCGTACTCGTCCTCCGGCATAAGCCCCGGGTGCTCTGCGGTCTCACCGCCTACAAGGGCAGCTCCTGCCTGCACGCAGCCTTCCGCAACACCGCTTACAATCTTGGCTATCTTCTCCGGATAATTCTTTCCGCATGCAATATAATCAAGGAAGAAAAGCGGTTCACCACCCGAGCAGGCGATGTCATTTACACACATTGCCACGCAGTCTATACCGATTGTGTCATGCTTGTCCATAATAAAAGCAAGCTTCACCTTCGTACCGCAGCCGTCGGTGCCCGAAAGTAAAACCGGCTCCTCCATCTTCGCTATGGTCTTTAAGTCAAATGCGCCGGCAAATCCGCCTATGCCGCCCAAAACCTCGGGTCTTACCGTCCTTTTGATGTGCTCCTTTATGAGCTCAACAGACTTGTAGCCCGCTTCTATGTCCACTCCGGCCTTCTTGTAATCCATGATTAAACTCCTCCTTGTATGGGAATGATATGTATGGAAATAATTACTGAATTGATATAATAACATAAACACCGACTATTATCAAGGATACAACATATCAAGAAACACGTCTTTTTTGTCATCCTGAGCGACGCTGACCACAATGCGAAGCGTTATGGTGCCGGCCTTCGATGTCATAAGGAATCCACACAAGCGGTACTCCTTATGACGAAATACGAGGGCTTGCGAAGCAACAGGAAGCGAAGGAGCTTGCTTTTTTAAGATTCTTCACTTCGTTCAGAATGACACAGATTGAAAACCGTCCTCTTGTATCTTGAGCAAGAATATGATAAAATAGCATTATCTATACACTAGAGAGGAGGCTACTGATTTGAAAAAGGCGAACTCAAAACTAAACATAGGATTTTTCACCTGCCACGTAGATAACGACTATGCGTACGAGGTCTGTAAGGGCGTTGATTATGCTGCAAAGAAATTCGATGTAAACCTCATCGTATTCCCCGGCATGTACATGAACGCTGCCTATGACGATCCTATGAACGCCCGTTTCGATTATCAGTATAACTCCATCTACTACTATGCTTCAAAGCAGAACCTTGATGCAATCATCGTTGCAATCGGTTCCATCGGAAGCTTCCTCTCTCAGACCAACATCAAAGAATTCCTCTCGAATTTCGATATACCGATTCTTACCATAGAGATTGAGGTTCCCGGCTATCCCTACCTTTACACCGAGGGTGTGACGGGTATGAGGCTCGCTGTCGAACACCTCATAAAGGATCATAAATGCAGCCACATAGGTTTCGTAAGCGGACGTCAGGAGAACGCCGACGCCATGGAACGCTTGGAGATCTACAAGCAGGTACTTATCGATAACAACATCCCCGTGGATGAAGACCTCATCGCCTACGGTGATTTCTCCGAGTTCACGGTTGAACTTGTAGGCAATCTCTTAGATGCACATCCCGAGATCGACGCCCTGGTTTTCGCAAATGATCAGATGGCCTCCGGCGGTTATACCGCTATTAAGTCCAGAGGTCTTGAGATAGGCAGGGATATCTTGGTTACCGGTTATGACGATTCACCGGTATCCATGATTTTGGATCCCCAGCTTACCACAGTTCATAACCAGATAATCGATATGGGCTACAATGCGGTTAAGCAGACCATAGACCTTATCGAGATTGGTTTTACCGACATAAATACACTGAGCTCAAGCCTGGTGGTCCGCTCCTCCTGCGGTTGCGGAGAGTGCCGCACAAGACAGATTTGCGCCAAGCACGAGAAGATTTCTTCTTCATCGGAATTAAGTAAAATCAGAAAATTCATTCTCGACCATACATTAGAGAATTTCAAAGAATCTTTCCTCCATGACGAGTTGGAGGAAGCGTTTACCGCATTGCTCAATCCAATCCTGCAACCGGTTATATCGGGCAAGGCTCCCGAAAGCAAGCCGGTCAGGGATATGCTGATAAAGCTTCTTGAAAAGCCTCTGTTCAGGTTATACTTCAGCATAGACCGCTTAAGCTACGTTATAAACGAATTCTCAATCATGATTCAGGATCTTATTGAAGACGAAGAGCTGAGCAACCAGGTTGCGGCATGCTTCTCCGATGTAATGTCAACATTGATGCTGCGCATCTCCAACACCCTGTTCATGACAGAGAGGGAATACAAGAATTCCATCTGGTCCTCTATGTACATAACCAGAGACACGCTTGCGTACAGCGATGACGAGGAGTCCTGCTTCAGACTCATTATGGATAAGCTGCAGAATTCGGGCTTCATTAGCTCTTATCTTTACATTTACGATGATCCGATCAGGCTCATGCCTGACGGTTCCTGGAAGATTCCGAAGACTCTGCTGCTACAGGCAGCCAACGACAATGGCATTACGACATTCCTTACCGGCAACGAAAGAATAATCTCCTCATCGGACATATTCTTCAATGCCTACACACCTTTGGACAGAAGAAGAACCTTAGTCATCACTCCGCTTTTCACCAACAATATACACTATGGACTTTTTGTCGGAGAGATAGACATAGCCCAGTTCGGTAACATATACCCGAACAGCCTTCAGCTTGCGACCTCGCTGAATTTCATCTCGCTCATGCAGCAGCAGTTAAAGGCGCAGGATCAGCTCGTTCAGTCAGCCGAGGAATTAAACCAGAAAAACCAGCTTTTGAACAAGCTCTCGGTAACCGACGCTCTGACCGGCATCAACAACCGCCGCGGTTTCTTGGACAGCGTACAGCGCTTGGTCAACGCTCACGAGAACGAAGGCAAACGCGCGATGCTCATCTTCGCGGACATGGATAACCTGAAGCAGGTCAACGACAAGTTCGGCCACAGCGACGGAGACTTTGCGATAAAGAGCATAGCCGACATACTCACGGACAGCCTTGACGAAGATGATATCGTCGGAAGAATCGGCGGTGACGAGTTCGTAGCCTTTACCTTTGTCGAAAGAGACGATAAACCCGAGAAGATACTTGACCGCATACGCCGCTACGACGACGACCTTAATGAGGAAAGCGGCAAGCCTTACTTCATTGATTTAAGCCTTGGTACCAGCGTATTTACCTGCGCGCCTTCGCTTAATATCGAGCTTGTGCTCCACTCCGCGGACGTGGCGCTCTACGAGAACAAGAAGAATAAGAGAAAGAATGTAGAGAAAGATAAACAATAATCGCTTAGGGAAGGCGCAGCCCCTCTACGCGTTGCGCCGCACGCGTGCTGCAAAGCAGCAAATTACATTGCGTATGCATATAAAAAACGGTGAATGGCCTATGTCATTCACCGTTTTTTATATGCCTGTCTAATTCAGTAGTCTTAACATCCGTCTTTCGACCGTAATCATCTATATGTCCCGCGGATATATGCACCCTCTTTACGGCATTCTCAGCGGCAAGCGCCTTCTTTCTCTCCCTGTAAAGCTCATTTGATAGAAGCTGACTGAGCTCTAACAATTGCTCATACCTCTCCTCCTTGCTCATATCTTTAAGGCTCGACATCAGTTCCGCCTTGTTCTTCTCAACCTGGGCGGTCTTCTCGTCGATTATCTTCATCATATTTTCGTATTGCTTTATAACCTCCTCCTGAGCTCGCTCAAGCACGTCATTGACCTCGGTAAGCATCTCATCGGTTACTATCAGTGACGCCGCATATATATCGCCCGCAGTCCTCAAAGCCTCTTTATCTGCCGACGACAAATCTTCGTTGATAAGCTTTCCGCTCCTGCCAACCGCCTTGCTGACCCTGATGCGGCTCGCCGACTTCTCAGCCTCCTCAATTATAGCATCTGCCTCAGCCTTGGCATCACTCAGTATCTTGCCCTTTTTGTCCGTAACCTCGCGATAACTCTTCAACTCAGTATCTATCGCATCTTCCAAGGACCTCAGCATCAACAGAAGCTCATCCCTGTCAACCATGACCTTACCCGTCGACAGCGGCACCGAGGTTGCGTTATCTATCGTGTCATACATATTGTCTATTATATTCTTCGCTCTGCCCTTTTCCATGTATCACGTATCCTTTCATAAAACCGTGTGTGAGTATAACACACTGCCAATGCTTATTTCAATAACCAGTTTACATATTTCTTTCTATTTCATTAAACAGCTGTGCGGATACGGATACAAAAGATGCTCAGGCTATAGAGCGAGCGTCCCGGGAACCTTTCGTACCTATGTCCTCATAGCGTCAATCGGTTAGGGAAGACGAAGTCGCACCCTAACCGCTGCGCCGCCCGCGTGTCACGAAGTGACAATTTACATTACGCGGGCGTGTGCATAAAAAGAAACTGCCGTGATATGCACGGCAGTCCCACCCCCAATACTCCGAAAAAAGAGTATTATCATCACTTATAAGATACGAGATCCGCAACCTCTTTGCGCGGAACCGGATCAGGCACGAATTTCGGCCTTCCCATGGGTATCAGACAGGTAACCGTCTGTCCCTCGGGTACTTCTAAAATCTCACCTACCTTAGCGTCATCAAAGATTCCCAGAATACAGGTTCCGAAGCCTGCTTCATGAGCGCTTAAGCAGAAGGTCTGCGCTGCAATTCCCGCATCGAACATCTCCCAGCCTGTTCCCTTACTTGTGGAGAAACTTCCATCTCTCTCGTATCCGCATCTGCCATTCACCTGCGTGAGTACCACCAGGCTGCTTGTGCTTGCCAATGATTTGATATTACCTTCAAAACCAAGCAATGCCTCATCTTTAATTCGATCAATCAGCGTCCTGTCGGTGACAAGCATATATCTTATGGTCTGTGTATTCTTCCAACTCGGCGAATACCTTGCGGAATCAACAATCTGTTCAAACTGTTCCTTGGTTATAACCTCTTCTGTGTATCGTCTTACACTTCTTCTGGTCTTTATGCAGGAAATTGCATCCATTATATTATTCTCCTTTGTCAACAATCTGCCTAAACTATAGTTACATCGAGCAAGGAAGACGCAGTCGCACCTTGCTACTCTGTATAAGTTCGACAACGGAAATCAAAGATTTCCTGTCTCACTTATCGCGCGCGGGGCACCGGTCAGCTTCAGCTGACACCTACATATCGGTGCCCCTGCGCATATGAAAATCTATGATAAAAATCTATATTGCCTTGCGCTCGCCGCACGAATATGCTAAAATCTCGTCTGACGTGAGTCAGACAGGTGATCGCGGCTGCCGCTAAGGCAGGTGAGGAAAGTCCGGGCTCCATAGGGCAGGATGCCGGATAACGTCCGGTGGAGGCGACTCCCATGCCAGTGCAACAGAAATATACCGCCGGTTTTACCGGTAAGGGTGGAAAGGCGAGGTAAGAGCTCACCGCTGTCTTGGTAACAGGGCAGGCTCTGTAAACCACATCCGGAGCAAGACCAAATTAAGACCATGCAGCTGCCCGCTGCGTCTTAGGTAGGTCGCTTGAGCCTTGTGGTAACACAAGGTCTAGATAGATGATCACCCACGACATAACCCGGCTTACAGTCCGGCTCACGTCTTAATATACTCTGTATCTTATAATCTGATTTCCCGTCTCATTCCACATAAGACATCTGTCTATCAGACTTAATGAAAGCGAACTGTGCTTTTCCACAAGCTCGTTCCTGTCGAGTATACCGTCCACCACATCATTTACAAGAGATCTTGCTTCAAGAATCATGCGCTCTCTCTCATTCTTGTCCATGAAACCGTAGATATACCTGCTCCTCTCGGGAAGCCTTGCGTAAATCTCGGCCAGCATGGTAGCTACATCGCGATAGCTTAAATAGTCGCTTAAGATGTCGTAGAACATGTTCTTATCGCAGTTCGGAATGCCCGCATGCAATGCCACAAGCTTCCTCACTGATGTCATAAGATCTGCATCGTCCACATCAAAGGTGTTCAATCCGTAGCTATCGTACACATTCTTGAGCATCGATAAGTGCATGCGCTCCATATACTGACTGTTATTCATGACCATCCACACGATACTCTCGAAATCACTACCCACATTACCGTAGATAAGCGCATAAGAGCTATAAACCGCTATGGAGAGCATGAAATCCTCTATGTCATTCTCACTTCCGGTAAAAAAGCAGAGAGACCTGAGCTTTATACCAAGGCTCTTGAAATCATTCTCGGAAAGCTCCAGATCGCTTATCGTGCGGATCCTTTGCATCTGACCTTCAAAGTATTTCTGCATCTGCAGAAGATTAATCTTATTGCCGTCGCTCATAGGCCCTCCTCCTTTCGCCTATATGACATGCTTGAAAATGTATCCCTCAAATGTACAAAAATCGACATTTTCTTCACAAATCACGTATCCGTTCAAGCGATTTATATAAGTACTTATGATTTGTATAAGTATTTATATTATAAATTATATATTTCTATTTGTCACGCATTTTTTTGTAATTTTTAACAAATATTTTACATTTTCCCTTTGAAAATATACAGAATTAACAAGCTGCGTAAAATCTTATGTTATTTATAGTGATTTTCTCTTTAAAGCTCCACAAAAGGCTACTTTTATTGTGCAAAAGGTCGAATTATGTCTATCATTTTTCGAATTAATATGTTATAATTACTTAGTTTATGGTGACTATATCAATAATTTTTTTTTTGGGGGGGGTGACGGGCATGCTTAATATCGAAGTTCAGATGTGCGGACTTGTAATCGATCTGCTGCTGATTTATTTTGCTTCAAAGCATGACCGTGTCGGCCTTTACAGCGAGCGGATCTTTCTGTTATCAATTGTCTTGAATACCTTATGCGTTATCCTGGATATATCATCAATCTTTGTGATTGTCAATTCCGATAAGCTTCCTACGCTGCTTGTGGATGCCGTCTCCAAGCTCTACCTTGTATTTCTTGTGACCGTTTCCTACATGGCCATGGTCTATACCTTCAGCGACATACCCAAACTTAAAATGAGCAAGAAGTTCAGATATGCGCAATTTATTGTATTCTTTATAGGAGCAATCGTTATATTGGCGCTTCCAATCAGCTATTACCATGAAGGCCGTGTAATCTACAGCTACGGTCCGGCAGATGTAGCGACATACATCTTTGCTCCGTATTTCATTATATCAACACTCTTATTTACAATTTATTACTCAAAGACACTAAACAGACACAGAAAAAAGGCTGTACGCGCGTGGATGATGTTAGAGATTATAGCGGCCGGAATTCAGTTCATCAATCCGGGGCTCCTGCTGGTCGGATTTGGCTCAGCCACCGGACTTACCATACTCTATGCCGAGCTTGAAAACCCCGAGGCCTACCTTGACAGATTAACGGGTATCTTCTCAACCGCGACACTTTGGGAATACTTAAAGCAGCTGTACATCAACAAAACTCCTTTCTCAACAATAGTAATTACCACCCCGGCAGAATGGAAGCTTGCCGCAGATGTCGAGAACGATATCTTAATCGAGATGACCAACTTCCTTCGAAGCTTTCCGAACGCGAAGCTGTTCAGGTGCACAGGCAACAGCTTCATGCTTATCTACGACAAGAACAGGTCTGACAGCTATGAAATCGAGAGCGCATTTAACTTAGACATAATAAAGCAGACCTTTGAAAAGGACTGGCACGGACAATCCGAGCACATACCTGCAGTCTTCATGTACGCACCGGACTCACTCGTGTTTGAGTCCTCCGAGGAATTCTACGCCGTGTACCAGTATTACAAGGATGACACCGGAGACGAGGAGAACACCATTCTTTTGAATGCCGAGACCGGAAGTCACATCAGGGAATTTCAGCAAATGGTTAACCTCATCAAGGATGCCATCGCAGAAGACAGAGTCGAGGTCTTCTATCAGCCTATCTACTCTATTGCAGACAAGAAATTCGTCTCTGCCGAAGCTCTCGCCCGCTTAAGAGATCGTGACGGCGGAATAGTGATGCCTGGACGCTTCATACCCGTCGCCGAGGAGTACGGCCTCATAGAAAAAATCGGTGAGCGAGTCTTCGAAAAGACCTGCCACGCATTAAAGGATTCTCACATGCGCAAGCACGGCATACAGTATGTGGAAATCAACCTCTCCGTAGCACAGTGCGAGAATGAAAAATTAGCAGATAATTTCAAGAATATTATGAAAGAGCTGGGACTTCCTCCCGAGACAATCAACCTGGAAATCACGGAGACCTCCACTTTAAACCAGAGGAACATCCTGCTCGACAATATGCACAACCTAAAAGAACTCGGTTGCACCTTCTCTCTCGATGATTTCGGAACCGGCGAGTCCAACCTGAACTATATCGTGGACATGCCCGTCGACATAGTAAAGTTCGACCGAACCATGACACAGGAGTACTTTACCAACTCGCGCGCGAAGGTTGTTATGAGCGCCACAATACGCATGATCAAGGAGCTCGGACTTAAGATAGTCGCCGAGGGAATCGAAACCAAGGAGCAGCTCGACAGCATGGCTGCGCTCGGCGTAGACTACATACAGGGGTTCTACTTCTCCAAGCCCCTGCCGCACAATGAGTTTATAAGCTTTATTCAGGCAAAGAACTAGTTTATCTTATTCTGCAGCATTCAACAACGCAGGCAGGAAGTATGTATTAAGCACGCGGGACGCTCGCGCTCTGGTTCACGGCGTAGCGGTTCTAAGCGGTCAAAAAACGCCCGCAAAGAACCGACGCCGTTCAACAGCCCGCTTACCTTAACACATACGCCCTGCCTGCTGTTTATTAGGAGCCTGATCAGCAAATTCTCACAGAAAACAGTAACACGGGGTGTATATAAAGTTAAGCAGGCTATAGAGCGGCGTCCCTTCTTAGCGAGGTCCCTCACGAGCTTAGAAGGGCTACGCCGTGAAATAGTACTCTGTGTAGCTTCGAACTAAGCTCACTCCGTTCGCTAAGGTCTCAGCTAAGCGCGAGCGTCCTGCGTACTTTCATATACATCCCCGTGTTACGTCAATTCAGTCAAAATTCAGTCAAATGTCACCTCTACTCAAAACAGCTTCCGCCCACAAACTCACGCAGGATGGAATTCATCGGTACATTTGTTACATCAAGTCCCACGAAGTAATCCATAAATTTAAGCAATCTCTTGGCCTCGTAATACTCGTAGGAATCGCGGGGTACGGCAAACAGCAGAGGCTCCGCAAACTGTTTTATGACCGAAAGCTCGTAGATCAAAGCGGAGTTGAACATAGCATCCGCCTGCTCCTGGAACGGGAAGATGAATCTGTCCTCTCCTCTTCTCACGGACTGCCACATGGCTATCGTATCCTGAGCGGAGTTGCCTCGGCAGCGCGCATCCCTTACTATGCGGCGGATAAGTCTGCCGTCCGTGGTCGGGATACGGTTATGATCGTCTATATTGAGCTGTGTCAACGCGCTTATATATACCTTGAACTTGCTGTCATTGTCGATGCTTGCTGTCATAGCCGGGTTGAGGGCATGTATTCCCTCTGCAACCAGCACATCTGTCGGTCCGAGCTTTAATGTATTACCCTTGTACTCCTTCTTTCCAAGAGTAAAGTTAAAGGTCGGTATCGCTACTTCCTCTCCTGCAAGCAAGGCTGTCACATGCTTGTTGAAGAGAGTTAAATCCATGGCTTCAAGGCACTCAAAGTCGTAGTTGCCGTTCTCATCCCTCGGCGTCTCCTCCCTCTCACGGAAGTAGTTGTCAAGCGCGAAGGGATAAGGTCTTAAACCGTGCGCGCGAAGCTGAACTGAAAGCCTGTGCGAGAAGGTGGTCTTACCCGAAGATGTAGGACCTGCAACTAAAACTATCCTCTTGCCTGTCTCTCTGATTCTCTCCGCGATATCCGCTATCTGCTTCTCCTGCAGAGCCTCCTGCACGAGCATAAGCTCCTGTATATCCCCCGAAGTTATAGTCTCGTTAAGCTCTCCGACATTGTTCACTCCAAGCTTTCTGTACCACTCCTCTGTAGCCTTTAATACACCGAACAGTCTCTCGGGAACCTCAAGCTCCGGGAGCTCCTCAGGGTTTGTCTTCTTCGGCGGCACTATAATAAATCCGTCATCGTGAGCAACTAGGTCAAATACCTTTAAGTAGCCTGTCGAAGGAACCATATACCCGTAGAAATAATCCTCATACCCATCCAAGCTGTAAAGGTTTGCCTTGGATACGCGGCGGTATTTAAAGAGTATCTCCTTATCAGTCATTCCCTGCTTAGCAAAGCGATTCATGGCTTCATCCGTGCCTATGGACTCCTTGACAATCTTTATATCGAGATATGCAAGCTCCTCCATCCGCGCCTTTACATTTTCAATAAGCGCCTCGGTGACCCTAACTTCAGTGTTGCAAAGTCTGCAGAACACGCCCTTCCCGACCGGATACATAACCTCTACACGATGGTTCGTCTTTCCTCCCAAAACATCAGAAAATGCCTTGACCATAAGCAGGGTAAGACTTCTCTTATATGTATCAAAGCCCATCACGGAATCCACGCCGAGAAGCTCAAGCTCGCAATCCTTATCCAAAAGCACACCGAGCTCAGAAAGCTTTTTATTCCTTGTTGCGAGAACATACTTAAACCTGTCCTCCTTGGGAAGCGTCTCCGCAAGAAACTGCGAAATAGTAGTAAACTTGTCAATCTGATAAGTCTGCCCGTTCATTGTGATGTTAATCTTTTCCATAAGTAACCCCTCCCCTAATACACATTATATGGTCTGCCTACGCTCCAGCCGAATATTTCCACGCCGTCAAGCGGTCCGAGCACCTCGTTCATAATATGATCCACAAATATCTCCTCAAGCCCGTAATGTGACGCGTCTATTATATATAAGCCCGCATCCATTGCATCTATCCCGTCGTGGTGCCCTATATCACCCGTGATAAGGCACTCCGCGCCCTTTGCGATACTAATGTCAATCACACTCTTTCCCGAGCCGGGACAAACAGCAACCTTTTCCACTTCTTTATTACAATCGCCGAACACCAGCACCTCCGGCAATCCGAACTGCCGCTTAACAAGATCTGCCAGCCGGCACAGTGGCGTAGTCCGCTCAAGAAGTCCGATAACGCCAAGCCCTTCTCCGTCCTTGGTTTCTTCCAGCACCTGCATTGCTTTAAGCCCCAACATCGAGCCCGCCAGCTTCGCCATACCGCCCTTTGTGTCAAAATTCGTATGCATCGCATAACAGGATACCCCCGCCTCTATAAGCATGAGGAGTTTTCTTCCGAGAACCGACTGATCGTTTACCCTGTTTATCTTCCCGAATACCATAGGATGATGTGTAATTATCATATCCACACCCATTTCGACGGCTTTCCGACACGCTTCAGTCGTTGCATCAAGAGTAACCATTATCCTGTGAACCTCTCTGTCGGATCTTCCGCAAAGCAACCCGACATTGTCCCAATCCTCCGCATACTCGGGCGGAGAGTTCCTCTCAAGTATCTCTGTTACATCCCTTACAAGCATCTCTAATCTCCTGAATTATTATTATGTTTAAGCGCTTTTCTCTTTGCCGGTAACAATTCAAGCGCTTCTATATCCGCCTCCGTCAGCTCATACTCTTTATCATCCGGTATATTACATTCATATTTTTTTATCTCTGCCAGTGACAGTTCAAGCTCTTTTATCTCTGCCAATATCGGAGCCAGTTTTTCCCTCGCCGACTCGCCAGGAAGTCCTTCAAGCTTCTCCCTGACCGAGATATCACGTTTAAGCAACGTTTCAAGTCTGTTAATCTCATTTATGACATCTATCTTTACGGCTGCCCTTCCGAACCGAAGCTCATGCGGATTATAAGGCTCATTCTCCTTACCTTCCTGAACCAGCATTATCACATAATACTTTCCATCCTCAAATACGCACCGCTCACCCTCTATGTGAAGACCCATGTCAAAAACACAGGCTCTCACAAGCTCAGGTTCTGACTGGGGTGAAAGCACTAAAGTGTTCAAACGCGATACACGTTCTCCGCCCGCTTCAAGTATATCCGTCATAAGTCTCCCGCCCATGCCCAATATACACAGGCAGTCTGCCTCTTCGAGATTAACCGACTTCACTCCGTCGGACAGCACGGTTTCTATGCTTTCGCTCAAGCCAGCTTCTTCTATATGCTCTTTTGCTGCTGCCAGAGGCCCGGTTCTCACATCCGAAGCGATACATCTGCTCGCTATGCCATGATTTACAAGATGTATGGCAAGGTAGGCGTGATCGCAGCCACAGTCCACAACAGTATAATTCTGAGGAGATCCCACAAAAATCTTAGCTGCCGCCACACAATCCGCTGCCGCAATAAGCCTGTCCGAAAGCTTAGAACCGCTCATTAGTTGTCGTCCTCAAGATAATCCTTAAGCTTTCTCGAACGGCTCGGGTGTCTCAATTTCCTTAACGCCTTTGCCTCTATCTGTCGGATACGCTCACGTGTTACCATGAACTCCTTTCCGACCTCCTCTAAGGTTCTTGCCCTTCCGTCCTCAAGTCCGAACCTTAAGGTAAGCACCTTCTGCTCTCTTTCGGTAAGGGTTCCGAGCACCTCGCCGAGCTGCTCCTTAAGTAAGGTAAATGCTGCTGCCTCAGCCGGCACCGGTACATTTTCATCCTGAATAAAGTCGCCTAAGTGACTGTCCTCCTCCTCACCAATAGGAGTCTCAAGCGATACAGGTTCCTGTGAGGTCTTCAAGATCTCCCTTACTCTCTCTACAGGGATATCCATCTCCTGTGCAATCTCCTCCGGAAGCGGTTCACGTCCAAGCTCCTGTAAGAGCTGTCTCGAAACCCTGGTAAGCTTGTTTATGGTCTCCACCATATGTACAGGAATTCTTATGGTTCTTGCCTGGTCTGCTATGGCTCTGGTAATAGCCTGACGGATCCACCATGTTGCATAGGTCGAGAATTTGTAACCCTTTCTGTAATCAAACTTCTCTACTGCCTTTAAAAGACCTAAGTTACCCTCCTGGATCAGGTCAAGGAAGAGCATGCCTCTTCCCACATATCTCTTCGCTATGCTTACGACAAGCCTTAAGTTCGCCTCTGCAAGCTTCTTTCTTGCTTCTTCATCTCCTTCTTCCATACGGCGGGCAAGCTCGATTTCTTCCTCTGCTGAAAGAAGCGGAACCTTACCTATTTCCTTTAAATACATCCTTACGGGATCCTCAATGCTCACGCCCTCGGGCACCGAAAGGTCGATATTCTCAACATCCACCTCTTCCCCTACATCAAGCATGATATCATCGGGCTCGTCATCCTCATCGTCCGTTATGGAAAGGATTTCAACATCCCTCTTCTCGAGGTACTCAAAGATAATGGTCATCCTCTCGGTGTTAAGCTCCATTCCCTTCTCATTCTTGAAATGATTGATAACCTCGGTATCCTCTATAACATTCTTGTTCTTTCTGGCGATCTCTAAAAGCTCGTCAAGCTTCTTTCTGAATCTTTCCTCAAGAACGGGATCGTCGCTGAAGCTGATCTTCACCTCGTCATTTCCATCCGCATCATCGCTTTCGGTGTAATCATCCTCGAGCAGTGTCTCTTCAACAACCTCGTCTTCAAGCTTTTCGGGCTGTTCATTTACTTCCTTTTTCTTCTTTGCTGCCATTTGTCCTCTCTCCTCTATTCTTTAATATTATTTCTTACAGCTTTATCTCCAGCTTATCCAATAAACCTCGCTGTTTAAACAGCTCCGACATCTTCACGGGGTCAGCCGTGGAAAGCGCCTTATCTATGGATTTACGCTTTATGCTCTTCACTATGTCCGTCAATGCGCGTTCACGTTCAAGGATATCACCCTCTTCTCCGGGCTTGTATAGCTCTGTGGACAGAATATTTGCGACATCTCTTTGTTCTTCTATCTCTTCAAAGGTGTTGACTATATTTGCCGGAACGACCTTTCCCTTATCCCTGAATTCACTGAAAACCCAGGCTGCAACCGTCTTGTACGGTTCATCCGTAAAGTCCTCCTCGCTAATCACGCCTTCCAGCTTCTTAAATAGCGCCGGCTCCCTTGTAAGCCATGTGAGCAGCAGCTTTTCAGGCTTTCCCTCCTGCTCTTTTTTTACCTCATCCCGGTTTTTATAGGAGTCCTGTTCAGCCGCGGATTCGTAAATCTTTTTCTCCACCGCTGCGTTACCGATCTTTGACACAAGCTCCTTTAAGCTGTTCTTATCCGTCCCATATTCGGTAGCAACGGCGTCTATGTAGCTCTGTCTGGTAAGGCTGTCTTCTATGGTTGCGAGAACCTTTGCCGCCTCCTTCAAAAAACGGCTCTTTTCCTCGGGATCCGAGAGATTATGCTTCTCCTTTTCCTTTTCTATGGTGAACATGATACCGGGAAGCGCAGTCTCAAGTCTCTTCTCGTACTCCTCGGCGCCGAGGTTCTTAATAAACTCGTCAGGATCCTTATAAGGCCTCATATCCACAACTCTTGCGCTTATTCCAACCTGCCGGAATATGTCAGAGGCCTTTATCGCGGCTTTTACTCCCGCTTCATCACTGTCGTAGGACAGATAGACCTCGTCGGTATATCTTTTTACCAGACTTGCATGTCCGATAGTTACCGCTGTGCCTAAGGTTGCGACCGCATTGTCAAAGCCTGCCTGATGCAGGGAGATGACATCCATATATCCCTCGCACATTATCATCCCCCGACGCTTGGACTTCTTGGCTATGTGAAGCGCATAAAGGTTTCGGCTTTTGTCGAACACATCCGTCGCCTTCGTGTTCACATATTTCGGCTTGCCGTCACCCAAGACCCTTCCTCCGAAGGCGATAACCTTGCCGTTTATATCGTATATAGGGACCATAACCCTGTTCCAGAAGGCATCCCTTCCTCCGGTCTTTTCATTAAGCTCGCACAAGCCCGCATCCCTTATCTCATAATCGGTAAAGCCCTTGCCCTTCAGGTATTTGTACAGATCATTCTCATATATGTCGGCGTAACCGAGACCGAAGCTATGCATGGTCTCGTCGGTAAATCCCCTGTTCTTATAATACTCAAGGCCCTTCTTGCCATGCTCGGTGTTTCTCAAAAGATAGTAGAAATAGATTGCTGCCTGCTTGTTAACCTCGAGCAGCCTCATGCGCTTTCCGGCCTTCTTTTTCTCGGCATCGGACATCTTCTTTTCCGGAAGCTGGTATCCGACTCTTGCCGCCAAGAACTCTATCGATTCGGGGTAAGTCATACCCTCATATTCCATAAGGAAGTTAAACACACCTCCTGCTTTATGACAGCCGAAGCAGTGATAAAGCTGCACATCCCTGCTAACCTTGAAGGAAGGTGTCTTCTCTGCATGGAAGGGGCAGCATGCCCAATAATCTTTACCCTTCTGTTTTAAACTTACATATCCGCTTATAAGCTCTACTATGTCAACCCGGCTTGCAACCTCCTGCTTTATTTCGTCTCCGTAAAACACTAAATCACCCCATAATTAAGATTCTTTCTTCACGCTCTCTGCCAGGACATCGGCAGGAACAGCTCCTTTGCGCACTCTACAGCGTAATTATCCGTCATTCCCGCGATATAGTCCGTAATTACCGTTACCTTATCTGAGCCCGCCTTTATCAGCTCCGCCCTTTTCTCCGGAAGCTTATCTATATCCTCCATATAGGCCTCAAACAACATGGTTATAAGCTTCTCTGCTTTAACCTCCTCGCCCTTGGCCACAGGATTGGTATAAAGGTCTGAGAACATAAATGCCCTCAAGTCATAAAGCGCCTTCTGCTGCTCCTCCGGAAGGCTTACAACCTCCCTGTCGAGACTGTTAGATACGATTCCGTGAACAAGGGTATTAATCCTGTCCCTGGTGCTGTGTCCCAAAATCTCCGTACATGTCTCCGGAAGGGATTCCTCGGTCATCAGCCCAGCTCTTATTCCATCATCTATATCGTGATTTATGTAGGCAATCTTGTCCGAAAGCCTTACAATATTTCCTTCTAATGTTGCGGGTTTACCTGCTGTCTGATGATTCAGGATGCCATCCCTTACCTCCCAGGTTAAGTTAAGGCCCTTTCCGCTTTTTTCCAAAGCCTCAACCACGCGCACGCTCTGTTCGTTGTGTCGAAATGCTTTGTCGGCGTATTTCTTCGTACATCTCGAAAGAGCTCTCTCTCCCGCATGCCCAAAGGGTGTGTGCCCAAGATCATGCCCCAAAGCGATAGCCTCTGTCAAATCCTCATTCAGCCTTAACGCCTTTGCTATGCTTCTGGCTATCTGCGACACCTCAAGCGTGTGCGTGAGTCTTGTTCTGTAATGATCTCCCGAGGGCGCAAGAAAAACCTGCGTTTTATGCTTTAAACGCCTGAAGGATTTGCAATGTATTATCCTGTCCCTGTCCCTCTGGTAATCGGTCCTCAAGTCACACTTTTCTTCAAAGTGGTCACGACCGCGAGATTCATCCGAAAAAGCGGCATGGGGGCTTAATATCTCATGCTCCCGCGCCTCAAAAGATTCCCTTATGATCAAATTAAAATCCCCCTCCCGGTTGTAAAAAACACGCATATCTTCTTATACGACACCCGAAGGGGGAAATCCTCTTTTTTATTATAATTTTTTATTCACCGCCAGCCTGTTTATCTGGGTCGCCAGATAACCTGCGCCGTAGCCGTTATCTATATTGACAACCGATACCCCGTTTGCGCAGGAATTTATCATGGTAAGCAACGCAGAAAGTCCTCCAAGGTTTGCTCCGTAGCCCACGGAGGTAGGAACCGCAATTACGGGATTTGACACCAGTCCGCCTATAACGCTTGCCAGCGCTCCCTCCATTCCGGCTATCGCAACCACGCAGTTTGCCTTCTGAAGGAGTTCAACTTTGGAAAGCAGCCTGTGAAGCCCGCTCACGCCTACATCGTACACGCGCTCGGTAAATGTCCCGAAGTATTCCGCAGTCTGCGCAGCCTCCTCGGCAACCGGGATATCCGCAGTCCCCGCGCAGGCAACCACAATCAAGCCTTTTTTTTCAAGTGGCGCATCATCTGCCTTCATTATCCTTGACACAGGGTCAAAGCAAAGTTCCGGTATTACCGGCTTTACAAGCTCATACTGCTCCTTTGAGGCCCTTGTCCCGAACACCCTGCCGTCCGCTTCAAACAGCTTAAGATATATCTCTTTAAGGTACCCGTCCGGCTTTCCCTCACAGAATACAACCTCCGGAAAACCGCTTCTTACGCCCCTGTGGGTATCGAGCTTTGCAAAATCCAGCTCCCTGAAGGGTTCCGACTTAAAGAAGCTTAGCGCTTCATCCGTGCTTATCTCGCCTTTTTGAAGTTTTTCCAGTATATCTCTCGCTTCAGCCAAAAAAACGGCCCCCTTATCATATGTTCAGTTTCTTCAATTCACCGAGAAGCTCATTCGCATCCTTATACCTTTTTTTGACATCCGGTTCGATACATTTCTCCACTATCTTAGCGAACTTTTTGTCAACACCATACCTCTTCCTGAGCACCGCCGCCGTAACCGACGATCTTCCCTCGCTATCCCTGTCGGAAAGCATATCGACGTCCGTAAGCAGTGAAAGCATGGTTCTGCCTATGGCATACACATCCACCGAGGGCGAAACCGGAAGGAAATACTGCTCGGGAGCTTCAAACCCCTTCCTTCCCATAAGCAAATCGCTAGCATCATCGCTCCTTAACGCGGAGTACAGCCCCGCCAGTCTGGCAACCCCGTCGTTGCAAACAACTATGCACTTCGGCGTAATGCACCTGTGAACAAGCGGCGGATACTGACTGTGCAGATATGCGCATGCCTCGGTAATATCCGTCATGTATTTAAGCACGCCCTTATGGCTGAGCATATTATGGTTATTCTTTGCCTCTTTGTCGATCTCAAGAAGTCTTCTGTGTTCCCTGTACTCCTCAATCATATACACCGTCGAATCAGCCTCCACGCAGTCAATCACCCTGATCAGCTTATCTGACCGAAGCACCTTTAGCAGTTCAAACTTTCGCTTGAAATACTCGACATGGCCGTCATCCTTATTCTCCGGCACTGAAATCATGCACTCTGTTCTTTCTTCGGTATCCAAAGCCTTGAACCTTTGCTCGAGTCCGTCTGTCCACAGAAATTTCTTGAAGCTGTACCTGCCGGCGATTTTTTTCCCGTTATACTTGTCCTTTGCCGGTGCGGAGGAGTCAAATCTTGTTCCGTCCGCATTTATGCCGGTTACCATTCTCATTTCCTTCGCTATCATCTCCGTAAGCGTCTTCATGCCATCCGCATTCGGGTGACTTCCGTCTATGGAATCATAGGGCTCGTTAAGCGCCGCAAAATCGATAAGCTCGTAATCGTACGCTTCCGTTCTCTCTCGAATAATGTCGTTATAGGTATCTATACTGTATCCCGCCGGCTCCGTCGGGAATACAAATTGAGGCTTGACAGATATCTTTGACGGACAGAGGGTACAACACCATACTACTGCCTCTGGATATTTATTGCTTATCCCGTTAAGCATGCGGTCATAGGCATCCTTAAAGGCAGCCGGCTGTATTCCGTAAGCCCAGTCGTTTGTACCCATATATATAATAATCACATCGGGATTTACATCAAATTCCTTATTTATTTTATGAGGCACACAGAGCATATCTATGCGCTTTTTGCTGCAGCCTGAGGGAAAGCCGTCACCCTTGCCCTCCTCGGCGGTAACAAGGCAGCCCGACCACGAATTATTTACCAGAAGCTTTGCGCCCAAAAAGCCTATTATCCTTCCCCACCAGGTATCCGCAGGCTCCTTTACACCTGCGATTTCGCAGTAGCTCCCTTCATAGAAGACGTTAAAGCCCTCCGGATTGTAGCCGGCCAGGGTGCTTATGGAATCACCGTATATAGATATATTCTTAGCGCAATATGGATTGTTCCACTTCAGGCGACCGAAATTCATCCTGTCGTTCATACTGACAAGCTCAGTGCCGTCCGGCATTACATACCCTTCCATCCAGCCGCCTTCAGTCCTCGCTCCGATATTCTCCACTTCATCATCCGACGAACGAAGCACAGCTGAAGAAGCCGCGTAAAACTCATTCATAAAGGCCTGCAGATTCGGACATATCCTGTCCTCCCCGCGGCTCTTTTTTATGGCGAAGATTACCCTGTTTACGCCGATTCCGTTATAGCTTTCAATATTGTCGATAACCTGTCTGAACGCAGCTGCCACAACAGAAGGCGAATTCATAAACGCTCCGCAGCCGAAGGCTCCGAGCACAAGCGTATCCACCCCGTTATCAAAGGCAACCCTGAAGATATTGAGAATTCTCGAAACAAATATATTGTTAATGACATCCGCATTGATAAATGTAGTATCAGCCATATAAGGAGCCGCACAGGTTATCACATCCGTAAAAAACCAGCTCTCCCTCGGCATAAGCTTCGGACATGCAGAATCGTCCTTGAACACAAGAACACCCGGAGAATAGATTATTCTGTCCGAGAAGATATTGTCATTCATATTCCTGTGATAATCGTAATACTGAGCCTTCTGCAGCTCACCGATAAGCCCCTGGTACAGGTTACTGCTTCTGCAAAGACACTCCTCCTGAGCCATGGCTCCCCTTGTCACTCCCCCGCCCGGAGTATGAGGGTTCGCAAAATTAAGCACGGCCACCTTGCGGGTTCTTCCCGAAGCTAAGGCATCCCTCGCCGCATCAAAAGTCGTTCCCTCTATTACATCAATTTCGGGACGTTCAGCCCTTATGCCGGGATTCTCAAGCCGTCCGGATATGAAACCCTCGGGATATACGCTGCTTGCAGCCGCCATCCTTTGGGTATTTTCTTTAATTGCGGTATCATTAAGTGAAAGACTGACCGTATCGTTGAAACAAGAGATCAACTCGTCGCGCGAAGGCTTATCAGATATCATAATACTCATAGCTTTTCCCCCAAAACAAAATTATAACTATTATGATTATAACCAAGCACATGGAAATACGCAAGGTATTATCTTATCCAATAAATCTCAAGCCTCCTGCTCGCTCTCGAGCTGCGCAAACAGTCTTAGCAGCGAAAACGAAGTTCCGTAGGCCACAAAAGCAAAGAGATACACTATCCAGAAAAACCAAGTAAGCACAAAGAAGTTAGGATTCATGGCGTAGACTATTATCGGGCCGCCCCACGCAAAGAATACGACTGCCCACGACTTGAATTTGGTTATAAATAGCATAAATGAATTCTTGATTATCGTAAAACAGGTGTTGTCATATCTTGCAAGCAGCGGAAACTGCAGCGGAAAGAAAAGGCTCACTATAAGAAGAATAAAGCCCGTAAGCATAAGGAGCAGGTTGTTATCGGTATAATACCAACCTACATATGAAACATAAGCTCCGGCCAAAACAAACAGCATTAAAAACCATAGAATCGTCGCCTGCTTGAAATTGGCCTTGAAGGACCTGAAATATAGCTTTACGATAGATGTGCCCTCTTTGTTCTCTGCCATCTTGTAGCAGGAATAATAAAGCGCAGTAAAAGCAGCTCCTATGGTAATTATAGGAATACAGGTAATAACAAATATCATATTCAAAAAGAAGATGTCGCCCACCTTATCAAGAAAATGAAAAACAGCCGCGCCACCCTTAGGCTTAATCGGAGGATCCTCCTCCTCACGCTTCGCAATCGCAGCCTGCTCTGCTGCTTTTTGCTCCGCAGTCTTCTTTGCCTCTTCGGCTGCTTTCGCTTCTTTTTCCCTAGTTTCTTTTTCCTGCGCTTTTCTTTTCTCGGCATTCCTTGCCTTTGCGGAATCTATGTCCTTAGGCAGTGTCGCCTTCTGCGCAAGATTGTTGCTCTGCGGCTTTTTATTCACCTTCTGTATATTGCTTCCCTTTTTTTTCTTCTTGCCCATGTTTTTCATCCTTTTAAGTATAAAGATTCTTCGCTTCGCTCAGAATGACACTGCTTTATCAAAAACTTTCTTCTATCAACCTAAACGAACCGAAGGAACTTTATTATTTTTTTCGTGTAAGTGAAACAAAGCTTCCCTTACACGTTTCGCCGCCCGCGTGCCGCGAAGCGGTATATTTCCTATCGAAAACGCGTGCATAAATACGAATAGGAGGGGAAGCTCCCCTCCTACTCGAAAAGGTTTTATCTGATACCCGTATTAGCCCTTTACGGCTCCTACGGCAACACCGCCGACGATGTATCTTGACATCAGCAAGTATACAATAATAACCGGCAGAATTGAAAGTGTAATCATCATGTAAACCTTACCCATATCAAACTTAGCGAAGTCCGCTGAACGAAGCTTTGCAATAAGGATAGGCAATGTCTTCTTCTTGTCGTTCTTTGTAAGGATAAGTGAAGGAGTAAAGTAATTATTCCAAGCTCCTACAAAGGAGAAGATTGCCTGAACCGCTATAGCAGGTTTCATAAGCGGTAATGCTATGGTGTTGAAGATTCTAAGCTCTCCTGCACCGTCAATACGGGCTGCCTCAAGAAGCTCCTGAGGAAGCGCACTTTCCATGTACTGCTTCATGTAGAAGAATACGATAGGTGACGCAATCGAAGGTACAATAAGAGGTATGAAGCTCTGCATGAGGTTCATCTTTCTTATCAACTGAATAAATCCGAGTGCGGTAACCTGTGTAGGTATCATCATGATGGCAAGGATGAATCCGAAGATGAACTTCTTAAGCTTATACTCGTAAGCATGGATTGCGAATGCCGTCATAGTTGAGAAGTATGTACACAAAATGCAAGTGCAGAATGATACAATAAGGCTGTTTAATAAGCCATAGAATATCGGGATTGTGTCGTGCAACACGTTGTTCAGGTTATCTATAGCATGCGTGCTCGGTATCATGGTAAAGCCCGTAGCGAGCTCCGAATGAGAACGGGTAGCATTTATAAACAACACGTAGAACCAAAACAAGCACAATATCGTGAAGAAAACGAGTACAACATAGGATATTGTTCTTCTGGCACCGACATTTATTCCTCTTTCTTTTTTAGGCATGCCTTTTCCCTCCTATTTGTATTCGTCATTTGACTTTGTCATCTTAAATACCAGGAAGCTCAACAAGCTTGTTATAATGAACAGGACAACCGAAAGCGCGCCGGCCATACCATAGTTCTTACTGAACAAGTGGTCGTTAAGCAACATGATAAGGGTCTGTGAAGTCTTCTTTCCATCTACGATAGGACCTCCGGCTCCACTCGTAAGGATCTGGGGCACATCGAACATCTGGAGACCACCGATAAGAGATGTGATAAGCACATATATAAGTATCGGTCTCAAGATAGGAAGTGTGATCCTGAAAAATACCTGTGATGATGTAGCACCGTCAACCTCAGCCGCCTCATAAAGTGAGGTATCTATACCAAGCATACCTGCGAGGAGAAGGATTGTGGTGTTACCAAACCACATAAGGAAGTTCATGAAGGCAACGAGTCCTCTCGTTCCCATGACTGTACTGGTAAACTTAATAGGTGATGAAATAAGACCTATCTTTGTAAGCATACTGTTTATGGGACCGAAGTCTGAAAACAGTGTAAAGAAAAGCATTGCAAATGCAGATGCCATAATAAGATTCGGCAGATAGATAACCGTCTTGAAGAACGGTTGTCCCTTAAGCCTTAAGCTCGGATCTGAAAACCATGCAGCCAGAAGCAGTGAAACTATAATCTGCGGAATAAAACCGAGTATCCACATAATCATCGTGTTCTTAAAGCATGTAAGCACACGACCGTCACTAAAGAGAGTACCGAAGTTCTGCAAACCTACGAATTTAGGTCCGATCTCGGTGATACCGCCGTTAGCGAAATAATGTTCAAAGAAGCTGTTATAGATGGTAGTTCCAAGCGGAATCAGCTGAAATACTATAAAAATCACAATAAACGGAATCAAGAATATGTAACCCCATCTATTGTATCGGGAAATGTTTTTGCTGCCCCTCATTTATTCTACTACCTCCGTCCTACCTTTTTTTATTATAAGCGTGTCTGCTCCGCAAGGGAACAGACACGCTCATTTAGGTACTTATTAAAGCTTAGATCAATTAGTGAGTAAGCTCAGGATAAGTGGTCTGTACGTCTGTGTAGAATGCCTCAAGAGCCTCATCATAGGTTGAAGTTCCCTCGAAGTAGTTCTTCATAGCCTGCTGGAACTTCTCATTACATCCCTGATCGTAAACGCTGATGTTAGAAAGGTCGATCTTGTCAGCGCCTGCGCAGAACATAGCAAGTGCGTTCTGACCGCCAAGGATTGCATCGCCATAGCTTGTATCCTGTGCCATAGCTTCCATGGTAGGCTTGTTGTTAACGAAATCGTTATCTGCTACTACGATCTCTTTCATAACGTCAGGATTGCATGTTAACTGTCTCATGATATCAGCAACGAGAGCCGGGTTGTCTGTGCCAGTTGCAGCGCAGATCCATGTACCGCCCCAGTAGAAGCCCTGAGGACCTTCTGTTGCAGCCCAGCCGCCATCATGTGCGATTGAACCTGCGTCATCAGCTGCCATACAGAAGTCGATGAGCCATGCAGGTCCAAAGTATGAGAATGTAGGAAGATCAGAATCCTTCATGAAGCCCTTGTTCCATGTATCTGACCAAAGTCCCTCGGTTGTGGTCTCGCCAGCATCAACAAGCTCCTTAGAAAGGTCAACCCAATCCTTCATAGCCTGGTCGATAACTATCTTGCCATCAACTACCCAAGGTGAAGATACGTTGTTAGAGAATACACGATATGCATCGTTAACTGTAGCATTTACATAGTAGCCCTTTTCCTTAAGAGCCTTTGCTGACTCCTTGAACTTGCCCCAGTCAGAGAAGTTCTTCTGAACCTCTGCCGGATCATCGGAGCCGAACACTTCTGTGGCCATAGCTCTGTTGTAGATAAGTACACCAGGGCAACCCTGCCATGAAACACCCTTAAGTGCTCCGTCTGAGCTTGTAACAACGTCCTTTGTATACTGATACTGATCAGCGAGTTCTGCGTCTGTGATACCGAGATCAGCAACATTCATGGTGTAATCAGTATTTACATACTTAAGAGCGTAGTCAGCCTCTACAAGGAAAAGATCGATCTTGTCATCGTCTGCTGCGTCAGCCTGCTCAGCAAGTGTAGCATCAAGGTTGTTCTGGTAAGCATTGTTCTCACTCGGTGTAATGTTGAACTTAACAGTGATATCACCGATCTTACCTGTTGTGTCATCAACCTTCTCGTAGCCCGGATAGTGATCTGTAAGTCTTGACTTGAACTCCTCATTCCAGCAGTAGATGTTAAGTACCTTACCGTCGCCTGAGAAGTCAGCGCCAGCTGCTGCCTCTGTCTCAGCGGGAGCCTCTGTGTCCTGAGCCTCTGTCTCAGCGGGAGCCTCAGTATCCTGAGCTGCCTCTGTCGTAGCCTCTGTAGCTGCTGCTGTAGTAGCTGCTGTAGTAGTCTCTTCCTTCTTGTCACCACAAGCTGCGAGTGAAAGACCCATAGCAAGTGAAAGTGATAAAGCTATTGCCTTTTTGAACTTCTTCACAAAAAAACCCTCCTTTAATCTGTGTGTTGCTTTCTTCTGCATCGGTACTAAAGCTTCCTGTTCACAGATTCCGTACGCCCCTCCCCGCAAAGCGGATATTGCGTATGTGCAAAATGTACAATCAACCTCAGCCCCGACCGTCTGAAATCCAACATGTGCGCTCTTAAATTTGCGGCTTTGCCGTATTCGGCGCACTAACAATCTGACATGGCCTGTGCCATGACTGTAGATGATTATAGGATATAATCAACAAATATGCAAGCACTTTTTTCATTTTTTTGGAATTATTTGTACATTTTTACCATATTGTTAGATTTTCTGCGCTCTTTTGTGCATTTTTCCAAGCGATTAAAGGCACAAAAGCCGCCGTATTTTACCTCCGGCGGCTTCTGTCAGCCTGTTATTAGTCACTTGTACGAGGAACGAAGACCCTGGCAGGCTTTTTTTCGTCATTTTTTCCTGCGTTTACGGCCTCCTTCATAAAGAACTCCTGCGCAGACAGCTTTTCCTTGCCTCTCAAATCCTGCTTAACATAAGATCCGTCAGGCTGCATGATATGCGCCTTCAACGTATCGCTAAGCTGTATTCTTAAGATGCTGAGCGCCCTTTCCTTCGCGTCCGGATCCTCCACCGGGAAGGTTATCTCCACTCTCTTATCAAGATTTCGCGGCATCCAGTCAGCGCTTCCCATATAGCAGTCCGCAAATCCTTCGTTATGGAAGTAGAATATCCTCGCATGTTCAAGGAAGTTTCCTACTATGGAACGAACGCTGATATTCTCCGAAAGTCCCGGAACACCGACTTTTAAGCAGCAAATACCTCTGACTATGAGCTCTATCTTTACTCCGGCGGAGGAAGCCTCGTAAAGCGCCTTGATTATGTCCGGATCGCAAAGCGAATTCATCTTGGCTACTATGCGCGCCTCCTTGCCCGCTTTGGCATTTTGCGCTTCACGGTTTATTAGATATATGAATTTCTTCTTCATCCATATAGGCGCAACCAAAAGCTTGTTCCATGACGGCGGTTCGGAATAGCCCGAAAGCATATTGAACACAGCCGTGGCATCCTCTCCTATCTTATCATTTGCGGTAAGAATTCCGGTATCGGTGTAAAGTCTTGCAGTAATATCATTATAATTACCGGTTCCGAGGTGGACATAACGCTTTATTCCCTCCTCCTCACGCCTTACCACAAGGGCAATCTTAGAGTGTGTCTTAAGTCCCACAAGTCCGTATATTACATGACAGCCTGCTTTCTCAAGTGTCTTCGCCCAGTTGATATTGTTTTCCTCGTCAAAGCGGGCCTTCAATTCCACGAGAACCGTTACCTGCTTGCCGTTCTCCGCTGCCTTCGCAAGAGCCGCAACTATCGGTGAATTACCGCTCACACGGTAAAGGGTCTGCTTTATCGCAAGCACATCCGGGTCCGAAGCAGCCTGGCGGATAAAATTCACAACCGGCGTAAACTCATAATACGGATGATGAAGGAAGATATCCTTTTCTTTAATCTGTTCAAAAAGGTTCCTGTCGGGGTCTATCCCCGGCACAGGCTGAGGAGTAAACTTTTTATTCTTCAGATGATCAAAGCCCGAAAGTCCCGCAAGCTTTCCTATAAATGTAAGGTCAAGCGGACCGTTGATGCTGAAAACCGTGGCATCGCCCACCTCGAGCTTTGATTTAAGCTCTTTCAAAAGCTTCTTGTTGATGTCAGCCTCCACCTCAAGCTTTATAACCTCGCCCCATGCGCGGAGCCTGATTTGCTTTTCTATCTCCTTTAAAAGATCGGCCGCCTCATCCTCATCTATCGAGAGATCGGCATTTCTTATTATTCTGTAGGTGTGCGCGCAGACTATCTCGTAATTAAGGAAAAGCTTATTCAAATTCTGCTTTATCACATCCTCAAGGAGCATAACGGTTCTCATGGCGCCCGCCGACGGAAGCTCCACTATCCTTGACAGAACGGAAGGAACCTGAACCGTCGCGATATCCACCACATCACTCTTCTTGTCCCTGACAAGCGCGCCTATATTAAGGGTTCGGTTGCCTATAAGCGGGAAGGGCCTTGACGCGTCCACCGCCATGGGCGTCAATACAGGATAGACCTCCTTCATGAAAAATCGATCTGCGAATTTCTTTTGCTTATCATCAAGCTCGTTATAATCCCTCACAAGATTAACCCCGCTCTCCGCAAGTTCCGGAAGGATGGTACGGTTCAAGGTCTGATACTGCTGCTTAGTCATATTCTTTGTCTCGGGAATTATCAAATCAAGCTGCTGCCTGGGGGTAAGACCCGCAATATCGGTCTTTTCCACTCCCGCATTGGTAAGATCCACCAGCGAAGCTACCCTGACCATAAAGAATTCCGAAAGATTGCTCTCGGTTATCCCGAGGAACTTCATCCTCTCAAAAAGAGGTATGCTCTTATCTCTCGCCTCCTCAAGTATTCTGTAATTAAACTGCAGCCAGGAAAGCTCTCTGTTATAGTAGTTTTCCGGATTATTCAACGTCGCTTTATCCATTCTCGCTCCTCCTCGTATAATATGTAATGGCACGATTGCTTCGTCATGATCGCGTCTCCCTTGTTCTAAGCACCGGTCTTATACCGTATATCTGCTCAAAGAAATCGGCTCTGCTCTCGAAGAGTCCGGTCTCGAGCGCAAGGTCATCATAGGTCTTTGCCGATATCACAAGCCTGTCATCGTTCACGCTTACATTAATATTCTCTATCTTCTGAGTGTGGCTTTTATCCAATACATTTGCAATCCTCAAGATTGCCGCCAGCTTTGCAATCACGATGTAATCAGCAGTCCCGAGCTCAGCAGCTATCTTCTCCTTCGCCGGAAGGAAGAAGAGATTGTACTTGATAACATTTGCAACCTCCATGCGCTCCTTGTGGGTAAGTCCGATAATCTCGCTGTTTGCCACTATATAATAAGAATTCATGGCGCCGTCGTTTAAGTTGATATAATTTCCACACTCATGCAGTATGGCCGCTATATGAAGCTGAAGTCTTTCCTTGTGTCCCAAGCCGTGAACCTTCTTCATGCCGTCAAAGAGAGCAAGCGCAAAAGCCGCAACCCTGTCGGTGTGCTGCTTGTTGCAGCGATAACGCCTGTTTATATACATTGCCGAAGCGATTATGTCATCCTCAAAATTGTGGTTGAACACCACGCGGCTTCCTTCATCCATGTAAGATGTTACAATACCGTCGCAGAAATCAACATTCGGCACATATATTACTTCAGCCTTACAGTTATTAAGAAATGACTCGTAGATGATGAAGCTCGGAAGCATCAACGTTGCCTTCTCGTATGGTATCCCGAACTTTTCAGCAAGCTGCTCCGGTGGCAGAGTGATAATCTTCCTGTTGAACTTCTCAAACTGCTTTCTGGTAATCATTTCCTT
The DNA here is from genome assembly GCA_017525525.1 of Lachnospiraceae bacterium. Lineage (GTDB taxonomy): Bacteria > Bacillota > Clostridia > Lachnospirales > Lachnospiraceae > Coprococcus_C. The sequence goes on along the minus strand of JAFXSQ010000030.1, from coordinate 7,954 downwards.
TTCTTTAAGCTCGGGGATAACGAACTGCGCCATCTCCGCCACATCACCGACGGCGATTATATTCTTAATTTCCTTATCATTAAGGTAAATGTTTCTAAAGCTCGCTATATCGCTGTCAACATACTCCGAAATCGCCTGCTCGTATCTTCCGGCCTTTTCCGCCATGGCCAGATATTCCCTTATTCGGACAGCGCCAATGTGGATATTCTCGGTAAGCACCAGGTTGTTCTTGTCAAAGAGCGAAACCTGCACACTGCCCGCGCCGACATCGACAAACGCGGTATTCTTGCTCACAACCTGATGAAAATCCGCGTATTTTGCCACAAGTCCCTTGAATATCATGTATCTTTGTTCGGAATTCGAAAGCACCTTCACGGTAACTCCTGTCGTTCTCTCTATGTGATCGAGGACCAGTTCCTGATTTACCGCCTCTCTTATCGCGCTGGTGGCGTAAGCTCTGTACTCGGTAATCTGGTACTCCTTCATCTTCTTCTTAAAGCCCGTAAGGGTATCACATACATCAGCAAGCGTTCCCGCCTTTATGCTTCCGTGGTTATAGGTGTCGCGGCCGAGCTCTATGGTCTTGGCTACCTGGTCTATGAGCTTGAAGCTCTTCTTTCCGCTTACCTCATAACATTTCATTTTGAGCTCGCTCGAGCCCACATAGATTGCCGCAAATGTTTTGTTCGCCATATATCTTCCTCCGTTTTTTTTGATTCAATCAATTAAAATCAATTCAAAAAACAATTAAAATAATCAACAATTCAAAAGTTCGAGCAATTCGGTTGCCGTCTTTGAAAGCCCCGGATGCCATGCATAGGGCGCTATCTCAACGAGCGGTTCAAGCACAAACCGTCTTTTCGCCATATATGGATGCGGAATCATCAATTCATCCTCCGCGATTATCTCCCTGTCGAAAAGCAATATGTCTATATCAAGGGTTCTCGGCCCCCAGTGTACTATCCTTTTTCTGCCTGCGCTGTTTTCTATATCATGCGTAACCTTAAGCAGCTCCTCCGGTGAGTACAGCGTCTCCAGCGCTATACAGCCGTTAAGGAAGTCATCCTGCTCCACATCCGAGACAGGTTCTGTAACTATATAAGAAGAAACTGCTGTCACCTTGATATACTCATCCTTGGAAAGCTGTTCGACCGCGAAATCAAGATATCCCTCTTTATCCCCCAAATTAGAGCCTATGCCAAGGTAGGCCACATGCTTTTTCCTTACTATCTCGCACCACACGGTGTCAAAATCAACTCCCATGGGGGCGTCCGGCTTCGCAACCCTGACACGGACCTTCTTAACCGGATCATAATGGTTTAATATCTCCGCAGCCACCCTCTCGGCGCAGGACTCTATGAGATTGAACTTCTCTCCCGTCATCACGTCTTTGATCAATTCCGCCGTCTCAGCATAGTTGACGGTTTTGCTCAAATCATCGGTCAGCCCCGCATCATGCAGGTCAAGCTCCATCTCCACGCTCACAAAAAAGCGCTGCCCCTTCGCTTTCTCAAAATCATGCACGCCGTGATAAGCGTATATTTCCATGTCTTTTATCACTATCTTATCCATATCCGCTTCCCCATAAGATCCTTCGCTGACGCTCAGGATGACAATTCATTACCGAGCCCAAAGTATCTGAGTCCTTTATCAGGCGTTCATAACCGCCCACGCCATATCAAGCGCTCTCCTGTTCTTCTTTACATCATGAACCCTGAAAAATGTAGCGCCCCTGACCAATCCCATTACCGAAAGCGCTATCGTTCCTTCCTCTCTCTCGTCTACCGGAAGATTCAGCGTGTTGCCTATGCAAGACTTTCTCGATGCGCCTAGCAGCACAGGAAGTCCGATGTCTTTAAGCCTGTCCATCTCATTTATTACTCTTAAGCACTCCTCAGAGCTCTTGGCAAAACCGATGCCGGGATCGATTATCATCCTGTCACGCTTTATTCCGTGGGCCTCGGCGATGGACACGCACTCTTTGATATCGGATATCACATCCTCTATAAGGTCGTTATATACAGCTTTTTCCCGATTGTGCATCAGGCACACCGCCTTGTCATGCTTTGCAACTATCCCTGCCATGCGGTCGTCATATTTGAGCCCCCATATATCATTGATCATATCTGCTCCCGCAAGTATGCCGGCCTCCGCAACCTCAGCCTTGTAGGTATCAAGGGATACAGGAACCTCAAACCTCTCCTTTATCGCCTCTATCACGAAACAGGTTCTCGCAATCTCCTCGCCGGCGCTTATCATAATATACCCCGGCCTGGTAGACTCACCGCCCACATCTATGATGTCCGCCCCGTCCTTCATCATTCGCTCAACGGCGAAAAGAGCCTTGTCCGTATCCTCGTAGCTTCCACCGTCCGAAAAAGAATCCGGCGTAAGATTGAGTATTCCCATCACATAAGGCTTTCCGCCCGTACAGAAGTCCTTCTTGCCAATCCTTATCACACCGCCCGCATTCATTTTCAAAGCAACACTCCCTTGTTCTTCTTTTCTTCCTTCCAGTAACACTCTTCGCAGGCTTCACAGTCAAAGCACATTCTTGACAACTTATCTGCCCTGCACAGAATAACAGCGAGCTTATTTGCCGCAGCATCGCTTATCTCCTTGTGCATGGACACCGCCTCGCTCATCAAGCTCATTTCTTCCTCGTCAAATCCCGCTCTTTGAAGCAGACCTGCCGCTATCCTGCTTCCGGCTTCGTGATGTGACTCTCCGCTTTCATACTCACATGCGCGCCCGAGATCGTGAACCAGAGCGCACGCATATATTACATCTTTTTTAATTCCGAGATTTTCTTCGAGATTTAAGATATAGCAGATCCGGGCCACATCCAAACTGTGCGAAAGCCCATGTCTGCAGAATTTCCTGTTTTGTTCCGCTTGTTTTATCCGATCGGACAAGCGTATATATTCCTCATCGTTTATCAGTCTGTTTACTCGTTCCATGCAAATACAATCCGTCCGCTTCGTTATAATAAAGAGCATTTATAATAAGAACTTAAAATAAGACAACGAGCCGCAGCAGACTGTAACATCACCGGGATTTCTCAGGGTCTTCGCAAGCTCCAGCGCCTGTTTAAATCCTTCAGAGGTATAACTCTCCATGCCCGCGCGGGTAAAGCGCTCTGATAGCGCTTCCCGGTCAAGCCCCCTTTCTCCGGGAGCAGATATGCATATTACCGGGCCCGTATGCGGAGACTCCGAAATCAGTCTGACCAGCTTTTCATAGTCCTTATCCTTGAATACTCCTATTATATATATAATTCTTCTGTTTGTAAAATAAAAATCAACGGATTCAACAAGCTTTTTCCACGCCGGTTCATTATGTGCGCCGTCAAAGACAATAAGAGGTTCTCGGCTGACCACGTCCATTCGCCCGGGCCACCCGGCCTGATCAAGCCCCGAGCGGATATCCTCTTCATCTATATCAAAACCAAGCTTTTTAAGCGCAAACGCCGTCTCAATCGCGCAGGCAGCGTTCTCCGGCTGGTAAGTTCCCGGAAGGGAGATATGATACTCCCGGCCCTTATAAGAAAACCGGGTTCCGCTCTCTATAGAGGATTCAAGCATCCTTATATCCGGTTCGGATATGCCTATAAGCTTCGATAATTTCAGATCACACCGCTTTTTTATAACCGCTGAAACCTCATCGGACTGCGGCGCCGAAACTGTTATACCGCCCTCCTTGATAATACCGGCTTTATGGTTGGCTATATCTGTCAATTTCGGGCCCAAAAATGCCGCATGGTCGTTACCTATCGAGGTTATCACGCTAACAAGAGTTTGAAAATCTACGTTGGTCGCATCGCTTTCCCCGCCCATTCCGCACTCTACCAATGCAATTTCCACATTTTTCGAAGCAAACAGTAAAAAGGCTGCGGCAGTCTCAATCTCAAAAACCGTTGCCGTCTCCGCCTCGGGCAATCCGCTGATCTGTCCTATAGCTTCAGCATATTCGTCTTCGCTTACCATACATCCCGATATAGTGAACCTTTCCAGATATTCAAACACCGCCGGCGAGGTATACCTGCCGACTTTTATGCCCGCATGCATCAGTATGCTCTCCAAAAATGCCCCGGCTGAGCCCTTGCCGTTTGTCCCGGCTATATGTACGCATTTGAGCTTTCGCTGTGGGTTCTTAAGCGCCGATAAAAGGTCCATTATACTACTTAAGCCCGGCTTTATGCCGAGCTTAGTCTTGTTTTCGATATAAGAAATTGATTCGTTGTAATTCATTTGCATTCTCCAACAATAAGATTCTTCACTGCGCTCAAAATGACACCTCGCCGTGTCATCCAGAGCGTAAGCAAAAGATCTTTTTTAGTTCGTCACGTGCTGCACCGGTTCGGTATCATCCGTAATCGGAAGTATCTCATAGCCCTCGCTCTTTAACGTATCGATAAGGCTCTGCAAAGCCGCAACCGTAGGCTCACAATTCTTAAAATCATGCATGAGCACCACCGAATCCCCGGGATTGCTCTCCACATAATACATTACATTTTCATTAAGCTGCGCCGGCGTTAGACTCTCGTCCTCAGCATCAAGCGAAGCCGCATTCCAATCAAAGTATACTATACCCTTCTCATTAAGGTAGTCTATCATATCTGAAGTCTGAACATTATCGCTCACATCATTCGAGCTTCCGCCCGGGAAGCGATAAAACTTAGCATCAACTCCCGTTACCTTCTTAATAAAGTCATGAATATCCTTAACATCCTTTTCAAAGGCAGACTCACTTGCATAAACCTTCTCATACTCATGGGTGTAGGAATGCATGCCGATTGTATGTCCGTCATCGACTATCCTCGAATAAAGCTGTTCAAGCTCGGGTTCGTCTCTGTGTATTACGAAGAAGGTAGCCTTGACATTATTCTTCTTTAATATATCAAGAATCTCCGCCGTATGCTCGCTCGGGCCGTCGTCAAAGGTCAGATAGACCTTTTTCCCGTTTAATCTTGTCGGCTTCTCTGCCACCACAAGCTCGGGCGCTCCTTCATTATCGGAATAAGCATCGTCCGCCGGAGCTTCCTCTCTGTCCGAACCGATATCATCAGAATCAACATAAGCCGAGTCAATATCATCCGGAGCGTTCTCGTTCTGCTCCTTCTCCAGCTCGTTCTCCGAATAATTCTCCGCTAGGAAGACTATATCAGCCGAGGTCGCTATCTCCGGAGTAAGGTACGCAGACTGATCTGCAGTGCTCGCATCTGTTGTCTCGGTCCGATATCTGTACTCCGTCACATCGTTCCTCGATACACCGAGCGCATCCGCTATACGGTCAAGTCTTCCGTCCATGGAATTAACTCTCATAAGAAGATATATGCACAACGCCAGCGGTATGGCGCACATCACAAGCAAAAATGTGATAAGCAGCCTTCGATGCGATTTTTTCTTTCTCGGAGCCTTATCCCGATTATCAGCATCTTTTGCTTCAGCTTCTTTCGCTTCACGCTCGGCCTGAAGCAGCTCCTGCTCGTATTCACTTAAGGTTTTCTTTTCATTTTTCATAAAAATCCCTTAAATATTCTTGACAAAACTACATTTAGTGGTACAATGTGCCTGTCATACAAATTATTGATTGCACCCTTGAACCCAAAACCGGTTTTAGGGTGCAATTTCTATTTTATGTTAAGTGTACATAAATGTCAAGTATTATTTTATATATTTGTAATACTTTTGTAACAAGTTGCCTCGGACATAAGATTTTATCTACATTTCCTGTTCTGAGTATTTAAGCGATAAATGTTACAATTTTGTTTAATCTTTTTATTTGTTTACATAAGAAAAAGCGGGGGATTCCCGCTTTTTCGTAATCGTGATTTACATAATATGACTTTGATTTATGGGCTTATTCGTCCTTAAATGATGAACTGATTTTGTTTCTCATGGCATCATACTGGTCATACATCCTCTGCACGCTGTTTTCTAATAAGTAGTAATGCATTATATAAGGTATAAGAAGCACAAAGAGCGCTATAACCAAAAACAGTATGACTATATTCCCCGTGAAGTTAAGGTATAGTATGCACCCCACCGTCATAAGGGCAAAGAGCACCGTAACTATAAGATGAACAAGTCTCTCATGCGCAAAGAAGGAAATCTGCACCAGGTGCTTCTTTATCTCCTCATCCCAATCAAGGTCATCCTTCTTGAGCAAACCATCCACATATTCAAGATAAGCCAATATCCTTTTCTTCATTACTCCATACCTCTGAGCTTTATTACCGGTGAGCCCTTGCCGGCTATGTAATCACCGGTTATGGTCACGCTGCCTATGCTGTCGTCTCTCGGGATCTCGTACATTATATCAAGCATGAACTTCTCGATTATGGATCTAAGTGCTCTCGCACCGGTCTCGCGCTTCATAGCCTCCTCGGCAATTGCCTCATAAGCGCTCTCATCGAATTCAAGCTTAACCTCATCTAAAGCAAGGAGCTTCTGATACTGCTTTAATATGGCATTCTTCGGCTCTTTAAGGATCCTTACATACATCTCCTTATCCAAAGCGGTAAGTGAGAACACCATGGGAAGCCTGCCTATAAACTCGGGAATCATGCCGAATTCCCTCAGGTCTTCGGTAGTAGCTTCCTTCAAGATATCCTTTTCATCATCGTACTTATCCTTAAGGTCGGCGTTAAAGCCCATGGAAGACTGCTTATTAAGTCTGCGCTTTATTATCTCGTCAAGGTCCGGGAACGCTCCGCCGCATATGAACAAAATGTTTCGCGTGTCCATGGTAACAATCGGTGTCATGGCATTCTTGCTTGAAGCGCCGACCGGAACCTCTATCTCCGCGCCTTCGATTATCTTGAGCAATCCCTGCTGAACTGACTCGCCGCTCACATCACGGCTTCTGGTTTCTTTCTTCTTGGCAATCTTGTCTATCTCGTCTATGAAGATAATCCCCGTCTCGGCCTTCTCCACATCATTACCTGCAACAGAAAGAAGCTTGGACAGAACACTCTCAACATCATCGCCTATGTAACCCGCTTCGGTTAAGGTTGTTGCATCCGTAATCGCAAGAGGAACATCAAGAAGTCTTGCAATAGTCTTGACTAAATATGTCTTACCGCAACCCGTAGGACCGAGCATGAGCATGTTAGACTTTTCAATCTCTATATCGTCTGCGCCGTCGCTTAATACTCTCTTGTAGTGATTATAAACAGCCACGCTCATAACCTTTTTTGCATACTCCTGCCCCACCACATACTCATCAAGCATGGCTTTGATTTTGTGCGGTGCAGGAATATCCTTTATCGAAAGTTTCTTTTCGGTATCTTCTTTCCCCTCTTCCTTCTTCTTTTTCTTCTTTACCTTCTGAGACTCGGGGATATCCCCAAAGGGCATAAACTGCGACATGTTGATGTTCGGCAGCTTTGACAGATCTAAGAAGTTCATATTATTGAAGGAATCAAAGCTCTTCTGCATACAATCCCGGCAAATATGCATTCCCCCCGGCAGGTTGATGAACGGACCCGCATCCTTCTCGGAACGCTTGCACATGTAACAATAGTTTTCGTATTCGTCGTCTTTTTTGGTCTTATCCGAATCTGACATTTCATTCTCCTATCATATTATTATATCTGTAATACCGTTTTCACAAGCATCATATATACGAAGAATTATAACATACCGTAAGACTAAAAAAAAGATAAATATTGCCTTACGGTATGTCACGGAGTATAATCATTTTTGTTTTACATAAACAAAAATAGAATCAGCACAAAAAGATTCTTCGGGCTAAAGTTTTCTCCTCTCAGAATGACATGTGTCACTCTGAGCGAAGAGTCTTAAAGGGCGGTGCGATTATGACGAAGTCATAATTTTGCATCGCACCGACTTTCGTCATAAGGGGTACCGCGAAGCGGTGGATTCCTTATGACATTAGACTGGGCAGGATTGCTTTAGCAATCGTGCCATTACATATTATACGAGGAGGT
>JAFXSQ010000029.1 GCA_017525525.1 Lachnospiraceae bacterium | reverse complement strand
GGTGCGATTATGACGAAGTCATAATTTTGCATCGCACCGACTTTCGTCATAAGGGGTACCGCGAAGCGGTGGATTCCTTATGACATTAGACTGGGCAGGATTGCTTTAGCAATCGTGCCATTACATATTATACGAGGAGGAAGAGCATATGTATGGACTTCAGGGTAAAGAAACAACGAAGATTATACTATACGCAGACAAAAACATAGCAAACAACCTGATGAATATATACCGGATACTAAAGGTGATGTGCATCGATGGAAGGGTTGATTCAAAGTATGAGGAACTGCTGAGTATGTTCGCTAAGGAAAATGAGAAAGTCTTCAAATGCGTACAGGACTATATAATGCAGGCAAGTGAGAGCGTATTCAGCTATGACGAACGGTTGATTAGCGATTACACGGAGAAGCTCAGGGAGTTGAATAAAAACAAGATAAAGAGGCTTTTGTAGTGGTTGATAAGAGGAAAAATTGACGCGATTATTTAAAATAAAGCAATAAAACCGGCAAATCTGCGATTGTATATTATAGGAAGTGAAAAAAGAATAATATGCAGAGGGAGGTCGGTGATATGAATTATAAAAGAAGAGCAGATCAATTCAATAAGGGCGTGATGGTCGGATATACCATGCTTTTGTCGCTGATTTTCAGATATGTATTTGCGATTTTATTCAAAGGGTTTTATATCGTTTCGGTATTTGGAGTCCGTGTACAATCTGAATTGATATCACTTGCATGGTTGATGTGTATAAGCCTTGCGGTAACCCTGCTCTATGTATTTGTTCTTGACGGAGAGAGAACGCTGACAGAGGGAGTATGGCTTGCGCTTGTGGTTCCGGCAGGGTCGGCGGCGGTTTATATTGCCGGTATAATTGGATATATATACAAATGGATGCCATTAATGGTTTGCTTATGGTATACGGTTTCGTTCGCAGTCAGCGTATTCAAGAGAGTTTTATACGCGAGGGCAAATGGAAAGAGGCTTAAGAAGCTTAAGACCTTCAGATTTTCGTTTTGGGAGGCATTCGGATCGTTTCGCGAAGAAGTTTTGCCGATAATGGTGCTGTTCAGTATCCTAACAGGGGTGTTTAATCCGGTTGTAAGAAAGAATTTTACTTCCTTGGCGGATGTATCAACAGCTATTCCCAAGCAGACAGAGATGGAGAGTCTTATAGAAGAGCATGCGGAAGAATTGAAGGTATTGGAAGAGACCGTGTATTCGTCACTTGACAGGAAGCAGAGGATAAATGCCTTGCAGGTATTGGTAAATATTCATTTGGCTTATCTGGGGTGCAGCGATGAGGTAAGACTTGTGTCAACCAAAGATTTGCCGGAATATACAGGTGGTTGCTATGATTCAGTAAACAGGTGCATTTTTGTAAACGATTCTTTACTTATGGAGGATGATCCGACATATTTTGTGAGTCGGGTTATCCCTCACGAGTGCAGACATGCATTTCAGGATGAATGTATACGGAAAATCGACGAATACGATAAGACAGGAAATGACCCTATGTATCGCATTATAAGGGAATTTGAATATAATCAGTCAAATTATATTGATTATGATCCGGAAGAGTATGGTTCGTATACAGAATATGTGCAACAGCCGCTTGAAACCGATGCAAACTGTTATATGCAAGGCTGGGAAGACTATATGATTAGCCGGATAGTACAAGGAAGAAAAAAACCACTCTGATATATGAACCGGAGAAGAAAACAAGATACCAAACAAAACACCCCCAACCCTCTGTTGAAACAAGGAGTTGGGGGTGTTTTTTAAGTGTGACGATATAGTGACTATGTCTGTAATATGATTCGCACATCATCTGTTGACCCCGACATCGTGATATGGTTTTTTTCTAAAGATTATCTAATGGAAAAAACTTGAATCAGACAACCGGACATGATAGTATGGGCTTATATAGTTGTATCCCGACTCGCTGCTTTAAGCAAATGTGCGGTTCGGGATGGAACCGGATATGTGAGTGGGAAATGTAGAATCGTAAAAACGGAGGTAGTTAAGATGGCAAAGACCAAAGAGAAGGAAGATCTTTTTTTCGAGGATTACGGGAATCCGTCCAAAGAGCAGCAGGAGTTGGCAGATAAACTGAAAGAGAGCCTTATGAAGGCGGTAGAGAATGAAAATGAGGAGTACGACATCGTGGAGCGCCTGGAACATGATGCGACCCTTCGGGAGGAGCTTGCGAATGTGCTGACGGTGTTGACCATTCTGGAGAGTTCAGAAGAGCCGCGTGCTGATATGGAGCTTTATGAGCAGACTTACTTAAAGGCTATAGACGTAACAATTCGTCTGGCAAAGGTAATCCATCCATTATCGGGCGTTGGCGCGGAAACCATGCGCTCGGCTTACGAGATACTGGATACCTTTGAAGAGATATGCCACCCTCTTCTTACCAAGATTACGGAGAGCAATATAGAAGCCTTTGCCGATCTGCTTTCCGAAAAGGAATATGATGAGGTTCTTTACGGAAGGAAGAAAGCCATCGGGGCACTGCGAACGGAGGGAGAGGATCAGTATGCGGCAGGCGTTGCGGTATACAGGATGGAGACCACTCCGGTACTTAATACAGCAGTGGTACGACTTGATTATATGTATGTTAATGAGGAATTCCGTTCCTTTGGCACGGCAAATCTGCTGATGGCAGCCCTGATCCGTCCCATCCTTGGGGATATGGATGCCAGACTGACTTTAAGCTACAAGCCTGTCGGTACCACGGATGAGGATGACGACGAGTATGCCACCGCCATAGAAGATGAATTTGACCGTATAGAGGAGTTCATAAGCTCCTGGAAATTCGATATATCCATGGATATGAGCAACGATTTTTATATATCCGTGAGGGATATCAAAAATGCTCCTTTTGCCGGAGTATCCCAAAAAGGCATTGTCAGCCTTGCAGAGATGGGTGATAAGGCTGCATCAGCAATCAAAAAATATTTTACCAGGTGTAATAATGAATACACTGGGTATATGCTGTCCACTCCTGCAGAGTATTATGACAGGGAGGCAAGCTGTGTATATACGGAGGACGGCAGCACCGTTGACGGGCTCCTGCTGTGTCACCGCTATAAAGACGGAGATTACAGGATCGATCATGTGGGCTTTAATCCGGAGGACGCCCCATCTGCATCGGATGTGATCACACGTATGATCGGATACTCCAGAGATATTCTGATGGAGAAAGGTGACAGGGATGCCTTTGTTACCGGAGAGATAGTAACCGAGGAAGGTTTTGCACTGTTAAAAAAGCTGGTGCCCGAGGTAAAGACCATGCTTACATTTGAATGCATGCTCTCGCCGCTTGACGATGGTCAGACTATTTCGACTGAAGAATGGGATATGCTGCGGAAAGAGGCAGGAATTGATACCGCGGGTGAGACAGAAGAGATAATAAAGGAGGATTGAAGCTATGGATACCAATCTGCAGAAATCGCAGGAAATAAACAAGAACGAATTTATAAATGCGAATAATGAAAATATACTTATCAATGCGGGACCGAAGATGGGTGAACTCATCAACGGTGAACATGAGTCCGTAAAAAAAGTCTCCGAGGTACAGGAGGTTGTGCCTCGTAAAAAGATCAAAACCAAGCCCTTAAGCGAAAAGCAGAGGCTTATCCGAAACGAAAAAAAGTCAAAGAATTATGCGACTTTGGGAATATCCTTTGACTTAAAGGGCTTCAGTGTCAATGATGCGGACTCTCCCAAAATGGTGGCACTTAAAGAGGCATTACACGATTATCTGGATATAAAAGAGCAGATACTGAAAGCAGAGCAGATACGTCAGGAAGAAGATCGGAAGGCACAGAATTCGAGAGCAATCAAGCTGATCAATGACGCAAAGCTGAGAGAAGAGAACGAATTATATAATCGAGTCGCAAAGCGTATGAGCGGTATAGGAGAGGAGCATGAAAAAGAGCTTGGTGCAGCATATAAACGGGTTTACAGAGCTCTCACGGAATATACGGCAGGAAAGTGTATCTGGTTCAAATGGGGCAGGGGCAGAGCACGCTTAAAACAGGTAAAGGCCGTAGCGGATATGCTGCAGGCAGATAACCGTCAGTTTGGTCTCTCCGAGGTAAGGCATGACATTTACACTTCCTTCGATAATCAAACGACTGATCCGTGGAATGTCTTCCCTAATTATCTCGGCTTGCTCAGAAATAAGGATCGTATAGACAAACGTCATGAAAAGCTCCGGAAGGAGGGGCGTAACAACAGCCTTCATCTGGGCTGGTATGGGGCACTGGCAAAGGATTTCGGAAATGTACTGCTGGGAGCCTGGCATCTGGCAGGAGGTACATTCTTCCGCACATTGGCAGTGCCGACGATGATAGCTGCCAACGCTCTGGAACTTACGGGAAAGGTAGCCAAGCTTGGCCTTAAAGGTCTGTCCATGATCGTCAACGGAGGCTTAAAGCTTTTCAGAAGCAAAAAGCGCTGGCGCATCCGTGTGGACAGACATACCCTTTCAAAAGGCTGGACCAGCCTGAATCGTGCAAGAAAGCTCAATTTGTATGCTTTCAAGCATACTGTCGTGCTGGGGCTGTATACAGGTATATATGTCCCCATCCATACGGTGTGCCGTGCCGTCAAAAATTGCTGGAGAAATGAGTATGAGAAAAAGCGTTTGCGAGATATATTAAAGGATGATTATGGCTGGCTTGTCGATAATGTCAAGCGTCTGAGTGCCAGAGAATTGAGCCTTCTTAAGCATGCAGTCGGCACAACAAAGGATCTGTACGGAGAAGCAAGTAAGGAAATGGCTGAGAATCTCATAATTGAAAATCAGGATCAAGAACCGGACGATGATGATGACGATGATGACGGCGCGCAAGAGGCTTGATATTTCAGTAACGCTGTGACCGCAATGCACGACCATGGTCTGACAGGACTGAAAATCGTGAAGAAGAATTACGGGTCTTTGACACAATAATTGAGATTTATAAAGTATGATCATCCCCAGCTTCGGGTATCCCGGAGTTGGGGATTTTTGTATGTAGGCAGCTCCTGTTTTGGCGACCGTTCATTACCGGATACAGGCTAAAGTTGACAATCGCCATTTCAGGTGGTGTTTTTTCGTAAAAAAACGTAAAAGAATTGTGAAATAAACATTGTAAATGGCGGTTATAGAAAAGCCAGAAAAAAAGGATATGTAAAAGGCAATGTTAAACTGTTTCATAAAGGAAAAATGTACGATATAGGAGGAAAATGATGGCATCTATAATGTGCAAAAAATGTAATACAGGCATACACTATCATTCGGAACCAAATGGAATAGAGTACACTTTTATAAAAGAAAATGATTGGATCATAATATGTAATTCTTGTTTTGATGGTAAAGCTAAGGAGATGGATACGGAAAAGTACTATCCGAAACTCTTTCGTACAGATACAATAGAAGAAGATTTTTCTGAGTTGATATATAAGGCCTGGAAATGCCCTGCATGTGGAAGTATCATCATCTTTGATGCGAAAGGCCAACCATGGAAAACATATGAAATCTGCAATGAGGAAAAAGTTCTCTTATAGTTGTGAGAATAGTTGAGGGTGATGAATGGATAAAACAAAAGAATACAGGTGATAAAGAGTAAGGCGTATCTTATCAAGTGGTTAAAGACACTTACGGTACGGTGGATGCTATATCACTCCGTCCCGGATGAATTCGCGGTAAACAAAAACGGGAGTCTGATATCTCAGACTCCCGTTTTGCGCGGAGACGGAGGGATTCGAACCCTCGTGCCCCGGAGGGCAAACGCATTTCGAGTGCGCCCCGTTATGACCGCTTCGATACGTCTCCGAATAAAATATGTTTCAACAACTCGGACAGTATAACACATATAATAAGGAGTTTCAAGCGAAAAATGCAAGACGGTTCTTGCGGGAAAGGATGTGGAATGGTAGAATTCATAGGTGTGGTGTCACTCTGAGCGAAGCTGATCATACCGCAAAGCGGTATGATGCCGGCCTTTGATGTCATAAGGAATCCACCGCAAGCGGTACCCCTTATGACGAAATGCGAGGGCTTGCGAAGCAACAGGAAGCGAAGAGTCTTAACAGGGAGGGTTTTAATATGAAGAGGATGAAGGTAAAGCTTGCATTGCTGATGGCGTTTTTTGTTGTTGCGGGAGTATTGGCACTGCCTGTAGATAGGACAAAGGCAGCGGGGATAAGTCTTATCTATGATGGATTGAATTACGGTGCAGTGTTTGACCCGGTTTATTACGCAAACAAATATCCCGATGTGAAGAGAGCCTACGGTAACAATCAGAAGGCGGCATTTGATCATTTTCTGCTGTGTGGAATGAAGGAGGGCAGGCAGGGCAAGGCGAGCTTCAACGTGTTCGCTTACCTGAACCGTTACAAGGATTTGAGAGACCTGTACGGCTGCAATCTTACCGAGTATTATAAGCATTACATGCTCTACGGCTGGCTGCAGGGCAGGAACCCGAAGCCTTATAAGGGTGACGATTTGCGCAACAAGAGGATTAACTATGTGCTTATAAGCCGCGTGTATAACGGTGTGGATTACTCCGCAGTGTTTAATCCTGTGCATTATTTTGACAAATACTACGATGTGCGTATGGCCTATAATTTTGATCAGCAGGCGGCCTTTGATCACTTCATACTGTGCGGAATGAAGGAAGGGCGGCAGGGCAAGAAGACTGTTGCAAAGAATCAGATTAAGGCGGTTAAAACCGGCGAGGCTTTGTACAAGATAAGCATTTTCAATCCGTCGTGCACGGAGGGCAAGATAACGGACATCTATATGCCGACCTGGTCCACGGAGAACGGTACGGATGATATGAGCTGGTATCATGCAGTAAAGGATGCGAACGGTATCTGGACCGCCGAGATAAACGGCTGGACCCACAATTCAACCGGTGAGTACAACACCATGGTGTACGGCGTCGTGAACGGAAAAAATGTATATCTTGGCAAGATAACTTATGTAAATGCTTTTGAGCTTCCGGTTAGGCATGGATGGTATAAGCTGGGCGACAACTACTTCTTCTATGACAGGACGACCGGAGAACTTCAAAAGGGAGGAGAGTCCTGCGGAATAAGTCTTAACTCCGACGGTTCGGCTGTGATGACCGCTTATGCAAGCGAGAAGCTGCCGGTCATGGTTCGCGCAAGGGAGATAGTCGAGGAAATCTGCATACCTTGGGAAAGTCTGGAGTCCAAGATGGATAAGTGCTACAGATATGTGATCAAGTATCCTTACCTTATGAAAGATTACATGGTCGGGGATCACATCAACAGCTGGGCCTGCCTTGATGCGCATTATGCCAACAATATCCTGAATGCTTACGGTAATCAGAACACCTTAGGAGGAGAATGTACAGCCGAGGCAGCAGCGCTGGCTTACCTTTATGCAGAGCTTAATTTCGGTGAGGTGTATCTTTATACTTCAACCGTGCATGGCTGGATATATGCGGGAGGGAGGTACTACGATCCGAACTGCGCGGCGAAGAACGGAACGGACAAATGGATGAACCAGCCTGATTATATAGCTCCGCCGACATATACATTTAAGATAAACTGAAAATTTTATTAAGCGAACAAATAAACGCATGAGCAGCTTCTTAACGTTACTATTCACAGCCGCGTAGCCCACGACCCGTCCGCTGCGCGTCCGTCGCGGCTGCGCCGCTTATGGTCATGGGTATGCGCGGAGTTACTGCTTCGCAGTATTATCAAAAAAGCAAGTGTTGGTTCTTATGTGCAAGCACAACGAACATACACTTGCTTTTTGATAACTGTGAATAGTAACTTCTTAACATAAAAAACATCATTTTACGGTTCACATTTACATTATTTGTTGTTATAATAATGAAGTGTGTGGGATTCACACAAGTAGTTTAAGTGACTTAAGTGACATATGCGGAGGAATAACAATGGGCGGCTTTTTCGGAGTAGCGGCAAAGGATAACTGTATGTTTGATCTGTTCTTCGGAACGGATTATCACTCACACCTAGGCACGAGACGTGCGGGTATGGCGATTTATGATGAGGAGGAAGGCTTTGAGAAGTCCATCCACAAGATAGACAACGCTCCCTTTAGGACAAAGTTTGAGAAGGAAGCAAATACCATGAAAGGCAACATGGGCATCGGATGCATATCCGATTATGAGGCGCAGCCCATACTTTTAAGGTCGCATCATGGCTCTTTTGCCATAACCACGGTGGGCAAGATCAATAATGCCGAGAGCATAATAGAGGATATCCTGAAGTGCAGGGCGCACTTCTTCGTGATGAGCAACGGGGAGATTAATTCTACCGAGCTTGTGGCGGCGCTTATAAACCAGAAGGATAATCTTATAGACGGAATAAGGTACGCGCAGGAGGTCGTAGAGGGCTCTCTTTCACTGCTTCTTCTGACAGAGAAGGGCATATACTGCGCGAGAGATAAGTTCGGACGCACTCCAATTATCATAGGCAAGAAGGACGGCGCTCACTGTGCGGCGTTCGAGAGCTTTTCGTTCCTTAACTTAGGCTACACCATGGAGAGGGAGCTTGGCCCGGGAGAGATAGCGGTTATTACGCCGGACTCGGTGAAGACCTTGGTTCCTCCGGGAGACAAGATGCGCATATGTACCTTCCTTTGGATATATTACGGATATCCGACCTCGGTCTACGAGGGCGTGTCCGTCGAGGAGATGCGTTACCGTTGCGGAAGATTGCTTGCAAAGCGTGACGATGCCAAGCCGGATATAGTTGCGGGAGTTCCTGACTCGGGTACGGCGCATGCAATCGGTTATGCCAACGAATCGGGCATTCCGTTCTCGAGACCTTTTATCAAGTACACTCCGACCTGGCCGAGATCATTTATGCCTACCATACAGAGCAAGAGAAATCTTATCGCGAAGATGAAGCTGATTCCGGTAAGAGAGCTTATAAAGGGCAAGAGCCTGCTTTTGATAGATGACTCGATAGTTCGCGGTACACAGCTTCGAGAGACCACGGAGTACCTGTTCGAGAACGGAGCAAAGGAGGTCCATATCAGACCGGCTTGTCCTCCGCTTGTGTTTGGTTGTAAATACCTGAACTTCTCGAGAACCAATTCCGAGATGGAGCTCATTACAAGAAATGTAATCAAGGAGCTTGAGGGCACCGAGGATGTGAGCGATGAGGTGCTTCGCGAGTATGCCGATTTTAATTCGGAGAAGTATGACAGAATGGTTGAGAAGATAGGGGAGAAGCTGAAATTCACTTCTCTTCGCTTCCACAGATTAGATGATATGATAGAGGCTGTCGGAATAGATCCCGACAAGCTTTGCACTTATTGCTGGAGCGGAAAAGAATAGTTTGATTTGATATTAGGAGGGATACTATGCTCGGAGAAGAATATCCGTATGACAGTGGAGGCATGAATCTTGAGACGCAGCGCCTCGGCATGGTCGAGAAAGCGGGAAGGATACTCGGCGAGGACAGCTACGCAAAGGGCGGTCCGGGGCTCGGTGAGGAGAAGATAGTCGGCAGCTGGGATTTCAGAACCCTGCCGAACAAGACCCTTGAGCTTGTGAAGAATACCGGAAACATGCACCAGGAGGGCACCGGTTACTTCACGGACAGTGAGGGTGAGATGCTCAAGGTGCTTGCGTACCTTAACTATGGTGAGACTACCGGAACGACAGAGTCGATGCGTGAGCAGATTAATGAGGCAATCAAGAAGGTTGAAGATGTGCACCTGGTCGAAAGAGAGCAGGTGGACAAGGATAGTTTTATAAAGCTGACTTATTAGTACGACACTTAGGGGAAATGGACGATGGACATTATATCAATCCTGCAGTTGTTCGGGGGAATAGGATTATTTATATACGGCATGAGCCTTATGAGCCACTCTTTGGAGAAGCTGGCCGGTTCCGGTCTCGAGAAGGTGCTTGAGAAGGTAACCACCAGCAAGAAGAAGGGTGTGGGCTCTATAAAGGGTTGGGCCTTCGGCATGGGAGTAACCGCCATAATCCAGAACTCGGCCGCGACGACCATTATGCTTGTGGGCTTCGTAAATGCGGGGCTGATGAAGGTCGCTCAGGCTTTGCCGGTAGTATTCGGTTCTAATGTCGGCAGTACCGTCACCGCGCAGATCCTGCGTCTCGGTGACTTGGGCGACGACAACATAATTATAGAACTTTTAAAGCCTTCGTCATTTGCTCCTATGCTTGTGGCGGTCGGCGCCGTGATCACGCTCTTTGTGAAGAAGAAGGGCTTAAAGGATGTGGCTTCGATCTTAGTGGGCTTAGGTCTTTTGTTCTACGGCATGACCATGATGGAGACAGTCTTCGAGCCGCTTCACGAGAACGAGACATTTCAGGGCTTTTTCACGTCATTTACCAATCCCTTTGTCGGTATTTTAACAGGTATAGCACTGACGGTCATCCTGCAGAGCTCGAACGCTTCAGTAGGTATCCTTCAGGCGCTTTCCGCGACGGGCACCGTAACCTATGCGGTTGCGATTCCCATCATACTCGGCGATAATATAGGCAAATGTTCCACCACACTTATAGGCGGCATAGGCGCCAACAAGAATTCCAAGAGGCTTGTGGCAAGCTATGTATTCTTCAATGTGTTCGGCGTGGTGTTCTTCTCGGTTATCCTTTACGGTTTGAAAGCGGCCGTGGGACTTCCGTTTTTCTCAAATGTTGTGAACAGAGGTAGTATAGCGACGGTACATTTCCTCTTTAACTTCCTTACAAGCCTGATTCTGCTTCCGTTTACAAAGCAGGTGGCGAGCCTGACGGCGAAGATAGTCGGCGAGGAAGAGGAGAAGGAGACGGACAAGGAGCTTGCAAAGCTTGATGATATGCTTCTCAACACTCCGACCGTAGCATTGAACCAGTGCCGTGATCTGATTAATAAGATGGGCGACACCATCATCGAAAGCTACATCATGGCGACGGACATGATCTACAGCTATGATGAAGCCAAGTTCCCGTTGTTAGACGAGAACGAGAGCTTTATAGACAAGTGCGAGTCTGTGCTGTCACCGTATGTGATGCGCATAGACCAAAAGCGCCTTCCCGAGGATGACAGGAGGGTTGTGGTCGAGATACTTAATTCTATAAGCGACTTCGAGCGTATGGGCGATTATTGTATGGGCATAGCCTACACGGCGAAGGACAAGAATGAGAAGGGGATACATTTCTCGCCTGCGGGACACAGGGAGGTTGAGACGATAGTTGCCGCAACGAAGTATACATTGGAAAATACAGTGAGGGCTTTCAAGGACAACGACTCCACGCTTGCTATAAGGATTGAGCCCCTGTCGGAGACAATAGACAAGCTGAAGGAGATCATGAAGAGCCAGCATGTCGAGAGGCTTCAGACCGGCGAGTGCGGCATAGAGGGCGGTATCGAGCTGATGGAGCTTATAACCGGCTTTGAGAGGATTGCTTCACACTGTTCAAATATTGCGCTGCACATAATAAAGCGCGTGGGCGCGGACAAGGACTTTGACGAGATGCACGGCCACACGGCGGATGCGTCAAGCGAGGAGTACAAGGCGCTTTACCACTACTACGAATCCCAGTATGTGCGTCCGGTATTAAGCTCGAATCAGCCTAAAGTCGAGAAGCCTGATAAGGTTGAGAAGGGTGATAAGCCGGAGAAATCGGATAAGGTTGAAAAGGGCGATAAGAATGAGAAGACTGCTAAGGCTGAGAGGGCTGATAAGGCTGAAAAGCAGGTTAAGAAGGATAAGACTGAAAAGTCCGATAAACCGGTTAAGAACGATAAGCAGGTGAAGGCGGAGAAACCGGAAAAGTCAGATAAGAATGTGAAGACAGATAAGTCTGACAAGCAGGACAAGTCAGATAAGCAGGACAAGTCAGACAAGCAGGACAAGGCGCAAAAGGGCGATAAGCCGTCGAAGAAGTACTCGGATAAGGCTGACAAAGATAAGCCGGAAAAAAGCGATAAGGACAGGGCCGATAAAGATAAATCCGATAAAGAAAAGTCTGAAAAAGACAAGTCCGATAAGAAAAATAACGATAAAAAACAGAAGTAACATTAGATTGGAAAACAACCGGGATTTGATAACAGGATGAAGACCGAGGCAGATGAAGTAAAGATTAATAAGGGAAAAGACAAGATATTCAGGATGATATCCGTGGGTGTTGTTGACGAGCCGCTTAATCAGGCTTACGACATCATCAGCACCCTTGCGCTCATCTTAAACCTTACCGCAGCCGTGCTGAATACATACGACAACATGGCTGCGCTTTTTGGTAATGCATTTGTTATCATTGATTCCGTGACGGTGGCGTTCTTCGCGGTGGATTATATCTTAAGAATCATAACCTCGGACTGTCTCTTCCCTAATCTTACGAAGAGCCGGGCAGTCTTAAAATACATTACTTCATTTACGGGTATCATAGACCTGCTTTCGTTCCTGCCGCATTACCTTCCGTTTTTCTTCCCGGGCGGAACGGCGGTGTTCAGGATGTTCAGGGTAGTGCGTATCTTAAGGCTGTTCAGGATAAATGCATACTACGATTCGCTTCATGTTATTACCGAAGTTATCTCCGGCAAGAAGCAGCAGCTTCTTTCGTCGGTATTTATCATAGTAGTGCTGATGGTGGCCTCGAGCCTGTGCATGTACAGTGTGGAGCATGAGGCACAGCCGGATGTGTTCGAGAATGCATTTTCGGGAATATGGTGGTCGGCCTCAACGCTGCTGACAGTTGGCTACGGGGATATCTATCCGGTTACGTCTCTTGGCAAATTCTTAGGCATAGTAATCTCGTTCTTAGGAGTAGGCATGGTCGCTATTCCAACAGGTATTATCTCCGCGGGATTCGTGGAGCAGTATCACAAGTTGAAGAGCATGGGCGATGAGAGTGAGATCGGACTGCATTTCATAAGGGTTGCGGTAAAGCCGCAGGATGAATGGTGCGGCAAGCAGATAAAGGATTTAATGCTTCCGAGCGGAATCATAATAGCCATTGTCTTAAGGGGAGACAGGACTATCGTGCCGCGAGGAGATCTGAAGATCAGGGCTGATGATATAGTGGTTCTCGGCGCGGAGAGTATGAAGGATGAGAACCTGATTGACATGAAGGAGATAATTATTAACCGCAACCATCCGTGGCTGGGCAAGGAGATTCGCGACCTCGACATATCAAGGCAGTCATTCATCTTCATGGTGAAGAGAAGGGGCGAGGCGATCATTCCCAGAGGAAGCCTGGTGCTGTTGCAGGACGATATGGTATTTATCTATTCAAAGCTCAGCAGGGAAAGTCTGGATGCGGGATATTAATTGATAAAGAAAGATTCTTCGGGCTACGCAATAGTATTGACACGATTAATTCATAATCGTGTCATGTCGTCGAAACGCATTGTAAAAATGACTTCGTCATTTGCGTTTCTCCTCTCAGAATGACACCGTGTTATCCTGAACGACGCGAAAGATCTTAAATTAGGAGGATATACAAATGATCAACGAATACTACAAAGAAATGACAGGCAAGGGCTCGGTAATAAGGGAATTCTTCACTTATGCCAATGCCCGCGCGGCTGAAATCGGCAAGGAGAATATAGTAAACTTCTCGCTCGGCAATCCTTCGGTTCCGACACCTCAGGAGTTCACGGATTACATGAAGGAACTGTTGGAGAATGAGGATCCGGTTGCACTGCACGGTTACAGCCCGACACTTGGTAAGGACTCGACCAGGGAGGCGATCGCCGCTTCGCTCAACCGTCGCTTCGGCATGAATTACGGCAAGGAGCACATCTTCCCGACAACCGGCGCCGCAGGCGCCATAGCACATGCGGTAAGATGCGTGGTCAAGGAGGGCGATGAGGTCATCACCTTCGCGCCCTACTTCCCGGAGTACAATCCGTACATAGAAGGAGCGGGCGCGGTACTTAAAGTAGTGCCTGCGGACATAGAGACATTTCAGATAAACTTCGATGCATTTCTTGAGATGATGAACGAGAAGGTTGCCGCAGTCCTTATCAACAGCCCCAACAATCCATCGGGTATAGTATACTCAACCGAGACCATAACCAGACTTGCGGATATCTTAAGAGAAAAGCAGGAGGAGTACGGACACGAGATATTCCTTTTGACGGATGAGCCGTACAGAGAGATTGTGTTTGCCGGAACAGACTCGCCCTTCGTGTCGAAGTTCTATGACAACTCGATCTGCTGCTATTCATTTTCGAAGTCACTCTCGCTTCCCGGAGAGCGTATCGGTTATGTGGCGGTGAACCCTAAGGCTAAGGATGCTGAGTACATCGTACCGATGTGCGGCCAGATTTCACGCTTCACCGGTCACAACTGCCCGCCGTCCATCATACAGCTCGCGGTTGAGAAGGTCTTGGACATTACCTCCGACCTTTCGATATATGAGAGAAATGCAGACAAGCTCTACAAGGAGCTGACAAGGATCGGTTACCACATAGTTAAGCCGGGCGGAACATTTTATATG
Source organism: Lachnospiraceae bacterium (assembly GCA_017525525.1). Taxonomy (GTDB): domain Bacteria; phylum Bacillota; class Clostridia; order Lachnospirales; family Lachnospiraceae; genus Coprococcus_C. The sequence continues at coordinate 11,380 of JAFXSQ010000029.1, read as the reverse complement.
TTCCCGAGGGCGCTCAGCGAGGACGCAAACGAGTTCTGCTGGAGGGCGGCAAAGGAGCTCAATCTGATCATCGTACCGAGCGACAGCTTCCGCGTGCCGGGGCATTTCCGCATATCTTACTGCGTGACCGAGGATGTGGTAGAGCAGTCAATACCGCTCTTTGAGAAGCTCTACGATATGTACGCGTAAGACAGGGGATAACTCTTAAGTATTTTGTATAAAAATGCACTGTTATAGATGTAAAATTTAACAGTATTTTGCCTTGTAATAAGCGGGCTGAAATGGTAAAATAATCGACAGTTTTGCGGGGACGGAAAAGCCGTCCGACAATATAATTAATAATAAGGAGAATGACCATGGCACAGACAATCAAATTCGACTTTTCAAATGCAGAGTTTAAGGCTGACAAGGCTTCTGTGGAGGCTATCAAGGACAGGGTAGCTGTCGCTAAGAAGACACTTCTCGAGAAGACAGGTGAGGGCAACGATTTCCTCGGCTGGATCGATCTTCCGGTTGACTATGACAAGGAGGAGTTCGACAGGATCAAGAAGGCAGCAGAGAAGATTAAGAGCGACTCTGACGTGCTCATCGTGATCGGTATCGGCGGTTCATACCTCGGTGCGCGTGCTGCAATCGAGGCACTTCGCCACAGCTTCTACAATGCGGTAGACAAGAGCGTTAGAAAGACTCCGGAGATCTACTACTGCGGTAACAATATTTCAAGCACCTATATGAACGAGCTTATGGATGCTGTTGCAGATAAGGACTTCTCAGTAAATGTTATCTCTAAGTCAGGTACAACCACTGAGCCCGCTATCGCCTTCAGAATCTTCAAGAAGAAGCTTGAGGCTAAGTACGGCAAGGCTGAGGCTGCCAAGAGAATCTACGCAACCACCGATCGCGCAAAGGGAGCGTTAAAGACTCTTTCAACCGAGGAAGGCTACGAGACCTTCGTTGTACCGGATGATGTAGGAGGAAGATATTCGGTGCTTACAGCAGTAGGACTTCTTCCGATAGCTGTGTCAGGCGCTGATATAGATAAGCTTATGCAGGGTGCCGCAAATGCACGTGAGTATTGCAAGGCAAATGATTACGATTCAAACCCTGCTATGCAGTACGCTGCATACAGAAATGTGCTTCATGAGAAAGGCCTTGGCATGGAGATTCTTGCCAACTATGAGCCGGCGCTTCACTTCGTATCAGAGTGGTGGAAGCAGCTCTACGGCGAGAGCGAGGGCAAGGACGGAAAGGGTATATTCCCGACCGCTGTTGACTTCACCACAGACCTTCACTCACTCGGCCAGTTCATCCAGGAGGGAACCAAGAACCACTTCGAGACAGTAATCAATGTTGAGTCTCCGAAGTCGGCAGTTACCATAGAGGGTGAGGAGGTTGATCTTGACGGACTCAACTATCTTGCAGGCAAGGATATGGATTTCGTAAACAAGTGCGCCATGAACGGTACCATACTCGCTCATGTTGACGGCGGTGTACCGAATATCCTTATCACACTTCCGAAGATCGATGAGGAGACCTTGGGTGAGCTCTTCTACATCTTCGAGTTCGCTTGCGGCGTAAGCGGTTACACCTTAGGCGTAAATCCGTTCAACCAGCCGGGCGTTGAGAGCTACAAGAAGAACATGTTTGCGCTTCTCGGCAAGCCGGGTTATGAGGATATGACCAAGGCTCTTCAGGAGAGACTTGCTAAGTAAGAAATCTTTTGTCGAAAGAGTTTCTTTAATCAAAAGGAACCTTTAATAGGATAATGAATAATCATATGTCTGGCGGAAAAACCCGGTTTTGGGCGCTTTTGTCAGACATATGGTTTTTACAGGATATTATTATGGAGAACAGATATACCTTGATTGCTATCTGCCATTTCGGGTTGGAAGCGATACTTAAAAAAGAGATAACGGATCTCGGACTTGAGATAGTCAATGTTGAGGACGGAAGGATAACCTTCGCGGGAGATGCTTCGGCCATTCCCAGAGCAAATGTGTTCATCCGCACTGCTGAGAGGATACTTCTCTGCGCGGGAGAGTTTGTGGCGACTGATTTTGATACTTTGTTCGAAGGTACCAAGGCTATAGCCTGGGAGAGGTATCTTCCGAGAGATGCGAAGTTCTGGGTAACAAAGGCGACTACAAACAAGAGCGCTCTTTACGCTCCGAGCGCCATACAGTCCATAGTCAAGAAGGCTATAGTCGAAAGGCTTAAGGGAACTTATAAGGTGCAGCGTTTCGAGGAAAACGGAGACGAGTATCCTATAAGAGTGTTTATCGCAAAAGACAAAGTGACTATTGGGTTAGACACCTCGGGTGTGTCACTGCATAAGAGAGGGTACAGGACGCTGGTCGGAAAAGCGCCTATTTCTGAAACGCTGGCTGCGGCGTTGATCAAGCTTACGCCTTGGCACGCAGACAGGGTGCTGGTGGATCCCTTCTGCGGAAGCGGTACATTTCCCATAGAGGCTGCCTTGATCGGGGCAAATATCGCGCCGGGCATGAACAGAGAGTTTGCGGCAAGCAGCTGGAATAAGGTTGCTCCTGAGAAGCTTTGGAGGGAGGCCTATGCCGAGGCTCATGACTTGGTTAAGAAGGATGTGGAGATGAACATCCAAGGCTACGACCTTGATTCGGAAATAGTGAAGTGCGCCATGGCGAACGCAAAGGCCGCAGGAGTTTCGGAGTATATACATTTTCAGGCTCGTGATGTGAAGGATCTGCATCACCCGAAGCACTATGGGTTTATTATTACCAACCCGCCTTACGGAGAAAGGTTAGAGGAGAAAGCGGAGCTTCCCGAGTTATACAGGACCATAGGGGAAAGCTTTAAGAGGCTTGAGGACTGGTCCATGTTTTTGATTACCTCGTACGAGGAAGCGGAGAAGTACATAGGGAAAAAGGCGGACAAAAACAGGAAGATTTACAACGGCATGATTAAGTCGTATTTCTATAGCTTTATGGGACCGAAGCCGCCGAAAAAGAAAGAATAGTAATTTGAGTCAGGTGTCATGACTTAAGCGAAGAATCTTAAATCTCAAGATAGAAGGAATACTTTTGAAAAAGATACTGGTGCTTGCGGCCTTTCTGGCCATTTTTGCAGGCGTTTTATACTATATAAATAAAGACGTGGTAAAGTCGGTTCAGGTGTCGCCGCAGTTTGCGGAGTGTGCGGATGAATTCGTGTCTACCACGATAGACAGATTGAACGGTAAATTGAAGGTACTGATGTCGGGAACGGACATAGCCGAATTCGGTTACGATTTCTACGTGAGCGAAGACTTTCGACTTATGGTTGAGAGTGAGTTCGTGAAGCGCTTCCTCTCCTGCGCCGTGCTTGATTACGGTAACGGCAGGCTGCTGGTCATGAAGGGAACCGCCAGTATAGAGCTTGAAGTAGGAAGCGATACAGCGAAGATTAACGACTATGCTATTACCGAGCTCGGAACACCGGTGATAAAGGATGAGGAAAGCGGAAAAGTGTTTATTCCGTTAGACGGTATAGGCGAGGATATAAGCTACAAGGTCAACTACAATCTCGTTGACGGAGTGGTGGATATTGTTTCAATCCCCGGAGAGGTTAAGCTTCCGGTTGCTTACGATATGAGGGATTACGGCAGAGTTACACCCGTGAGAGATCAGGGAAAATATGGAACCTGTTGGGCATTTGCTTCTCTCGGAGCGTTTGAATCAACATTGCTTCCGAAGGATACCTGTATATTCTCCACGGACCACATGTCCATGTGCAACAGCTACAACCTTGATCTTAACTTAGGCGGCGAGCATACGATGAGCATAGCTTATCTCGCGGCTTGGCAGGGACCTGTCTATGAGGCGGACGATCCATACGGTGACGGCATGAGCGATCCCAACCTGAAGGCGGTGCGTCATCTTGAGGAAGCTCTGGTTATAAACAACCGTGATATCGAGGCTTTAAAGAGTGCCATTTTCCGTTACGGGGGAGTAGAGACCTCGCTTTATTCGCAGCTTGAGTATGCGGACGGGGAGTCGGAGTATTACTCTCCTGCTTATTTCACATATTACTATGACGGCGAGGAGAGGCCGAACCATGATGTGGTGGTCGTGGGTTGGGACGACGAGTTCAAAAAGGAACGCTTTACCAAGCAGCCGCCCGGGGATGGCGCGTGGATATGCAAGAACAGCTGGGGCGACGGCTTCGGCGATAAGGGATACTTCTATGTGTCATACTATGATGTGAATATTTGCGGCAAGGCGGTTGTCTACACGCGTGTGTCCGATCCGGATAATTTCGACAAGATATACCAGTCAGATCTGCTCGGTTGGGTGGGTGTCATGGGCTACAACAAGGATGAGGCATATTTTGCAAATGTTTACACGGCGGGCAATTCGGAGGAGTTAGAGGCTGTGTCCTTCTACGCAACGGACGAGAATACGCGGTTTGAGGTATATGTGGTAAGACATTTTAAGGATGACAAATCCTTGAATGACCGCGAGTATATGGTGACCGGTTCTATGCAGTACGCAGGCTACTACACCGTGAGGCTGCCAAAGCCTGTAAGGCTTGACGACGGCGAGCGCTATGCGGTGGTGGTCAAGATAGTTACACCCGGAGCAGTGTACCCCATAGCGATAGAGTATAATTCGGACGACCGGACAGGAAGCTTCGACATAAGCGACGGCGAGGGCTACACAAGTCTGTACGGCGAGGTGTGGCACAGCGCTGAGGAGATGCAGAAGTGTAATGTGTGCCTGAAGGCATTTACGAATATAGTGGAGGATGAGCCTGAGGATGCGGAAAGCGAGACAGAATGACAGGGCGTCATGTCCTAAGAGAAACAGTGTTATTCTTAGGGCGAAGCGGTGCTATTCTGGGCGAAGCAGTGTCATTCTGAAGGCGAAGCGGTGCTATTCTGGGCGAAGCGGTGTCATTCTGAGCGAAGCGAAGAATCTTATTACGAGGAGAACGATATGAAAAAGATTATTTTTGCAACCGGCAATGAGAACAAGATGAAGGAGATCCGCATGATCCTTGCTGACTGCGGTTACGAGATACTATCCATGAAGCAGGCGGGAATTGATGTGGATGTGGTAGAGGATGGCAAGACATTTGAGGAGAATGCGGCTATAAAGGCGAAGGCGATAGCTGCAACTCCTGAGGCTGAGGGCTGTGTGGTGCTTGCGGACGATAGCGGACTTGAGATAGATATCCTAAACAAGGAGCCCGGAATATACAGCGCTAGATACATGGGCGAGGATACGAGCTATGATATCAAGAACAAGGCTCTTATAGACCGTGTGAACGAGGCAACAGGCGAGGATGTATCCGGTTTGTCTGTCGAAGAGCTTAAGAGCAGGCCGGTGACCGATGAGAGAAGGAGCGCGAGGTTTGTGTGCGCGATAGCTGCAGCATTTCCGGACGGACGAGTTGAGACGGTAAGAGGAACCATAGAGGGCAGAGTAGGTTATGTGCAGGCCGGCGCAAACGGCTTCGGCTACGATCCCATTTTCTATGTGCCGGAATTCGGATGCACAACTGCGGAGCTTCCTCCGGAGAGGAAGAATGAGGTAAGCCACAGAGGTAATGCGCTGAGGTTGATCAAGGAGTATCTGTAATATGTGGAGAGTGCTTGTAGTAAGTGATTCCCATGCGAGGGATGAAAACGTGTATAAAGCAATAGAGCAGGCAGGTGAGCTCAATGCCTTTATTCACCTCGGGGATGTGGGTACGAATTACCGTGAGATGATGAACCGGGCGGGTGTTTCAAGCTATATAGTCCGCGGAAACTGCGATTATGATTATGAGCTTAAAACTCAGCTGTCGCCACATTTTGGGCCGCATAGGCTTTACTGTACCCATGGGCACATGGAGGGCGTGCACGGTGGCTTGAATGTACTCAGGTATAAGGCGCTCAGCGCAGGGTGTAACGTAGCCATGTACGGACATACTCATTTGCCGGTTATATCTGCGCCGGAGCTTGAGAGTCCCATGATGATCGGTTCCAAAACGAAAGCAAGTGATGAGGTCGCCCTGGTGTACGAGGGTAGCCTGACCGATAACGAGGTTATTATATTTAACCCGGGCAGCATAAGCCTCCCGAGGCAGGATGGCGCCAGAAAGACCTACGCCCTGCTTGAGCTTGGTGAGGATTCAAGTGTTCGGATTGAGATCAGATATCTGTTGTAATTTAGTAATCATAGGTTTTCCGGGGCTATCAGTGGCTTTCCGGGGCTGCGGCTAACAAAAGCCGCAAAACAGCGCAGATTGTTAGCCGGGTGAAGGAAAAAAGAGCGAGAAACCAGGGATAACGGCTAACAAAAGTTGCAGAACAGCGCGGGCTGTTAGCTATGGCAAAAGAAAGAAGAACAAAAGCATGAAAAAAGGCGATATATTAACAGGAATAATTACCGATTACGACTTCCCTAATAAGGGAAGTCTGTTTGTATGTGAAGAAAACAAGCAGAATAAGAATGCAGATAAGGAGTCTGCTGACAGTGAGTGTCATTTCAAGCGTAGCGAAGAAGCTTCAAAGCGCAAGGTGACAATCAAGGGGACTCTGCCCGGGCAGAAGGTGCAGTACCGCGTGACGAAGAGAAAGGCCGGTATGGCCGAGGGCTGTGTGCTCAAGGTGCTCGAGCGCGCACCTATTGAGGACATCGCTCCGACTTGTCCGCATGTGGATTACTGCGGTGGCTGTACATATACGACCATGTCTTATGAGAACCAGCTTGCGCTAAAGGAGCAGCTTGTGAAGAAGCTGCTGGATAAGGTATTGCTTAAGGAAGGTTCGAATTCTGCTGATTACAGATGGGAAGGAATATGCGCTTCTCCGGTCGACAGAGAGTATCGCAATAAGATGGAGTACACCTTCGGAGATGCTTACAAGGAAGGTCCTTTTACCCTGGGGATGCATAAGAAGGGTGGCTTCTACGACATAATTGATGTGGACGGCTGTGAGCTGGTTAAGCCCGAGTGGAGCAGGATAGTCAGATTCACAAGGGACTTCTTTGACCAAAGGAAGGTGCCCTACTATCACCGTATGCGCCACGAAGGAGTGTTAAGAAGCTTAGTAGTCAGGCAGTCGAGAGCTACAGGAGAGTTTTTGGTAAACCTTGTTGCGACAACACAGTGGGAGAAGTACGGTTTTACAAGTGCCGGAGAGGACGGGATTGCGGAAAGCGCTTCTGCGACAGACTTTAAGGCTATGCTTAAGGAGTACGCCGAGGGGCTGGTAAGATTGTCGGAGGACGATACATTTTCGGGAAGCATAGCGGGAGTGCTTTATACCGAAAATGACACCTTAGGTGATGTGGTACAGTGCGACCGAATGGAACTTCTCTACGGCAGGGATTACATCACCGAGGAGGTCCTAGGCTTAAAGTTCAAGGTATCGCCATTTTCCTTCTTTCAGACTAATACTGCCGGTTGTGAGGTGCTTTACAGCAAGGCGAGAGAATACATAATGGATGCTGTCACCGGATCAGGAACGCGCGAAGCGTATCAGGGTGCGTCAGGATCAGACTCGCAGGGCTGTGGCATCCTCTATGACCTATACAGCGGAACAGGAACCATAGCCCAGATGATGGCTCCGGTTGCCGAAAAGGTATACGGAATAGAGATAGTCGAGGAAGCTGTTGTTGCCGCACGTGAGAATGCAAAGTCTAACGTGTTAGACAATTGTGAGTTTATCTCCGGAGATGTGCTCAAAGCATTAGATGATGTTGAGACCAAACCCGATATGATCATAGTCGATCCGCCTCGTGACGGCATAAATCCGAAGGCACTCACTAAGATTCTGTCGTACGGAGTAGACAACATTCTCTACATAAGCTGTAAGCCGACCTCGCTTGCGCGCGACCTCGTAACTATAACCGCCTCCGGCTACCGCGTCGTCCGTGCCTGCGCTGTTGACCAGTTCCCAAGAACGGCGAATGTCGAGACCATTGTGGGAATACAAAAGGTGAGCTGAAGGCAACCGGATATATTGTTGAACTGACCGAAGTAAGCGTGAGACCGGCAAAATAGAAATAGATAATGTAATAATGGGGGGGCGGATAAAAATGATTAGATACGATGATTTTATTTCACCTGAAGAATACTTAGAATTACGCAAATTGGTCGGATGGAGGCTTTTTCCGCTCGAGGAAGCAAAGAATTGTGTTGAGAACGCATATATGGTTCTTTGTGTCAGGGATGATGAAAGAGCTATAGGTGTTGTAAGATTATCCTGGGACGGCGGATATGTGGCTTTTCTGTCAGATGTAATCGTTATTCCGGAATATCAGGGACAGGGAATAGGGAAAAAACTGGTTGAAGCTGTTATAAAAAGGATTAAGGACGATATGAAGCCGGGCTATATGGTGAATCTAAATCTTAATTCCGCTAAGGGGAAGGAACCTTTCTACGCAAAACTCGGATTCGTGGAGCGCCCGAATGAAGATGCAGGCGCCGGAATGAACCAGTGGCTGGTATTGGAAGATTAAATCCGGTTTATCGTGCAGAAGAGATTTGTTGCACTGTATTGGTTTTGAAGGGTGAGAAAACGATGAAATTGAAAAACGTACTGATTGTAGTTAAAGATATAGAGAAATCCAAACAGTTTTATCATGACCTGTTTGACCTCGAGATGATCCTTGACAATGATGGAAATATGATCCTTACAGAAGGGTTGGTATTGCAGGAGGAAAAATACTGGAAAGAATTTCTCGGGAAAGAAATCATTTCAGAGAGCAATTCCTGCGAACTTTATTTTGAGGAATCAGATATCGAAGGCTTCATAGAAAAACTTGAGAACTATTATCCGGATGTGAAATATGTAAATAGACTGCTGACCCACAGTTGGGGACAGAAGGTGATACGTTTCTATGATCCGGACGGAAATCTGATCGAGGTGGGGACACCGATGTAACAAGGACTGTGTGTTTGTTGACACGAGAAAAGCGCATTCAACATTAGATATGGGCATTGGGAAATAAAAGAATAATGGGGTGTGAGCTATGAGACCTGAATTTGATAGCATTAAGGACTTCGCAGAGTTCAGTAAATATTACTGGTACAGGGATGAACTCATTAAAATCTGCAAGGAACATGGACTTAAGGCTGACGGTAGCAAGATAGAACTGAATAAGGTTGTGGAGGCTTATTTTTCAGGCGAGAAGATTCTACCCGAAAAGAAGAAATCGACAAAAAAGCGAAAGGCAACGATAACTGAACTTGCATTGGACACAGGATTGCTTGCTTGCGGATTCACGTTCGGTAACAGATTTCGAGAGTTCTTTAGGCAGCAGACAGGGGAGGAAAACTTCAAGTTCAATGTTGATATGGTTGCTACAGCTAAGGCGGTCAAGGAAAACGGCGATGAGAGTTTTACCCTTGGAGATCTGCTTGATATATACTACGGGAAAAAGACCTATGCTATCTACGATAAATCTGCTCTTCAATGGAATAAGTTTGTAAAAGACTTTTGCAAGGATGAAGCGACGAAGAAGTATCCTGAGAGATTGAAGGCGGCAGCAGCATTGTGGAAGATTGTCAGAGATTCGGATATGAAAAAAGAATATTCGCATGATCTGCTTGAAAAGTACAAGGATGATATAGGATAAGAAGGAGATGGCTGTGTTCAGCAGAATGAAAAATGAATAGTGAGTCTGCAGGTGTTGGGAGAAATCCTGATGCTTGCAGGCTTTTTTGTTTACGGAAAAAAGTTTCACTGCTATAATAAACATGACATACAGTTGTCGTGTTGGCTTTGATATGATACATATGGAGCGTGAGAGGGTGAGCGGAATGAAGATAGACAGGCTGATCGGAATACTGTCAGTGTTGCTGCAGGAAGAAAAAACTACGGCACCTGAGCTGGCAGAACGGTTTGAGGTTTCAAAAAGAACGATAAATCGCGATATTGAGGATCTGTGCAATGCAGGCATTCCTATTCGTACAGCACAAGGTACCGGCGGCGGTATCAGCATTATGGACGGATACCGGATGGACAGGACAATACTGACATCAAAGGATATGCAGATGATTCTTGCTGGGTTGCGAAGTTTGGACAGCGTGAGCGGAAGCAGTTACTACGGCCAGCTGATGGAGAAGATACAGGCGGGATCCTCCGAGTTTATTTCCGGCAGGGATTCCATTCTGATCGATCTGTCATCATGGTATAGGGAATCGCTTGCTCCGAAGATAGAGACCATACAAGATGCGATCGGGTTAAAGAAGATCATCAGGTTCAGGTATTATTCTCCGAGTGGTGATACGGAAAGGGAAATAGAGCCGTATTATCTGATCTTCAAATGGACAAGCTGGTATGTCTACGGCTACTGTCTCCTGAGAAACGGTTTCAGGCTTTTTAAGCTGAATCGTATGGATAATATCACGCATATAGCTTCCTTTGATGAAAATCGTGAGGTTCCGATGCCAGATCTTTCTAATGAGAAAGTATTCCCTGCGAAGGATCGGGTTAAGGCGTTGTTTGATCCTTCGATGAAATGGCAGCTTGTGGAAGAGTATGGCGTGGATTCCTTTACGGAACAAGATGACGGAAGACTGCTGTTTGAACATGAGTATGCGGATGATGAGGGATTGCTTTCCTGGATGCTTTCATGCAGAGATAAGGTGACTGTCCTGGAACCGGTGCGAATCAGGGAAAAGCTCTATCAGATCGTTTCTGAAATAGCAAAAAAATATAAAGGAGAGAGAATGAAAAAGACAGCATTGGTCGTGATAGACCTACAAAATGACATTACGAAAAATTACAAAAAGATCATAGGGAAGGTAAACGCTGCAATCGAATGGGCAATGGCAAATGAAATGCATATCATCTATATTAAGCACTACAATCTGTCGGAAAAAACAAGAACGTTCAAGCCGAATACTAAAGGGGCCGAACTGGTTTCTGAACTTAATGTTGCGTCAGAGAATGTATTTGAAAAGTCAAAAGCCAGTGCTCTTACGAGTGAAGCGTTTGCCGGCTTCATTGAGGAAAACGGGATAGAAGAGTTTTATCTTACCGGAGCTGACGCAACAGCCTGTGTTAAATCAACAAGCTACAATCTGTCAAAGGTAGGATACAAAGTGTATGTGATATCTGATTGTGTAACGAGCTATGATCTGAAAAAGCTGGATGAAATGTTTACGTATTATGCGGATAAGGGCTGTGAAGTGCTGATGCTTGAAGAGTGCATGAGGGAAAAGGAGGTTTAATGATATGAGGCTGGACGGTTTTGGACTATTGGTCGATGACATGGCGAAGATGATACGTTTTTACAGAGATGTGCTTGGATTCGAAATTAAGGAAGAAGAGAACACGTCTAATGTTTACCTTGTGAAGGACGGAACATTATTTCTGCTTTATGGCAGGAAAGATTTTGAGAAGATGACAAACCGGAGATATGAGTAT
>JAFXSQ010000007.1 GCA_017525525.1 Lachnospiraceae bacterium | reverse complement strand
TCGTATAATATGTAATGGCACGATTGCTAAAGCAATCCTGCCCAGTCTAATGTCATAAGGAATCCACCGCTTCGCGGTACCCCTTATGACGAAAGTCGGTGCGATGCAAAATTATGACTTCGTCATAATCGCACCTCCCTTTGTTCTGTTAACAGATTTCATCACTGTCAAGCAATACCGTAAAAGGTCCGTCGTTGACCAGACTTACCTTCATATCCGCTCCGAAGCTTCCGGTGGCTACCTTACCCGGACAAAGCTCTCTGCACTGATTTACTATGTAATCATACATCTCCTCTGCTGCCGCCGGATTGCCCGCCTTCGTAAATGACGGACGGTTGCCCTTTTTACAATCCGCATACAATGTGAACTGCGATACCAGCAAAAGCTCACCACCCACATCCGCAAGCGCAAGATTGGTTTTACCCTCCGCATCGGCAAATATCCTCAACCCGATAAGCTTCTTTATCAGCTTGTCGGCCATCTCTCTTGTGTCACCCTCGGCACAGCCTATTAGCACCAGAAAGCCCCTGCCTATCTCACCTGCAGTTTCATGTTCTATCTCTACCTTTGCGCCGGTCACGCTCTGTATCAAAAAACGCATCTCTTCTTCCTTTCTTACATCTACATTACGGTGCCACTGTACATAATAAATCTAGCAGGGAAGACGTAGTCGCACCCTGCTAGCTGCGCCGCCCGCGTGTCACGAAGTGACAATTTTCCTTACGCGGGCGTGCACATAAAGAATCGAGCTGGGAAGACGTAGTCGCACCCTGCTAGCGCGCGGGGCACCGGTCAGCTTTAGCTGACATCTACATTACGGTGCCACTGTACATAATAAATCTAGCTGGGAAGACGTAGTCGCACCCTGCTAGCTGCGCCGCCCGCGTGTCACGAAGTGACAATTTTCCTTACGTGGGCGTGCGCATAAAGAAAATCACCCCTCGGAACCTCATTCCGAAGGGTGATTTTCGTAATTACTCGGCTTTCATCTTTTCAATCATTGCTTCTTCGAAGGGACCTTCCTTTAAGATCTCCCATGCCTTCTTTGCCTTGCCGCTTATCTCCGGCGGAAGAAGCTCTTCCTGATTCTCATAGTGACCATATCCGCGATAATGGTCTGTGTACTGGGCTACCTCCTGCCCCTCTCTCAAGATCCATACCTTCATGTTAGGTTCATTTGCATGTGCGTTGTTACGAGGTCTGAGTTCTATCAGCCAAGAATCTCCCTCATAGATTACATAGTTCTTTCCTGTTGCCAAACCACCATACCTCCTTTTTTAAGTTATCCCTATTGTACCACACACGGGATATGATAACAAGTATAATGTTTCTCAAGCCTATATTACTTCGGGTTTGCGCCGTCCTTTGACTTATCGTAAAAGCACTTTGCCCTCGGCGATGTAAGTGAAAAATCTTCTCCCTTTCTTACAAAATTAACCTGGAATGCCTCCAGCTTTCTTGCATATCCGGCAGAACCGGCCTTTGCGCCGCTCTTTGCCCATCCGAGCCAGCCGAACTTCTCGGAGTAAGCTCTGTAGTACATATCATAGAGCGTTGCCACCTGACCCGAAGCCTGTAACTGAATCATCTCTACTCTTCTCGACATTCCCTTTGTGCCTGCAAATGTCGTGGTATCAGCCGTGGTGGCCCATTGTGTCCAGCCCATCTTCTCTACATACGCACGGTACTTAACCGCGCCTGTTACTCCCGAAAGCTGCATCTGGATGGTCTCCATCCTCAGATTATCGGTAGTTCCGGCCATCGTTGAAGCCTTCGTTCCCGAAACCAATGCTTCCGACCAGCTCATCCAGTTCTTCTTCTGAACATACGCGCGGTACTTCAAACTAACCTTCTTTATAACAAATGATTTCTTAAGCGTTCCTCCGTACGCTCCCTTACCTGTTATGATAACCGAGGCCTTACCGACATTGGTATTGTTGCTGTAGCTTACGGTATAGTCCGTGTCCTTAATAAGAACCTCCTCTCCGTCCTTTACCGTTATCTCGGGTCTGATGGCAGAACCCGTCCATGCCTTAGCCGAAAGGCCTGATACCTTGCAGTCCTCTATGTTCTTCAGCATGGCTATCTTCGTCTCTGCTTCCGTCATCTCATTTTTGCCCTCGGCATCCGAGAAATACTTAAAGCACTTTTGGCATACCCAGTATTCCTTATTACCCTCTTCGGATAAAGTCGAAGCTGCTGCCTCGATATGAATAAGCTTATGTCCCTCTGCCTTAACCACCGTATCCGCAAGAGTAATCTCTGTCTTTCCCTCTGCTTCCGCAAAGAGCTTCTTGCATTCCGAGCACTCCCAGTATGCTTTCGTTCCGTCCTTCGTACAGCTTGCCTCAACCCCGACATGTCCAATAAGCGTGTGCACATGAACCGGTTCGGTTTCCTTCTCTATCTCAAAGGTGAGCACTCCGCTGACGCTATAGTTGCCGCCTTCGTTATCGGTAACCGTAACGGTCGCTGTTCCTGCCTCTACATTGTTCTTGTAGGTAACCGTGTACTCGCTTGAAGAAACGGTTTTCGTTCCGTCCTTTACAACAACTGTGGGTTTCTTCTCCGTGCCGTCGTATTTGAATGTCGTCGCCGACAGTGTCATGTTGTCTGACGTAATCTTCTTAGGTGACACTGCAAGCTTTACCTTGCAGGTGGCTGTTTTATCAGTACCCGAAACCGATGGAGTGAATACCACGTCGTACTCTGTCTTGTTGCTGTCCGCAACCGTCGGAACGGTTGAAGGCTTCTTCCATGTAAACCTTCCGGCCACGGAAGTTTCTCCGAGCTTTGCCGAGCCACCCGTGAGCGCGCTTGCCGAAAGCATGTCGCCGTAAGTAATCGCCGACGCCACCGGAACCGTCACTATGGTAAGCTCTTCATCAACCGTGCTTCCCGGTTCGATCGTAAAGCTCTTGGTAACCTTCTCCGTATAATTTCCGATTCCTTGAATAATTACTTTAGCAGTACGATTTCCCGCAGCCACATTGTCCTGATAGGAAACGGTATAGTCCTTTCCTTCAACCAGCGCAGCCTTCCCGGTGTTTACCGTCACCGCAGGCTTCTTCTCGGTACCGTCGTAGGTATAGCTTGCATCCTCAAGCGTAATCCACGAAGAATAAAGCGCCGCAGGCACAATAGTATATGTAAATGACATCGAACCGCTGTAATTGCCGATTCCCGTTACCGTTACCTGATAATCTCCCGCATCCACGGAATTATCATGCGTGACAGTGTAATCCTTATTCTCATCAAGAACCCAGATATCATCCTTGACCGTAATCTGTGGTGATTTAACAGTTCCGTCATAAATCCATTTTGTATCCGTCGCCTTCGGAGACAGGTATATATCGACATCTTCAATACTCTTCACATCAGGTACAGTCTCCGCCTTCTCTATGGTAAACTCCGAACTGCTGCTGCCGGTGAAATTCCCGCATCCCGTTACGGTAACCGTTGCATTTCCCGCTTCAGTATTGTCCGCATACGAAACGGTATAATTCAATCCCTCAATCAGCTTCACTCCGTTGCATATAACCTCCGGCTCGGGAGTTATGGCGCTGCCCGTATGCTCGTAAGTGGTCTGCGGAAGCGTAACCGTCGCGCCGCTTATGTCGACATTGCCGACGTTCATGGTGCAAAGCCAGTAGCTCTGTCCCTTGCAGGTCACGGATGAATGATAGACCGTAGTCAGCCCGTACGCTTTGTATACAGGCGCCACCTTATCAAAAACCGGTTTTCCCATAAATGCGACAACGCTGCCGAACCTCTTGCTCCTTGTCACCAGCCTTTTTGCAAATGCAGTCGCATCAGCTCCGCCGTCGTAATCATAGTAATATCCGGCTCTGCTGTAATAAAGCCCGTCAAAGCTGTCGGATATATTTGCCGGCAGGCTGTAAAGCCATTTTGACCTTACTCCCGCAGGAGTATATGCCGTGTGGCTCGACTCGAAATCAGTCTTCGGCATGCCGAAATATGTGTAGGAATGAACTCCGTTTCCATAATCATCCCATGTAAGATCCATGTAATAATAATTAGACCCGTCCTCGGAAACCAAATTCCAGGCATGTCCGCCACCGCCGCCGTTACCGTCGTTTGTCGCGGTTCCGACCACATAGCAGTTTGCAATGCCCATGTAATTCATTATCATTGCAAATGTATCGGTATAGCCCTCGCATACAGCCGCATTGTGTCCGTCAAAGACACCCTGAACGCTGTGCGCCCACTTATCGGATATGGGAGTAACCCCGTCCGCTTCGTATGCATAGTCTATTTTGTCGATAATCTGATCATGCACTATCGCTATCTTGTCAAGAGTATCCTCGCCTAATTCCGCCTTCTCTATAATTGCCTTTGCCCCGTTTACGATGGCGCGGTTTATCGTCGCTCTGTCACTGACCTGCGAATACTCCTCATAGGTCAGAAGAGAGATGTTGTCCGAGCCTGACAGATAACCGTTGCTCAGCCAGTAGTAAGCCGGATGGTCATAGTCAAAGGCGTAAAGCGCCTGGACCATCTGATCAACTGTCAGACTGCTTCCGGAATCCTTAGTTATCTTTTTTACGACATAATAATCAGCAGATGTTCCTCCGACCAGAGCTACGGTTGTCGGTGACAGGTTGATGTAAGACTCCATAAACTCTGTGGCAGCTTCATCAATTTTGTCATAAAATGCCTTCTGCTCGGTACTCAGCGAATTCCTTCCGTATGTACCCACGCTCTTTAAAAAGAAGTTATCCATTGAAGCATTAAGCACGCGTCTGCTCTCGTACACTTCCCCGTCAGTCTCCGGGGCCTCATAGTCTTCAACCAATATCTCCTCATGGTCGCTCCAGCCACCCACAGGCAGGGGCGCATCAACCTCTATCTCCGTAATATAACCGGACTCCGCCTGAGCCGCCCTTGCCGGCAGCGCCGCTCCCGGCCACGCCGCGATAACCATCGCAGCCGATACGCAAAAAGAAGTAAATCTCTTCATAAACAAAAGCCTCCGAATACATTTATTTTCAAATCACCGTTACTCTTCTTCCTTAATTACACTCCTTGCGTAATCAAGGTACCTCTCACTGTCCACGAACCATTTGTCCAAAGCCTTGCTGCCTACCTTAAGCGAAAGCCTCTCGCCCGATTCATACCTTACGTAAAGCGAATACTCCGTGTCGCTCTCGTTGTGTGAGAAGAACATGCCGTTTTTTTCTGCAAGCTTGTCCTCGTCCATCATAGCCTGAAGTCCCTGAACAAAGGCGTCATCAACCGTGGTCGTGTCATTGATTATTACATAGTCCGAGCCCATGCCCGTGAAGTCCGACTGATATCCTCCTTCATCAAGCTTCTTGAGCTCCCATGAATAATTACCGTAATCAAGTCCTTCCGGAGTATAATGACGAAGTGAGAGTGAAAATGCCTTGATGTCCTTTGATTCTATGACCTTCGGGGCATCCTCTGACAGATCCTTTACTGCCTTCTCTTCATCTGCCTTCTCCTCCGGCACAAAGCGATAGCTGTGTCCCTCGCCGTCTAAAATCTCCTCATATGCGCGAAGCGTCCCGTCATCACATATCTCAAGATTTGACATGATCCCGAAGCTGTACTCATCCTTGTTCGCATTCTTAATCTCTTTAGTGCCGTAATCATCCTGCTCATATTTGATGTTGTACTCGTCTCTTTCGGTCTGGCCGCTCCACCAGGTGGCATACATCTTCGTACCGTCAAACTCAAGCACAGCGTCGCCGTTTATATCGCACCATTTTCCGGTGAGCATATCTTCATCCCCCTTCTGCTCCGTCGTATCCGCCGCCTCGGTTGTGCCTGCGACTTCTGTCGTTCCGGCAGCCTCCGTCGTCACCGCTGCTGTAGTTGAAGCAGTGGTTACAGGTTTGCTTTCACCACACCCGCCGGCCGCCAAAACCGATAACGCCGTTATAGCCAGCGCCGCTTTTTTTATTCCGTGTTTTCTCATTTTATTTCTCCTGGTTTTAATTTACGGATTGGCTCCGTCCTTCGTTTTATCGTAGAAGGCCTTCCTTGTTCCCCTTTCAAACTTTGTCCCCTTCGGCACGAACTGTATCTGAAAAGCCTCCAGCTTTCTCGCATATCCCGCAGAGCCCGACTTCTCGTTATTCCCCGCCCAGCCGAGCCAGCCAAATGTTTCGCAATAGGTTCTATAGTACATGTCATAGAGCATGCCCACCATACCGGTAGTTTGAAGCTGAATCATTTCCACTCTTCTCGACATGCCCTTGGTTCCGGCATAGGTAGTCGTGTTCGCCGTGGTGGCCCACTGCGTCCAGCCCATTTTCTCAACATACGCGCGGTACTTTACTGCGCCTGAGGCACCCGAAAGCTGCATCTGTATAGTTTCCATGCGCAGATTATCGGTGGTTCCCGCAAATGAAGTCTGGTCCACCTTTGTTCCAACTCCCGCAACGGTCCAGTCCATCCAGTTTTTCTTCTGGACATAAGCCCTGTACTTTAAAGTTACCGAGGTGTCTGCCGACTTCGGCGGCTCTATGGAAAAGCTCTTTGTAACCGTCTCCCTGTAGTTGCCTATACCCTCTACCACAACCTTTGCGGTATAAGCCCCGATGACCACATTGTTCTTATAAGTAACCGTATAGTCCTTACCCTCAACGAGCGTGGCCTTTCCCGTATTTACCGTTACCGCCGGCTTCTTGGCCTTCCCATCATAGGTGTAGCTTGTCTTAGAGAGATTAACCCATGATGAATAAAGCGCCGTGGGTGTTATGGTATAAGAAAATGTCTTCGAACCGCTGTAATCGCCCATTCCCGTCACGGTCAGCTTGTACTTTCCCGCATTTACGGAATTCTCATATTTAAGCTTATAATCCTTATCCTCCTCAAGAATCCAGATATCATCCTTAACCGTAACCTGTGGCTTCCTAAGTGTGCCGTTATACTCAAGCTCCGTCGCCGACAGGTATATCGCCATATCCCCGATGCTCTTCCCCCCTGCTGCCCTCGCCGGCACATTTGCAGCAAAGCATGCCGCAATTATCATCACAACAGATAAAATGTAAGTCATCAATTTCTTCATGTAGTCTACCTTCCCTTCCTGAAGTCTGTCCCCATTCGCCCTGCGGACACCGATTAAAGGCATTATACCAAAACTCCCGTGAATAGTCATCAGTGAAAATCGAATATGACAGGTAAATCCATCCCCTTCACATACAATAAAAAATCCCCGGACCGGGATTTCCGGCCGGGGACAGAAAGCTATGATATTATTTGTTGTTGTCTGCCGGTGCCTGGGGTTCAGCCTGCGGCTGAGACTCTGCCTGAGTATTTACCGGTGCCTGAGGCTGGGTTTGGGGCTGTACCTGCTGCTGAACCGTATAATTCTGAATCTGCTGTGCCTGCATTGCTTTTCTTGCCTTGCGGTTTGCCTTCATCTGCTTAAGACTCGGAACTCCGACGTAGCGCAAGAAACGTCTTATAACAAGGAACCATACCAGAAGAATTACGGTTATGGTTATGATTATCTTCGGAAGGTTTTCCGTTACATCCACCATGAAGTTCTGAACGCCTTCGGTAAAGTTCTCCCAACCATTCTTAAGACCTCTTGACAGGCGCTCGCCGAAGGTCTCCGCAACCGGCTCCTCGTACTTCTCAACTTCGCTGATGTTCACGTTCACATAGCTGTAAGCCACATCATTGTCTATCCTGTTAAGTCTGGTCTTAATTCTGTTGATCTGTATCTCAACATCGGTTATACGGTCATCGATCATAAGGAGGTTTTCCATATCCTCAAGCTTCTTGGCCTCCTTCATCATCTCAAGGTAGCTCTCTCTCTTTGTCTCAAGAACCTCGAGCTCCGCTGATATGTCTCCGTATTCCTGTGAGAGGTTCTCTACATTCTGACTCTTATTCTTTAAATCTCCGACATCCGCGGTTCCGTTCACAAAGCTCTCATAAGAAGCTGAAGGCACTCTGATTGTAGCGCTGTAATTGTAGTAGGTCTTGCCGTCCCTGATGTAAGTGTTGACGTCCTCGTTCTCCATAAAGCCGTTGTAACTGTTAATAAGATTCCTAAGCTTTATAACCGACTCGTTATAATTCAAGGTTTCAAAGGAAAGTGAGCAGCGATAAACTAGCTTTTCCGTATCAATCTTACTCAGCTGGCTCACATCGGCGATGTTTGGATTTTCACCCGAACCGCTCGCAGCCCCTGCGCTTTTGAGTGAAACACCCTCATCCTCGTAAGCATAGTCACCCATATAATACTCTTCACTCTCATAAGCGCCGTTGTAATACGCTTCCGTTTCTGCCGGCGCCTCAGTAGTGACATAGCTTTCAATCTCGCGCATCTCATTACTGTGGCTTGAATCACTGCTCTTATCACCGCAGGCTGCAAGTGAGAGCAGCATGGCCGTTGCAAGTGTACCTATCTGTATTTTTTTAATTAGTGAATTCTTTCTCATGTTTTTTTCCTCCTCGTATAATATGTAATGGCATGATTACTTCGTAATCCTGCCCAAGTCTAATGTCATAAGGAATCCACCGCTTCGCGGTACCCCTTATGACGAAAGTCGGTGCGATGCAAATTATGACTTCGTCATAATCGCACCTCCCTGCATTTATGCATTTTATGTTTAATCTTACCTTACTTTGTTAAGAAGTTTTTGTGTTCTGCATTATATACGGAGGACACGAGAGGATTTATGGAAATTTTTAAAAAAGCTGCCGATAGAGTGAAATCTCCACCGGCAGCTTTAATCTTAAGACTTAAAACTATTTTCTGACTTATTTATCCAAAAAATCATCCTCATCCTTATAAGACACGCCGTTCTGGCGCTCCATGATGAACATGCCGAGGCTTACGCAGAACCAGGCTACGACCAAAAGCACGAATATTACGCCTACCCAGTACATCGCTACCCATAGCACGTTGGATACATTGTCTATCTTCGTAAGACCGTCCAATCCTTCCTTAATCGTATCTGTATTCATTGTTTTTCACCTCCTGTTTTTTATGATACTTTCTACTCGCCGTCAGCTCCGTCATCCTCGGAACCCTCTTCGGCACTGTTGCCTTCCGGCAGCTCCTCTTCAACATTGCCCTTATCGTTGTCGTCATCATTCATCTCCTGCTCCATCTGGGTAAGGAATGACTCCGATTCCTCAGCGGACTTATTTCTGACTCTTGCAATGCTTGCGACGGTTATGTCGCTCTCTATATCCATGTTGATCAGCTTAACTCCGGTGGTTATCCTTCCGAGCTTTGATATATCCTTGCACATGATGCGGATAACTATGCCCTCATTGGTAATGAGCATGATTTCATTCTCATCGGACACATTCTTTACACCGACAACCTTGCCTGACTTATCGGTTATCTTGTAGCACTTGACGCCCTTACCGCCTCTGTGCTGCGGAGTGAATTCATCGATAGATGTTCTCTTACCGAGGCCTAGCTCAGATACTATTACTAAGGCATCTCCCTGAGTGTCGAGCTGCATTCCGACTATCTCATCGTCATCTCCGACATTCATTCCTATGACACCTATAGAAGCTCTTCCCGTGCTTCTTACATCCTTCTCGGAGAAACGTATGCACATACCGAGCTTTGTCACAAGGAGAATATCCTTGGTGTTATTGGTTGCCTTAACCTCTATCAGCTCATCGCCTTCCTTAAGGTTGATTGCGGCAAGTCCGGTCTTTCTTACATTTGCATACTCGGTGATCTTGGTCTTCTTGACCATACCTTTCTTGGTAGCCATGAAGAGATATCTTCCATCATGGTACTCCCTAATCGGAATAACCGCTGTTATTACCTCATCCGGCTGGAGCGCAAGAAGGTTAACTATGGCCGTTCCTCTTGCGGTACGGCTTGACTCAGGTATCTCATAAGCCTTTAACCTGTAGCACCTGCCCTGATTTGTAAAGAACATGATGTAATGATGGGTTGTAGTCATGAAGATGTCTTCGATAAAGTCATCCTCTATAGTCTGCATACCCTTAATTCCCTTGCCGCCTCTGTGCTGGCTCTTGAAATTATTCGGAGTCATACGCTTTACATAGCCAAGCTTTGTCATAGCTATAACGATATTCTCCATCGGTATCAAATCCTCAACCGTGATATCATCATCAAGATCTATACCTATTGTGGTTCTTCTGTCATCACCGTACTTGGTTGATATTATAAGAATCTCTTCCTTGATGACGCCGAGAAGCTTCTTCTCATCCGCAAGGATTGCGCGTAGTTCTGCGATACGCTCCAAGAGCTCCTTATACTCTGCTTCAAGCTTCTCTCTCTCCAAACCGGTAAGAGCACGAAGACGCATATCAACGATAGCCTGCGCCTGAACATCCGTAAGTCCAAACTCACGCATGAGTCCGAGCTTTGCATCGGCTACCGATTTTGAACCTCTGATTATCTCAATTACTCTGTCTATGTTATCTAAGGCAATAAGCAAGCCCTCTAAGATGTGAGCTCTCTCCTCTGCCTTGTTCAACTCGAACTTTGTACGGCGTGTAACAACCTCCTCCTGATGCTTCAAGTAATATGTCAGCATCTCAAGCAGATTAAGCACTCTCGGCTCCTGATTTACAAGAGCAAGCATAATCACGCCGAATGTATCCTGCATCTGCGTATGCTTGTAAAGCTGGTTCATGATGATATTGGCATTCACATCTTTTCTCAGCTCTATAACGATTCTCATACCCTCACGGGAAGACTCGTCACGAAGAGCGGTTATGCCGTCCATCTTCTTATCCTTCACAAGCTCTGCAATCTTCTGTATGAGCTTTGCCTTATTGACCATGTAAGGAAGCTCTGTTACGACTATGCGCTGCTTGCCTCCTGTCATGGGCTCTATCTCAGACACCGCGCGAACTTTTATCTTACCGCGTCCGGTTCTGTAAGCCTCCTCGATACCCGAGCGTCCGAGTATCTGTGCCCCTGTCGGGAAATCAGGTCCCTTGATTATCTCTAGTATCTCATCTATAGTTGTATCTCTGTCCTCCATAACCCGGTTATCAATAATCTTGACAACCGCATCTATAACCTCTCTTAAGTTATGAGGCGGGATATTTGTAGCCATACCTACCGCTATACCCGAGGTACCGTTCACAAGAAGATTCGGATAACGCGAAGGAAGCACAACCGGTTCCTTCTCGGTCTCATCGAAATTCGGTACGAAATCAACCGTATCCTTGTTCATATCGGCAACCATTTCCATGCTTATCTTGGAAAGTCTTGCCTCTGTATACCTCATGGCAGCCGCGCCGTCACCGTCCACCGAACCGAAGTTTCCGTGACCGTCAACAAGCGTGTATCTTGTGTTCCACTCCTGCGCCAGCTTAACAAGCGCCTCGTAAATGGAGCTGTCACCGTGGGGATGATACTTACCCATGGTATCACCGACTATACGCGCACACTTTCTGTGTGGCTTGTCGGGAGTATTCGAAAGCTCAACCATTGAGTGAAGAATACGCCTCTGCACTGGCTTTAATCCGTCCCTTACATCAGGAAGCGCTCGTGCCGCGATAACGCTCATGGCATAATCTATATAGGATTCCTCCATGGTTTTTTTCAGGTCGACCTCATGGATTTTGTCAAATATATTCTCGTCCATTACTTACCTCTCTTATTCTTATTCACAGCCTCTCCAACCCACGACCCGTCTGCACTGCGTGCATCCGACGCGGCTTTGCCGCTTATGGTCATGGGTGTTCGAGGCGTCACTGCTTCGCAGTTCCGATTCAAAATTATAAAATGCTTTATTGTGCAAGCACAAAAGCTATTTTATAATTTTGAATCACTGTGAATAGTAACTATATATCCAGGTTCTTTACAAACTTCGCGTTAGTCTCTATGAATTCACGTCTCGGCTCAACTCTCTCTCCCATAAGGGTATCAAATGTTATATCAAGCTCCGACTCGCTTTCCTCATCTATGGACACTCGGAGAAGCACTCTCTTCTCTGGATCCATGGTCGTATCCCAGAGCTGCTCAGCATCCATCTCACCGAGTCCCTTATAACGCTGTATCTTGTTATTCTGATCACGTCCTACCTCATCGATGATCTTTGCAAGCTCATCATCACTATAGGCATACCATACCTTCTTGTTCTTCTCAAGCTTATAAAGCGGCGGCTGAGCAAGATACACATGTCCCTGTCTGATAAGCTCCGGCATAAAGCGGAAGAAGAAAGTAAGCATCAGGGTTGCGATATGAGCTCCGTCGACATCGGCATCGGTCATGATGATTATCTTGTCATAGCGAAGCTTCTCTATGTTAAAGTTCTCTCTTGTTCCTGTTCCGAAGGCGGTTATCATCGCCTTTATTTCTTCATTTGCAAGAATCTTGTCTATACGGGCTTTCTCAACATTGAGAATCTTACCTCTAAGCGGTAGGATTGCCTGAGTTGCTCTTGACCTTGCTGTCTTAGCCGAACCACCCGCGGAATCTCCCTCGACTATGTAGATTTCACATTCCTTCGGGTTGGTGCTTGAGCAGTCGGCAAGCTTTCCGGGAAGAGCCATGCTGCTCTCTAAAACCGACTTTCTTGCCACATCTCTTGCCTTCCTTGCGGCCATTCTCGCACGCTGCGCGACAACCGCCTTTCCGACTATGGCCTTTGCCACCTGCGGATTCTGCTCAAGGAAGTATGTAAGCTTCTCGGAAACTAAGCTTTCCACCGCTGTTCTTGCTTCTGCATTACCGAGCTTCTGCTTTGTCTGTCCCTCAAACTGAGGCTCGGGAATCTTGATGGATACTATAGCCGTTAATCCCTCTCTTAAATCATCACCCGAAAGATTTTCCTCTTTCTCCTTTAATATCTTGTTGGTTCTTGCATAATCGTTGAATATCTTGGTTATCGCGCTCTTGAAGCCGGTCAGATGCATACCACCCTCAGGAGTGTTGATGTTATTGACGAAGCTTAAGGTGTTCTCGTTGTAGGAGTCGTTATGCTGCATGGCAACCTCCACATAGATATCATCCTTCATGCCCTCGCAATAGATTATCTTGTCATAGAGTGTATTTTTCTGACGGTTCATATACTTGACAAATTCAATTATACCGCCTTCGTAGTGGAATTCGTCTTTCTTGAATTCCTCTGTTCTCTTGTCCTCTATGCTTATCCTAAGTCCCTTGGTAAGAAATGCCATCTCACGAAGCCTTCTTCTCAGGATATCATAATCGAATATAACATCATCAAATATAGTCTCATCCGGCATAAATGTAACCTTTGTGCCGGTTAAATCTGTCTTACCGACTTCCTTTAACGGATATATAACATGGCCTTTTTCATAACGTTGTCTGTAAACCTTTCCCTCTCTTGATATTTCAACCTCAAGCCAGTTTGAAAGAGCATTTACGACAGAAGCGCCTACGCCGTGAAGTCCACCGGAAACCTTATATCCTCCACCGCCGAACTTACCGCCGGCATGAAGTATGGTGAACACAACCTCAACCGCAGGTATGCCTGCTTTTTCGTGTATTCCCGTGGGAATACCTCGTCCGTTGTCTATTACCGTAACCGAATTGTCGCTGTTGATAGTCACCTCTATATGATCACAGAAGCCTGCCAGTGCCTCATCAACTGCGTTATCCACTATCTCATAAACAAGGTGATGAAGTCCTCTTGCGGATGTGCTTCCGATGTACATACCGGGTCTCTTTCTTACCGCTTCGAGACCCTCGAGTATCTGTATCTGGTCAGCGCCATAATTCTGTTCGTCTTCCTTTGTTACTCCCATTTTTGTATCTTTCCTCCTGTTCAGTTAAGATTCTTCGGGCTAAAAATCTTTCAATAAGTTCCTGTCTCCAGCATCACTGTGCCGCTCACCACTCTGTATATCCTGTCTAACTTTATCCTCTTTTTTATAAAATCATCGTAACCGGTACACGTGATGATGGTCTGTATATCTCTTATCTTTTCCATAAGAGCATCTCTTCTGCCGGAATCAAGCTCCGACATCACATCATCCAGCAAAAGCACCGGATCATCATTGCTCATCCTTTTTACAAGCTCAATCTCGGCAAGCTTCAAAGACAATGCTGCTGTTCTCTGTTGTCCCTGTGAACCGTATTTTCTGACATCTATGTCATTTACCACAAATCTTAGGTCATCTCTGTGAGGACCGGTCTGTGTGCTTGACAGTTTAAGCTCCGTATCGAGCTTTGATGCAAGATTATCCTCAAAGCAGTCAACATCTGTATTTTTTACATATTCTACCCTGAGCTTCTCTTTTCCACCCGTAATATCGCTATGAATTACGGGAATTATCTCATTTATCAAAGCAATAAATTTTTCTCTTTCTTCTATGATTTTCTTCCCGTATTCGACTAATTGAAGATCCCAGACAGGCAGGGTATCCATCTTGCTTTTATCGAAATAAATCTGTTTTAAGAGATTATTTCTCTGGCTGAGCACTTTATTATAGTTGGAGAGGTTATTAAAATATATCCTGCTCAGCTGACACAGCTCCATATCCACAAACCTCCTTCTCTCCGCCGGACCGTTCTTTACTATCGAGAGATCCTCGGGCGAGAAGAATACCACGCTCATAAGTCCTATAAGCTCGGCGCTCCTTTTGACAGGAATCATGTCTATGGCTATCCCCTTATTTCCGGCCTTTTTCAAGTGCATATCTATTCTGTGGGAAACTCCCGATTTCTCCATCTGCGCTCTTATATGGCCTTCCGTCTGATCAAATTTTATTATCTCTCTGTCATGACTCTCACGATGTGACTTCGTGGTCGCTATCATGTACAAAGCTTCAAGTATATTTGTCTTGCCCTGGGCATTCTCGCCGTAGAGGATGTTGATTCCCGGAGCAAACTCAACCGAACCTTCAGAGTAATTTCTGAAGTTATTTAAAGCTATATCTTTTATAAACATATATTATTTCTGCACGGAAATCTTCTCTCCGTCATACTCAACCTCGGCACCGTCGTAAAGCTTCCTGCCTCGCCTTGTCTCAACCTCACCGTCAACTATGACAAGTCCCTGAATTATCGCTTCTTTGGCATCTATCCCGCTTTCACAGAGTCCGCAGGCCTTAAGAAGCTGACCGAGCTTTATAAATTCATCTGTTTCTCTTAACTTGAATATCTGCATTGTAAATCCTCTGTAAAGATCCTTCGACTCGCTTTCAAGGAATTGACACGACTCATTCTTCGTCGTTGTGCTCCTCCTCTCAGGATAATATTTTTAATAAGCATCCGTGTTGATGTTAATAGGTGAAATGATGTATATATAACTTCCCTTTTCATCCTTTATGAACGCCGGAGATCTTCCGTCCTTCATGTAGAGGCTTATATTCTCATCATCAATAACCCTTATACAATCCATTACAAATCTCGGATTAAAGCCTATTATTAGGTCGTCACCCTCTTTATTTATCTCAATTTCCTCATTTAACGAACCGAGCATCGAATCTGCTTTTATATACATTATGCCCTCTTCTCTGATAATCATGACAATAGGCTTCTTGTCGGATTCCTTTATCACGAGGGTTGCTCTGTCCAAGCAATCAAGGTACTCTTTATTGTTGCAGGTAATCTTCGTGTTATGTGTTACCGACATCATCTTGTCCACATCGAAGAAATTACCGTCTATAAGTCTCGACACAACCAGGGTATCGTCATACTCGAAAAGTATATGCTGCTTTGTAAAGTAGATTACAACCTCGTCGTCCACTCCGCCGCTTATAATCTTTGAAAGCTCTGTGAGAGTTTTTCCCGGAACTATAACACTTACCTCCGGTCCTTCTTTCTTGAGCTCAACATTTCTTATGGCTATCCTGAATCCATCCAAAGCCGAAACCTTTAGATTGCTTCCATTCACTTCAAAGAGCTCACCTGTCATCATCCTGTTATTCTCATTATCGGATGTGCAGAAAATAGTCTGCCTTATGAGTTCCCTTAAAGTGAACTGTGATATGGTTATATTCTTCTCCCTCTCTATCTGAGGAAGATCCGTAAAGTCCTCACCTGACTTTGCCGCTATCACGAACTTGGTCTTTTCGCATCTGATTACAGCCTTGTAATCCGGAGTTGTCTCTATGAAGACCTCACTGTCGGGAAGCTTTCTTATGATGTCCATAAATATCTTCGCTTCCAAAGCTATTCTGCCCATCTCCAATACTTCACCGTTAAGTCCGGTTTCTATTCCGAGCTCAAGGTTGTTGGCAGTAAGCCTTATGCTTGATTCGTAAACCTCTATGAGTATACACTCAAGTATAGGCATGCTGGTCTTTGCTGATACAGCCTTTGATACTATATTGAGTGAATTCATCAATTCCTGTTTTCTGCACTTGATCTTCATCTTACGAAAAACTCCTTTCGATATGTCTGATATAAATCAGTCTGATTGTGATGGTCGATATATGCCTCGTATTCGCGCACGCACATATCGTATTAAATATAAAATAATTAGTAGTAATAGTAGTAGGGTATGTTATTATGTGTATAACCCCTTTCAGCCCTTATTTTACAAGGTGTTTAACTGTTTAGACATTTGTTGATTGTCCTGTAAAACAATGTTATTTTATGTGGATATATTCATCATCTTAAGTATCTTCTCGAAGTTGTCTTTGAAGACCTGATCCTCTTTCAGCTTAGCTTCTATCTTATTAATTCCGCTTATAACGGTTGAATGGTCTTTACCGCCTACAGCCCTGCCGATAGCCTTTAGTGTAAGGGGCTGTGATGAGTATTTACTGCATATGTACATAACTGTCTGTCTTGCCGTTGCAATGTCCTGACTCCTCTTGCTTGACCTTATATCCTCATTGGATATTCCCGTACATTCGGATACTATTTCTATTATATAATCGGGAGTAAGGGATTTTCTTCCCTGTTTATCTACCAAAACACTCAAAGTAGCTATAGCTCTTTCGGTGGTAATAGCCTCTCCGGTAAGCGAGAAAGGACGCAGCACATTAAGAGCGCCTTCAAGCTCTCTTACATTGGTAGTAAAGTTCTCGGCAATATAGACGAATACTTCTTCAGGTATCCCTTCAATATGATCGAGATCCGCCTTATTGTGAAGTATTGCAATTCTCGTTTCATAATCGGGTTCATGGATATCTATGGGAATACCGCCCGAGAATCTGGAGGTGATTCTCATATCCAGATAGGTTAGATCCTTCGGAGGTCGATCCGAGGATATGATAATCTGTTTGTTTGCATTGTATAGATAGTTAAATGTATCGAAGAATTCGGACTGTGTTCTGTCTTTGTCCTTGAGCTTCTGGATATCATCTATTAAAAGAACATCCACGTTGTTGTATTTTTCGCGGAATTTGCTTGTAGCATTATGTCCGATTGCATCTATGATATCGTTGGTAAATGTCTCACAAGGAACATAAAGAACGTGTAAGTTTTCATTATTCTGAAGTATGTAGTTACCGATAGACTGCATAAGATGAGTCTTGCCAAGCCCGGGATTGCCGTAGAGATAAAGAGGATTATAACCGTCCTGGCCCGGAAGATCCGCAACCGCAAGACAGGTAGCGTGTGCATGCCTGTTGGAATCACCGACTATAAAATTGTCAAATGTATAGCGGGGATTTAGATTGCTTTTTGCAGCCGCGGCAAGATAAGAGTCCGAAACCGTCATGGGTTCACGGCTGGTCTCTTCAGTCTCTTTGATATAATTCTTCTTTTCATCAACTCGGATATCAATATCGATATTATTGAGAGTTTCCCTTATGGCGGACAACAAAAAGAAGTCATACTCCTTTTTTATCAGGTATTTGACTGCCTGCTCTCCTCTGTTTTCTTCTACGTAAAAACAGACTGTGTTGTCTTTAACCTCATATATCTTGAGGGGTCTTATGAAGGTATTGATTATGATGGGAGTCATGTCATAATTAGTCTCCAAAAGGAGGAGAATGTCATCCCATTTGCTTTCTATCAGTTCTTTCATTGCTCTTGAAAACTCTCTTTTTTAGTCGATTTACGCTCTCTGAAAATGAGTGCGCATACATAGTCATATACTACCATAATCGGCAGAGTTTAGCAAGTTTTTTTGATTTTAACGGAAAATACCGATAATTGGCATTTTTGATTTATGTTAACTGTTTATTTACCTTTTGTGGATATTTTCAACATGGGATAAAAGCGTGAATTTTCAACATTATTATGAACATATCAACACTATTTTGGGTAGTTTTCCACAGGTTAATAACATTTTGTGGAAAAATTTATGTAAATATGAGGATTTTTCACTCAAAAAATACAAGTTATCCACAAAATCCTTATTTTAAGCCGTTTTCGGGCATTTTTTGAAAGATTTGCTTGACTATGATTTCTTATTTTAATATAATGTCTTTTGCTGTCTGCCTGGAAGATTCTTCGGGCTAAAGCCTCAGAATCTTATTATGACAGCAAGTAAATATAATTAGAAAGGAGGACACTTATCATGAAGATGACATTTCAGCCGAAGAAGAGGCAGCGTTCAAAGGTTCATGGCTTCAGAAGCAGAATGAGCACAAAGAACGGAAGAAAGGTTTTATCTGCAAGAAGAGCTAAGGGCAGAAAAGTTTTATCAGCTTAATGAGCATGATTTGTTTTTGAATCATGTCATTACCACAGCAGGGGGTAGCTATGAAGAATATCCCTACATTAAAAAACAGCAGAGAGTTTGGCAGGGTTTATACCCAAAGAGAATCGTATGCCAATAAGTATTTAGTGATGTACATAAGCGCCAACAGCTTAGAGTACAGTAGAATCGGAATCTCTGTGAGTAAAAAAGTTGGAAACAGTGTGATCAGACATCGTTTGACAAGGCTTATCAGGGAAAGCTACAGACTTCACAAGGAAGAGTTGAAACCCGGTTACGACATTATTATAGTAGGAAGAACTACAGCGAGGGATACGGTATACCGGGATATTGAGAGTGCTTACATGCATCTTTTGAAGAAGCATGATCTTATTGTTAAGAGCACTAATTGTTAAGAGGTTTGTGATGAAGAAAATATGTATAGCTATGATAAGATTTTATCAGAAGCATTTGTCGGGACTAAAGCGTCACGCTACATGCAAGTACATTCCCACCTGTTCGCAATACGCGATTGAGGCCTATGAAAAATACGGCTTCTTCAAGGGAACTGCTCTTTCGGTGTGGCGCATACTTCGATGTAATCCCTTCTCTAAGGGAGGGTATGATCCGGTTCCATAGTTTAGGAGAGTATTAATGATACTTACAAAACAAGGTGGCTTTATCGTTAAGCCTATATCCATCTTGTTCGGTTACATCTTTGATTTTATCTACAATGTGATGTGCAGCGTGGGCGTCTATAACATCGGAGCGGCGATAATCATCTTCACGATTTTCGCAAGGTTCCTGATGTTCCCGCTGATGATGCAGCAGAGTAAATCATCAAAGATAATGGCTTATATTCAGCCGGAATTAAGCAAAATTCAGAAGAAGTACAAGGGAAAGAAAGATCAGGAATCACTTATAGCGCAGCAGCGTGAGACCAGGGAGATACAGAGCAAATACGGAGTCAGCATGTCAAGCGGATGTATCACCGCTTTGATACAGCTTCCTATATTCCTTGCGGTATACAGGATTATTTCAAACATTCCTGCATACGTGACAAAGATATATGATCTGTATGACAAGATTGCAACTCCGATTATGAGCAGTGAAACTGCCAAGACTGCTCTTACATCATTCTTCGAGGACAGCAATAATTCAGGTATGTTCACAAGAGTTACACTTGATTATGCTGACAAGAATACAGTTATTGATGTTCTTGCAAAGTTCACGGGCGATGCATGGGACAAGTTCTCTGCTCTGCTTTCAAGTGCGGATCAGGGAGTGATTGATGCCATATCAAACACTGCTCCCGAGATCAATGAGAGATATAACTTCTTCGGAATCAATCTTACGAGCATTCCGGGACTTGCGCTTACGACAGCGCTTATCATCCCGATAATGTCATTCGTGTTCCAGTTCCTTAGTATGAAGGTAAACCCGGTTTCCACACCTGCGGCAACCGGAGATGCTTCAACGGATGCGACTATGAAGTCCATGAAGACCATGATGTATGTCATGCCTGTTATGTCCTTCTTCGTAACCATAAGCGTTCCTTCAGGTATAGGTCTTTATTGGGCCATGGGTTCACTCGTAAGTGTAATTACCACATTGCTTATCAATCTTTATTACAAGCATGCCGATATGGACGCCATCATAAAGAAGTCCATGGAGAAGGCTGAGATAAAGAGAGCCAAACATCCGGACAGGAAATCTTTTTTGGAGAAGATGCAGGAAGCGTCTTCCGGAGCCGAACAGCAACAACAGGCTTATGAACAGAAGAAAACTACCAGAAATATGTCTACGCAGAGCCTGAAGAATTACACCTCAAGCACTATGAAGAAGGCAGAAGAGGGAGTAAAGTACAGAGAGGGAAGCCTTGCTGCAAGGGCTAATCTGATGAACAAGTACGATGATGACGATAAGTAAATCAGTTTAATTAAAGACTTAAAGGAAAACTCTAAGTGACTTTAACGGAGGAAATGATGGAGTATAAAGAGTTTAAGGGTAAGTCGGTAGAGGAGGCTCTTACAGCCGCTGCCGCAGAGCTTGGCGCTACAAGCGCAGAGCTTGACTATGAGGTTATAGAAAAGGGATCCTCAGGCTTCTTGGGAATAGGATCAAAGCCTGCAGTGATCAAAGCAAGAAAGAAGGACACCTTCCTTGACGATATCAACGATTACCTTGCAAATCTGTTCAAGGCCATGAAGCTTGAAGCCAAGTGCGAGGTTGATTTCAACAAGGATGAGGGTACAATGAATATAGAGGTTTCCGGTCCGGAGATGTCCGT
The DNA here is from genome assembly GCA_017525525.1 of Lachnospiraceae bacterium. Taxonomy (GTDB): domain Bacteria; phylum Bacillota; class Clostridia; order Lachnospirales; family Lachnospiraceae; genus Coprococcus_C. Next base: position 46,007 of record JAFXSQ010000007.1, on the reverse strand, counting down.
GATTATCGGCAAGAGAGGACAGACCTTAGATGCTCTTCAGTATCTTATAAGCCTCTATGTGAACAAGAAGAGCGAGTCTTATGTACGCGTAAAGCTTGACACCGAGAATTACAGAGCAAGAAGAAGAGATACCTTAGAGCATCTTGCAAGGAATATTGCTTCAAAGGTAAAGAAGACCAGAAGGCCTGTAACCTTAGAGCCCATGAATCCTTATGAGAGAAGAATTATTCATTCGGCACTCCAGAACGACAGATATGTTGAAACCAGGAGTGAGGGTGAGGAGCCTTACAGAAAGGTTGTAATCGCCTTAAGAAGGGGTAATTACTAAGAAGTTACTAAGCAAAAAAAGAAGTGTGCATTTTCATGCACACTTCTTTTTTTGCAGTTACATCCTTGAGGATATGAATACATACAATCCACACGGTCGCCTACCCTCATTTCACTGCGTCACATACGGACGGTGCTCACTTCACGATAGAAGCGTTTGTTCGTTCGCACCGCCGTGTTCCTTGTGAAAATCGGTCGTCTCCCTAGCGTTCCTTGTATGTATTCATATCTCTCAAGGGTTGTGAATAGAAACTTTTATTTTCCCATGCAAAACTCAGCGAATATTTTGTCTGCGAGGTCGTCCTCGAGCTCTTCGCCGAGGATGAGTCCGAGACTTTGGTAGGCGGCCATAAGGTCGATGGTGAAGAAATCTTCTTCCATGCCGGCGTTGATGGAGTCTTTGACGCGGGATAAGGCGTCACGGGTTTCAATAAGTAAAGCTTTATGGCGTAAGGATGTGATCACTGTATCGTTGTCGGTATTTAAGTTACCGGAGAAGAACATGGACTTAATAAGTGATGCAAGTTCTTCCCGTCCGTTTCCGTTTAATGCAGATATTTCAAGAATTTCAGTGTTTATTTTTGAAGTTATCAACAACTTATCCACAATGATTTCACGGTCATTTTTGTTTATCAGAGTTATACTTTTTTTGTCTTTGATAAGCTCCATTATTTCTACGTCATCAGGGGTTAATTCTTCACTTCCGTCCACTGTAAAAAGCACTAAATCTGCTTCGGATAATGTGTTTTTTGCCCTTTCTATGCCGATTTTTTCAACCGTGTCCGAAGACTCCCTGATACCCGCAGTATCCGCGATATTCAGCGTAATTCCACCTAAATTTATACATTCATTTATGGTGTCTCTGGTGGTTCCGGCGATGTCTGTTACAATTGCCCTGTCTTCGTTCAAAAGCATGTTCATGACGGATGACTTTCCGGCGTTGGGACGGCCTACTATTACCGTATTTATACCCTCTTTTATATAGTGTCCGTCGTTTGCTGAGGCTATCAGCTTATCCACAGTTTTCAACATGTTATCCACATCATTCAACAGCTCTGTGGAAAAGTTGTCAAGACTGTAATTTTCGGGATCGTCGAGGGCAGATTCTATATATGCGGTTCGCGTAAGGATTGTTTCACGTAAAACTTTAATTGTCTTGCTTAATCTGCCGGAGAGCTGCTTTAAAGAGATATTCATTGAGCGCTCGTTCTTGGCGTGTATAAGCTCCATAACCGATTCCGCCTGAGCAAGGTCGAGCCTGCCGTTTAAGAATGCTCTTTTGGTAAATTCTCCGGGCTCTGCCTGACGCACACCCATGTTTAACAAAAGCTCGAGAACGGACTTTAATACCGTTACTCCGCCGTGACAGTCAAGCTCGACCACATCTTCTCTTGTATAGGTTTTAGGGGCGCGCATAACCAAAGCCACGGCCTCGTCGTATGTCCTCCCCTCATAAACTATCCTGCCGTATGCTGCTCGGTAGCCCTCCAAGCTTATAAGCCGGTTAGAAGGGTTTGCGGGGATGAATATCTTATCTGATATTTCTATGGCATTCCTGCCGCTTATTCTGATTATTCCGATTCCGGAATCGGAAAGTCCGGTGGCTATAGCCGCAATTGTGTCGTCGTTGTTTGATATCATATTATCTCCTTATAAATGGATAATGGAATGATTACTTCGTAATCTTGCCCAGTCTAATGTCATAAGGAATCCACCGCTTCGCGGTACCCCTTATGACGAAAGTCGGCGCTATGCAAATTATAACTTCGTTATAATCGCGCCTTCCTATAAAAACTGAGGGACTTAATCTATCGTAACCTCAGTGTCATTCTGAGCGAAGCGAAGAATCTTATAAGCCCCTCATTGTATTATTTCTCTTTATCCTGTTCAAATGTATCGTCTCTTAAAATCGCAAGCTCCTGAGTGAGCTTCTTTACCCTGTCCGAAAGTCTGCTGACCGTGGCGGTAAGCGAGTATACCATTACCAAAAGCAGAATAATCGCTGCCATGAATATCATATTCGATGGTATTTCTATTCCCAGCAAATCCGCTAAGGCGCCTAAGATTCCCGGAAAGGCATCTAAGATCAATCCGACAAATATCAGCGCTATCCATGCAAGGGCATAACGAAGGTCAATTTTCTTTTTCTTAATATTCCCGACGATTACGATGAGCCATATAAGGAGTATGGCCGCAATCACTATTTGAAGCTTTAACATAACCCTACCCCCTTAATCTGGCAATCAGCATTGCCACCGTAACCTTAATCATATAGTAGACCGATTTCATGGCCGAGATTGAGGACACGCCACCCTGTCTCTCGTTCATCTGTACGGGCAGCTCTATAACCTTTTTCTTTAAGGATAACAGCCTGACCACACTCTCGGGTTCGGGATAATCCTTCGGATATTCCTTTGAAAAGAATTCCATGGTGCTTCTGTTTATCATGCGCATGCCCGAAGTCGGATCCGTGATCCGCTTTCCGGTAAGAATCTTGATAAGCACATTAAAGTGTTTTATGCCTATTCTTCTTAAGCCGGAGGACTGAAATCCTTCTTTGTTGATAAAGCGGGAACCTATAACCATATCGGCACCCTCCTTCTCAAGAGCAGAAACCATATCCTCCAAATACTTTGCGCTGTGCTGTCCGTCACCGTCAAACTGGACAGCCACATCATAGCCGTGTCTAACTCCGTAGACATATCCGGCCTGAACCGCCCCGCCTATGCCTAAGTTAACCGGAAGCTTTAAGGTGTGAATTCCGGCCTTTTTGCATATTTCAAGGGTATCGTCGGTTGAACAGTCATTTACGACTATGTAATCAAACTCGGGCGCGTGCTCCTTTATATCCTTTACTGTATTAACTATGCTCTCCCGCTCGTTGTAGCAGGGGATGATAACAAGTTTTTTCATGAGGTTATTCCTTTATTTGCTATTAAAGTGTCATCCTGAATGATACTGACCATAATTGCGCAGCGTTGCGGCGCCAGCCTTCGATGTCGTAAGGAATCAACCGCAAGCGGTACCCCTTATGATGAAATGCGAGGGCTTGCGGAGCAACAAGTAGTGAAGGTTCTTTATTCGTCTACTGTATTAGACTCCTCACTCTTGCTGTACTTCTTTGCCAGAAACCTTGCAATAGGCTTTGGCCAGAATTTCTCATACATCTGAAGATCCTCAAAGGTGCGCCCCGTATCCGAGAGTACATGGCTCGTCTCCGACTCTTCATGTATTCTGTGATACATCAAAGGCTTTGCCTTGTAGTAGAAAGTGCCCTTAAGCTTAGAGAGCTTCTCCCATGCCTGCCAGTCGCAGGAGGCCTTAAATCCGCTGTCAAAGGGCTTCTCACCGCATTTTTCTCTGTAAAATGTTACGGAGGGACAGCATATCGGGTTACCCATGGAGAGGACTCTTCTCCTTATAAAACGGCTCCTTCTTGAAAAGCCCGGTATAAGCGGAAGTAGCATGATACGTTTTATTTTAAGAAGCTTGTTTGAAGCAACTATCCTGCCGTTTCTTAACTCTGCGTAATCAGTGAAGTATATAATAGGATCCTTGCACTTTTCCATAGCCTTAAGCAGCTTCTCCGTATAATCGGGAAGGTACACATCATCCTGATGCGCTATGGTTATAAGGTCGGTATCCGCGCAGGAATAGGCGAAATTCCAGTCGCCCGTGATCCCTGTCTCTCCTTCATTTATGAAAAGAGGAAGTTCGTACTTTTCGGCCAGTCCCCTTATCAAATCATTTGGAGTTGAGGTTGCTATTATGATATTGCTTTTTACGGTCTGCTTCCTTAGTGATTTTATGCAGGCCTCTAAGTATGAGCTTTCCTTATATGCGCATATGGCAAAGGTATGTGTCATGGCATTCTCCTGTACTGTTTTTGTCTAATAGATTAGTCAGATAAATCCTCTCCGTTGGTTTCGATAACCTTCTTATACCAATAGAACGAGTCCTTCTTATATCTCTTCAAATCCTTCAGGTCAAATTCGTCGCGATTAACATATATGAAGCCGTAGCGCTTGACTATGCCCTCGTGAGTGGAGATAAGGTCGATAGCCGACCACGGGCAATAGCCCATAACCTCACAACCCTCGGATACGGCAAGCTTTATCTGCTCGATATGCTTTCTTAAGAAGTCAATGCGGTATTGATCGTGTACCTTTCCGTCCTCGGTTAAGGTGTCGTATGCTCCGAGTCCGTTCTCTGTCACAAGCATCGGCAGTCGGTAACGACTGTATATCTCCCTGAAGGTTGCCCTGAAGCCCTCCACATCTATCTCCCAGCCAAACTGGGTGGTCGGAAGATTGGTATTCTTATAAGCCTTATATACACCCGGCTCATCTCCCGCTGTCTGCTGGTCCCTGCTTGATGATTCCTCATCATTTGCGCTTAGGTCTGCCTCAACGGTAGCTGTGCTGTAGTAGTTAAATGCGATAAAGTCAGGCTTACCCGACTTCATGATATCCATATCTCCGTCAACTATGTCCGGTATGGCATCATGCTCTTCCAAAAACTTCCATACAAGATTGTTATATACTCCCCATACAGCCATGTCAAGATAAAGCCAGTTCCTTATGGCGTTGAAGTTCTGCGCTGCCAGCACATCCTGTGGCTTGCAGCTTGCAGGATATACCAGGGATATATTCGGCGCGGGTCCTATCTTAGCACCCGGGCACATCTCGTGGCATAAAGCCATGGTCTTAGCCTGTGCAAGGAGCATATGGTGGTTTTCCTGGTAAAGCTTCTTATACTTATTGGTAACCCCCTCGAAGCTTGTGGTTCCTATGGCCTCTCCCGAGAGAGTGAGCATATTCTGCTCATTTATGGTAAGCCAGTACTTAACGCGGCTTCCGTAGTTTTCAAAAAGGATTTTCGCAAAGTTCACGAACTCGTCCACGGATTCCCTTCTTGACCAGCCGCCCTTCTTCTCCAAGGCGTCTGGCAGGTCAAAGTGGAACATGGTAACGAGAGGCTCTATGCCGTGACTAATGCATTCGTCAATAAGACTACTGTAGAAGTCAATACCCTCCTGATTGATCTCGCCGGTTCCCTGCGGAAGTATCCTGGTCCATGCAATCGAGAATCTGAAGGTCTTGAAGCCCATCTCTGCCATCAGGGCTATATCTTCCTTATAATGATTATAAAAGTCCGCACATACCGTGAACCCGCTGGTCCCCTCAGGTACCTTCTTCGTATCCTGGACGCTCGGTCCCTTGCCGTGGGTTAAGCTTTCGCCTTCAACCTGGTATGCTGAGGTGGACGCACCCCAGAGGAATCCTTCGGGCAGCCCGCGTAGTTTTGTTAATACCATAGAATTATTACCTCCTTTGAAACGCTTTGCAGCGGTGTGTGGAAAGGGTTTCAAATCACACTTTTGCAAAGCTGTTTACAGCAGTATGAACGACAGATAGTAAGTACGCGGGACGCTCGCGCTTAACTGAGACCTTAGCGAACGAAGTGAGCTTAGTTCGAAGTTACACAGAGTACTATTTCACGGCGTAACCCTTCTAAGCTCGTGAGGAACCTCGCTAAGAAGGGACGCCGCTCTATAGCCCGCTTTACTTACATATCTGCATTCATACTGCGTCAAATTTTTGCTTGAAATTGTATAGTGCTCCGTAAAGGTTCGAGTCGTTATTAAACTTACAGGTGTCGATTTTTATATCATCAAAGATTTGGCTTAATAGTTTAAGCTTTTCTATGTATTTTTTTACTCCCTCTATGAAGAGCGGATTTGAACTGACTCCTCCGCCGAGCAGGATCACTTCGGGGTTTACGACGAGGTAGAGGGAGAGGCACATCTTTGCTATCTCGAAGTACATATCCTCGAGAAGCCCGTTCATCTCGCGGTCGCCCTCTGCTGCCCATTTGTATATGAGCTCACCGCTTACCTCATTGCGGGGCACTCCTTTTATTACCGAAGCCCTGTAGCAAAGAGCGGCAAGTGACATATAATCCGAAGCAATGGGTATGTTGTGCGTCATTACTTCTTCGATTGTCTTGAACTGATCCATGCATACCAAGGAGTCCACCCTTGCCCTGTCCAAGTGTGCGGGAATGTATGAAAATTCACCGGCGAGCATTCCGAAACCGTGGTGAACCTTTCCGTCTATTATGACGCCACCGCCGACTCCAGTGCCGAGCACCATGACAACCGCATCCTTCATGCCCTTTGCGTTGCCGAGCCATACCTCAGCCAAAGCTGCTGCCTTCGCATCATTTTCCAAGGACACGCGTATTCCGTCGCACGCATTAGACACCATATCCGCGATGTACATATGTCTTATGTAATGTACGCTTCCGCCGAGATACACAAAGCCGCGCTCAATATCCACCTGTCCGGGAAGATCTATGGCTATACCTTCTATCTCATCCTTGTCCTTATATTTCAAATATATACTTTGGATTGTTCGGATAAAGTCATCGACAGTATGATCGGGATCGGTCGGAGTTTTTACCTTATCCTTCTCTAAGATTTCTCCATCACCGGTCATCCATGCGTATTTTATAAATGTACCGCCTACATCAAATACAAGATACATATTTTCCCCTCTGTTAACCGAATATTAAACAAAAAAGCGGAAGGCTTTTTGCCTTCCGCTTCTTCAGCGTTCCCGAGGTGATTCGAACACCCGACCTACCGCTTAGGAGGCGGTCGCTCTATCCTGCTGAGCTACGGAAACATGCCAACAGAACCATTTTACTCATTTTCCCCGGAAATGTAAAGCATTTTTTTAATTACAACAGGCTTTCTCCCACTGTCATTATGAAAATATCCACAGCCGTTGCGTCCTCAAGGTGAAAGCACATCATCTTGTTGCCTGTTTTTTCGTTGTAGATATCCCTAAGATGCGGCATTTCGTCAAGCATGGCCTCGGCATACTTGTTGTCGGTTTCAAAGACTGCCTTTCCGGTGTATCGCATCCAGTGTCCGTCCGGCTTTGAAGCAACAATCTCACACTTGCTGTTGGCAACAAGCTGTTTGTACACATCTTTGAAGTCACCTACACCGAAGATAACCTTGCCGTCCATCTCCAGATGCGCCCCAAGCGGTCTTACCTTAGGCTGGTCTCCGTCTACAGTGGCGAGAAAGAACACTTCCGCCTGGCTTAAATAGTCGTTGATCTTACTCATTTTGTTACCCTCCCTGATTATATTTGGTATTAAAACCACTGTCCTTATTTTATCTGTAATAAAGTGATAATGCAACGGTTTTGTATATTCTTTCAACCTTGAATGTGACCGACATTTGTTGTAAAATAATTGTGTATACATAGTCAACGGTTTGTCATTGAGAGAGGTGCGATTATGACGAAGTCATAATTTTGCATCGCACCGACTTTCGTCATAAGGGGTACCGCGAAGCGGTGGATTCCTTATGACATTAGACTGGGCAGGATTCGCTTGCGAATCATGCCATTACATATTATACGAGGGAGGTTCTAATATGGATGCTATTCGTAATGATGAATATAATAACTCCGAGCTTTATACTACAGATTACATAGATTCCCTTCCGGAGGGGGAGCGTGCGGAGCTGATTGACGGAAAACTTTATATGATGGGACATCCGTCTATAGTTCATCAAAGGATAATAAAGTACATGACGCGTTCAATATCTGATTGTATTGATGAACATGAAAGTGTGTGTGAATTGATTATTTCGCCGTTTGGTTTATACTTGAGTTCCGACAATCGTAACTATCTTGAGCCGGATTTGATGGTCGTGTGTGACAAAAGTAAGATAACGGACAAGGGAGTGGTAGGCGCGCCTGATTTTGTGATAGAGGTTGTCTCACCGTCCAGCATACAGATGGATTATATGAAAAAGCTTATGAAATACGCAAGATCCGGTATCCGCGAGTATTGGATAGTCGATCCGCTTAAGAAAAAGACAGTAATCTATAACTTCGAGACAGAGATTACGGAAGAGTATCCTTTTACGGATGACATTCCGTGCGGTATCTGCCCGGAGCTTAAAGTTAATTTATCGGAGTTTGCTTAAAAGTATCCCCACTGCTTACGGACATAGCCTGTTAAGCGGCGGGGTTTTTTCTTGTATTTTTGGTTGCGATGTGGTATCATTTCGATGATATTGTTTCGATATTATTTCGATTGTAGTATATTATTCGGGAGGCGACGGTCATGAAAGGAAAAGCTTCGTCGGCGTTGACGATAAGCGCAGTTGGTTTTATAGCTGCTTTTTTAGTTGACCTTTACATGATAATGGCCTATCCGTCATACATTTCCGTGATCATAATTGTGTCGATGATCGTGGTCGTGGACACTTATTTCATGGTGGATGCAATACTTGCCAAGATTGACGAGGTCGAGAGTGTCAAGCTTGACAAGGCAAATGAGCTGACTAAAGTCGAGAAGGGTATTTATTCTGTGGCAAAGCGCGAGGAGACTGCGCGGACACAGAGCATGACAGCTCTTCTTGACCTTATGATAGAACTAAAGGATGAAAATTCAAGGCTTTACACGGAACTTGTGTCGCAGAACAGACTGCTTGAGGAGAGCGGAATCAAGACCGAGAACGGCATCAAGTCGGATAACGAGAATGCCGACCGTATCGTGAGCAGCAGTCAGGAGATTGCGAAGCTTATCGGTGAGATGGCTGCCGCAAATGCAAAGCACGAGACCGAGGCTATTGAGATTTTGAACGATATCTGTAAAGCGCTTGAGGAGAGGAACGAGCCGGATTACGACAACGAATTTACAAAGCTTAAAGCCATGTAAGGCATTTGAGCCGTTCCGGAGAGCAAAGGGTTATGAATTATATCGTATTTGATCTCGAGTGGAACCAGTGCTACGGCGGACAGGAGTTTGTGAACCCGCGCATGCCATCGGAGATCATAGAGATAGGCGCAGTCAAGCTTGATGAAAAACTGAATATTATAGACAGATACGAAAGCTATGTGAGGCCGAGGCTGTACAGAAGGCTGCAGCCACATATCAAGGCCATACTTAATTATGATGAGAAGACTCTTCGGAACGGACGTCCGTTTGATGTAGTCTGCAGAGAGTTCTTAAAATGGTGCGGCGACGATTACATCTTCTGCACCTGGGGCTCTATGGACTTGAGCTACCTTCAGAACAATATGGAATACTATTACATGAAGAAGCTTGAGACGCCGCTTATGTACTACAATGTACAGCAGATATATGCCGACATTGAGGAGGGCAGTCAGGCTGCCGTTAAGCTGGAGAAGGCAGTGGACAAGCTTTTGATAGGCAAGGACAGGCCCTTTCATTCGGCGGAAAATGATGCATACTACACCGCTCTGGTGCTTGAAAGGCTTAACCCGAAGGATTTGTCTGACCGATACAGCTACGATACCTACAACACTCCAAAGGAGAAGGAGGATGAGATAGTCTCCTACCATAAGAACTTTTTGGAGCATATTTCCAGGGAGTATGAAAACCGTATGGAAGCGGTTGCGGATAAAGATTTGATTACGCTCTACTGCTATCGCTGCGGAAGAAAGGCTTCGAAGAAGATCAAATGGTTCGCGAACACGCCGCACTCCTACCTCTGTGTAGGGAAATGCTGGCACCACGGGCTGATGACCGGCAAGCTGAAGTTCAAGTCAACCAGAGATGATAAGATATTCGTAATCAAAACAGTTGTACCTACAGATAAAAAGGGGCTCGAGGCGACTCGTCAACGCCAGAACGAGCTCAGAATAAAGCGACAGGAAAAACGCCACAATAAGAACAAAGATTATCCGGACGACTTTGAAATAGAAATTGACGATTAATAAAACCCCCGAATTACTTCGGGGGTTTTCTATGTGCACGACCGCGTAATGTAATCAGCCGCTTTGCGGCACGCGGTCGGCACGGCGAGTAGGGTGCGACTGCGTCTTCCCTACTCGATTTATCTATCGCAGGGCCACCGATAGGAAGGTGTCAGCTAAAGCTGACCGGCGGCCCGCGGCGAGTAGGGTTCGATTTCATCTCCCCTACTCGATCGTTCATATTTGAGTTTTACTTAGGGTTCGCTCCGTCCTTGGTCTTGTCATAGAAGCTCTTTGTCTTATCGGATGTAAGCTTGAGTGTTTCACCCTTTCTGACGAGGTTAACCTGGAAAGCTTCAAGCTTGTAGGCGTAGCCCTGGGTTCCGGCTTTTTCGCCGTTCTTTGCCCAGCCGAGCCAGCCAAGCTTCTCCGAGTATGCCCTGAAGTATATGTCGTAGAGTGTTGCTATCTGTCCGGAGGTTTTTATCTGGAGAAGCTCCACTCTTCTTGCCTGACCTTGGGTTCCGGCGAAAGTCTTAGTATCTGCAGTGGTTGCCCACTGTGTCCAGCCCTTCTTAGCGCAGTATGCTCTGTACTCCACAGCACCCGTCACGCCTGAAAGCTGCATTTGTATCGTCTCCATCCTCAGGTTGTCTGTTGTTCCGGCCATACCGGAAGCTTTGGTTCCGGATATATTTGCTGTCTGCCAGCTCATCCAGTTTTTCTTCTGCACATAAGCTCTGTACTTTAAGGTCGCCTTTTTAATAAGGAAGCTTGTATTTATTGTTCCCGAGTAAGCTCCTATACCTGTTATGGTAACCGTCGCCTTGCCGACATTCTTGTTGTTAGCATATGATACTGTGTAGTCAGTACCCTTCTTAAGTGTTGTCGTGCCGTCCTTTACGGTTATTGAGGGTGTTATGGCACTGCCGGTATAGGCCTTGGCAGAGATCGATGATACCTTGCAGGTGCTTATGTCTTTTGAAAGGCTTTCATCCTTTAAGGTAAGTTTATAAGTTGTTCCGTCATAGGTTTCCTGGATCAATCCGCGTCTTATGTTAAAGCAGATAAAATAGGTTCCGGGTTCGAGCTCCTTAGTCAGACTGTGGCTCTTGGTATACTCGTCAATATATACCCCGTCTATTTCACCGTATACTTCTACTACGTCTCTTCCGTTGGTTGCTACAGTACTTGCAAAATACGGAGTATCTCCCTCCTTGTAAAAACCTATCCAGGTATATCGTGCTTCTTTATCATAATCGGAAAGCTCCATGGTTATGGTTGCCTTCTTATCCAGCACAAATCTGTAGTTCTCCAAGTTGTTTCCGAGACTTGCGTCAGCATTTGCGCTTCCGGATGAACAAAGCGGAACAACTCCGTTTATAGTATCTCCGACATTTATATCCACGGAGTCACTGAAGCGGTTGCCGTTAGCCTTACCCTTTGCTGCATCCTCAACCTCGGTGAAGTTAAAGTTGATCGTATATGAATAAGAAAGATAGTTGTCAACATTAGGCTGATAGGCATTGATGTACTTGACATTTCCGTCCGAATCAGTGATCTTCTGTGCTATATGATCATGTGCTGTTATAGAGATATAGTAGTTTCCTTCGTTGAGGTAGAGGGTTCTCTTGGTACCATACTCAATACCATATGAACGTATGGCGTCGATATATGGGTAATCGTCTTCCATCTTTATAACAGTTATACCCTCATCGTCATCTCCGCCGAAGCCGTATCCTACGGGAGTGAGAGTGACAGGATTTCCGATACCTTTTCCGGTTGGATTGATGTCCATCTTTATGCTCTTTCCTGTCGGGACGGTCATCTTATAGAGATGATATTCATCCTGCGCGGTGAAGGTTCCGGTAATACTTTTGGATGCCTTCGATGCATCTATAGTTCCGGTAAGCTCGGAATCCTTGGGATATGTGTCAGCGTTAAGGGTCCACTGTGCCACAAAGGTTACGGGCTCGGTAGTGACAGTGTATGCATTGATTATTTCGTCGCTGCCTTTTACAGTCCAGCCTTTGAAGCTGTAACCGGATCTATAGGGGGATGCGTAGCTGTCGGATACCCAGCGTACAAGAACTTGTTTTGAGAGTTCGAATTTTTCGCCCAGCGGACACACATACCTGGGATAAGTGGCAGTGATGATACTCTCGTTGATCTCGTCCATGTCAACCCAGTATCTTCCGACGCCTCCGTTATAGTCGAAGGTTGCGCAAAAAACAGCTTCTTCCGGATTCTCTTCTGTTTCTTCTGCTGCAAGAGAAGGCACATTTATGCTGAGCACAAAGGCCAGCGTCATTACCAGGCAGAATGCAGCGTAAAGCAGTGTTTTTGTTTTTCTTTTCATCAAGATCTCCTTTCATACCAATACATTACATGATAGATTATGCATACAACGAAGACTGATAGATGCGGAGTTATTTGTGATCTATCGTTGTGTTGTTAAGAATATGGTAATTTTATCATATTTTCGGATTTTAGACTATATAATAATTGAAGATTTCCCCAAAAAGTCTTATACTGTAGTCCATGTGGATTTTGGACACGGAATCAAAAAGTTACAATTAACTTGAATAACAATAACAGTCAGTAAGAAAGAGCAGTAATAATGAAACACATTCAGGAAACATACGACATAGCGGTGGTCGGTGCGGGGCATGCCGGCTGTGAAGCGGCGCTTGCGGCTGCAAGGCTCGGGTTTTCGACCATTCTTTTTACCATAAGCATGGACAGTGTAGCCATGATGCCCTGCAATCCTAACGTGGGCGGAAGCTCAAAGGGGCATTTAGTCCGCGAGCTCGATGCTTTAGGCGGGCAGATGGGCAGGAATATAGACAAGACCTATATACAGTCCAAGATGCTCAACTCCTCCAAGGGACCTGCGGTACATTCCTTAAGAGCTCAGGCGGACAAGGTGGAGTATATGAAGCAGATGAGGCTTACCCTTCAGGAGCAGGAGAACCTTATCTTAAAGCAGGCTGAGGTAGCCGAGCTGATTGTGGAAAATGTACCGGAGGAAGACTCTGATGGGACTGCGGAAGCATCGGCAAACAATGTTACGAAGAGCGCAAAAAAGGTTATCCGCGGAGTTATTACCTCGACAGGCGCAGTGTATCATGCCAAGGCTGTTGTGCTCTGCACGGGAACCTATCTTAAGGCAAGATGTATAACGGGTGAGTATGTGCAGGAGACTGGACCAAACGGACTGATGGCTGCGACACATTTGTCTAACTCATTAGTCAGCAACAACATCTCCATCAGAAGGTTTAAAACAGGAACGCCGGCCAGACTTGACGGAACAACCATAGATTATTCAAAGATGGAGGAGCAAAGAGGCGATGAAAAGATAGTTCCATTTTCCTTCACTAATTCTCCCGAGGATATAGCAAGGGAGCAGGTGCTCTGCTGGCTTACTTATACCAACGAGGAGACTCATAAGATCATCAAGGACAACATAGACCGCTCTCCCCTCTTCTCAGGCTTTATCGAGGGAACCGGCCCGCGCTACTGCCCTTCCATAGAGGACAAGGTGATGAAGTTCCCGGACAAGGACAAGCATCAGATCTTCATAGAGCCTGAGGGCGAGAATACTCACGAGATGTATATGGGCGGCGTCTCCTCCTCTCTTCCGGAGGATGTGCAGTATGCTCTGATCCATACGGTTCCGGGACTTGAGAATGTAAGGATAATAAGAAATGCTTATGCCATCGAGTACGACTGCATAAGCGCTACGGACTTAAAGCCGAGCCTTGAGTTCAAGGCAGTGGACGGACTTTTCGCGGCAGGGCAGATAAACGGAAGCTCGGGCTATGAGGAGGCGGCTGCGCAGGGAATAATGGCCGGAATAAATGCGGCAATGAAGCTTAAAGGCAAACCGTCTATCGTATTAGACAGATCTCAGGCATACATCGGTGTTCTTATAGATGACCTCGTCACCAAGGAGACAGCCGAGCCGTACAGGATGATGACCTCGCGTGCCGAGTACAGACTCCTGCTTCGTCAGGACAATGCGGATTTAAGGCTGACTGAGATCGGTCATGAGATCGGTTTGATAGATGATGCACGGTATGCAAAGTTTTTGAGCAAAAAGAATTTCATCGAATCGGAGATAAAGCGCCTCGAGGACACATTTACGGGAGGTAACGCAAAGGTTCAGGAGTTTTTGGAGGCTCACGGAAGCACTCCGCTTAAGACAGCCGTATCCTTAGCGGATCTGATAAGGCGGCCGGAGCTTTCGTATGAAGAGATAGCCGAGCTTGACTCGGAGAGGCCCGATCCGGCCGAAGCGACTAACGGATTAGACAGATATATGATCGACGAGGCCGTAGAGCAGATAAATATAAGTATTAAATACGACGGTTATATCCGTCGCCAGCTCGAGCAGGTCGAACACTTCAAGAAGCTTGAGGAAAAACTCATACCCGAGGGTATAAGCTATATGGAGATAAGCAACTTGAGGCTTGAGGCAAGGCAGAAGCTTGATAAATTCAAACCCCGCTCCATAGGGCAGGCAGCGAGGATAAGCGGAGTATCCCCGGCGGATATCTCCGTGCTCATGATATACCTGGCAGGGCTTAAGAAAGTGTAAAAAAAGATTCTTCGGGCATTCGCCCTCAGAATGACACTTAGTCATTCCGACAAAGCGGTGTCATTCTGAGCGAAGCGAAGAATCTTTATCTTACCGTATTACAGTTGTATACAAGGAGGCGTAAATGGAGGCAAGATTTTCGGATTATCTAAGCGGCATAAAGAGTTCCCTGAAGAAGCTTATAAAGCTTCTTTCCGAGGATTTTGATTATGTCAGTGTTCTTGCGACGGACTCGGTGGGAATCCGGGTTATCATTTCGCAGAACAGCAAGTCCGTATCTGACAGCAATATGACCACCGAGCGTGGTGTGTGCGTTCGTGTCAGACGCGACGGACTTTACAGTGAGTGCGCTTTTAACTTCTCTCCTGAGGAGGATACGGAAGCACTTTATGCAGGTATCAAGCAGGAGCTTGATGCTCAGCTTGAACTTATAAAGCTTACAGGTACTCCCGTGTATGAGACGGATATATTACCTGATGAGGCACTTAATCTATTTGTTGAGATGGAGGCAGAGAAGCTCCCCGAGTATGCGGATATGGATGAGCTCATCGAGTTCATGACCGGGATAAGTAACAGGGGCATGGAGATCATCCCCAAGGTTCTAGACACTCAGGTCTCTGCTAATTCAACCCATATCTCTAAGCTCTTTATGACTAAAAACCGAGATCTCTCACAGTCCTATGTCTATACAGAAGGAACCGTGGTAGCCTATGCTCCTAACGACAAGGGAGAGATAAAGCTTTACTACGGCGGCGTTTCGGGCAACGGAGGACTTGAGATATTAGACGGCCTTACCGGAAAGCTTGAGGAAGCGCCGAAAACCATGGAGGAGCTTCTCGCAGCGGGAAAGGTTGTTCCGGGAGAATATGATATAATCACCAGCCCCGAGGTTACAGGGCTTATCGCTCACGAGGCCTTTGGACACGGAGTTGAGATGGATATGTTTGTCAAAGGACGCGCGCTTGGCGCAGAGTATATAGGCAAGCGTGTAGGCTCGGACCTTGTGACCATGCACGAGGGAGCGCTTACAGATGAGAGCGTGACCTCCTATGCATTTGATGATGAGGGTACCCTCGCCGGAGATGTAACCGAGATTGACAAGGGTATCTTAAAGACTGGCATCTGCGATGCATTAAGCGCGCTTCGACTCGGGACTGTCCCCACAGGCAACGGCAAGCGTGAGAACTACGCGCATAAGGTATACACCCGCATGACCAACACGGTATTTGACTCGGGTGAGGACACGCTTGAAGATATGATTGCATCCATAAAGCACGGCTATCTCTTAAAGGGCATGGAAAGCGGCATGGAGGATCCGAAGCATTGGGGCATACAGTGTATCATATCGAGAGGCTATGAGATAAAGGACGGTAAGCTTACCGGAAATGTGGTCTCGCCGGTTATTATGACAGGCTATGTTCCTGATCTCCTCGGCGCGGTTAGCATGGCCACTCCCGACAGATGCATCTATGGCAACGGCGGCTGCGGCAAGGGGCACAAGGAATGGGTCAAGGTTGCGGACGGCGGCCCGTATCTTAAGACGAAAGCGAGGTTGGGATAATGTCTAATCTGTTAAACAGAATTGAAAAACTTATAAAAGAAATATCCGGCTTGGACGCTTTCGAGCTTATTTCGGAGACTAAGCACGGTTGGGAGTTTTATTTTATAAAAGGAAAGCTTGACCAGAACAGGGTTACGGACGAGGAGACCGTTACGGCAAAGCTGTATTTGAAGAGTAAAGAAGCTGACGGAAAGGAGTTCCTCGGTTCTGCTTCCGGCAAGCTCTACCCTACCCTCTCTGATGAGGAGATTAAAAACAAACTTATGGATATAAGATACAGAGCCGGGTTGGTAAAGAATCCTTACTATACCCTGACTGATATTAAGCCGGACGTGCCTGCAAAGCTTTCTCCGGTTGACATATCTAAGGTATCCGGTGATTTCATCAGGACCATAAAGGAGCTGCCGGCAAATGCATTAACGGATGTCAATTCCTTCGAGGTGTTTGTTTCGTCCGTTACAAGAAAGACGCTTAATTCAAACGGCGTGAGTTACGAATGCGCCTATCCATCGTCGGTTCTTGATCTGGTGGTGAATGCGCGTGAGAAGTCCGTTGCGGACGGGCGCGGCCGTGAGATCGAGCTTTACCGCATACTCACATCGGGCACCTGCGACAGCGATAACTTAAAGGAAACTATTACCGAGCTTTTCAACTTCGGAACTGACAGGCTTAAGGCCGAGCCCACCCCGAAGACCAAGATAGATACGGTTATTCTTTCCACCCAGGATGCCTGCGAGCTGTATAATTATTTTATTATGCAGATGAACGCCTCCTACAAGGTAAGAAAGATATCAGCTTATGAGAAGGATGTGCCCATTGCCGAAGGCAGGACAGGTGATAAGATAAGCATTAAAGCGCTTAGCAGCCTGAAGAATTCCTGCGCCGACTACCCGGTGGACGAAGAAGGCGCGGTAATCAGGGAGCGCTATCTTATCGAAAATGATGTGCCCTTAAGCTTCTGGGGCTCAAGACAGTTTATGAGCTATCTTGGCGAGAAGGAAAGCGGTATTGTGAGAAATGTATCTGTTGACGGAGGAATTTCAGGCAAGGCGGAGCTTCGCACCGGAGATTATATAGAGGTTGTGGAGTTCTCTGATTTCCAGGTTGATCCGATGAGCGGAGATATAGTAGGTGAGATACGGCTCGGATATCTGCATGAGGGAGACAGTGTGAAGATAGTAACCGGAGGTTCAATCTCCGGTTCGATAGTAGATGTGCTTCCTTCATTGAAGTTCTCGAGTGAGACAAAGCAGTATGATACACTGGTAATTCCCGAGGTTACACGCATGGAAGGTATGAGGATAACAGGGGTTGTGTAATGCAATAGTGATGCAGCCGTGGCACACATATTAAGTACGCAGGACGTTTAGGTAATGACACGACTCATTCTTAGCTTTGCATAAGTTCGACTGACGAAATCAAAGATTTCGAGCCTCACTTACGTCGTGTCCAGTCGTCGGGGCGCATGCAAGAAATGACTTCGTCATTTGCGCCCCTCCTCGCACTTCGCTATGTGACGCAGCCGTGTCACACATATTAAGTACGCAGGACGCTTAGGTAATGACACGACTCATTCTTAGCTTTGCATAAGTTCGACTGACGAAATCAAAGATTTTGAGACTCACTTACGTCGTGTCCAGTCGTCGGGGCGCATGCAAGAAATGACTTCGTCATTTGCGCCCCTCCTCGCACTCCGTTTGGAGCGTGTACCCGACGAACGAAGTGAGTCGTTGGTACCGCCCATGCGACAGGGCTCCGACGAGCTTGCGAGTCGGCTAAGCCCGAACCGCTGTACGACGTAACCGTTCTAAGCGGTCAAAGAACGCCCGCAAAGAACGGACGTCGTACAGCGGCCTGCTTAACTTAAATATGTGCGCCACGACTGCTGTATACAGTTAGTAATAATGGATTAAAGCATGGAAAGATTAAGAGAGTATATCAAGAATATAACTGACGAACAGATTAGACAGTTTGAGACTTGCCTGACTAATCTGGTAGACAAGAATAAGGTGATGAATTTAACGGCTATCACGGAGAGAGATGCTGTAATAGTGAAGCACTTTATAGACAGTGTGGCTGTAGCCGAGGTTTATCCCGAGATTGCAACAAAGAAGCTTTCGGTCATAGATGTCGGAACGGGCGCAGGCTTTCCGGGGATACCGTTAAAGATTGCATTCCCGCAGCTTGATATGACATTGCTTGATTCTTTGAATAAGAGAGTGAACTACCTGAACGAGCAGATTGTGTCTATCGGGTTAGACAATTCTGAGGGTTCGTGCGTTGCCATTCACTCACGTGCAGAGGATGGCGCGAGGAACAAAGAGCTTCGTGATGCTTTTGACATCGCAGTTTCACGTGCGGTTGCCGCTCTTCCGGTATTGCTTGAGTACTGCCTGCCATTCGTGAAACCGGGTGGAGTATTCATAGCTTATAAGTCAGGGGAGGTTGAAGAAGAGCTTAAGACTGCAGATAATGCACTGAAGAGACTGAACGGTAAGCTCAGGGAGGTAAAGAAGATAACCCTTCCTGGAACAGAAGAGGTAATCGAAAGAAGCTTTTGTATCATAGAAAAAACAGCTGCTACACCAAAACAATACCCGCGTAAAGCAGGTACCGCATCTAAGCAACCATTATAAACAGCCGCAAGCGGCCATATATTATATTCACAGCGCGAATAATTCGAGTAGGGAAGACGTAGTCGAACCCTGCTACTCTGTATAAGTTCGACTACGGAAATCAAAGATTTCCTGTCTCACTTATCGCGCACGGGGCACCGGTCAGCTTTAGCTGACATCTACATATCGGTGCCCCTGTGCATAAAAAAATAAGAGGACATTTCAAAGTCCTCCTATTTTTTAGTCGCGGGAGCTGTGCCAATAAGGTTCGCTCCGCTTGCGGCGTATTATAAAGCCGTTAAATTGTCACCACACCCTGCAGCCAGATTTCTCCCCTGAAGCGTCGCCCCACCATTGGTTCTCCCATCAGGTCTGCTTTGTTTATTCCCACATTCAGGGTTATATCATTTGCCTCAATCAGCAGGTTGTACACGTGCTCTTCGGTAAAGCTGTTTACAAGCTCTTTTACATTGAGTATATTTCCTACAATCATATAATGGTCGCACTCGACACCGCAGGGCATAAAGCTTGTATCCACTATGGAGAGGATATCCTCGGAGCCAGCTCTCAAGGTAGCGGTTGCATAGGAATCCATCTCATGCGCGGCCAGATTTTCTATGGCATCCGGATCACCGGTGTTCGCATCCTGCATCAGGTTGTACCGCTCGGATTTCCTGGCATCCTCTCGTCTCTTTTGTGCATGGCTTCGTCCAGTGCCGAGTAGTATGGCGCCTTCCGTGGCAAGCCCGGAGAAGCGAACCTGTTGTATATGGCGGTTTGAGTAATTGAACCATTTGGATTTGGCATAGTCAGCTATATTGCTTACATAGAAGATGATTGTCATGCCAAGCCTGTAGTCGTCACAGACGCCGGCATAGCTTTCCTTGTCGGTTTGCTTTTCTATCATAATGCTGCCGAACTCAAGCGTATAATCTCCCTTAAGATAAGGAAAATGATGCTCTATCGAGCATGCGCCTGCCGAATCAACTTCACCGACCAGGGCAACGCCCATTTTGTCGGCGTAATCGCGTTCAAACTGGAGCATAGACGTATCCACGCTCACGGTTGTGATGATCTTGCGG
This sequence comes from Lachnospiraceae bacterium, assembly GCA_017525525.1. Lineage (GTDB taxonomy): Bacteria > Bacillota > Clostridia > Lachnospirales > Lachnospiraceae > Coprococcus_C. The sequence goes on along the minus strand of JAFXSQ010000007.1, from coordinate 26,073 downwards.
TTTGGCTCACTGAGTACATTTTTGTATAGCGGCTCAAGCTGCTTTCTGTTCTTATATTTTGAAAAACCTATCGATCTTAAAAATGAATGCATACTATATTATGAAAGCTTTTCCTTTCCGCCCATATAAGGTCTTAATACCTCGGGGATGTTAACGCTTCCGTCTGCGTTTAAGTTATTCTCTAAGAATGCAATAAGCATACGCGGAGGAGCGACTACAGTGTTATTTAATGTATGTGCAAAGTATTTGCTGTCCTTGCCCTTGACTCTTATCTTAAGTCTTCTTGCCTGTGCATCACCTAAGTTTGAACAGCTTCCTACCTCGAAGTACTTCTGCTGACGCGGTGACCATGCTTCCACATCGTAGGACTTAACCTTGAGGTCAGCTAAGTCTCCGGAGCAGCACTCGATGGTTCTTACAGGAATGTCCATGGAACGGAAGAGATCAACCGTATTTTTCCAGAGCTTGTGGAACCATTCCATAGATTCCTCCGGTTTACATACAACAATCATCTCCTGCTTCTCAAATTGATGTATACGGTAGAGTCCTCTTTCTTCTATTCCGTGCGCACCCTTCTCCTTTCTGAAGCAGGGTGAGTAGCTGGTCAAGGTTTGAGGAAGTGTCTCCTCGTCAATCATTGTATCTATGAATTTGCCAATCATGGAGTGTTCGCTTGTTCCTATAAGGTAGAGATCCTCGCCTTCTATCTTGTACATCATGGCGTCCATCTCTGCGAAGCTCATAACGCCGTCGACTACATTTCCCCTAATCATGAACGGGGGTACACAGTAGGTAAAGCCTCTGTCAATCATAAAATCTCTTGCGTAAGAAATGATGGCTGAGTGAAGCCTTGCGATGTCACCCATCAGGTAGTAGAAACCGTTGCCGGCAACCTTTCTTGCGCTGTCTAAGTCGAGTCCGGAAAGTCTCTCCATGATGTCTGTGTGATAAGGAATCTCATAGTCAGGCACTACCGGGTCTCCGAAGCGCTCAAGCTCGACATTCTCGCTGTCGTCCTTTCCTATGGGAACTGAAGCGTCGATGATATTCGGGATGACCATCATAACCTTCTTAAGCTTTTCTCTTACCTCCGGCTCCTTAGCCTCAAGCTCTGCAAGACGGGCAGCATCCTTTGCAACCTCGGCCTTTGCAGCCTCAGCCTCGTCCTTTTTGCCCTGAGCCATAAGCGCGCCAATCTGCTTTGCTATCTTATTCTTGGAGGCTCTTAATTCGTCTGCTTCCTGCTGAAGCTCGCGAGACTCCTTATCTAAAGCGATAGCTTCGTCAACTAACGGAAGCTTATCGTCCTGGAATTTCTTCTTGATGTTCTCTTTTACTATGTCAGGGTTTTCTCTGACGAATTTGATATCTAACATGTGTTTGTCCTCTCTTTTATGTATGTATTATATTTTATTATCCGGTTATTGATGATTGTCGGACATCGCCTGTCTAATGAATTAGACAGGCTGTTGCTTTGTCTGATGAAAATGTCTGATGGATTAGACTTTTTTGTTGTTTAATCGTGATCCACGTGTTAGCTCCTTCATCTCCTCTTCCATGGTCTTGGCCTGTTCGATAGCCTGCTTTTCTTCTTCGGAAAGCGGAATGTATGATTCGCCGCGTATTATCTCTTTGGCGTAGGTGAAGCATCCTTCACGTGAGTGAATCGAATTGAGTACTATGCCGGTCCCTTCGCTGTTTAAAAGTGCAACTGCGTAGCTGAGCTTGCCGGCCATCTCTTCAAATGCGTCATACTTCACCAGGGCGAATTTGCTGATGCTGCCTTTTAGTGTGGTCTGCATGCTTCGTTGTTCGTTAGATAACCTTCTGCTTGCTGATTTAAGCTGATCGATATCTTTAATCTTGGCATGTATCATCTTTTCGAGGGCCTCACCATCGCGTCCCTGCATAAAAGCATCGTATTTACGGCTTACGACATTCATTTGATGTATTATCACAAGGAGAATAACGAACATGATGACCATTATTATCAATAACAGTACAATCACCGTTCTCGGTGACATACCCAGTATCGGTTCGTCCATTTTTAATTGTCCTTTATATATGTTTATTCTTTTATCGGAGTTATGAGCATATTGGTCAGACGTTCTAACTCATCCTGTGAATAATACTCAATCTCTATTTTTCCGCGACCGCCGGCTTTGGGCTTTATGGATGCTTTGGTTCCGAGGTTGGTCTTCATTCGCTCCTCAAGATCCCTGTATATGAAACTCAAATCCTGTTCACCGGAGGTATCAGTCGGAATTTCCTTCTTCTTGGAAAGAAGCTTCTTGACAAAACTCTCTGTCTCACGTACCGAAAGCTGTCTGTCAAATATATATGTGGCGGCCTCGTACTGAGCATCCGGATCAGTAACTGTGATAAGAGCGCGTACATGTCCGGTTGTCAGCATATCGTCGATAAGCATCTGCTGCACACGCTGATCGAGTTTTAAAAGACGAAGCGCATTTGCTATAGTCGAGCGGCTTTTGGATACCTTTTCCGCAACCTCATCCTGTGTCAGTTTATTTTCTTCTATAAGTCCCTGATAAGCTAAAGCTTCTTCGATAGGATTCAAGTCTTCTCTCTGAAGGTTTTCTATCAAGGCTATCTCCATTATTTCTTTGTCGGAGTAATCCTTTATTACAACAGGCACTTCCTTAAGACCGAGTGACTTAGCTGCGCGCCATCTTCTCTCGCCCGCAACAATCTCGTAATAGTTCCTGCGTTTTTTTACTATAAGCGGTTGGACTATTCCGTGCTTTGATATGGAGTCGGCCAATTCCTCCAGCTTGTCCTGGTTGAAATTCTTTCGCGGCTGATCCCTGTTTGGTTCGACCTTATTTATGGGGAGTGTTTGCACTGCCTCTTTTATAACTTCTTTAATTTGTACCTTTGGTTCTGCTTTAGTTGCTGTATCTGTGCTGTCTCCCGTAGGAATAAGATTGTTTAAGCCTTTACCTAAAGCTGATTTCCTGACCGGTTCTTTCCCCTTCGCGGAAGTTGATTTTCCTGTCTGATCTTTTCCTTTAGCGGAACTTGATTTGCTGGTTGCCATTTAATTTGGATCCTCCTTGAATAATACGTGTTCTATAACTAATCTGCGAAGAGTTTGTTTTTTATTACTTCATCTGCTAGTTTTCGGTATCCCTCTGCCCCTGCGGACCTGCTGTCATACAGATTGATCGGCAGTCCAAAGCTTGGGGCCTCGGCCAGACGTACATTTCTTGGGATAACAGTCTGGTATATGAATTGATCAAGGTTTTGTTTGACGTTCTCTACGACTTCCTGGGACAGATTGGTTCGACTGTCGTACATAGTGAAAACCACGCCTTCGATCTCAAGGTTTTTGTTGAGCTGCTTCTTGATCAGATTGATGGTATACATCAGCTGTGAAAGTCCGTCCAAAGCGAAGAACTCACATTGAATCGGAACCAATACCGTGTCCGCTGCTGTCATGGAATTGATGGTAAGCATTCCTAATGCGGGCGGACAGTCGATGATGATGAAATCATATTGCTTTCGGAGCTTTCTGATAAGATCCTTTAAGAGGTACTGCGGTCTTTCTATAGTGATAAGCTCAACCTCTGCGCCGGCCAAGTCCCTGTTGGCAGGGATGATAGAAAGATCAAGCCTTTTCTCAAAAGGATGAACTATCATACACTCTCCGATGTTTATCTCACCGCTTAATGCATGGTATACAGTTTTATCAAGGGTGTTTTTATCTACTCCGAGTCCGCTTGTCAGGTTACCCTGTGGATCCATGTCTATAGCAAGAACCTTCTTTCCTTTCTCGGCCAGACAAGCAGCAAGATTGATAGATGTTGTTGTTTTTCCGACGCCGCCTTTCTGATTGGCGACTGCTATTATTCGTCCCATAACAGACTCCTGAAATATTCTTTCTTAATAAAATATGCTCGCAATTAGATGAAATTATATCACTTTTACTATTATTGCGCTATATCAAAATGTAGGTGTTTGATATTATATACCACAATATATAGTCTTTTTTGAAAGAAATATTACTGTTTTGGTTTTTAAAAAGATTTTACGCAGTTGAAATACTATTTCGTATGCTTATTGTAGCCTCAGTTTATTACTTACTGTTTTTTTGTGATGATTCTTTTGCTTCTTCCCTTTCATATATGTTTCACGTGAAACACAGGTTGAGTTTTGCGGGTGGTTTATAGATATGTTGGTTGTTCCTTTTGCATTTTTCTTTTATGGAATATATATGTGCTTCGGTTTTTGTTGATAACAGTTTGTAGAAATATTGATATTGACAATGGAAATAACATTAAATGTTTCACGTGAAACATTTAATGATACAACACGAGTTTTATTAGTTTGCAATATTAATGCTTTTTGCCAGTCGTCTGTCTCCTTTTTTGAATCTTTGATAACAACTGATAAAGCAAATGAATATTCGCAATATTATGTCACAACTGTATTATTCTGCTCTTGACTCGCTATGCGTTTGCATATGTGTTGTAATGCACTTATGAGTTTGTAAGGTCGCATATATTATTTCGATTCTGATTATATCTATTACTGTTGTTTTTACCTGGCTTTCATTTGTCTGTGTTTCACGTGAAACAATGAATAATATTATAAAGTGAATGTATAATACCACCGAATATTGTGGCTGTGATATAATCAACAAAGTGAATTTTAATAAGTGTAATATGAAAATATTTGATTTCCGAAGTCATGCAAAGTAACTCGCATTCGCATATTATAACACTAATTCACTGGTGCAAATATTTCACGTGAAACATTTGTCTTATATATGGATTGTTTTTGCGCAGGAGGTGTACAATATTCCATCAATTTACAATGAATGAGTAATGTGCTAGATATTTAAGTTGGTTGATTATTATTTGCCAATAAACAACTAGTAGCCAATAGCATATATGTTATAATATTAAAGTCACATGGCAGTATTCAAAATATACTATTTGGTTTTTGAAAGGAATTGATAAGGTGTTAAATTAAAAAGCAAAATATATGTTTCACGTGAAACAATATTCTACATAATAATTCGTATAACACGTTACGGTTTATTGAATTACAGTGTGCATAAATGTATTCTTTATAATCATACGGTTTGATTAGTTATAAAAATTTAGACTTATTATAGTCATATATAATAATAAAACGAGAAAAGGATTGTTTCACGTGAAACAATCCCTTAAAAAAACATAAACGTAATAACAGAAATGGTTATAAGAATAAAATGATTATAGCTTTCAACAATCGATATTGACAATGAAATGTTATCAACATTTGTTGATAGATTGGTGGAAAAAGTGGAAAAGAAGAGAGTTATCCACGAGGTTATCCACATTACAAACAAAAAAACCTAAAGGATATCGGAATATATTGTGTTATACTCGAAGAAACCACAATATATACCATTATGATACGATTGATATTTTGTTTATAAGTGATATAATGCTTTGTATGGGAACTATGCAAATAAAATGTAGTGTAAAGAGTCTTTACATAGGAAGAAGGAAATAATGGATCAGACATGGAAAGATATGTACGAGGCCGCCAAATCTGTATTGGGCGCAGTGAAGATATCTGATTATGTGAGCGCGGGAGAAGTTTCGGCTGCGGTATTATCAAAGTCAGGTAAAATATATACAGGTGTATGCATTGATACATGCTCAAGTTTAGGTATATGCGCCGAAAGGAACGCTATATTTAATATGATAACAAACGGAGAGTATGAAATAGCAAGAGTGCTTTGCATCCCACCGAACGAAGGAAAGGGCGCGCCTTGCGGCGCATGTCGTGAACTCATGGTGCAGCTTATGCCGGGCAGGTATAAGGATATTGAAATAATGTTAGATTATATGAATGATCGAGTCATGACATTGGGAGAGCTGACGCCAGAATGGTGGATTGATTAAATGAGGGAGGCACGATTATGACGAAGTCATAATTATGCATCGTGCCGACCGACTGGGCAGGATTGCTTTAGCAATCGTGCCATTACATATTTTACACAGGGAGAGCACGATGAGAAAAGACAGAGAGGATCTTCGCTGGGAAGAAGTTAGAACAGAACATGTAATTCAGGATGAGTGGATTGATTTCAGAAAATCGGCATATCGTTTTCCGGACGGAACGGAGTTTGAACCTTATTATACTTACAGCCGCAGAGATTATGTGGTTATAGTTGCAACTGACACAGACGGAAACTATATATGTGTCAGACAGTTTAGGTATGGCATCAACGAAGTAACCACTGAGTTCCCGGCAGGAGGAGTAGAACGAACGGATGGTAAATACTATGGGGAACGAAAAGCCGGTGTTCTTTCGGAGGATACATTAGAAACTGCAAAGAGAGAATTGTTGGAAGAAACGGGATATGTTTCTGACGAATGGAAGCATCTGTTGACTGTTCCGTCAAATGCTACTATAGCAGATAATTATGCTTATCTTTATGAAGCTAAGAATTGCAGAAAGGTTGCGGCGCAGGATCTGGATGAGACCGAATACCTGGATGTGGAGCTTCATACCGCGGAGGAGATAGAACAGTATATACATGACGGTGATTTCCAGCAAAGCATGCATATCACAGCATGGTTTTTATCCAAAGAACAGAATAAAAAATGATAGAAAAGCAGACTAAGTTGTGGTACAATAAACGGCAGCGATTTCTTTTACGCAAGACATGTTAAGTAAACGTAAATAATAAGCGCAGAAGAAAGCAATAATATAATTTATAAGGAGGCGGAATTACAAGATGAAAAAAAGAAGATTGTTGGCACTGCTTGTCGCAATAGTTCTTACACTTGGCTTGGTGTTCGTTCCGAATTATTCAGCAACAAACGCTGCCGGAGCGCCAAGCGTAACGTACAGGTCGTTTGTTCAGACTTATGGCTGGCTTCCGTGGGTAGAGAACGGTAAGCTTTCCGGCAAGACCGGAGAGGCCAAAAGGCTTGAGTGCATTCAGATAAAGCTTGGCAAGCAGCCTGTAACGGGAAGTGTAAAGTATCGTTCCTATGTACAGGGTAAGGGCTGGACAGCTTGGGTACAGGACGGAGAGAAATCCGGTATTCAGGGCGAGTCAAGACGCATAGAGTCTATGCAGATTAAGCTTACCGGCAAGATGGCTCAGCAGTATGACATCTACTACAGAGTTCATGTTCAAAGCTTCGGTTGGCTTGCGTGGGCAAAGAACGGTGAAACAGCCGGCACCGCAGGCGTTGCAAGAAGAATTGAAGGCATCCAGTTTAAGCTTGTAGATAAGGGGGCTGCAGCTCCGGGTAATGTCTACAATATCAAGTCTTCCAAGTCGAGTAGCTTTATCGGTAAGGCTGAAGGAACAGAGATTCTGTGCAAGAATGCATATTCAAGTTTGGTGAATAATATTTCATCAAAGTGCAGAACCAAGAATGATAATTACATTTCGGTTGTTTTCGACCTTGACAGGGATGGGGTTCCCGAACTGCTTATCCTTCCGAGCACGATGGCAAATCAGGCAGTGCAGAAAACGGCCGGCGTTTATGCTCTTGTCGACGGAAAGGCGCAGAATGTTGCGATAGGTGGAAGCTTAAAGGCTCAGTATGTAGAAAAGCTTAAAAAGATTTACAGCGATACGACTACATTATTAAAGGATGCTGAGATAAGCAAGCTTGTGAGCAAGCTTAAAAAAGTATGCGATAACTATGGCATTGACAGTTTAAAGCTGTTGGCCGGAGATACAGACGAATTGGGTAACGCCGTGCTTGTAGTAATGGGACTTTATGATCAATTCAGCAAGTCCGGAAAGCTTCCGGAGATAAAGGGACTTGACTTTAGTGACCTTCCGGTAGCTATCGGTAATAAATCGGCGGATGATGTTCTTGAGCTCATCAACAATATTAAGATAACAACCAATTAAGCAATACCTGCAGGAGGGGAAATCCCCTCCTGCGTTTGGTTCTATGCGCAGGGATTCAAAAGAAAAAAAGGGAGTATTTTATGGATTGCATACTAAATTGTGTATTAAATAAGGAAGAAATAGATATAATCCGTGATGTGATGCCCCTTGCGGAAACCTTGTGCAGAGGGCTTCCTGTGTATGAAAGAATTGCCAAAGCCTGTGAGCTGATTAAGGACTGTGGCAATACGGTAGAACCGGACACAAAACAAAAGGAAGCTATCCTTCTTCTGTTTACGCTTCAAGAGCTTTCGTTTATGAGAAAGTATAACGTTCTTTCTAAAAACTATGGGATTGAGCTTAACGATGAACGGTTGAAATGTATAGCTCAGACAATCACGTTGTATGGTTCATATACTGAAGAAAAAAAGCTTAAGAAGGCTGAGATGATTAAAAAGCTTAAAGCTAAAGACAAGACGCCCTCTCGAAAGCTTTACATATCCGACTTGCATTTCTTTCATGAAAGGCTGAATCAAAGCATGGACAAAAGAGACTTTGAAAGCCTTGCGGCCATGCACTCTTATATGATAAAGAAATGGAAGGATAATGTGACTGCTAAGGATGAGGTGTATATAATAGGTGACTTCTCTGTTGCAAGGGGAAGGGATACTAATGCAATCCTTGCACAGCTTCCGGGGAAGAAGTATCTTGTACGAGGAAATCATGACAAGTTCTTGGATGACAAGGTATTCGATCAGAGTCTGTTTGAGTGGATACTTCCTTACGTGGAGCTTCAGGATAACAAAAGGAAGGTTATCCTCTCACATTATCCGGTGTTTTGTTATAACGGACAATATAGAAGAACCGGAGAGACACCTTCTACTTATATGCTATACGGGCATGTGCACGACACCCATGACGAGAAGCTAATTAATAAGTTCATTATGGAGACTAGACGCACCAAGGTCACATCAAGGTATGATCCGGAACCAAAGCCTATACCCTGTCAGATGATAAACTGCTTCTGCATGTTCTCTGATTATGTGCCTCTCACTTTAGATGAGTGGATTATGATAGATGAAGAACGCAGGAAGCATATGAGTTCAGACTAATACAGTAGACAAAATGACTAACGTGTCAAATAGACATATAGTATGATGATTTAACATCGTCTAATAAAATAGACTAAAAGACTAATGTAGTAGACATATTTGCTCGAGTATGGATGAGCAGGTTAACGGGTATTAAGTCAGTGCTTAAGCTGTTCGCCTAATCGACACTTAATAATAAAGCATAAAACATTTATTACGAGGAGGACAAAACAATGTCAGATTACAAGCAGGATACTTTATGTGTGCAGGCGGGATATACCCCGGGCAACGGTGAGCCGAGGCAGATACCCATAATTCAGTCAACCACCTTTAAGTACAACACCAGTGAGGATATGGGAAAGCTTTTTGACTTAGAGGCAAGCGGATACTTCTACACCAGACTTCAGAATCCGACCAATGACTATGTAGCGGCTAAGATTGCTGCATTAGAGGGAGGATGCGCTGCTATGCTCACTTCGTCGGGACAGGCTGCCAACTTCTTTGCGCTGTTTAACATCTGTGAATGCGGCTCGCATATAGTTGCGTCATCCTCGATATACGGCGGTACATTTAACCTTATTTCTGTAACCATGGCGAAGATGGGAATTGAAGTGACCTTTGTATCCCCTGACTGCAGCGACGAGGAGCTCGAGGCGGCATTTAAGGAGAACACGAGGGCGGTATTCGGCGAGACCATCGCTAACCCGGCGCTTACCGTATTTGATATAGAGAGATTCGCGAAGGCTGCGCACAGTCACGGAGTTCCGCTTATCGTTGATAATACATTTCCTACTCCGGTGAACTGCAGACCGATTGAGTGGGGAGCTGATATAGTAACTCATTCGACAACCAAGTACATGGACGGACATGGCGCTGCAGTCGGTGGCGCAATCGTTGACTCAGGTAAGTTCGACTGGATGGCGCATGCCGACAAGTTCCCCGGACTTACCACACCGGATGAGTCTTATCACGGAATCGTTTATGCGGAGAAGTTTGGACAGGAGGGCGCATTTATAACCAAATGTACCGCGCAGCTTATGCGTGACTTCGGCTGCATACAGTCGCCACAGAACGCATTTATCTTAAACCTTGGACTTGAGTCGCTTCACGTGCGCATGCCGAAGCATGTTGAGAACGGACTTGCAGTGGCTAAGTTTTTGGAGAAGCACGATAAGGTAATTAAGGTGAATTATCCCGGACTTGAATCAGATCCGTATTACGAGAGAGCTAAGAAGTACATGCCTAACGGCGGTTGCGGAGTTGTATCCTTTGAGCTTAAGGGCGGAAGAAAGGCTGCGGAGGAGTTCATGGGCAAGCTCAAGCTTGCGGCTATTGAGACACATGTGGCGGACGCGAGAACCTGTTGTCTCAACCCTGCGACTTCAACTCACAGGCAGATGACCGATGAGCAGCTGGAGGCAGCGGGAATCCCGGCAGGCCTTGTGAGAATGTCCTGCGGACTTGAGTCAAGCGAGGACCTTATCGCGGATCTTGCTCAGGCGCTTGCGTAAGCATTTGGTATAATGTTTGAGCCTTTGATGTTGAAGCTGAATTAAACATCTGAAGCGAGCCTGTAAAATCAGCTTGATTTTTATACAAAAATGATGTAGAGTATCCCTATGCATATTTCAGTTATTCTTTAAGCGGGAGTCCCGCTTAGAACCCGGAGATATTTTGTGTTTATTTTAGTGCGCATAGGGATACAGGCATGAGGAATGTAAAGATATACCACGAATGATTTATACACCTCTTTGATTTCTTTTGCATGCTGTACTTAGAAAGCGCATAGAGGAAGAGAGGTGATGGCAGAAGCAATATTCGTAACCGGTCAATAATGCGTTGCATTAAACACTAAATAAGAAAAGCCCTGCATTCTTGAACGAATGCAAGGCTTTTTCCTTTTATGCATATGTGGTGATTAACCCTCTGATATAACACCTGCCGGGCAAGTACCTGCACATGCGCCGCAAGAGATGCACTTATCAGCATCGATCTCGTACTTTCCGTCTCCCTCGCTAATAGCTCCTACCGGACAAGCACCGGCACAAGCACCGCACATAAGGCAACCATCATTGATAACAAATGCCATGATTGTAGTCCTCCTTCTTCATAAACTTTCTGTATTATAGCACTATTGATATTTTTTTTCAACAAGTAAATTTCAAAAGCAAAATTAAACTTATTGCCGGAATAGGCGAAGGTTATTGAAATCAACGCGGATATAGGGTATTATAATGTTGTAAACAGCGAGATGTTGCAGGGGTATTTATATGTTCGTTGGGACAGAGGAAGAATAGTATGCAAAGGATAATCATGTAAAGGGGGACGATATATGCTACATTCATTTACCAGGAATTACAACGATCTTTCAACAGAGGCGGGGTTTCAGTTTGAGTTTTTTTGCGATTGCTGTGGGAACGGAGTAAAGAGCACTTTTGTCGAGTCGAGCACATACCAGCATCGCACCAAGACAGAGCGAAAGGGACGGCTTGCATCTACTATCGGAAGCTTTCTCGGAGGAAGGGCCGGGGATATAGGCTGGGCGCTTGAGCGGGGTAGCGACCTTGTGAGCAACAAATTCAGCGAGCAGTCGCCCGAGTGGAGAAGGGAACAGGAGAGTTGTTTCGACAATGCGCAGGCAGAGGTTCAGCCTCTTTTTAAGAAATGTCCCGCGTGCAACAAGTGGGTCTGTGCCGACTGTTGGAATGAGGATGAGGGGCTCTGCACGGAATGCGCTCCCCGTGAGGCCAGCTATGTGGCGCAGGCACGAAGCCAGGCCATGCGAAGGAACATAGACGAGGCAGCAGAAACTGCTACGGTATGGCAGGGTAAGATTGAAACAAGAACGACTGTCTGCCCTGGCTGCGGAAAGCCGGCAGGCAACGGGAAGTTCTGCAATTACTGCGGTTCGCCGCTTGGAACGCAGCGCTGTCCTAACTGTGGCGCGCAGGTAGCTCTTGGACTCAAGTTCTGCGGCGAGTGTGGCTCGTCTATGGAAAAGAGCGGAAAGTGTCCGAGCTGTGGCTTTGAGAATGCCCCCGGCATGAAGTTCTGCGGTGGCTGTGGGAGTAAGCTTTGATGAAGTATAACGGCAATGTATTCGGAAAAGATGCTGAGATATCCATAGAAAAGGAAGGCATACGTCTGGGCGAAAGGTTTCTGGACTATTCGGAGGTGTCCAAGCTGATTCCCATTAATCACCGGGTGCGCATTGATACTCTGTCGGGCGAGCTGATTGAGGTATCCATGCTTGGTTTTTCCTATGATGGCTTTTGGGATGAGCTTATCGGATGTTTTGCGAAGCGAAGCTTAGAGTCGCTCTTTGTGGATGAAGAGCAGATTATGCTGTGCGAGGGAGAGTACATGCTCCCGGATGAAAGCGGACGTGGGCTGATAGCTCTGTATCCTGACTCCGTGTGTGTGCTTCCTCAGACTTTTAATGCCGTGAGGATACCGCTTTGCTTTACAGAAAGGCTTTGGCTGGACGGGTATCTGTTTCATATACTTATGCAGTCGGGAGTGGAGTATGTAGTCGGAAGGATGGGCTACGACACAACGCCCTTTGCGGAGAGGGCAATAAAGGCAGCAGAGCTTGTGAAGGAACAAAGATGCAGGGCTCTTAAGGAAATCACGGCTGCCGAGCCATTTACGGAAAAAGGGCTCTTTCGGACAAAGCATCCGGAACAGTACTGGAATGCCGTGTTTGGTAACGGTGTGTGCGCGGTAGAGCTTTTCGCGGGAGAGGATGCCGCTACGTATCTGTATCGATTCTCCGAAGACAGGGAGGTATTCTTAGCGAAGCTGAACCTTGCAATGGAGGCAACCGGCACTCATCGCGAGGTGATATACATGACGGATGAGCAGCTTGCCGCAAACCCGCTGTATCTTATGACAGTTTTACGAACTCCGGCGGTGCGCTTCTTAAGAGAACGCTCGGACGGACGGCTGATTCACAACAAAAATCATCGCGAAAAGCTTGAGAGGTACATACAGCAAGGCAAGTTAAGCTGATATATTACTAATTTACTAAGGCAGGGGATAGTCCCCTGTCTTTTTTTGCGCTTGCATTGAGGGAATGTGTGTGATAATATCCGTATATACGGTTAAAGGAGTAGAATCGTAGTTTAATGTAAATAGGCAAAGAAAGAAAACTGTTGACAATATGTGATAAAACACATATTATATTGAAAGGAATAGTATATGAATGAATATAAAACCGTGTTTTATGAAACTGTAGATGGCAAAATACCTGCTAAAGAGTTTTTGATTGGGTTGGATTATGATTTACGAGCAAAAATGATAAGGACTTTGGAACTATTACAGAAGAATGGACCTAGTTTACGAGAACCTTATTCAAAGGAGTTAAGAAAGCTCCTAAACAGGAAATAGAATTGGCAAAGACATATAGGGCGGATTACTATGCCGGGAAGGAGAAGAAATGACCACATTAAATGATTTTATAGAAGAACAGCTTCAGGATCCGATATTAAAAGAAAAATATGATGCGTTGGAACCTGAATTTGCAGTAATGCAGGCGGTGATAGATGCAAGAAAAAATCAGGGAATAACGCAGAAAGAATTATCAGAGCTTACGGGTATATCCCAGGCAGATATAAGCAGGTTGGAAAGGGGAACGGGGAATCCTTCAATAAAAACTTTGCAGAGGGTTGCGCATGCATTACATATGGCGTTGAAAATTGAGTTTGTCCCTGTGAAGGAAACGCAAAAAACCTGAACAATATAGAGGTTAAGCCACTGTTGTAGGACGGTTTTGAAGGAGCATCAATATGGTCATAAGTGAAAGAATGTTTCAGATAATGGATGAAAGAGGTATGACACAGGCTGAGTTGTCAAGGCTGACAGGCATATCAACGCGTACAATAAGTGACTGGCGGAAGAAAAAGACTAATCCCGGCGCGGATAAAATAATGATTATCTGCGAAGCTTTAGGGCTTACCCCGGAGGAGCTGTTAGAAGGTAAGTCGGATTATGAGAATCGTGAGAGTAAGAGGCAAAAGGCCGGCATAAAAGCAGAAGCTGTTGCGGAAGCGCATCTCATAGAGGTATACCGCAACCTTCCCGAGAACATGAGACGTCGACTGCTTGCGTATATGGCGATGCTGGAGAATACAAAAGGGGAATAGTCCTATCTTTCAAAAGCAAAAGTAAACTTGTTGCCGGGATAAGTGAAGGGGGGGCTTTTGGCTTTTTGACACCTGTAGAAATATTTTGTAAGACAGGGGACTGTGTGGCGCCCCCTGTCTTATTTTTGTGCTCGCGTTGGGATAGTGAGTGCGACAATACGCTTATATACGGTATTCCTGTCATCCCTCAAACGGTGGGAACTTACTCATATCAAACTTATTCGGCATAGCCTTCACATAGACTACGATCTTTGGGTTGCCATCCGGGCCACCGTGTCCTGTGTCCTGCTTTTCTATTTTCAGCACACGGAAGGAGGTACCTGCCTGGATCAGGAACTCATCCTCTTCCTGGAACTCAGAGCACTCCTTGAGAAAACAGCCGTGGGTTCCCTTCGGTATCATGATGCGCATCTCCACCTGATGCCTATTGAATTTACTTGTACCCTGCGGAATGGTGGTGGTGCTAACCACGCCCTTATCCATGCCGACAAGATCCTGATAGTTTACCTTGTCCTCCAATTGCGCGAAGGCCGTATCGACATCAAGTTTTTTTCCTTTCTCGGTCTGAAACGGAACACCTACAAACCGACTCAAACCGGACAAATCCATGTGCCGTACGGTAAACATATCCTCCGGGGCCTCCGTTTTGTTCAGGAATTCTACCAGACCTTTTGTGTTTTTATACACTGTTTCAGCGTCATCATCATCCTGTTTTCCATCTCGAAGCAAATCGTTTATGAGTGTCGAATCATCCGAGTAAGCTTCGAGAGATTCCAAAGCCGGAACTGTGAGCTCCTCATCCTCGTGATAAATCACATCGTGAAATGAGTCCATCAGCTTTTTAACATGGCCGGCATAGGTCGGATCCGGACTCCCATCCCACTCAAGCTCTTTGCCGCGGTAATAGGTCCGGGTATTTATCCCATCCGCAATCTTTCCGGCATTTTTCCCGTAGAGCTGCCGATCGATCTCGGCAACGGTATCATCTACCTCATTGCGAAAGCTCTTTGCACCCGGCTTTTTTTCCTGTTTTTTCCCCTCGGTTTTCTTCTGTTCTTTCTGCCTTTTCTCTTCTTCCTCCTGTTGCTGCACAAGCCTCTCATGTTCCTCGGCCTCTTGCAGCTCCTTTTGACCGGTTTCCTGCGTTTTATGCGAGCGGAAAGGCTTTGTGATCTTATCCGCTAATTTCTTAACCTTGGAGCCGAAGCCGTTTGCCCTTTGCTGCTGTGCCGGGAGCTCCGGAGCATCCGGAATATCAGCATTTTGAAGATTGACAGGATTCCCGTAAAGTGTTGCCGACTCCAAGGCAACAAGCACGGGGTCCGTATGAGTCCCTTCCTCATGCATGGGCTGATGCACGGTTGTGGCAAAACTATTGGTATTGGTTGTGAGCTGATCGGATTCTGTCTTTATTACCTTGACGCCTTCAGCGGCTTTCGGCTTTTGTGCTTCTTTCTGCTTTCCTCTTCCCATAGTTTATTCCCCCACTTCCGGCCTATACTTCGGACATACCATATGACCGAACACATCATCGGGCTTATGGTCATATTTATGACATACGGAAACCTTATAATTCGGAATCCTGTATATGCAGTCCTTACATTGAATATCATTGTTTGTCAACGGTTCAAATGCCGGATCTGTCCCAAGCGGTCTCTCGCCCTTCGTCACGCTTTTATCATCTGAAGATTCGGCAGCCGCTTCACGCTCCGTTTCCTTCTCTTTTGAAAAACTGAAGGTAAATCGGTGCAGACGAGTGGCTCCCTTTGACTTAGCGAAGAAGAATTTCGCAAGCTTCTCTCCTTTTTCCTCGGTGGCAAGGATTCCCACCTTCATCTCATCACCGTATTTTTCTCTGCATGCGTTTAAGGTTTGAGCAAACATCTTGATCAGCGCGGTTTTATCCTCTGCATGATTGCTCAGAAATGCAAAATGGAGCATCAGCTGATCCTGCGTCTTTCCCATGAGCACGCAGCCGCAAGGTTTTCCGTCCTTTTCATATACGGTGCTTAAACTGTCGACTAAACCCTCTCTCGGAAAATCCGTGTATTCCGCCTCCGATGCAAGAGTGTTCCCCAGATTTCTTTTTTCCGGGTCCGTTAATTCGGACAGAAAGCGAATATCCTTAAATCGCTTTTTATCCTTCAGATGTACAAATTCCTTATTCTCCGCTACCTCGCCGAGGGTTGGTTCGTAATTCTCAAAGCTCTCGTTTTCGGAGAATCCGCATCTCCACAAAAATGCCGAAAGTCCTTTGAATTCATCATCCTCCTCCGTTCCGAATACAAAGGCTTCCATACCCATGACGCCGAACTCGCTCAGCTTATCGGTCAGACTTTCCGCAAGGGCGCTTCCAACCCCCTGTCGCTGATACGACGGAGTGACCGCAATGCTTAAGATAGTGGCGGGATTCCCGACACGAAAAGCCATAACACCGACTAAGGTTTTGCCGTCAAATGCGCCGACCACTCGTACATTTTTGTCCTGCAGCTGCGTTGCCACCGCATCCAATAAAAAGGGTCTGTACATCTCGGATTGTTTTGTGCTTAATGCTCCTATTTTCAGATCCATTTTCTCCTCCTTC
Organism: Lachnospiraceae bacterium; assembly: GCA_017525525.1. Classification (GTDB taxonomy): domain Bacteria; phylum Bacillota; class Clostridia; order Lachnospirales; family Lachnospiraceae; genus Coprococcus_C. The sequence goes on along the minus strand of JAFXSQ010000007.1, from coordinate 9,378 downwards.
TCTCCCTGTGCAATTCATGAAGTATTCCGGGCATAACAATCAGTCCTACAAATATACAAGCTTGCAAATGCATTGTAATATTTTCTGCTCTTCGGTCATCCCGACTTTTTTGCTCCATTGAAGATAATGATGTTACCTCTGCAATAGTATCCATACGCGCTTTTCCTAGTATAATATGTCTTGTACTTACTTTTCAAGTTGTTGTCCCCCCTTTTTTGGTTTGTGAAGTCCGAAAGATAGTAACATAAGGAAAAAAGCGATTTTCCTCTTGCTTTTTTGAGGGAGATGTGCTAATTTGTAAACGCTTGAGACTTGCCGGAGGACTTCCGATGATAGCTTAATCATCGGTTGGGCGGTTTTAAAGCAGTGCTGGATTTATGTATCATAAATCCTTTGAAGAAAATCTTTACGGATACTTTGGAGGAACCGGTTTGGGCCTAGGGAACCCGCAATCGGTAAAGTATCAGCGCCAAGGCGTGTAAAGATGCGAGGTGCTAAGGATGATTGAACCGAAGGGAAGCATAATTTCAACATGCAGGAGTGAAGCAGGGTTATTCTAAAGCCCCGTCACTCTTTTATTATGTAGTTTTTCGGTTCTTCATTCGAAGAAAGAAATCAACTAAATAAGCAACAAATACAATTGAATATCTTAGCTTACAAAGAGCAGTTGGGATAATTGCCCGCTTGCGACGTCAGGAGTTCATACTTTTGTTTCCGCGTGGGTTCACCCGACTTATGCTCTTTTGAATTAGTGTTTTTTCGGTCTGAAATGGGAATATCAGCAACCCACCCGGATAAAGTGGGGAATCCCACACTAGGGTTTATCCTCGTCAGACACCGCGTTACGCTTGCAATTATGTGAATACCGTACTTTATTCGCAGAAAGCAGGTGTGTTCTAGGGTACGCGTTAAGGTGGTCGGAAAGCTTAAAGGGAGAAGCAGAGAGCGAATCTGTCATGCAGTGACCTGTGACGTAACATTCTGAGCGTAGCATGTCATCCTGAGCGAAGCGAAGAATCTTACACTCAGCGAAGGATCTTATGCGAAGCGAAGAATCTTTTATCACAGCGAGAGCCGGATACGCCGAAGGCTTTGAAGCTTAAGCAAGTATGAACTGAAATAGCACGATTATAAATTTTTCCAACATACATCTAAATAATGCTAGGGATAATTGTTTAGGCTGAATGTATGATTTTTATGAATCTATAAGGAGGAAAAACGATTCATGCAAATAGCTAAAAAGTGGAAGAGCGCGATAGCTCTCTTCTTAGCAGTAGTTATGGCTATAAGCTTTGCACCGAGCATCGACTCTAAAGCGGCTATTACCCCGCCGATTACAGGGCTTAGTGCAATTGACGATGTAGAGTATAGCATTGCTGCGCAGACAGTGACAACGAATGTTACGGTAACCGCACACGATAATGCAAATGACTCAAGCTTTTTGTCAGGTACACTTGTCGATAGTAACGGAGTTCAGGTGACGGGCAGTTCTGTGACTTTTGCAAACTTTACAACTGCAAATGGTGGTACATCGACAGCAACTGTGAATATCCCGGCAGGGACACCGGTAGGTACATATACTGTTAAGGTATACGTACAGGGCTCTCAGGATCCGTTTGCAAAGAGCTTTAATATTACTAAGAGGCAGATTGAGGTTCCTGTCCTTTCGCCGGATGCAACCTATGATGGAACAGCAAAAGTAGCGTTAGCTTATAATTATACAGGTGCTGACTACTTAAGTTTTCAACAGTTAGTTAAGGTACCCGCAGATGCGACAGCAACGAATGTTATGACTACTACTACTTGGGATGTGACCGCAACAAGTGCAGGTACATACACGATTTCTGCAAAGCTTAAAGACACAGCTAATACAGAGTGGGCAACAACACCGGAAACTGTATCAGGAGATACTTTCTCAGATACCTTCACGGTTGCAAAGCGTCAGGTTGCAGTTCCTGCAATGGAAGATTCAACTGTAGCAGCCGATGCTTCTGAAGTAAACAGAACAAAAACTGTAACGTCTGCAGAGTATGAAAAGTATACTATTGCCGATAGTCTTCGTACTTCTGATGATGATGCAGTAATTACTGAGGGTGCTCCTACCACAGTATTAGTAAAGAAGGTAGGCGTGCACAACATTACTGCAACCTTAGATGATGCTGCAAATAACAAGTGGGCTGATGGCACTGCTGCAGCAAAGCTGAGCAATGATGGTAAAACCTATGCTGTAGGTTCTATCACAGTTACAAGAGCAGCACAGACATGGGCTGAAAAGGTTAGCGAGAACGATACCTTTATAGTTTTGGTTAATGACGTTGCTGGTACTACTCTTGATACATATGACGAGGGCTCAGGAGTATCTGCAGATGACAGAGCTGCTTATATTGTTAGTGAGAGCGGTGCTGCAGTTAAGCCTGCATTTCAGATTTACGCAGTAGATGGTGAGGGAAAGGCAACCGGTGCTCCATTAAATCAAACTGAGTTTACTATCATAGGTGATATCAGCTCTTCAACAGTAGGTAACCATGAGATTACTGTTACTGCAAAGACCGGAGTCGCTGGTACAAGTGGTTCATGCAACTTCTACTGGACACTTAAGGGTAATACTTCAGGAAGAGAAGGTATCGCAATCGATGCATCTTCTCTTAAGTTTGGTACAAACAAAGAAGAAACAAATGCCGGTGCTCAGTCTAACTTCGTCTATGGCATGGAGAATGACAAGTACCTTTCCGCAAAGGATGCAAAGAAACTTACACCGAAGCTTAATAACGCAGGTGCAGGCACTTATGCAGCCAGTGATGTTAAGTGGTATTATGTAAATGCAGATGCTCTTTCAGGTGATTTTGAACATGCGAGTGCAACAGGTGACTTCTTCGATCTTACCAAGACAGATGCTGCCGGATACGCAGCTCTTCAGGACGGTGCGGATGAGTTCGTTTCACAGACAAAGCCTTATGAGGCAGGTAACTTCTATGTATTCGCTTCTATTCCGAAGACTGATGTATTTGCAGCTTATGTAACAGCAAAGGCAGATCTTGTTATAAATCCGCTTCCGCTCTACATAGTTCCGACTGCTTCTACACTTACAAAGGAATTTGGTAGCGCAGATAAGGCTATAGGATTCAGTGCATTTACTTATTATAACTATAACAAGAAGACTTATGCTGACAGGAAGGCATTCCTTGAGACTCAGCTTGTAGTAACCGAGGATCCTGTAACTAAGGAAGTGACTTTCGCTAAGGCTGTAGCTATAACAGATGAGGAGTTCGAGGCTTACAAGAACGAGTATAAGGATATCACAGCTGATATAGCAGCAAAGACAGTTAAGGATACTGATGCTTTACCGAATGCTACATATGCAGGACTTGCAGATGCTTCAGTTCCGGTTCTTTACAGAAGCAGAACTAAGGATGGCGTGGCTCAGACATGGGCAGACCTTACGGATGCTAATGCAAGTGCAGGGGATTACGGTGAGACAGTAACAGGATCGGCTGATGATGCAAAGTATCTTGTTAATACCAATGTAACAGGAGCATTTGATGCAACATCCAAGTTTAAGAACTTTATTGCTGTTAATACAGCAAACACAACAGGTACCGGTGATACAAGCGCTGAAGTCATTGATGAAGATACAATACTTGTAGTTGATAACGGTACCGCAGGTGCAAAGCTTGGCAACAAGTATTACACAATTACAGCAAGAAATATCAATACTCAGGCAACAGTCGCATTCCTTGACAATGCAGCAACAGGCTATACATTAACACCGGCTGGTAATGCAGCAGCAAAGGCTGACTGGGTATTTGGTTTCAAGACCAAGACTAATGTATATGCTTATGATGATGGTAATGCAATTGTTCCTACCTACAGAGTAACAGACAATATCTATATTCCTGAGGTTAATTCAACTACAGGAAAGCTCGTATTTGATGATAATGGTTTCGTCAAGTATAAGACAGATGCAGCTTATCGTGTAGGTTACTTCTTAAGTGCTAATGCTACGGCAGATGCAGTAGGAGGCAACTTCACACCGAGCGATAATACATCAGGTACAGGTTCAGGCAAGTATACCATGAACCTTGTAGCTAAGGGCAACTATACAGGAAAGCTTCCTGTAGCTTGGGAAATCGGTTCATCTAAGCTTGCTTATATCGTTACTACCTATGAAGGCACAAATCAGTTAAAGAAGGTAAGCAACAATAAGATTGAGAAGGTTTACGACGGCACGCCGATAGGCTTTAATATCGTTGTAAATCCTGATAAAGTACAGAGCACAGTTAACAGCTCAGTACAGGAAGACAGAAAAGCAAGTGATGTAGAAATCATCAAGTTCAAGAACCTGACTGAATTCACTTATGCAGATCCAGTAAGCCATACAATCAAGACGGTTCCTGCTGATGACGATTATGTAGAGGCAACAAACAATGGTACTGCATTCTTCACAAAGATGTTTGGCGCAGGTACCTACAAGGTTGGATACGAGGTTAGCTCTAAGTATCACAACTATGACACTGTAACAGGTGAAATAACTATTACAATCAAGCAGGCAACCTTTACAGCAAAGGGCGTTAGTGTTGATGCATCTGTATACGACACGGAGGCTGAGGTAAAGGCAGCTGCAGATAGAGCCCAGAATGGTGCGGCAGGCGTAACATACGCTAACATGATCTGGGGTAAGTATGATACTAAGTATGTCAATACAGTAGACGGTACAAACACAGTAGATACTGCAATCGAGGAAACAAATCATGACGAGAATGATTACCTCATTCCGGTTTATTCGTTTGACACAGCTGCTCTTAAAACTGCAGGCAAGACTGAGATAAAGACAAAGCTTATGTCTCAGGCAGAGCTCAAGGCTGCAATTATTGCAGGCCATAAGGCTGCTTACCTTGCAGGTACAGCGAATTATTCATATGTGGATACAGCAAAAGCATATAACTACAATGCATTTAAGGTAGCAACTACAATTTACGAAGCTGCTCCTAAGGTTATACGTGATTATTCAGCTACAACAGATTATGTTACCGTCGCAGGAAATGTTAAGGTTCCGTTAGGCAAGGTTGCAGATCGTAACTGGGATAGTCTTACAGAAGCACAGGTTAACGCACTTATCAAAGATGACTTTGAGCAGCTTGAGTTCTTAAGAAGAAAGAACGATAACTACAGCGTTGACTTCACAGCAGGTACACTTACAGTTGAGCCTGCAGACTTACTCTTCCTTCCTATAGTTCACGATGCAGACGCTTGGGATGCAGAGAAGAAGGTATGGAAGGATGCATATCTTAATGAAAGCGGTCAGTATGTATTCAAGGCAGCTGGAGCCGGAAATACTACAGATGCAGATTATTGGGTAGATACACATGCAGATGAAAACTGGACCTACGGTGCATATGACATGACCGGAAGCAAGGTTGAGGTTGCTATGGTTAAGACCACCCCTGAGAGCAAGGGCTTCTATGCTCTTCCTGAGGAGTTAAAGAGTTATGTAACACTTTCGGTAGACGATCTTAAGGCCTATCGTGACATGAAGTACACAGAGATAGACAAGGTACTTTATAACATTCCGGCTGCTGATAATTATACTATGAAGGCTGATATGCCTGCAGTTACCGGATATGCTACAAAGAATTGCAAGAGCTTAACAAAGACTGATAATGCAACATACACTATGAGCTTCAACGCTTGTGAGTTCGATGTAAAAGCCGGTACTCTTGCAATATCACAGGATGAGGATCTCCTTAAGGGTGGTTCTGTAGAGACAGGAAAGAAGTGGACTGAGGTTGAGAAGTTCTTTGTAACCGTAATCGGTGGCGAGACAGCTATTCAGCCTGAGGAAGACACTTATGAGCTTCAGTGGTATGATACAACACTTGATGCTACAACGCATTTGGCTAAAGGCTGGAGCAAGTTCCCGACATATGCCTTAGATATGAGCGATAATAATGTGGACGGAACTCAGACATTTAGAATTAAGGCAGTTCCTACTACAAAGGGTGCTGCTTCACTTAAGCCTTCGGCTGAAGTAAGTGTAAAGGTTACGGTTACACCTACAGCTGCAGGCGAGAATGACAAGGTTAGAAACATAACCATGCTTCACACTGCAGATGAGAAGGGCAAGACCATTGAACTCGGTAAGAAGGTAGATGGTGGCGTTGACTACTCATTCACAAAGGATTATGGCAAGTATACAGCTAACAAGCAGCTCAAGGATGGTTCTTATGAGAAGGCTGCCGATCAGAGCTACGTATACGAGCAGAGAGATAACACTAAGGAATACTCTTATGCCAGAGGAGCATTAGATCTTGAAGAGTACATCGAGAACGAGCTTCTCTATGCTAACGGCTATGCAGTTGTTAACCAGAACACTAACCTGTACTGGACAACAAACGATGCTGGCAAGCAGGTTCTTGCAAGATATGCAGACGCAGAGAAGGTTCCGTTCCTTCCTTATTTAGGATTAGCTGAAGGAACACATTTCTATGCTGGATATGATGATGAAGACATTACAGCTGGTTATAGAATACAAGAGGCTCTTGATACTAAGGGCAACTATACTTATGCGGCTACAACAGCAATAAAGGACGATGATCCTATTATTGCTTACGCAAATGATGATGGCGTTTCTATAATTGACGAAGAAAAGAATGAGAATCTTGCAATGCTCTTAGAGGGTATTACTATTACTGCAGAAGTAACAGATAACAAGGATGGCGTTATCGGTACTGAGCAGGTAACAAGCAACGGACAGACAGTAACAAGAGACCTCATAAGTGTTGATTCTGCTAACAGACAGATTTCATACACTCTTGCTGAGGATGCTAAGAGTGGAAACGCAGTTATCACAGTAACTGTTCACAGACTTAATTACTCAGACATTACATTTGACGTAAATGTAATGGTTGACGCAGATGTACCTCAGATCCTCGTTAAGAATGTAGAGGTAGGCAAAGAGGCATCTGACAAGGTTAACACAAAGGCTGACTTTACAACTTATGTAAATACCAACCTTGTATTTGATGTAACTGTAGTAAATGCTGAAAAGGGCGCATGGTATTACTGGTCAGATGAAGTATTAGGTGAGCTTGACCTTAATGATGAATATGCTCTTGATCAGAACAGAAAGCCTGAAGATAAGGTGTTCACAGCTCTTGAGGGTGAGACAGTAACCACTCCTGATAAGGATGGTAAGTATATCCTCTACGTAAGAGCTGAGGATGAGTCAGGCAATGTAACATGGGCTTCATCTGCAAACGGATTCACACTTGATAAGACAGCTCCTGTAGTTAAGAATGCAGAGGACACTGAGATCGTTTATGGCGAGACTGTTAAGGATATCGTTGTAGATGAGGGCAAGAAGGGTACTATCATAGTAACCGAGGCAGAGCTTAAGAGCCTTACAATGGCAATTGGCGATGCGGAGCCTGTTGATGTAACAATCAATGCTCTTACAAAGTCTTATGAGCTTGATCCTAACGAGAAGACTTACACGATAACAGCTACCGATAAGGCCGGCAATGTAACAAAGGCACTTATCAATGTACTTAAGAAGGTTGATAACTCAAAGAACGACCTTACAGTAACTTATGACGGAAAGACTATCGATCTTAAGACTCTTAAGGTTGATGACAAGGCACTCTTCACCATAAGCGAGAATGCAGGCGAGGCTTCCTACTCAGATGTAACTGAGGAAAAGAAGGATGACAAGTATGTATACGCTATAACAGGTGCAAGAGGCGAAGGCAAGGTTGAGGATGGTGTGCTTACCGTAACTAAGGCAGGTACATTTGCAATCAAGCTTCACACAGCTCAGAACGGCATCTATGGCCCGACTGACACAGTAGCACTTCTTACTGTAAACAGAGGCGTAAGAGAAGTTGGTATCTCACTTGTTGACGGTCTTGGTACCGCTGATGAGAAGGCAAAGACTTCATTCTCTGATACAGAAGCAAAGAACATCATCAAGTATGCTAAGCTCACATTCTCAGACGGTTCTGCTGCTCCTGCAGCTGAGTGCCTGACCTTCAAGTTCTACAAGAAGGGTGAGACAACAGCTCTTACAGATGTTCCGACAGATGCAGGCGAGTATGAGGTAGCTGTAGAGATTACAGACGATCCTCTCTTCGATGCAACAAAGTCAATCGACAGCACAGTTGAGGCACTTAAGGATCTTAAGAAGGCATCATTCACACTTGGCGCCGGAAATAAGATCAAGATCGTAAACGATGATACAAAGGGTACCGTAAAGGTAACTGATGCAACAGGCGCTGAGATCACAGATCTTGACAATGTAGCAAAGGGAACCAAGGTAACAGTAGAAGTAACACCTGTTGCAGGCGTTGAGTTCGACACATGGACAGTAACCGGCTTTACTCCTAAGGATGTTAAGGCAACAAAGCTTGAGGGCATCGAGATCGCTAACGATATCGAGCTTACAACAAGCTATCTTGTAGCAATAGTTATCACAAAGCAGCCGGCAAGCCTTAAGCTTTATGCTGATGAGAAGGCAACCTTCACCGTAGAGGCAACAGGAAACGGTGCAGATGACCTTACATATCAGTGGATGGTTAAGGGCGCAGGCGCAGCAGGCTTCACCAATATCGTAGACGCAACAGCAGCTACTTACGAGATAGCAAAGGTTGCAGCTACAGATAACGGAAGCGAGTACAAAGTAGTTATAACAAGCAAGGCTTCAGGAAAGACCTTAGAGTCTGAGGTTGCTAAGCTTGAGGTTATTGGAAACAGCATCGAGGGTGCGGTAGTTGAACTTGAGGCAGCTTCAGCTGAGTACACAGGTAAGGCTATCGTTCCTGTAGTAAAGAGCGTAAAGCTTGGCGATACTGTTCTTGCAGCAACAAGAGATTACGAGGTTGTAGCTACTAACTTCGTAAATGTAGGTGAGTACACAGTAACTGTTAAGGCTATCGGCGATTACAGTGGCGAGGCATCTGCTAAGTTCACAATCACTCCGAAGGCACTTACAGCTGATATGTTCTCAATCGAGGATGTTCAGTACACAGGTAAGGCTATCGAGGCTCCTGTTGTATCAGACCTTGTGGCTGATACTGATTACACAGTAGCTTACAAGAACAACACTGAGGTTGGAACAGCAACAGCTACTATGACAGGTAAGGGCAACTACACTGGTTCTGTAGATGTTAAGTTCAACATCATTGGCGAGTCTATCGCTAAGGCAACTGTAACAGGTATCTCAACCGCAGCTTACACAGGCAAGGCTATCACACCTACACCGGTTGTTAAGCTTAACGGCAAGACACTTAAGAAGGGTACAGATTACACTGTATCTTACAAGAACAACACCAAGGTAGGAACCGCTACTGTAACTATTACAGGTAAGGGCGACTACTCAGGCAAGAT
>JAFXSQ010000028.1 GCA_017525525.1 Lachnospiraceae bacterium | reverse complement strand
TCTTCCAGAATCATAATTATTCGCTATACTCTTCAGACCAGCATTGGTGTGGTGGTCTTATTTTGATACCTTCTTTTCAACCTGTATAAAATTTTTCAATATTCTTTAATTTAGCCTTGACTTTTTATTTGCAGGCTTTTTATTAAATTACTCTTAAATACTATTATCTAACGAGTATTATGTCAAGAAAAAAGATAATTGATTATGATGTTGTTTAGTGATAGAATATAAAATGATTTGTTTTAAGAAAAGAGACCGGAATGAGCGAACAAAGAATAAGAAAAATCAAATATATCTTATTGTTCATAATATTTCTTGCAATATATGTAGTTGCTAACCATTATGTTAAGTCTACATCCGGATCGCAGGGAGTTACAGTGTTCTTTGGAACGGCAATTCCCATAGCCTCCTTTACGGGTGTTTTTTCTGCACTAGCTAATATGAGCATTATACTGATGGTGGTTAACCTGGGGAAACCGGGATTTCTGGCTGCGCTCATTATTCAGCTTTTACAGTTTCCGGGTATCATAATGGGTATGATAACGGGGCATAGCTTTAGGGGTCTTCCCGGTGTGTTCAGCGGTGTTATGTTAATCATAACCATCATTATTATCCGCCGGAGAAATGTAAGGATTGAGGAATACAGAGAGCGTGAGATGGAGAAGCTCCAAAGCGAGAAAAAGCTTGCAAAGCGTCTGTTTGAGCAGACGGCAACGGCTTTGGTAAATGCGATAGACGCAAAGGATGTATATTCACACGGACATTCCTTAAGAGTTGCCGAGTATTCGAGGAAGATTGCACAAGAGATGGGCAAAGGCGAGGAAGATTGCGAGAAGATATACTATGCCGCGCTGTTGCATGATGTAGGAAAAATAGGTATAGCAGACAATATACTTACAAAGAACGGAAAACTTACGGATGAAGAGTATGAGACTATCAAACAGCATTCAAAGATGGGCAAGCAGATTCTTGACGGTATATCGGAATTCCCATATATAAGTGTGGGAGCACATTTTCATCATGAGCGTTATGACGGAAAGGGTTATCCCGAGGGCCTAAAGGGTGAGGAGATACCCGAGGTTGCGAGAATCATATCCGTTGCGGATTCTTATGATGCCATGACCTCTAACAGGAGTTATAGGGAGGCTATGCCCCAGCAGATTGTTAGGGAAGAGATTGTCAAGGGCGCGGGGACACAGTTTGATCCCGAGATAGCCAAGATAATGCAGCATCTTATAGACATAGACGGCGAGTATGAGATGAAGGAGAGCGAGGAGAAGAAGGTTCTTATCGACGAAACCGAAATCCTGTGCACGGACTATAAGAGCGCGGTTTCGGAGAGCATAAGGGTTACCTCGAGCTTAGTGTCAATTCATCTCGATGCCGAGCCTGATGGAAGCGGAGAAAAGGGTGTTCCGTCGATAGTTCTGTTCGATTCGCTTGACGGGAAATATCATGATGAGAACAAGGTACCGAAATACTTAAGTTACCTGGAGTTTGCCGAGATACGACTTGACGGAGAGGTTAAGTGCAAGGGCGCAAGAAAAACCGAGGTGAACGTAAGAGAGCTTGTGGGAGACGGGAAAAACGGAAGCAGTGAGTCCTACGAGATAGAGGCGGTAAAATATAAGGATCATATTAAGGTCAGAATCACCGGAGGCTTAAAGGAAGTCAATGTGATAGCGGCTTTAAACGACAGCACAAGATTTGTTTATATAGGGCTGACAGGCGAGCATTGTCTTATCAATAATGTAAGGCTCAAGCGTTCGGAGGATACGGTTAATGAGAACTATATCAAGAGGATTGCGCCCGAGATAAGCTATATTGACGGTCCGGAGGGTGACCTGCCGAACATTCAGGTTGACGGATACAGGACAGCTTCGACTGCCGGTATACCAATAAAGGACGGAATGAAGATTATCTTTCATTCCATGACACTTCCGAATGCGGGATTGATATGGCATTGCCCGTATATCGCGCTTTGTAATTCAAAAGAGGGCGAGAACGCCGAGAATTACAGGGAGTATTCCTTTATAAGAATCGACGGTGAGAGCTGGCAGACACCGCAAAGTGTCAAAAATGAGATGGTTGTTGAGAGAAAAGATGAGTTCCCAGGCTGGGATGAATGGAAGATTAAGAACAAGCAGGGATTTGACTGTATGGTCTCATTTGAAAGAAAAAATGACAGAATCATTATGTCGACCGAGAATTTCGGAATAAAGATTGTGAGTACAACATATCTCAAGAATTCGGATGAAGCCTTTGCAATACTTACCGGTGACCAGTGCGCCTTGACTAATATAAGGATAAGTAAATAAGCTTGCAGAGAAGGGAGATAAAGGCAATAAGAATGTTAATCTCGATCAGTTTAAGGATGAGCTTGACAGAGTTAACAAGCTTGTTGACGAAAAGTCCGCAACTGAAGCGCAGTAAACTGTTCTTTCAACAATACCGATAGCGTGATTTACGGAAAGCTTTCGGTCTTTCCTTAAGGGATTGACCGAAGGCTTTCTTTGGTTATACAAATACTGTATATATACGATTGCGGGCTTGCGAAACTGCGTGAAAAACTGTAAAATAGAAGTATTATATATGTACGAGGATTGATGTATGTCGCGTGTAACCGAAACAAAGAAAAAGCTTAAAAGAAGTCTTATGCTTCAGATAGCTATTTTCTTTTTGATTGCGATTATCGTCACTCAGACAATTTCTTTTTTTCTGTTGAAAAAGGTATCCGATCGAGGGGTCCAGATTGAAGTTGAGGTATTGACAGAGAAGACAACGGAGCTTGTGGAAAACATCCTGTATGGATACAAAGGTTACAGATGGATAATAAAGTATTGGCTTAATCACATCGATGAGCTTGAACTTGAGTATGACTGGTCGGTAAAGACCGATGTTAAGGAAGCCGAGTATTATCGGAGGCATCCGGATACTTGGCTGAACAGGCTTAGCGAGGAGAAGCTTGAAGCTCTTCCGCCTGAGGACCAAAAGCTTGTGGCGGAGATTGCGTTCAACCGTATTCTTCTCAAGATGAATTCTATTGATGCGGCTTTTGAAGCGAGCTTTCTGTACCTGGTGGCTGTCGATTCTGATTATAAGCATAAAACCTATCTGGTTTCAGCCTCCAACGGAAAAAACAAAAGAGGAACCGAGCGTGGACAGGCCTATACTCTTGGGGTTAGAACGGAGACTACCCCGGATCAGGAGAAGCTCTTCAGGAACATAAAAAATGTGAATAACCGCTCTGTTACAACGTTGAATTATATGGACCTCTACAATTATTTTGACACGGTGGATGATTATGACCTGGTTATCGGCATGAGCTTCGCAAAATCGGAAATGAAAGAACAGGTTCAGAGCGATACGGTAAGGTATATTACGGCATTTACAATGATGCAGATTCTGCTTTCGGTTTTGTGTCTGTTTCTGCTATACCTTAACGCGATTAGGCCTCTTAAAAGTGTTAAGAGGAATGTGTCCGAATACGGTGATACTAAGGACAGCTATAAGGTAAGAAAACAGCTGAGTGAGATAGTGTCCAGGAATGAGATAGGAGATCTTGCGGACAGCTTCTCGGATATGGTTACCGAGATAGATGAATACTTGGATCGAATAAAGGATATAACTGCCGAGAAGGAAAGGATAGGAGCGGAGCTTGATGTCGCGGCGCAGATACAGGCGGACATGCTTCCGAGCGTATTTCCTCCGTTCCCGGATGTAAAGGAGATAGATGTGTACGCCACTATGGATCCTGCTAAGGAGGTGGGCGGAGATTTCTACGACTTCTTTATGGTGGATGACGACCATGTGGCTTTGGTTGTGGCAGATGTCTCCGGAAAGGGAGTTCCGGCCTCACTGTTCATGGCCATCTCAAAATCACTAATCAAGAGCAGAACCTTATTGGGAGGAGGCCCCTCGGATATCCTGCACGATGTGAACAATCAGCTTTGTGAGGGTAATGAGGCTGCGCTGTTCGTAACGGTATGGCTTGCGATAATTGATATACACACGGGAGAGGGCATCGCTTCAAATGCCGGTCATGAACACCCTGTGCTTAAAAAGGCCGGATGCAAATACGAGCTTATCGAATACAAGCACTCCATGGCCGTGGGTATGATTGAGGATGTCAGGTTTGAGGAGCATCCCTTTAAGGTTGAACCCGGTGACAGAATATTCTCTTATAGCGACGGCGTACCCGAGGCAACCAATGTATCGGAGGAGCTTTACGGAACAGACCGTATGCTTGCCGCGCTTAACAGAGAACCTGATGCGGGACTTGAACAGACCTTAAAGAACCTTAAGGCTGATATGGATGAGTTTGTGGGCACTGCCACACAGTTTGACGATATAACCATGCTTGTTTTTGATTATTACGCATAGAGGTAAGGAATATATGGCCGAGGTCAAAACAAAAATAAAGACAGAAAAAAAGCATAGAAGAAGCCTTTTGATCCAGGTTGCGTATTTCTTTGTGATAAGCCTGCTTCTTACGGGGATGCTTTCTCTTTTTGTACTTGATCAGGTTTCGGACAGGAGTGTTCAGATAGAGAAGGAGGCTCTGACGGCGCATACCGCTAAGCTTATAAGGAATAATCTTAGAGAGTACAGATCCTACAGGTGGATAATCAAGTACTGGCTGGAGCATAAGGATGAGCTCGACCTGGAATATGACCAGTCGTATAAGACCGATCAAAAGGAGATTGAGTTTTATGGGAAATATCCTGATATTACGATAAACACGGTTCTCGAAAGCGACTTGGAGAAGCTGCCCGAAGAGGATCAGAAAATGGTAGCGGAGATTGCGTTCAATCATATGCTTCTTGAAATGAACAGCATCAAGGAAGCCTTTGATGTGAACTTTTTGTATCTTGTTGCGGTAAGCGATGATTTCAAGACCTCAACCTATCTGATATCGGCATCCGACGGTAAGCGAAAGAGGGGTACCGAAAAGGGGAACGCTTATATTCTCGGAACGACTAAGGAAAGCACACCGGATCAGCAGGAAATATACAGGAATATTAACAAGGATGAGGAGCATCATATTATTACCAAGGATAATATAGATCTTTACGGTTATTTTGAGATGCTCGGAGAGTATGAGCTTATAATAGGGGTTACCTTTGACCTTAAAAGTGTCAGAAATGAGGTTGCGGAGGGTACCGTGAAGTACATTTCGGTATTCGTTTTGCTGCAGGTTATTCTTTCGACAACCTGCCTGCTGCTCATCTATATTTACGCCATAAAGCCTCTTAAAAGAGTTAATAAGAATATAAACGAATACGGAGAAACAAAGGACAGTGAGAATGTTGTAAAGCAGCTTTCGGAGATAAAATCCAGAAACGAGATAGGCGACCTTGCCGACAGTTTCTCCGAGATGGTTTCCGAGATTGACGAGCATCTTGAGAAGATACAGAGCATCACCGCCGAAAAAGAAAGGATAGGCGCGGAGCTTGTTGTCGCTACACAGATACAGGCGGATATGCTGCCGCGTATATTCCCGCCGTTCCCGGATGTGAAGGAGATCGATGTGTACGCAACCATGGATCCTGCCAAGGAGGTTGGCGGAGATTTCTACGACTTCTTTATGGTGGATGACGACCATGTAGCTTTGGTTGTGGCAGATGTCTCCGGAAAGGGAGTTCCGGCTTCGCTTTTCATGGCCATTTCCAAGTCGCTTATCAAGAGCAGAACCTTACTTGGCGGAAGTACGTCAGAGATACTTTATGATGTCAACAATCAACTCTGCGAGGGCAATGAGGCGGCTCTCTTTGTGACCGTATGGCTTGCTATTGTAGATATTCGTACAGGAGAGGGTATCGCATCAAATGCCGGCCATGAGCATCCCGTATTAAGAAAGGCAGGGGGCAGGTACGAGATTGTGGAATACAAGCATTCCATGGCCTTGGGTATGATAGAGGATATAAGGTTTGAGGAGCATACATTTAAGGTTGAACCCGGTGACAGGATATTCTCATACAGCGACGGCGTTCCGGAGGCTACGAATATATCCGATGAGCTCTACGGTAATGAGCGTATGTTGGCTGCGCTCAACAGGGAGCCGGAAGCAAGTCTCAAGCAGACCCTGATGAACCTTAAGAATGATATGGATAACTTTGTGGGAGAGGCAACACAGTTTGATGATATAACCATGCTTGTGTTTGATTTCTACAGCAAAAAAGATAGTGTTTAATTTTGACGCCTGTGTAATTCTATACGCAGGCGTTTCAATATGCGCAGGCGTACCGAGAAGTAAATGTCAGCAAAAGCTGACCGGTACGCCGCGCGCGGGCAGGGTGCGACTACGTCTTACCTGCCCGATAAAATATGCGCAGGCGTACCGAGAAGTAAATGTCAGCAAAAGCTGACCGGTACGCCGCGCGCGGGCAGGGTGCGACTACGTCTTGCCTGCCCG
>JAFXSQ010000027.1 GCA_017525525.1 Lachnospiraceae bacterium | reverse complement strand
GACGAAGTAAACTTACTGTCAGTTGACAGAGGACAGAGTATCCCTGATAAGAAAAAACGAATTCAAGATGACCGCATTTTATCCCGTCTTCTCTTTTCTGTCAACTTTACTATATATTGCTTATTCTTTCACGGATTGCAAGTGTTTTCTTTACTGATGTTCCTGTCAACGGCGCATACATGCGCTCCGCATATTTCATTACATCTCGCTGTGCCTGACTATAGTATTTCTTTGGCAGCGGCACCAGCATCCCATCTGTTCCTGTCGCCTCCAGAGGCTGGTACTGCTTGGCTCTTCTGTACTCCACGAGATCCACGATTTTATCTCTGCCGTTATTTTTCACGAAACATCTTAAGCGACACATTCTGTCTCCGCCCACCTCACTCCAGCCCATTGGCCGGCTGCTCATGCGCTCTGAGTAAACATTGCTCACATGACCTTCCGCACTGCACCCGAGTACATTCTTATCGTGAAACGCCCTCTGTATCGCATCCCAGTTGTTTACCAGATACGCTCTCGCATTTTCAACCGTCGTTTCTTTCCCCGTCTTGTTCTTGATCCTGGTCAGCATCTTATTCTCCGCAAGCAGCTTGTTTTGATAGATATACTTGTAGAATCTGCCCTTTGTCGCATTCAACTCAGAGCCTGTAAGGTTTGCCACGCTATTGATATACTTCATTAGGTGGAACTTATCAGCGACAAGAATACTGCGATCTACATAATCCTTTCCGGCTCTGATCCAGCCACCTCCGTCTCCTGAAATATAAACAGCTTTCAGAAAATCAGTATTGTAGTGCGCTTCTATGTACTCCTGTACGCCTTCCCAAAGTTTCCGGTTCTCATCAGTTCCCGGATATACTCCACCATGAAAATGCGCTCCTATAAGCTTTCTGCGCCCTTCACATACTTCTTCTTTGCCTTCGAATACATATATAAGCTTACCAATCATGCAGCCACATTCCTCGCCGCATTTCTGACGGTGGATATGATCTTCATCAGCCTCAATATACAGGTATTCACAGCACTTCTTGTCCTGCGGGAGAGGAGCCTCTTCAGGAAGATCTTCGGTTATCGCGTGTATCTTCTCCATAACTGCCGTCTTGGAAACGGTCTGGTTTCCAAGACACAGACTGGCAGCCGCATGCTGATACGAATGAACCTCTGCTTCACTAAGTGCTTTGGTTTCTGCATTAACACTGAAACGCTCATGCTTAGGAAGGCGTATCATATCATCCAGCAGATATCTGTACTTTCCTGTATCACGATTCTGAAAAAGGGTCCTTTTATACGTCACATCACCGGCCGTTGTTATCAGTGTTCTTTTGTCCTTACGATGAATGTTATAGCTGTCTTTACGAGCGCGACTGTTACGGATCAGTTCATCCATCTCTTCAAGAACCATCGCCATAAAACCGGCTGCAGTCTTGTGACTTGCATCCACTACGCGCTGTTCAAACTCCCCCATATGATCCGGGTTATCAATAAACTTCTCCTCTGCCTGAAATAAATCGCTGACAAACTCATTTAAAAGTGCTACAATGTCCATGAGAGTATCCTCCTTGGTAAGTGTTTTTTAGTCGAATCCATTATACCTTATTCGGACGATACTCTCATTTATTATTTTCTATTCAACTGACAATTTCTTTACTCCAACATCAATCACCGGCAAAATACCCCTTGACATTCTCTTATACCGCTCCTATAATGCGGGTTTGATACAAGTTGACATAATTTTTAACGAGGTGAAAGACATGTTCAAAAAGGAATTAAAGAAAAGAATCTTAGTTGTTGTCGGCGCTTCGCTTATGGCCTGCTCTCTTTTCGCCTGTGGCGATGATAAGAAGGCATCGGACACTACCGCTGCCGTAACCACAGAAAAATCAAAGGATGCCAAAGAGGAAAAGAAAATCGAAGAGAAGAAAGACGAGAAAAAGTCTGAAGAGAAGACTGAGGAAAAGAAGACCGAAGAGAAAAAAGAAGAAACTACAGAAGCTAAGAAAGAAGAAACAACCGAAGCCAAGAAGGATGAGACTTCCGAAGAGTTTCAGACAGAGGAAGGCCCGACAACCGCTGAGGATGCGGATGAGCCTGTATCAGGTGACGAGGCAGGTCATGTAGCTATGAATTACATAGGCAACTACGCCTGCGGAAAGGCAACAGCCGAGGTAAGCTTATACGACGGAGAAGTCAGCATTCGAATCTCAATGCCATATAACGCAGGCGTTGTAAATGAGTGGTCTATGTCAGGAAAGATGGATCCTGACACTCGCAGCGTAAGCTACCAAAACTGTATCAAAATCGTTAATAACTTAGATCCCGAGGAGGGCGAGCCCGACAGAGTAACTGAGTACCAGGACGGCGAGGGAATGATTTCATTCGCAGATACAGATGAAGGAAGACCGACCTTCGTATGGTACGATGTTACCGAGAACGCCGGTGCCGATATGGACTTCGAATACACATACTAATATTATTGTAATCAGGAATATCATGCAAACGAGTAGGGAATACGCAGTCGCTCCCTACTCGTTTTTTTGTTTATATAATCCTGTCCTACCCTGCTCAGTCGAAAAAAATCTGCAGGTTCTCTTGACTTTCCTTGTTCCGTTCATTTACGGCATCTATGATGTATTCCTTCTCTTCATCCGTTACCATTCCGAGGACCGTCGTATCATCCATGAAGTACACCGCATCCTCCGGCTTTTTGATCCAGCTCCAGGCTCTGTGAAGATCCACATAGAACTTACCGTTCATTGTCAGCTCTCCCGGAAGAAACACAAATCCCGGATTTGCCTTTTCAATTATTGACTCGCTCATCAAGGATTCTATTAAAGCTTCTTTTAAGTTCTCCGCCGTAGCATCCTCACCAAGCGCTCTTTTTTCCAGCCATAGGATGATATGGCCCCTCGCTATGATTATATTATTGACTTTAATCGGTGTATATTTCATTTCTGTACTCCTATACTCTTTCATTCATCTAAGAAGCCTTTGTCCGCATACTTCCCACACTGTACGATACGCTCGTCCCGATGATTATTCTACCACTCCCGCGCATTTTTGTCAGCAAGGAGAATAGACAATAATAGCCTCCCGGAAATGTCATAAATCCCAAAAATACACCGGCCCCAATTCAAGTTTATTCTTGCATATTTCAGAAAAAAATGATACTATATTTATATCTTTGTAGACAAAACGGAGGGTTACACATGGAAGAAAAAAGACGCTACGAAAGGCTGCCTATAAAGCTTAAGCTCGAGGTATCCAACCTCTTTAAGCAGGACTCACCACCGCTTCATGTAGATGAGGACACCGAGATAGAGGTCTTCGACATATCCAAAGCCGGTATCGGCTTCATGTCGGATGTCGAACTCCCCATAGGCTATTATTTTAACGCGACACTCGAGTTTGAAACCACTGAGGAGATAATTCTTTCGGTTGTCAAGATTCTGTACCGCGCTCCCATCGCATCGGCGGGCTACAGATATGGATGCGAGTTTGTAGGACTTCCGTCCATGTACGATCATATATTTGAGGAGTACGGCGAAGCCGTACACGAAGGCGACGAGTAATAATTAAATCGAGCAGGCATCCTTGCTCGCCCGCGAGCCGTCGGTCGGCTTTAGCCGACATTCTTCCATACGACGGCTCTGCGATAATGCAAAAAGGAGGGAACATCCATCCCTCCTTTTTGCGTGTCACATTATCTCTTCTATTATCCTGATTACCACATCGTCTTCCACCTGCTTCACGGCAACGGCAATCTCATCAATCTTTTTACCGATATCATCCGGATACGAATAAGCTTTAAGCTCCTTCACACACTCATCGGCTGCATCCACATCGAAATCCTCCATGGCGGTCTTAAGCCTTGATAATATCTCTTTTACCTTATCCTTATCATATGCTTCCGAGGTCTCATTTGAAGCATCCTCCGGCATCACACATTTAAGCTTATCACTGTACTTAAGCCACTCTTCGACAAAGTCTCCGTGAAGCCTTCGTATCTTCTCCGTATCTCCCTGACACGCAGCATCCTCTAAAACCTTCGCCATACCCGCAAGGGGAACTATGCCCACCGTAGCCGCAGCGCTTTTCATGGCGTGTACCTGGATGCGATATGAACTTACACCGTCCTCATCGGCAAGAGAAGAATAGAATCCGTTAAGCTTGCCTGCCTGACTCATCAATACCTGCGCAAAATCCGCAGCTGTCTCGAGCATAATCTCGACCGTAGGAAGATGATCCGCGGCGTATCTCCAATCCAAACCGTCCACCGGAGGCAGCTTGGAGATATCCATAACCTGAGAGACAACATTCTGCGCCGTCCTTGCAGAGGTATTCACTCCCATTCCCCTCTCGTCATCATCTTCAAAATCATGCTCCCATGCATCGCTTATCTTACTCTCGGGCAGATATTTTTTCAGCATACCCTCAAGCTGTCCTACCTCTATGGGCTTGGACAGATAATCCTCGAAGCCCTCCTTAAGGTACATCTCCTTGGCTCCGTTTATGGCATTTGCCGTAAGAGCTATCACGTGCATCTCTTTTTTGACAAGACCTTCTCTCTTAAGCCTGTGAAGCGTCTCTATTCCGTCAAGTTTAGGCATCATATGATCCAGGAAGAGGATATCGTAGCTGTCTTTCTTAAGCTGCTCGATGCACTGCTCCCCTGACATACAGGTATCAGGAACGATACCGTTCTGCTTCATAAGGCTCTTGATTACCTTAAGGTTCATTTCATTGTCATCCACAACAAGGATACGAGCCTCGGGTGCGTAGAAAATCTCACTGTCCTGCGTAGTCCTCTCGTGACTTTCAAGTCTCTTTTCGTAGTCTCCGATAGGTTCCGCATCCACAATCCCCTGCACTATCCTGAAGGAGAAGGTCGAGCCCTCACCGTACACACTGTCAACCGCAAGACTGCTGTCCATCATGGCAAGCAGCTTGGTAACTATGGACATACCAAGTCCCGTACCCTCTATGTTACGGTTTCTCTTCTCATCTATCCTCTCAAATGACTCAAAGAGCTTACCCATATCCTCCTGTCTTATACCTATGCCTGTGTCTTTTACTTCAATCTCCAGCTCAACATCATTAAGATTCTGCACTGCATTTTTAACTTTGAGCTCCACGCCGCCCTTCTCGGTATACTTCACGGCGTTTGTGAGCAGGTTCATGATGATCTGAGTTATCCTGACATCATCTCCCATAAGTGTATTGGGAATGGACTCATCCACATCCACCTTGAAATAAAGCTTCTTGGTCTTGGCCCTCTCGAGTATGGAATTCTGCAGATTGTTGATCAGCTCGGACAGATCGTATTTGACCGGAATTATCTCCATCTTTCCGTCCTCAATCTTCGAGAAATCCAGTATACTGTTGATTATCGATAAAAGCGTCCTGCCCGCAGATTTTATGTTCTCGGCATAGTCAAGGATGTCAGGGTTCTTTGACTCGCGAAGGATCATTTCATTCATTCCGAGCACCGCATTGATAGGAGTTCTTATCTCGTGCGACATCTGCGCAAGGAACCTGCTCTTGGACTGTCCCGCAGCTATGGCAGCATCCGCAGACTCCTTCATGCGACGGTTTGTCTCGTCCTGCCAGCGTATGAGATTGGTAAGCAGACGGTAAACCATTATTATGCACAGAAGGAAGGCCACGAAGCATATCGAACCGTAGATGATAACCCTTCCGTATATCTTCCACACGCTTGCAACCACATAAACCTTGAATCTCGAGGCCTCATTTTCGGTCGCCGCAAGTATCTTGAAGCTTCCGTCGTAGTCCTTTATCAAAAGCGTCTTACTCTCATCTACAATAGCCGTTGAATAAGGACTGTCCGCAACATTTTTGGTCACATCCTGAGACATCTGGTAGCTTCCGTAGGGATGGTTGATTATATCGCCGTCAAGATCCACAAGGAATGCATAACCGGTGTTGGTATAGCTGTCTCCAAGAATGTCAATTAACTTCTCCATAAAGAAATCTATACCGAAGATACCGAGGAATTCACCGCTTTCCGCATCGTAAACCTTTTGAGAAAATGTGATGCAATAGCCTCCCGTCTGGCTGTCATAATAAGGCGCTGATATACTCCATCCGGTCTCGGAAGCAAGCGTATCCTTGTACCACGGTCTTTCCTCCAGAACCCATCCCGGCTCGGGCGTCCATCCGGTGTTCATATACACGGTCGGATTAAGCTCGGGGTTAGCTATGTAAGAGGCTGAAATCTCCGGATACTGTGCCGTAACCTTACTCAGGTACTCAATGGTTCCGTCATAATCCTTCAAAATCCCGGGTCTTGCCGAGATGTCGCTGCAGAACATGTCAAGCATACTCTTCTGCGTGGTAACCCATTCCGCAACCCGATACTCATAGTCATCCGCCTCACTCTGCATAAGCTCATTGCCCCAGCGATAAGTGGCAGAAATATTGGTATAAAGGCTGACAAGCATAACCAACGCCATGACTAAAATGATGGCAGCCCTGAAGTGCTTATTCACACCGCCCTTTTTCTTAGCCTCCTCATGCTCCTTCTTCTCGGTCTTAACTATGCTCGAGTACGAGGTCAGCTGCTTTATCATATCCGACAGACGCTCACCCGCCGAATGAATACGCATAAAGGTTTCGCCGTAATCCTCTATCGTCTGAAGCTTGGCAGCCGAGGAATTGTCAAGTATCCTGCTCAAGGGCTCTTGAAGCTCAACCGTGATACCGTTTAAGAATTCCTCCTTTGCATTAAGTGCAACCTCTGCGTGCTTCTGGTTTTTAACCGCAACGAGATAAAGAGCGATTATCACACCGAACAGCGCAAGTGACAGACCTAAGGTAACAATAAGCTGGATATAGGAATCTCTGTAAAGCTTCCAGTCGCTCTCTCCGACCATCATATACCAGCCGTTGCCTGACCTCGTGGCAAAAAGGTTCACCGACATTCCGTCCTTTTTCACCTTGCCGGTCACAACACCCTCATTGTTTTTTGCAAGCGAAAATACACCGACGTATTCGGGGATCACATTTGATATCCGTTCTCCAATCAAAGTCTCATCCGAACAACCTACTATTATACCTTCGCCGGTGGATATAATCGCATCGCTTGAGCCCTCTGTGTACATACGCTTTATGTAATTCTGTATGGTACTCATGGTATAATCTACGGCTATAACCGAATCTCCGTCGGCAAGCATAACCGAAACCGTATAGCACACATCTCCGGTCACCACATCCACATAAGGATCTGTTACATAGGTTTTCCCCGGATTCTTTGCCGCGCCCTTATACCAGTCCCTTTCGGCAGGCACAAAATGCTCCGGATCGGCAAGTCCCGGAAGTATCTTCCAGTCCGAACCGGCAATATACACATTGAATACTCCTATTTCTTCCTTGGTTAGTTCGTCGATCTGACCATAGATAAAATCAGAAACTGCATCATAATCTCCGATATGCTTCTCCACAAGCATACCGAGTCTTAAAGTAAGGCTTTCGGCCTTGCTTATCATGTTCTCGAGCTCACCGCTTATATTCTCAAGCCGGTAGCTTCCCGAATCCTTTGTCTGGCGCGAAGTCATGCGAAAAACAAGCCATGTATCCATAAAGGTCACAGCCATAAGCAAAAGAGCTATAATTACGATTGCGCCCGCACGCGTCCCCTTTTTCATATATCCCCTTTATTAAAGATCCTTCGCTTTCTGTTGCTTCGCAAGCCCTCGCCGGGCCGGCATCATACCGCTTCGCGGTATGATCAGCGTCGTTCAGGATGACAGCGCAGTGTCATTCTGAGGGCGTAGCCCGAAGAATCTTTTTCACCGCCAAGTTCAATCGATATATCAGTGTACACACGGAGAAAATTATACTACCGTTGCCATCTTTTGACAACAAAAAAAGATTACAGGCAAATAGCCCCCTCAATAGTCTGACAAAAACTCACTTTGGTTTGGCAGGCTATTATCTCATATTATTTATTTAATACATTCTATAAGCTGCTTCGAACAAATCAAAAAAGGCCTCCGGCAAGCTAAACGACCGGGGCCCAAAAAACCATCTTTATGCAATTCTTTGACTTATTATCGTTTCCAAAAAAGTATTCTTCAAGAGCTTATAATCCACCGATTTGCATAACCTTCCTATTCCATCATTTCCAAGAAATCAGCAACCTTCAGAATCTGAACATCTTTATACTGTTTTATATCCAAAAGATCCTTATCACCACTTACAATGTAATAGCATTTTGCATCAATAGCACAGTTTATAAACTTGTCATCATCCGGATCACGGCAAATCTCTACCTTTGTCTCAGCATCTATCAATTTCATCTTCCGAACTATAAGCTCAAGCGGGAGTGACATTTTATCCCCACCAAATTTCTTAAGAAGGTATCTATTACAATCCTCAAGCCTGCGCCCTCCGTCTCATCCTGACATCCTTTACAGCATCATCTATGTCTTCTTCGGTCATACCGACTTTTTGGGCCCAAAGCTCCGCCTTATCCATAAGTTCCGAAAACTCTGCTTCATCCGGCATGCGAACCGGTTTTATAAGAATACTCTTTCCATCACTCATCACCAGAAGTTTTGAACCTACCTGTAAAGACATCGCTTCCCTAATTTCCTTAGGCAAAACCATTTGCCCCTTCGAAGATAATGATGTTACCTCTGCAATAGTATCCATAAGCTAGCCTCCTTGTTGGTAAGATTTTCTTACTGTATTATATCATATCTTCAGTTTTTTTCAATTCTATTTTTTCAGCCTTATAATCATCAAAGCTTTTTACTTGTTTAGGCGCATTCTTCGATAAGAATTTATAGTGAAATATGTTCGCATATGTCTGTTCAACAAGGTATGTCTTACTTACACGTCGTCTTCCATATACACACACCAATTCGGATTTTTTCGTCTTTTCACAGCGCTCAAGCTCACGAATCTCGTTTTTACGCCCAATCACTCTCATAGGTTAATCTCCTTTGCTGTTTTTTGTAATAATAACTTTATATCCATCTTTTTTTATAATCATATGGATAATTGGAGATTTTTTATGATTCAGCCTTTTTTCCTCCATTTATCTAAGTACAAAATACATTTCTTCTGCTGACAGTGTAATAACAGCTTTCCTAATCATCGCCCTCGCCCCTTAAGATCATAAGGCCGTGTTCAAGTGGCGGAAGAAGGAATTCAAGGCACTCGGCAACCGCCTTCGGACTTCCGGGGAGGTTGACTATAAGAGTCTTTTTCCTGATACCGCTGGCCGCGCGCGAAAGCATGGCCTTACTTGTAATCTTCATGCTGTAAGCGCGAATTCCTTCGCTTATCCCGGGTGTTTCTCTCTCTATTACCCTCTTTGTAGCCTCGGGCATGCGATCTCTCTCCGAAAAGCCCGTGCCTCCCGTGGTGAAGATAACATCCGGCTTTTCCTCATCGACAATTTTAATCATCGCCTCATAAAGACCGTCCTCATCATCCGGAAGCAGAGTCATGGAGCTTATCTGGTAGCCCGCCTGCACAAGCAGCTCCGCCATCTTCGGGCCGCTCTTATCCTCACGCTCTCCTCGAAACGAGCGGTCGCTTGCGGTAATCACGGCAGCTCTGAACGGAATTTTAATCTCATCTCCTACGCTCACCGTTCCGCCCTTTATTACCTTGGCGAACACGCCCTCATGAGGCA
Source organism: Lachnospiraceae bacterium (assembly GCA_017525525.1). Classification (GTDB taxonomy): domain Bacteria; phylum Bacillota; class Clostridia; order Lachnospirales; family Lachnospiraceae; genus Coprococcus_C. The sequence goes on along the minus strand of JAFXSQ010000027.1, from coordinate 29,575 downwards.
TGATGCACTCCCCCGTCGTCTTCATGATCTCGCAGCCCGTGTGACACTGCTTGCCTATCTGCGTCAGCTCAAGAAGAACCTCTCCTTCCCCCGAACCTATAAGAAACCTCGTACCTATCGGATAACTCTTTAAGTCATAACCCGAGACCAGCAGGTTCTCTCCGAACACTCCGGGAGGAAGCTCTACTGCGCCCTTACTCCTTGCCCTAAAAGCCTCAACCTGCTCAGCCGAAAGCAGGCTTACCTGACGGCCGCTTCCCGCATGCGCATCGCCTTCAAGACCGTAGTTTTCTATCAATTTGCAGCTTCCTATATCCTTCTTGACCGTTCCCTTATTTTCACTTATGCATACAGCTTCTATCTTTCCCATCCTGCTTGTCTCATCCTCCAATTTCGTACATGCTCCGCTTTTCCTCAGAATCATTTGTCTCTGAAAAGCAGTGTTTTTCCGGTTTCTTTAATATGCCTTCGCGGATTGCCTCTGCAAGCTCCTTATCGCTTGCGCCCTCTCTGATAAGCTTTTTTACATCAAGTCCGTCCGGGTAGTAAAGGCACAGCTTTAACATTCCGTCCACCGTAAGCCTTACGCGGTTACAGCTTTCACAGAAGCTGTGGGACATGGGACTTATAAATCCGACATTTCCTTTAAAGTCCTTAAAGCTTACATACTCTGCCGGCCCACGCAATCCGGCAATCGGCGCTTCCGCATCAGGTGCTTTATCTGCCTTGCCGAATTTGTCTTCGAGCATATCCATGACCACGTCCTGCGGAATACCTTTATGCCTCGCTCCGCACCCTATGGGCATCAGCTCTATAAAGCGCACATCTATCGCCCTGTCTCTTGCAAATGCCGCAAGGGCTGGCAGCTCTTTATCGTTTACCCCCTGTATGGACACCGCGTTAAGCTTTACCTTAAAGCCCATACTTAAGGCTTGTTCTATGGCGCTTAAAACTTCGGTTAAGGCATCCGTTCCGGTAAGGCTCGCGTAGGTCTCACGGTTTAGAGTGTCCAGACTTATATTCACACTTCTGAGCCCTGCCCCATAAAAGGCTTCCAGCTTATCCGCCAGAAGCACGCCGTTTGTCGTAAGCGCTAGCTCGGGCTTTTTGTCAAGCTCTCCCAGTGACTGCACCAGAGTCTCGATTCCCTTTCTCACAAGGGGCTCTCCGCCGGTAAGTCTTATCCTGCATACTCCCATATCCGTCATAACCCTCGAAACACGAAGTATCTCCTCGAGTGTAAGCACATCCGTGTGGGAAAGTCTTTTAACCCCCTCACTCGGCATGCAGTAGCTGCATCTTAGATTACACTTGTCCGTCAGCGATATGCGCAGGTATTCTATTTTTCTTCCGTAAGCATCCGTTAAATCCATAATCAACTGTCTTTCATTAAATAATATCAATTAAAAAATCTATTAAAAAACCAACCAAGCATACTAATTTAAGAACATCAATCTGCCGGGATTAACCTTTAATGCGAAAGTCCCCGACAACACATCAATCTTGACATTATCCCAATCCTCCTTCCCTACTATCCATGTAAGCAGTGCATCGCTATTATCATTCGTATTTCCCTCTATATTAAAGCAGACCACAACCGAAAATGTATCCTCAATCACACGGCAGAGCCTGCACCTGAAGGTATTAATCATATCCCGGTCATCCTTTACATACGAAAAATAATGAGCCCTGTATCCCACATGAGTTGCGCCGGACGGAACATTGATATTGTCTAACGCAATAGACACTCCCCAGTCCTCCGTAAGAATTGTATCCGTCTTCTCGCTTTTGATTCTTGAAATATTCTTACAACCCGTAAGCCTTGCCGCTGCCACGGTCTTGGGGTTGTCAAAGAACTCCTGTCTTCCCTGAAGCTCAACCACCCTGCCTGCTTCCATGACTCCTATCCTGTCCGCAAGACGGTATGCCTCATTCCTGTCGTGTGTGACGAGCACCGAAGGACCTTCAAACTCCTCAAACAGATCAAGAATTTCATGCTCCATCCTTGTCCTCATATAATTATCCAAGGCAGAGAAGGGCTCGTCAAGTAGGATGACCTCGGGCTTGGCCGCAAGCATCCGCGCAAGCGCGGTTCTCTGGCTCTGTCCTCCGGAAAGCTCCGCCGGGTATTGCTTCTCAAGGCCCAATAAACCGAACCTCTTGATCAGTTCACGGGCATATTCCTTATCCGAAGCCGCACAGCATATATTCTTCTCAACCGTCATATTCGGAAAGAGGGCATAATCCTGGAACAGATATCCCACGCACCGCTCCCTTGCGGGAAGGTTTATCTTTTTTTCATGGTCAAAGAGAACCCTGTCTCCGAGCACTATCTTTCCTCTGTCCGGCTTCTCGATACCCGCGATGCATTTTAATGTAAGGCTCTTCCCGCACCCCGATGCGCCAAGCAGTGCAAGGCGCTCACCGTCCGTAGTAAAGCTGCTCTTAAGGATAAAATTACCGTATTTTTTTTCTATGTCTACATGTAGCTTCATATATATCTCTCCGAATTAAGACTCTTCGCTGCGCTTAGAGTGACACGTTGATACTCTTGCAGAGCTTAAGAAAGGTGTAAAGGTCTGCGAATAAGATTTTAATGTCTCCTCTTAAACCCTCTGTCTGTCAGCACATTCATCGTGATCAATATCACCAGCGAAAAGCTCACTATGATCAGAACCCATTTGAAGGCAAGTTCACGGTCTCCGCCCTGCATGGCTGTGTAAACCGCGATTGACATGGTCCTTGTCTTACCCGGAAGATTGCCCGCTATCATAAGCGTTGCGCCGAACTCTCCCAAAGCGCGCGCAAAGGAAAGCACCGTTGCCGCAGCGACTCCCGGCCAGGCCGCAGGAAGCAGCACTCTTCTCAGGATAGTGAATTCCCTCATCCCGAGGGTTCTCGCTGCGAATATAAGGTTCTCGTCCACCTGCTCTATCGCGCCTCTCGCACCGCGGTACATTACCGGGAAGGAAATGACCACCGAGGCAATAACCGCGCCCTGCCAGGTAAATATCATCCTCAAGCCTATCGAATTAAGAAACCGGCCTAAGGCAGAGCTCTGTCCGAACATGATCATCAAAAGAAAACCTACCACAGTGGGCGGAAGCACAAGCGGTATGGAAAGAATTCCATCCGCTATATGCTTTGCCCTCTTAAGGTAAGTCACGCCCCACGCCGCAAAAAGCCCCAGCATAAAGGTAAATGCCGTGGCAACAAGCGCTATCTTTAACGATATCCAAAGCGGCGAAAAATCCATCTTACTCTCCCATCAAAAATCCGTACTTTTCAAATACCTTAACGGCTTCATCACTCTTTAAGTAATCAAGAAAAGCTGTAGCCTCATCCGGATTCTTGCTTGCGGCCACAACGCCTGCCGGGTATATAACCCTGTCACAGGAGCCCTCCGGAGCTTCAGCAACTATCTTCACCTTGTCACTGGTATAAGCATCGGTAGCGTAAACCACGCCGCAGTCAACCTCGCCCGCTTCAACCCACGAGAGCACTGTCCTTACATCGGTACCGTAGTTGGCCTTCTTGTCCACATCATCCCAGAAGCCTAAGCTTGTGAAAACCTTCTGTGCATACTGTCCTGCCGGCACGCTCTCAAGCTCGCCTATTCCTATCATCTTCACCTCATCCTTCTTTACATCCTCAAAGGAGGTTAATCCCAGAGCGCTGTCGGAAGGTACTATAAGCACAACCTTATTCTCAAGAAGATCGCATATAGTATCCTCCTTCATAAGGTTCTCGTCCTTCAACGCATTAACCTGCTTCTTGCCCGCTGAGATGAACAGGTCGGCCGGTGCGCCCTCCTCAATCTGGGTCTGCAAAGCGCCCGAGCCCGCAAACGAGAACACAAGGTCAATGCCCGGAACCTTTGCCTCGTACATAGTCTCAAGCTCACCGCACACATCCTTTAATGAAGCCGCCGCAAGAACCACTATTTCCTTACTCTCTCCCGATGAACCCGCCGTCTCGGTATCCTTGGCCGCTTCAGTTTCCTTTGCTTCTGTATCAGCTGTTGTTTCTTTCACAGCTTCAGTCTCCTTTGCCTTCTCTGTTGTCTCTTCCTTCTTGCTTCCGCATGCACAAAGCGCAAGCACCCCCGCAAGGGTTAAGCCTGCCGCTATAATTCTTTTTGTATTCTTTTTCATTTTATCAAAACCTCCGTATTTAAGATACAAAGTGTCCTGACTTTCCTCCGTCCTTTTCTACAAGTCTGACACCGTGTATCTCCATCCTTTTATCTATGGCCTTACACATATCGTATACGGTAAGCAACGCCACCGACACACCTGTCAAAGCCTCCATCTCCGCGCCCGTCCTGCCTGTAAGCTTTACCTCACAGGTGCATATTATCTCCCTTGCCTTGTCATCAAATACAAACTCAACCGATACCTTAGACAAAAGCAGGGTGTGGCACAGAGGGATAAGCTCCGGAGTTTTCTTTGCTGCCATAATTCCGGCTATCCGCGCGGCGCCGAGAACATCGCCCTTTGCAACACTTCCTTTAGCCACGGCGCTGTACACCTCTTCGTTCACACGTATCCTGCCCGTCGCCTTCGCATAGCGCTTTGTCTCGGACTTGTCGCCGACATCCACCATATTTGCTTTTCCGTTCTCGTCTATATGTGTAAAACCGTCCATTAATAAACCTCCGATTAAGATTCTTCGGACTTCGTCCTCAGAATGACACTTTTTTGATTAAGCTTCTTCGGGCTTCGCCCTCAGGATGACACTGTCTTTTATTATGACACTATCTTCCGAACGAACAATTAGGGAAGTGGCACACCTCGCAAGAAAGGCAAAGCCCTCCTTCGCCGTACTGTACCAAATCCTCCGGCTCCAGTCTTTCTCCCGCGATTATCCTTGGCAGCACCAGGTCGAACACGGTCCGTTTTGCGTACATCACGCAGCCCGGAAGTCCGAGTACCGGTATCTCCCTTTCACCGCATTTTAAGTATGATAACAGGAACATCGCTCCCGGAAGCACAGGCGCTCCGTAGCTTATTATATCCGCGCCCGTAGCTTTTATCGCCCCCGGAGTTTTATCGTCCGGATCGACACTCATTCCTCCGCTTACAAGAACCATATCAGCTCCGGATGCCGCAAAATTAGTAATCGCGCTTTTGATCAGCGTTAAATCATCCGGCAGCACCACCTGCCCCATACATTCGCCGTCATACTCCGACATTTTCTCTTTAAGCACCGGACCAAAGGCGTCCTTGATTCGCTTAGTCGCAACCTCATTTCCCGTGGTCACAAGGCCGTACCTAAGCTTCTTAAACGGCAGGATTGATAGTATAGGTTCTTCGCCCGCAGCCTCCTTTGCGCGCTTCATCTTCTCCTCCTCTATGACAAGAGGAATTATGCGCGTAGCCGCTATCTTGTCTCCCGCCTTTACAGGCCGATCGCCCTTTACGGTCGCTATCATCATCTCGCCCAATCCGTTAACGGCGTTAAGCCTCTCACGGTTTATCTTGAGCAGGCCCGGGATTGCCGCCTTAAGCTCTATCTTTCCTTCGCTCGGTTGGGATGCCGTAAATGCTTCGTCCTCGCACATACATATCCCGCGTAGTATCTCCGCAGCCTCATCCTCGTGGAGTATCCCTTCGGTCTTCTCCCACACATACAGGTGCTCCTTTCCTACGGACAGAAGCACGGGGATATCCTCCTCGGTCACTATATGCCCTTTCTTGAATACAGGACCTTTCTTTTCGCCCGGGATTATCTGAGTTATGTCGTGGCAGAGCACATGCCCCACCGCTTCCTCTGTATTTATAAGTTTCATAATCTATAACCTCATATTCCGAAATACTTTTTCAAACACGAAAAAATCCCCCGAACATCATCAAGCCCGTACACCGGGCAGCTTGTTTCATCAGGAGATATACAGTCGGTTGCTATGCATATTAGGCTTTTCGTATCCGCAACACTTTCGGGACACACCTCTTTTCGGACCACCTCAATCTTCGGGTAAGCCGAATTCTTAAAGCCTTCGAGGATAATTATATCAGGCGGGGCCTCCGCAGCCTTCATAAGCTCAATCAGCCTCTTAGGTCCGGCACTGCCCTGCGCCTCAAACACATACCCTGTGTCCGAGAAAACCGCCGTGCATACCGCTCCGGCCTGCCTTGCCCTTGCGGTGTCCGTACCTTCAGCCACTCTGATATGGTCATGCCCGTCATGCTTTATAACACCGACCGTACGACCTTCGGCTATAAACTCGTTTATAAGCTTCTCGATAAGTCCGGTCTTACCGCTGTTATGAAAGCCCGACACGGTAAATACGACCGGGAGGCTTAAAGCAAGAAACTCGTCCTTAGTGTTGACATTCCTTACAACCTTTTTATCAAAGCTCGTATGCTCAAGACTTATATATTTCGTGCGCACGCGGTTAAGAAGCTCCAACAATCTGAACTTCTTTTCCCTTATCAATTCCTCTATCACGGGCAGAACCCGCTTTGAATAAATGGCGCAGAGAGGATGTATCTTCTCCCCGTCCGTCACCACATAACAGTCATAATCGGATGATATGAATTCCGCGATATACTCCGCAATCTCTCGGTTCACGAAGGGCATGTCCGCGGCGCATACAAACACATACTCCGTATCCGCATTCATCAAAACCTGTCTGATGCCTTCGACAGGGCCTATGCTGTCATTCTCATCATATACTACCTTTATTCCCTCCGCCTCATATAATCCTCTTTGAGACGCGGAAACAAGGACCTCTCCAAAGCCCTTAAACTGCTTTGAGATCCTCCCAATCATGGTATCGTTATTGAATTCCATCAGGGCCTTATTCTGCCCCATCCGACTGCTCTTTCCTCCGGCAAGAATGCCCACGGAGAAGGAAACAGTTTTATTCATATTAAGCATAGTATTTTTTATTTTCTTCACTTAAGGCCTTGCACCCCGGTGTCATTCTGAGGAATCTTTTCTTTTATTCTACCATTTATATTTGTCTAATCCGGTAGTCTGATTATCGTCACTTCATCTCCGGGTTTAAGCGCTGTTTCTTCCTTAAGATCTATGTAGCAATTACAGTCAAGCAGATTTGAAAGCACCGATGAAGCATGTGCTTTCGCCGTAAGGTACACCCTGCCATCCTCAACCTTCGCGCGAAGGAACCTTCGGTGAGAGTTTGCCTTGTTGTACTCGCTTTGTAAAACCGCCCTTTCCCTCACGGGAAGGTATGCAGCACAGCCGGTGAGTTTAGCCGCAAGCGGCATAAAGTATAAGTCGTAATTTACTAAAGCCGCGTATGGATTGCCCGACAAGCTTAAGATTGCCTTACCGTTCAGCACACTTCCGATAGTCGGCGTGCCCGGCTGGATATTCACCCTCGAGAACACCCTCTTTGCGCCGATCCTGTCTAAAACCTCGGGAAGCAGATCCTTCTTTCCGACAGACACGCCTCCGGTGGTTATAACCACATCAGATTTGTCAAGCGCCTGTCTTATGCTTTCTTCTATCCTTTGTTCATCGTCTGCGCATATACTGCAATCCGCCTCAAAGCCCATATTGTAAAGACTGGCCGAAAGCGTATAAGCAATGCTGTTGTATATCTTTCCCTTCTCGGGAGCTGCGCCGGAAATCCCGGAATCCTCTTCAAGATTCACAAGCTCACTGCCCGTTGAGATTACAGATACTTTTAACCTTCTTACAACCTCTACCCTTGTTATCCCGAGGCTGGCTAAAACTCCCGCTTCCGTCCTGCCGACTCTTCTTCCCTTGGCAAGCACCGGACTTCCCTCTTGGATATCCTCACCGACCTTACAGTAATTCATATAAGGCTCCACGCCCTTGTATATGAGCGCCTCGGTCTCACCATAGTCCGTATCCTCCTGCTTAACCACTGCGTCAAAGTCCTCGGGCACACAGGCGCCGGTCATAATGCGGACTGCGCAATTGTCTAACGCCTTAGTCAAACCACCATCCGAATTGTCTGACCCGGCGGACACTCCTTCGCCGTCCACAGTGTCTATCTCATTAGGCACATTTACATAACCCGCATCTCCCGCAAGCATCTCTCCGACCACCTTTAACCTGACCGGGTTCTCCTTCGTCGCTGCCTTTACAGTCTCCGCCTTTACTGCATAGCCATCCATCGCAGCTTTAGGAAAGTGCGGAACGGCAAAGGGGGCCGTAACCCCCTCTGCAAGAACACGCCCTGTTGCCTCGTGAAGAGGAACAGTCTCTATTTCATTTACAGGCGCCACCTCATCAAGCAGCGCGCTTAATGCCTGTTCTATTTCCATATTTACAGTTTACCTATATTTACCGCACATACCTTGTACTCCGGTATGCGGGCGAAGTCATCAAGCGCAGCGTTCGTCAGCTTGTTTACCGGAGAATCCGGGAAGTGGAAGGGCATCCAGGTCTCGCCCTCGGAAACCTTCCTTCCAACTCTTGCGGTAGCGGTAATCTCGCCTCTTCTGCTACTTACCTTTATCCTCTCGCCGTTCTTTATACCAAGCCTGTCCGCATCCTTAAAGTTAACCTCTATAAAGCCCTCTCCGGCAATCTCCATAAGACCGGGAGCGCGCGCCGTCATGGCAGCCGCATTGTACTGATAGAGTATTCGTCCGGTCGTAAGCACAAACGGGAATTCCTCGTCCGGAAGCTCCTGTGAAGGCTTGTAAACCGCCGGGTAAAGAAGAGCTCTTCCCCTTACGGGACCGCCCACATGCATGATCGGCGTACCCTGGGTAGTCGTATCCTTACACGGCCACTGGAGAGACTCTCCCGCATCGAGCCTTGCAAAGCTGATACCTGCAAAGCTCGGCGTAACCGAAGCTATCTCGTCCATTATCTCTGAAGCCGTAAGGCGCTTCTGGGGATATCCCATGGCATTCATCAGATCTGTCAATATGTCCGTATCAAGGCGCATATCTCCCTCAACCGTAACGGCAGTCCTTATCCTCTGTACACGCCGCTCGGTATTGGTAAATGTACCCTCCTTCTCAGCATAGCTTCTTCCGGGAAGGATGACATCCGCATACTTTGCGGTCTCTGTCATAAAGAGCTCCTGCATTACGAAGAACTCTAAGCTCTCCAACGCATGCTTTATGTGCTCCGTGTCGGGATCCGTAACAATCGGATCCTCACCGCAGATATAAAGTCCCTTGATCTTGCCTTCTATAGCCGCAGGAAATACCTCCGTAGCCTTAAGTCCCGGATTGGGATTGAGCTTAACGCCCCAGGCCTTCTCGAACTTCTCCCTGACCTCAGGCTTGTCAACCTTCTGGTAGCCCGGGTAATCGGTCGGCTGCGCGCCCATGTCGCAGGCGCCCTGTACATTGTTCTGTCCTCTTAAAGGATTTACGCCGCAGCCGCTTCTTCCGACCTTGCCGCAGAGAAGGGCCATATTTGACATGCTCATTACGCCCTCGGTACCGGTCGAATGCTCTGTAACACCGAGACAGTATATAATCGGCGCTTTTTTAGCGGTTGCATACATACGCGCTGCCTCAATAAGCATATCCGGATCAATGTGGCAGATCTCTCCCACCTTCTCTGGAGTGTACTCCTCCACAAGCTCCTTTATCTTGTCAAAGTCCTCGGTGAACTTATCCACGTAATCATGATCGATAAGGTCTTCCTTTATCATCACATGCATCATGCCGTTGGCAAAGGCTACATTCGTTCCGGGACGAAGCTTCAGGTGGATGTCGGCATCCTTTGAAAGCCCTATGGATCTCGGATCGACAACAATAAGCCTTGTGCCCCTCTGAACGGCCTGTCTTATCTGCATGCCCACAACAGGGTGAGCCTCCTCGGGATTGGAGCCGACCAAAAGTATGCAATCCACATCATGTGTTATGTCGTAGATTGGATTGGTCATGGCGCCCGAGCCCAGAGTCTTCGCTAAGCCGGCAACGGTTGCCGAGTGGCATACGCGCGCGCAGTTATCAGTATTATTTGTTCCGAAGCAGGTTCTGACCATCTTCTGAACCATGTATATGTCTTCATTGGCGGAACGCGAGCAGGCAAAGCCTGCCAGCGAATCCGGACCGTACTTCTCCTTTATCTCCATAAAGCGCTTTGCGGTATAGGAGATTGCCTCCTCCCAAGTCACAGGCTCAAACTCGCCCGTTTCCTTATTCTTGATAAGAGGAGTTTTAAGTCTGTCCGGCGCATTTACAAAATCAAAGCTTCCCGAACGGCCCTTTACACAGAGCAGGCCGTGGTTTGAAGGTCCGTCTGCGGCCTCCACATCCACTATCTCATTGCCCTTGACAACCAGGTAATACTGACAGCCTGTCGCACAGTGCGGGCAGGTGGTAAGCACCTTCTTTGTCTCCCAGCTTCTGTACTTCTCCTGTCGTTTGAGCGAGAGCGCTCCTGTCGGGCAGGCAGCCGCGCAGTTACCGCAGGTCTCGCATCCCGTGGTCTTCCAGTCCTCACCGAAGGGTGCCTCCACGGTATGGAACACGCCTGTTCTTCCGCTGTTTAAAGCCCCGTTGCCCGCAGCACGGTGGCAGGCGCTTATACATCTCTGACAATGCACGCACTTCGAAGGATCGTAGACAATGTATGGATTGTCCGAAAGTTTCGGAAGCTTCTTCTCTATCTTTCTTCTGGAGCCCGCATAGGGGGTATCCTTGATCTCATATCTGTTGCAAAGCTCCTGAAGTGTACAGCTGCCGTTCTGCGGACAGTTCATGCAGTCCACCGTATGGTTTGACAAAAGTAACTTAAGCATCTCCTTCCTGTAAGCCTCAAGCTTCTCGGAAGTCGTATTGATGACCATACCGTCCTCAGCCTTGGTACGGCAGGCGGCAAACATGGTATCATAGCCTTCTATATCAACCATACACAGACGGCAGGAGCCTATGTCACTGTAATCCTTAAGGTGGCACAGAGACGGTATCTCTATCCCGTTTTCCTTACAGATATTAATTATCTTCTTTCCGGCCTCTGTTTCGTATTCCCTGCCGTTTATCGTAATGTGTATCTTATTCTCAACAGCCTTATCGGTATTATTGCCTGTCATATTCTCTACCATGCGCATCTACCCCCTTCCATAGCACCGCAGCCGAAGTGATCGCAGCGCAGACATCTTCCGGCCTCGCGCGCAGCCTCTTCTTCCGTCATGGGTATCTCCACATGTACAAAATCCTGTTTTCTCTCGAAGGGATCCCTCTCCTCTATCTCGGCACGCCCGGTAGGAATGCACTTGTTCGGCTTTGCCTGGGGAACCACTGCCTCACATTCTATCTTATGATGATAGCCGAGGTATTCATCTATATTATGGGCAGCAACCTGCCCTGCCGCTATGGCATTTATTGCAGTCGATGGTCCGGTCACGCAGTCTCCTCCGGAGAACACTCCGTCCGCGCCCTCTATGGCACAGCTTTCATCCGCAAGTATGCGCCCACGATTCACCGGTATTCCCGCAGCCTCAAAATCAGCTACATCACAGCGCTGACCGACTCCGAGGATCAGGTAATCACAGGTAAATCTGTAGGGATATCGTGAGGAATGCTCGGTCTTCACAAATCCGAACTCGTCGAACTCAGCCACGATCTCGGGCTGAAGCCACACTGCAGATATCTTCTCGGGATCACTCTCGTCCGCCTCAAGGTGGAGGAAGGAAAGCAGAGTCTTGAAATGAACTCCCTCCTGCATAGCACTCTCTATCTCGGTCGCCAATGCTGTATAGTCATCCCTCTTTCTTGTAAATACATGGACAGACTGTGCTTTAAGACGCACCGCGGTTCTTGCCGCGTCCATAGCCACATTTCCGCCACCGATAAGTGCAACCTTCTTACCCTCGAGATCAATCGTGTCGCCTCTTGCAACGGCCTGAAGGAAGTCCGCAGCAGGAATAACATTCTTGCAGTTCACGTTATCTACCGGCATACGGTTGCCCAGCTGTGCACCGAGGCCTAAGTAAACCGCATCATACTTTTCTCTCAGTTCATCCACCGTTATGTCACGGCCAATCTTGGTGTTGGTATGTACCTCTATATCCCCTGTCTTTAATATAGCATTGATATCCTCATCAAGTCTGGCCTTCGGAAGACGATACTCCGGGATACCGTATCTGAGCATGCCGCCAAGCTTCTCGTGCTCATCGTATAACACAACCTTGTGTCCCATAAGTGCAAGGAAATAAGCCGCGGTCATACCCGAAGGACCGCCGCCGACTACAGCGATAGTCTTGCCTGTCTTGACATTTGCCTGAGGAGTTTTCACCTGGTCCGCTGCCACCTGATCCACAGCATATTTCTTTAAGCCTCTTATGTTGATTGGCTGATCTATTATGGATCTGCGACACTTTCTCTCACATGGGTGTTCGCATACCATGGCACATGCCGTCGGGAAAGGATTTCTGTCGCGGATCACATTTATAGCCCCCGCGTAATCTCCCTGCTTTATGAGTGCCACATAACCCGGTACATCCACATGTGCGGGGCAAAGTGTCATACATGGTACGGTCTGAATCACATTCTCCACGCAGCGGCGTTTCTTAATATGGCTCTCGTACTCATCCGCAAATTCGTTTAAGCTGTCAAGAACTGTGTTGGCCGCTACCACACCCACGGCGCAGTCAGCAGTCTCCGATATCATCACACACAGGTTTTTGAGCCTTGTAAGCGTCTCCTCGGTGGCATCGCCGTTGAGGATGTCCCTGAGCATGCGCTCCGCCTCAACCAGACCGTCCCTGCACGGAACACATTTTCCACAGGTCTGGTTCATGGACATCTGCAGGATGGAACGGTACATAACAAGCGGACACATCCCCGGCGGATAAGAAGTCATCCTGGATCTGAATTTGTTCAGGGCAATATCCATACGATCTGTCATATTGCCTCTTTTGGCAAGCTTTCTCTCCATAGTCTTTCTCCTGTATTATTTATTGTCTGTTGTTTCGTCAGTCTTTATATGCTTTTATTCAAGTATTCTTAATACAAATACTTATTGATTCATATATTTATTGATTCAAATATTTATCTTTAAGCTTTCTGATCTTCTTTACCCTGCTTCTTCTCCGGGCTTCGTTCTTCTCCGAAGCCTTGTAGAAGGCTTCCGCCTGCTCCTCGGTATAATCTCCCCAGACAAGACAGGCCTGACACAGGTAATAAAGCACCGTATTCGACGAGATCTCATCCATCTCGAAATACTCAAGCGCGTCGCCCACAAGCAGCAGCACATGCTCCCGCTCCCGCAAAACCACGCTTTTGAGGTCTCCGAGAGTAGTGATGCCCAGCTGCTTTAGCTGCTTTAGAAAATCCTCCGGCGAAGCTTCAATCCTTTCGGCTCCCGAAAGAGAGATTATCCTGTCCATAAGCTCCTGCCATACAGCGCTGTGCTTTGTAAACTCCCGAAGTGTGTTGATGTCCACCAGCAATTCATCAGCCTTATCGTGATGAATTCTCTCACGCACGTCATCCACATAATTCACTATATTATTTCTGATATTGATAAATGCTTCGTCCGCAATCTCAAGAAGCCCTGCTATCCTTGAAAATTCACGCCGTATATGATAGGGCACGCCAAACTCGCTTTTATACCCGAGGTCATGCTCTATCTCGGCCCAGGTGTGCTGCAAAACCGAACGAATCTGTATTTCAAAGGGCAGGTTGCAAAGCTCCTCATCGTAAGACGCATCCGGGAAAAGCCTGCATGTATAATGCAGCGACAGGTACCCGAAGGTGTTTGGAGAAAGCATCTTCCTTTTGTCTATGGAATTCTCCCTATCCACATTAAAAAGCTCTTCGATTATCTTTGCTGCTTCATTGACCTGATCCGAAAAATAACAGATTATACGAAAGCCGATTATATCGGTCATATCCGTAATGGATGTGTATTTATTGGCCTTGCGGCGCATTTTCTCCGAGACTGAATCACGCTCCTTAAGCCTGTGCGCTATCTGCATCACGCCAACCCCGGCCTTAGCTGTGGCTTCCGTGAGCTGCTGATTTACAACTCTTTCAAGTATTCTGTATAAAGGCTTCAGACGCTCGTATTCCTCTAAAACCAGATTATCCTTTTCCATAAGTTAAATTCCCAAAACTTCCGATTTAAGACTCTTCTTTAAGACTCTTCTTTAAGACTCTTCTTTAAGACTCTTCTTTAAGACTCTTCTTTAAGACATGACACAGTCATTTTATTAATGCGTTTCGACGACATGACACGACGTAAGTGAGACTCGAAATCTTTGATTTCGCTAGTCGAACTTATGCAAAGCATAGTCGTGTCAATACATCCACTTTAGTCCGAAGAATCTTTTTTGAAGTCCACTTTACACTACCAGCTATACTATTATTCGATATTCAGAATATCCGCGAAGCCCGTAACTTCGAATACTTCCTGAATGTCGTCATTAGCATTTCTGATAACCATCCTGCCCTGCTTCATCATGGTCTTCTGCGCTATAAGAAGCACGCGAAGTCCGGCCGAAGAGATATATTGCAGCTTTTCCATGTTGACTATCAGCTCTGTTACTCCGTCCAAACTTTCCTTAATGACTGCCTCAAGCTCAGGCGCGGTTGTTGTCTCAAGTCTGCCCTCGATAGCAATTTCAAGAATTGTTCCGTCAAGTTTCTTATTTATGGTCATAATCACATTATCCTCCGCAAATGTCATTATTGACGATAACCGCCCGAAGCCAATTAAAGCAAGCTTTCGGGCGGTTATGCATTTAATTAAAACCTACTCGTCCTTCGTAGGTAGTATGCAACAGCTTATGCGCCTTGTGTGATCCCGGCTTACCGAGATACTTTTCATAAAGCTCCTTAATCTGAGGATTGTTGTGCGACTGGCGCACCTCCTGTCTCTCATCCTCACTGTAAAGAGCCTTCGCTCTCTTTTCCTTGTAGGTGTCGACGATATCGTCTGCCTCATTCGGTAAGAAGCAGCTTCTCACATATGGCTGTCCTCCACCGTTGATGCATCCTCCCGGACATCCCATGATCTCGATAAACTGATACTTTGACTTGCCCTCTTTTATCTCATCGAGCAGAATCTTGGCGGAACGCATGCCTGAAGCAATAGCAACATTGACCTTGGTTCCGTTTATGTCTATCGAAGCCTCGCGGATACCTGCTTCATGTCCGCGAACCTCCTCAAATGCAATCTTCTCATGTTCCTCGCCCGTAAGCTTGAAGTATACTGTTCTTAAGGCAGCCTCCATAACGCCTCCGGTCACACCGAAGATTACGGCTGCGCCCGAGTAATCGCCCATGATATCCGCATCCCACTCCTCATCCGGAAGTCTGTTGAAGATGATACCGCTTCTCTTAATCATCCTTGCAAGCTCACGTGTCGTGATAACAGCATCAACATCCATTATTCCGTCTTTTGCAAGCTGCGGACGCTTGTTCTCGAACTTCTTGGCCGTACAAGGCATAACAGATACCACGAAGATATCCTCCTTTGCGATACCCTTCTGCTCTGCCCAGTAATTCTTGATCATCGCGCCCTGCATCTCATGAGGAGATTTGCAGGATGAAAGATGAGGTAAAAGGTCGGCGTAGTTGTATTCCGCATAATTTACCCAGCCCGGTGAACAGGAGGTGATCATCGGAAGCACACCCTTGTTCTGTATTCTCTCTAAGAGCTCGTTGCCTTCCTCCATGATTGTGAGGTCGGCGCCGAAGTTAACATCATATACTTTCTCGAAGCCTAATCTTCTCAAAGCTGCGATCATCTTGCCCGTAACAGGTGTGCCCACGGGATAGCCGAACTCCTCGCCGAGAGCCGCGCGCACCGCAGGAGCCGCCTGTACTATCACATGCTTGCCTGCCTTGAAGGCCTCGTCCACAAGGCCTATCTCCGAGTGCTCCATCAGAGCGCCGGTGGGACATACATTTACACACTGTCCGCACTGAATACAGGGAGAGTCTGCGAAGCTTCTGTTCTCAGCCGGTGAAACTACTGTATTAAATCCTCGGTTCTCAAAGCCTAAGATGCCGAGACCGTGAGCATTCTGGCAGCGCGCCACGCAGCGTCCGCAGAGGATACATTTGGAGGTATCCCTTACAAGACCCGGAGCAAGCGTGTCAAGATATGTCTTTGAATGTGTGCCGGCAAATGCGTCGTCCCTCGCGCCCGTAAGCTTAGCCACATGGAGAAGCTCACAGTACTCGTTCTTCTCGCACTGCTGACAGTTCTTGTTATGATTTGAGAGAAGAAGCTCTACACTCTCTCTTCTTGCCTCAACTGCTGCCGGAGAGGATATCCTTATCTCCATGCCCTCCGATACCGGATATACGCAGCTTGCCACTAAGCCTCTTGCGCCGGTTGCCTCAACCAAACACACGCGGCAGGATCCTAAGTTGCACTCGCCGTGATTGAAGGTACAAAGGGACGGAATCTCGTAACCGCACGCCTTGGCAGCTTCTAATATTGTAAGGCCTTCCTCAACCTTGTAGGACACGCCCTCGATTTTGATATTGATCTTTGCCATAGTCGTCTCCCTCCCTTACTGTTTTGAAATCGCGCACATACGGCAGGTGCTGATGCAGGCGCCGCACTTGATACATTTTGAAGTGTCGATTGCGTAAGAGGGAAGCTTGTGGCCCTCGGGAGTATAATCCGTTTTGTGGATTGCGCCCACCGGACAGCCCTTTGAGCAGAGTCCGCAGCCGACGCACTTGTTCTTGTCGATAACATACTCCATAAGGTTCTTGCACACATGAGCCGGACATTTCTTATGGACTATGTGTGCTATATATTCGTCTCTGAAATGTGTCAGTGTTGAAGTAACCGGATTGGCAGCCGTCTGTCCGAGCGCGCAGAGGGAGTTGGTCTTGACCGTCTTCGCGAGCTCCTCAAGCTGCTCCAAATCCTTCATGGTGCCGCGGCCCTCGGTGATACGGGTCAGTATCTCGAGCATGCGCTTTGTACCGATACGGCAGGGCGAACACTTTCCGCAGGACTCATCACAGATGAACTCCATGTAGAACTTCGCTACATCCACCATACAGTTGTCCTCGTCCATGACGATTGCGCCACCGGAGCCCATCATCGAACCCTTCGCAACTAAGTTGTCAAAGTCGATAGGCTCGTCTAAGAATTCCTCTGTGAGACAGCCACCCGAAGGACCTCCTGTCTGAATAGCCTTGAACTTCTTTCCGTTCGGTATACCGCCGCCGATGTCGTAAATGAGCTCTCGAAGCGTAGTTCCCATCGGAACCTCCACAAGGCCTACATTGTTGACCTTACCGCCGAGAGCGAACACCTTGGTACCCTTTGAGCCTTCGGTTCCAACCTTTGCGAATTCCGAAGCGCCCTCGCGGAGAATGAATGGAATACATGCCAGTGTTTCAACGTTATTTATGATGGTAGGCTTCTCCCAAAGACCCTTGACCGCCGGGAAAGGCGGACGCGGACGGGGCATGCCTCTTTTTCCTTCTATCGAATTAAGGAGCGCTGTTTCCTCACCGCAGACAAATGCGCCTGCGCCCAGTCTTAAGTGACAGTCAAAGGAGAAATCCGTGCCGAGGATATTCTTGCCTAAGATGCCTGCTTCTCTCGCCTGCTTTATCGCATTCTTAAGACGGTTTACAGCTATCGGGTACTCGGCGCGAACATAGAAGTAACCCTCCTTAGCGCCTATAGCGTAACCGGCTATCATCATACCCTCGATAACCGCCAGAGGATTTCCCTCTAGGATGCTTCTATCCATAAATGCGCCCGGGTCACCCTCGTCACCGTTGCACACTACATACTTCTCGTCGCTCTCTACATTTCTCGCAAACTGCCACTTTCTTCCCGATGGGAAGCCCGCGCCCCCACGTCCACGGATGCCCGATGCGAGAACCTCGTCTATAACCTCCTGTGGAGACATGGAAAGCGCGCGTGAAAGACCCTTGAAGGCTCCGGCGCCGAGCGCCTCATCTATCTCCTCGGGGTTGATCTCACCGCAGCTCTTTAAAGCTACACGACGCTGCTTCTTGTAGAAATTGATATCCTCCTGCCTGGTCACTCTTTCACCTGTGGCAGTGTCCACATAGAGAAGACGGTAAACCACCGTATTGTTGATGATATCAGTCTGGATAATCTCGTCCACATCCTCTATCTTGACAAGTCTGTACAGAGTATCCTCGGGATAAATCTTTACAAAGGGACCCTGTGAGCAGAAGCCGAAGCAGCCTACTATGTTGACCGTAACCTTATCCGAAAGGCCCTTAGCCTCAAGGCGCTCCTCGAAACGCTCCTTTATCTCCTTTGAATTGTTGGAAAGACAGCCGGTACCGCCGCAGAGAACTATGTGTCTCTTTCCGTCCGCGCCGCTGAATTTATCCGAAAGCGCCTTTGTACAGGCACAGGTTTTCTTATTTAATTCTTCCATTGTTTTGATCATGCGCTCGCCTCCTTTACTTTGCATCCTGATAGGAAGCTACTATATCATGCACCTGTGACACGGAAACCTTCGGGTACACCTTGCCGTTGATCGAAACAGCCGGCGCAATACCGCATGCTCCTATGCAGCGAAGCGCATCGATCGTGAAAAGTCCGTCCTCGGTGGTCTGACCGGGCCCGATGCCTAAAAGCTCGGAGAACTTATCGATCACCTGCTGGGCTCCTTTTACATAACAGGCTGTGCCTAAGCAACAGCCGATAACATATTTTCCTTTTGGTTCAAGTGAAAAGAAAGAATAGAATGTAACAACCCCGTAAATCTCGGCAACAGAAATGCCTGTCTCCTTTGACACTACCTCCTGAACCTCCAGCGGTATGTAACCATACTCGTTCTGGATGTCCGAGAGAATCATCATAAGCGGTGTCTTCTCGTCCTTGTAACGGTTGCAGATCTCGGTTATCTTCGCTGCAGCCGTTGCGCTTATATTGCCCATATACCTTCCTCCTGATATTTTTTTGCAAAACTACCCTATATAATACCAAAAAAATGCTTAGAAAACAAGAAATAATGATAAAGTTTATCAAAACAAAAGACCTTTAAGAATTCTCAAATCTTCTTTTTTATCGTCAGGATGTTCTTCCCATCTTTGTGCTCATAGAAAATATCATCCACATTCTTCTTGACCATAAAAATACCGAGTCCGCCGATAGGCCTTTCGTCCGCTGAAAGCGTGATATCCGGATCTACTTTGGCAAGAGGATCATACGGAACTCCGCTATCCTCAAATGTAACGGAAGCCATCCTGTCCCCGTCTATTTCCATCGAAATCTCTGCCATACCCTTATTGGGAGTATATGCATAATGCGCAATATTTACGAAGAGCTCCTCCACGCACAGATCAAGCTGCATCTGAGCCTTCATGGAACACTCGGCCGCCTCAAGACGCTCATCAACAAAGGCAAGCACCTCATGTAAATTATCAACCGTTGCTTCTATTTTCATTTTTTCTGTCTTCAGTGTCTCCATTGCCATCCTCCCGTGCTCCATCCACATCTTTCTCCGCAGCTTTTACCGAATCTTTTATCGAAGTTTCAACCGAAGTATCCGCCGTAGTTTCCGCCTCAGCTTTTATCGAGGTTTCCATCGGAGCCTCTGCCTCAGCTTTTATCGAGGTTTCCATCGGAACCTCTGCCTCAGCTTTTATCGAGGTTTCCACCGGAGCCTCCGCCTCAGCTTCTTTGTACTCCATAAAGTTGAGCTCTTGCCCTGTGTGGAAGCCCTCCGTGCTGTCACGCTTTAGGAGCACAATAAGCGTCTGGAACAAAAGCTTGATATCCTGCCAGAAGCTGTACTCCTCTATGTAGATAAGGTCTAAAATAAGCTTGTCCTTGGGCGAAGTATTGTACTTTCCGGCAATCTGGGCATAACCCGTAATACCGGCCTTAACCCTGAGTCTGTACTCAAATTCCGGAAGCTCATTTGTATAGTGGAAGATGTTCGTGAGCATCTCGGGACGTGGCCCGACAACGCTCATATCGCCTTTAAGCACATTTAAGAACTGCGGAAGCTCATCTATCCTGTACTTTCTCAAAACCCTTCCGCACTTCGTTACTCGATCGTCATTCTCCACGTAGGCATAGTTCTCCACATCCTCCTTCATGGTACGGAACTTAAACACCGAGAAGATCTTGCCGTTTCTCGTAACCCTGTTCTGTTTGAAGATAACCTTGCCGTGATCCTCCGCCTTTATCGCGATTGCGCAGATGAGCATAATCGGCGAAGTAATGATAATGGCGATTATCGAGATGATAACATCCATCACGCGCTTAACCGCGCGCTGCTCTAAGGTCAGGCCCTTGGAATAATTTCCGTACATGGACACATCATCTAGAATAAAGTGTTTTGCGCTCTTCTCCACCACATCATGCATGTCCGGATTGAAATATATGCTCTTCATGTTCTGATAACAGAACTCTACTATATCCGTCCTCTCCGCTATGGGCACATCATACACGAACACGGTGTCATGCTGCATGATATAATCCTTCAGAGACTTATCCCTATAGTCCGCAACCTGTGTTACATTATACTGCAATCTGTACTTTGACACTCCCCTTGCAATCTCGTTTAAGCTGTGCTGAGAGGATGTTACGATTATGCAGTCCTCCGGATCGTATATCGTGAAATAAAGCTTATTTCCGCCGTACACAAAAATAAGTATGATAAGCAGCTGTGCCAAAAATATAGGAAGTATCAGCTGCGGCTGCTCTATCACGAAATGATCGTTTTTCTTATCGTTGGTGTTCATTATCGAGAGGGCCAGTATCGCAAAAGCATCCGTGAACAGCATGGTCAGCACCAGCGAATGCACTATCGGTTTGCTCTTCCTCTTACCCACATCATAACGACCATAAATATTCGAGAACATATACGCTATGGTCACGTAGGTCGCGATAACGACCGCCGTGGTTCTTGAAACATTGTAGAGCTGGAAATTGTAGTACCCGTACGGCAGATAGAACACCAAAAAAAGCGAACCGTAGAGCAATACCCTTAACACGAACAATATTGAAGTTTCAAGCTTTCTTAACCTACGCTTCATATCCCTTTTCTCTAATCACATTTGCAACAGACTCCGCATATTCCCTGCAGAGTTCTTCGGTCTCAGCCTCGACCATAACACGCACCAAAGGCTCGGTACCGCTCTTTCTGAGCAGTATCCTTCCGTTGCCTGCAAGCTTTGCCTCAGTCTCTTCCTTTGCCTTTAACACATCCGTGTCCGAAAGCGCCGCTTCCTTGTCCTTAACCTTTACATTTACCAGAACCTGTGGATATATGGTAAGCTCTCTGGTAAGCTCCGAGAGAGTGGTCTTGCCCTCAACCATAACCTCCATAAGCTTTAAGGATGTGAGCACTCCGTCTCCGGTCTGCGAATTCTTCGAGAATATGATATGCCCGCTCTGCTCGCCGCCAAGGACGTATCCGTTCTCCATCATGTTCTCATATACATACTTGTCACCAACTGTAGTCTGCTCGTAACCTATACCTGCCGCATCAAGCGCCTTATAAAGCCCCAGGTTCGACATAACAGTCGTAACCACCTTGTTTCCGGCAAGCTGTCCCTGCTGCTTCATATACTTGCCGCAGATGTAGATAATCGCATCTCCGTCCACAAGCTCGCCCTTCTCGTCCACCGCCAGGCATCTGTCGGCATCTCCGTCGTAGGCAAAGCCCGCGTCAAGGCCGTTCTCAACCACGAACTTCCGCAGAGCCTCAATGTGTGTGGAACCGCAGTCAAGGTTGATGTTCGTGCCGTCGGGCTTGTCGCCCATAACAAAGGTCTTCGCGCCAAGCGCGTCAAACACCGGCTTAGCCACCGTAAATGATGCTCCGTTCGCGCAGTCAAGACCAATCTTGTAATTCTTGAACGCCCGGGTCGGGAGCGTCATCAGATAAGCGATATACCTGTTTCTTCCCATGGAGTAATCCGTCGTCCTTCCGATACTCTCCCTGGTTGCAAGCGGTATCTCGCCTAACTCGCCGTCTATATAGCGCTCAATCTCCTCCTCGACAGCCGCATCCATTTTGGCGCCGTGGTTGTTGATGAGCTTAATTCCGTTATCATAAAAGGGGTTGTGGCTTGCCGAAATCATGATGCCACAGTCGAACTCATCCGTCCTTGCTATATAAGATACGCTCGGTGTAGGCGTAACATGCATCAGATACACATCCGCTCCGCTTGCAGTCAACCCCGAAACCAGAGAATACTCAAACATATAGCTTGATCTTCTGGTATCCTTGCCTATAACTATTCTGGCTCTTTCCCCACCGGTTTTGTTCTTTCCGAAGTAATACCCCAGATATCTTCCAACCTTATACGCATGCTCTACGGTAAGGTCAATGTTTGCTTCTCCTCTGAAACCGTCTGTACCGAAATACTTGCCCATGGTGCCCTCCTTATTGATAGACATGATTAGCTACATTATAACGCTTTTCTCCCGAAATGTAAAGAAAGCCGCAACTCACTGTTCCCTAAAAGTGAGCAAGCCTCCCGGAGAACAAGTTTTTCTTCCGGGGGGCTTGTGTATTTCCTTATGTCATGCAGTTTTTTAGTTGCTTTTTACTGTTCTCCGTCCTTTGTCTTATCGTAGAAGGATTTCATGTCTCCAGTGTCAAAGTCCGTTCCCTTCGGTACGAACTGAATCTGGAAGGCTTCAAGCTTCCTTGCGTAGCCTGCCGAGCCGGACTTTCCGTTATTGCCTGTCCAGCCGAGCCAGCCGAACTTCTCGCAGTAGGTGCGGTAATACATGTCATAAAGATTTGCTATCTGACCGGAGGCTTTAAGCTGTATCATCTCCACACGTCTTGCCTCTCCCTTGGTTCCGGCGTAAGTTTTGGTATCTGCCGTGGTCGCCCACTGGGTCCAGCCCTTAAGTCTGCAGTATGCTCTGTACTGAACCTGTCCGCCGATTCCCGAAAGCTGCATCTGGATAGTCTCCATGCGGAGATTGTCTGTTGTACCTGCAAAGCTCCTTTCGTCAACCTTTGTTCCGATACCGGCTACCGTCCACGGGTTCATCCAGCCCTTCTTCTGCACATAAGCCCTGTACTTCAGAACCGGCTTCTTTATAACAAATGTCTTCTTAAGAGTTCCTGCATAAGTTCCCATACCCTCTATGGTTACAGTTGCCTTCCCGGCATTCTTATTGTTGCTGTAGGATACGGTATAGTCCGTGCCCTTCTTAAGAGTCTTTCCGTCAAGCTTTACTGTTACAACAGGCTTTACTGCCGAGCCAGTCCACGCCTTTATGCCAAGTCCCGTAACTGTTGCCTTAGAGATATCTATAAGCTTCTCTACCTTAGTCTCATCCTCAGTGATTTCAGACTTACCCTCTGCGTCCGAGAAGAGCTTGCCGCACTCTGAGCATACCCAGTACTCTATGTTGCCCTCTTCCTCGACTGTGGCCTCCTTGGCTTCAACATGAGTAAGCTTATGACCCTCTGCCTTGATAACAGTATCCTCAAGCTTAATCTCCTTGGTTCCTGTTGCATCCTCGAAGAGCTTGTCGCAGTGCGAGCATGTATAGTATGCCTTGTTTCCGTCCTCAGTACATGTAGCCTTCTTCTCCGGAACGAGTGTAAGCTTATGCTCTGACTTCGGAAGCACTGTCTGCTCCTTGGTTATCTCGGTCTTACCCTCTGCATCTGCGAAGTACTTGCCACACTTAGAGCATGTCCAGTACTCTATGTTGCCTTCCTTTTCAGTCGTTGCCTCTACTGCTTCAACACGAGTCAGCTTATGGCCTTCTGCCTTGATAACTATTTCTGTCTCTGTAATTTCCTTCTTGCCTTCAGCATCTGCAAAGAGCTTCTTGCACTCTGAACACTCCCAATATGCCTTATTTCCGTCCTCAGTACATGTTACATCTTTTGCTTCGTGTGCTGTAAGCTTGTGTCCTTTGGCCTTGATCACAGTCTCATCAAGAGTTGTCTCTGTCTTAGCTTCCGCGTCAGAGTAAAGCTTCTTACATACGGAGCACTCCCAATATGCCTTGCTTCCGTCCTCTGTGCAGGTAACATCAACAGCTTTATGAGACGTCAGTGTATGCTCACCTGTTGCCTTAATGGTCACTTCATCAAGAGCTGTCTCAGTCTTTGCGTCCTTGTCTGCAAATATCTTCTCACATACCGAGCACTCCCAGTATGCCTTGTTTCCATCTTCACCACAACTTGCTTCCTTTGCCTCGTGAGCTACTATGGTATGACCTGTCGCTTTTATAGTCTCCTTATAACTGCTTCCGCATGAGCATCTGTAAGTACGCTCCCCTGCTTCCGTGCAGGTTGCTTCCTTTGTTACGGTGCTTGTGTAGGAATGATAGTGCGGAGGTATGTACTGAGAGATATTCACTGTCACACAAGCAGGAGTTGTATCACTATGGTTTTCATCACCAACTACCTTGTACCAAACATAGTAGGTTTTTGCTTCTGTGCCAGTGGGGATGGATGTGCTCCAGCCGTCGGTCGGGGCAGTGGTTGCATCCGTGCCAATGGCATAACGCATCTCCGTCGCACCCTCCGGCAGAGCCACAGTAGGTGCATTTATAAGCGCCTGTTCCGATCCGGTATATGTAAGGCCGGTTTTAGCTGTCGGTTTCTGGCTGTCCGTAAGGATGATCTGTTTGCTGCCAACCGTCACCTCCGTCGCCCTGCCGTGGGGTACATTTGCCGTTGCCTTAACGCGTACCTGATAGGTGCCGGGGGTAAGTCCCTCTATTGTTGTCCCGCCGGTTACATCTGTCCAGCTAGTGCCATCGGCGGAGTATTCCATGGTGGTATCAACGCCTGAAATCTTTCCATTTGCCGTACTTCCGTTGGTGGCTTTCTCTGTGGTAAGTCCCGTGGGTGCGATAGGACGGGCCGTAAGTGTTACTGCAACCCAGTCACCTGCCGCAGTATCGCTGGTCTCCGCTGTACGGACATAGATTACCGGGACACCTTCACTATTGAGAATATCTGTCAGCGATGTAATAGCAATGTTAGCTGTGCCGGAGGATGAAACCTCATAGCCGGTATCCGGCGTAACGGTTTCGGTCATGTAAGAGATACCGGCATTAGTTTTTGCATCATCCACGCTAAGCGTCGCAGGCGTTTTCTTCACAACAGCGCCTGTTTCTTCCGAAGCGAGTGTCGGTTCACTTCCTGATGAATACTCTGTGCCATTGGCTTGTTTCGTTTGCTTAACAACAACTTTAAGCGTTTTACCGATATCGGATATCGTCGCTGTATAGCTTGAGTTAGTTTCGCCGATGAGCAATGTTGTCCCTCTGTACCACTGATAAACGATATCTGTCGCAGCACAGGATGCCTCAAGCACATCTCCTACCGCAGGTACAGTATGACTATTGGGGATGGATATATTTATGGGAGTCAAGTTGGTTTCTGTAGTATCAAGCGGTATGTAGGAAGAAAAAACCATTTTTTTATACTCTGACAATTCCCGCGGCACGCTACTGGCTTCTATTTCGCTTTTATTACCCGTACCATCTTTGTTTACCCAGGCGCTGCCCGCTATAGCATTCATTACCTTTCCGTCTACAGCTTTTTCTTCACCGCTTATTACTACGGTTTTTACATTTGCGCCTATTGTAACCGTATCGCCTTCGCCAGACCAACTTGCAGAAATACCCTTAGTTTCTCCTATAGCTGTAACCGTACCACCGGTTATACTAACCGGATTGTACGAAGACATACCGGAGTCAGAAGTTCCGGTAACACTGACAGTCCCACCGGATATATTGATGCCCTTCTGTGCTTCAATACCGGTATAACCTGCAGCCGTTAATGTCCCGCCAGAAATATTGACGGTACCATAATTTGTACATATGGCTCCGTCTACATCCACGCTACTAGCCACATCAATCTCTCCCGTTCCGGAAAATGTTATATTGCCCACCGAATCATCGGAATTTGTCTTCGTGTAAGAAACAATACCGCGCTTTGCCTTTACTGATAACGAACCTTCCCCGGTAAAAGTCACATCAGCCGCTATATCGTCTGTGTCTCTTGTGATATATATTCCGTAATTGATTCCCCTATATTTATTATAATTCAAGAATCCTTCTATAGCATTTTCGCCCTCCAGATTAATTGTTAGAGGGTCTGAACCAGTGTATTTGATTCCATATTCAATCACAGGATCTTCATTTGAAACGGTGAGATTGTACCCATTCAACGTCAGGGTATGTGTGGAGTCATCGTAGCTCGCCTTATTGTCTCCGTCTATATTACTCACATTTTCACTCGTCACCTGCGTACCGCCGACCCAGAGGGGGTACTCAATTGCAGGTTCAGCCTTCGTCAGTTCATATACACCACTCTCGCCTGATTTTTCAGATGCGAAGATGTCAGATGTCAGATTGAGGCATAAAGCGGGACGAACTCCGAGCTCGTAGACCACATCGCCGAGGGTCACGTCGCCGCTGCTCACGCACGCCGCACTACCATCACTGTCGCCGGGCGAGCGGAGCCACCAGATGTCGGTACCTAATATAGTTGGGCTAAGTTGACCCGCTTCATACGCTGAAAGTGGCCATAGGTTTGCCTCGTCTACTGTCCCTCCAGATATATTATCTATTGATTGATAGTTCTCACCTGAAGTAGCTTCTCCAGCCAATTTTCTTTTGGCAATCAAGTTTTTCTCCCAATCATTGCCATAGGTATAGGCAGTAATTTGCGCTTCAAGCTCCGTTATTTTGCTGTAAAGCGCGGAATCCTTGTAAACATTACTATAACTACTATTGAACTGTATTTGATTAGCTAGTATGTCCTTCGCCAGTAATACAAGCGTGGTCTTTCCTGTTTGTGGGGTAACAGCATCATTTGCTATCTGTACTCCCGTGGTGTCACTTGCAATCACATACCATTGCTTACCGGCATACTCCAGAATCTTTGCCTCTGTTACTTTGTTATCATTATCTACATCTACGGTCGGTGCTAATGTCTCTGCCGCTGTCGCAGTTGCTTCGCCCTCTGCCAGAGAAAATGTCTTGCTTTCAGAATCAAATGTCACCTTGCTCAAATCAAGCTGCAAAGCGGGACGGACACAATACACGCTTCCCGCATTGAAGTCGCTGATCACTTCACCGAAATAGCCGTTCACGCCCGCCACATAATCAGAATCACCGGGCGAGCAGAGCCACCACTTGTCTTCTCCATTATACTTGGAACATTTTCTGGTATCCTCTGTCATTGCATCTGCCTGATCTTTTGTCAGAAGAAACATTTTGTTGTCGACTACTGCCGTTTTTGCATTACCTGTAATATGGTTATTATACCAATTATCTACTGCTGTTTTTACTGTCGAAGAAGCATATTCAACATAGCTTCCGGAAGAATTATACTTCGACGTAGCAACACATTCCTTTGAAAGCAGGGTGACTGTCCCGTCATTTGCCGCCGTCGAGGTATCCTCGATCAGATACCAAAGCTTGCCATCAAAAGTTATTTCCGTTGTGGTATTTACAAGAGTGGTATAAGGACTTTCATACGGCGCTGCAATCTCATAATCCACGCTGGCGGTTACACTCTTGTTTTCGCCCTCGCTGGTCTTCACGCCGGACAGGGTGATCTTCGCGGTGTATTTACCTGCGACAGTGGGTGCAGTCGTGCTCTCGTCATAACTCGTGCCGTCTCTGCCAACGTAATTGATATTCTCCGCAGAAACTGACAGCCCGGTGGCGGTGTTGAAGACAGTCAATCCGTCCAGCGACGCCGACGCGCTG
This sequence comes from Lachnospiraceae bacterium, assembly GCA_017525525.1. GTDB lineage: Bacteria > Bacillota > Clostridia > Lachnospirales > Lachnospiraceae > Coprococcus_C. The sequence goes on along the minus strand of JAFXSQ010000027.1, from coordinate 1,972 downwards.
CCCGTGCCGCCGACGGTGGTCAGTGTGGGTGCGGTGAGTGTCAGCGTTGCGACGTGGTCAGTGCCTCCTTCACTGCTTGAAGGCAACAGGCAGCCGTCCGCACTGCACGTCGCCGTGATGGTCGCACCATCGGTCGTGTAAGTAAAAGCGTGTTGATGTGGCGAAAGCATCAGCGTATACTCGCCTGACCCACCGAATGTTTCAGATGCAAGGATGTTATCTGTCAGATTGAGGCATAAAGCGGGACGGACGCCAGAAGTATCGTATGGCATTTTAGCACCAAGGAACCAATCACTTGTCCAACTTTCGACATTATTCAAAACAACTGTGCACGGAAAATTTAAACTATCTTGTCCAGGGTTACGAAGAAACCAACCAAATACATTGCCAAATGCATCAGTGTATGTGTCTCTCGAGGTCGAGAAGTTAAACATCTGCAGAGCTTCTGCACCCGAGAGAAGCCATAGGGTAGCATCCGTTATAGGATCGCCCATTATGTTGTCTTTAGTATAATTGCCACTGTTCCCAAAAGTCCCACCGCCTGCCAGCGTCCTTTTAGCTATCAAATCATTCTGCCATGCATTATCACCTGTATAATAACTTCCAATCTTTTCACTTGTTACAAATCCTTCTATGGTAGTCTTTAGAGTAGAATTATTGTAATCACCATAGGAACCATAAACACCAGAACCCCATAGCTCTCTCGCCAATAATACAATCGTGGTTTCTCCCTCTTGCCTTGTGACAGCATCGGAAGCTATCTGCACTCCTTTGTCACCACTTGCGATTACATACCACTCTTTACCTGCGTAATGCAATACCTGTGTGGCTGTTATCTTACCGTCTGTTATTGTTGGTGCTAATGTTTCTGTAGCTTTCGTAGGCGCAGCCGGTGCTGGTGCAGGCATCGGCGCTGTCAACGTTATCTCAGCATTGGCGGTCGGCATACCAGAAACTGTTATCTGCGTGTAGCTGTTGCGGGTCACAGTTATCCCGTTAACCGCTGCAACGCTGTAATCTTTTGGGAAGTAATAACCATTATTCGCGGTATAGACTACATCTGTCATAGCGACAGCAAGGTCAGTCTGTGATGCCGCTCCGGAACTCGTGGTCTTTGTCATGTTGTTGCCCGGATGGATCGTCACACTTTTATAAACAGGATCAATGGTAAAGGTTATTGTCCAAGGATTATCATGAGAGCTGTCAGTCAGATAACCATTGAACGCTACACTTGAAGTGTTGCCTGTCCATGTTCTGCCGTCGCCACTCCAGCCCGTACCAGTAAAACCTTCTAGAAGTTCCTCTCCGCTCACCTCAATCTTGGTAAAGTTTCCGATAGTTGTCGTGAAGCTTGATTCGTCTGCAGAAATTGACATTTCATATCCAGAATCATTAGAAATATTCGTACCCGATAAAGAAACTCCATCTTTACCATAACATTTACCCTCTCCATCAAAGTCAGCATCAACAAAGCCTGTACTACTCCATGTTACGGTGATGGGCGAGTTATCTGCCGCCAGTGCCGTCAACCCCATCCCCGGCATCAGCCCGACAACCATCGCCAGCGTGAGCAAAAAACTCAGCAGCTTCCTTCCTAATTTTCGTTTTTTCTTCATGTGAAATCCTCCTAAAAATTATTTTTTGATATCATCGCTTATAAGCTACGAATTACTCCGCGCTTCGCGCTTTTGCAATTCTACGGGCATTCGCATTCCGCACTATCGTGCTACATGCTCATGTCCGTTGCCTTGCCAAATGTCCGTATGCCCTTATATGCGAGCACAACGGGCATACGGCCGCTTGGCAAGAGCTTATACGCGCAAATAAAAACCGCCTTACATGACAGGGCATAATACCCCGTCAAGTAAGGCGGTTATCCATCACGAATATATGTTGTTTTGTTCAAAAAAGGCACAGTCAGCCCATGCGATGCGATGCGATTAAGCCCCTTTCCGTCAAAAATATGAGAAGT
>JAFXSQ010000026.1 GCA_017525525.1 Lachnospiraceae bacterium | reverse complement strand
GTGCGATTATGACGAAGTCATAATTTTGCATCGCACCGACTTTCGTCATAAGGGGTACCGCGAAGCGGTGGATTCCTTATGACATTAGACTGGGCAGGATTGCTTTAGCAATCGTGCCATTACATATTATACGAGGGGGAATGAGTATGTTACTTACGCAACGCCTCTTAGACAATAACCGGCGCATTAACGCCGAGAACAAAAAAAAGAACGACATCCAGCAGGACCAGGATGAGGACGAGATGGGCTACGCCTATGAGGAGCCCGTAAAGTGGGGCTACTTAAACGACTACAAGGGCGTCTTCGCGGATGATGACGATAATGCAATCAACACAGCCAAAAGTGTGTTTGATAAAACCGCCATATTCCGGACAAAAGAAGACGGTACCATTCAGTAAGCTGGGCCACGTGACTGTTTTGTGACTGTAACAATAGTATAATTTTCAAGGAGAAAAAGCATTGGCAGGAAAAAAGAAAAAAAATGAAGGAGACGAGCTTGACGAGCTCCTCGCATTCTTTGACGCGGATGACGACGATGACGATGCTTCCGAGACTGAGGATGAATCGGTTGATTTTGATGAATCCGATGACTCTGATGATATGGATCTCGCCGCTTTATTCGGTGATTTAGGCGGGGACGATAAGCCCGCAAAGAAAAAAGAAAAGTCAAAGGAAGAGGATAACTCGGCAAAGCAGGCGGACAAGTCCTCAGGAAAGGACAGCAAGATAAAGCCCTTTGCAGGTGGATATGACGAGTACATGAAGCATGTGTTCCACTGTGTCAACCTGTGTCTGTCCGCATATTTGGAGAACATGAAGCTCACCTTTGCCAACGGCCAGGGCGGCTTCAAGAATGTCCTTTATCCGGATCTTGAAATCGCCGCGGATTCTGCCAATGAGCAGATAATCCGTTACGAGCAGATGTATGAAGGCAGCGGTTTAACCGCGGATGATTCCGCAGCCGAGGAAGAAGAGGAGGAAGATGATTTTGATGCTGATCTTCTCGAACTTCTCGGTTCCTTCTCCGATACGGTTAAGGAGGATGATGACGAAGGCAGCGAGAAGCAGGAATCTTCTTCGGGAGGCTCGTCCTCGGGCGGCAGCGGACGTTTTGATGTGGTTGCTAAGCTTGAGTGGATTGCAGCCTGCGCAGAGGAGACCGTAAAGGCAGGCGAGAAGATGCCTTTCTATGAGCTTACAAAGAAGCTTGAGATGAGGCCTTTTGCGCTCTTTACATTTGCAAGCGGCGTGCTTTCGTCAACACAGACGGATTACGCAGGTATATTCCAGATAATCAATGAGAACGGCAACCTTTCCTCGCCGACTATCGAGTCAGCGGCTAAGGTGTTCTTCGGCTCGAATTATTCGATAACAGGAGCTTACGGTGAGATGAGTGAATGCCTCGAGGCGCTGCTTCCGATACTTGACTTAAGAGTCGTGTCGAGCATGCCTTTCTCGACCGTAATATCTCCGGATAAGAGAATAATCGACTACCTCTTCGGTAAGAACCCGATGAGGCTTGATGAGAACTATATCCGTTTCTTCAAGATGCTTACCAACGACGAGGAGCTTGATCCTATTATGGCAAATGACGGTCAGCTCGAGGCCATGAAGATAAGCTACGGCGAAGGCGTAAGAATCTTCTCGTACTTCGGCGATGAGGGAAGCGGAAGAAAGTTCTTCATAAGACATTTCTGCGCCGGTGAGAACTTAGGCGCCGTGTCTATAAACTGCAAAAAGCTTTTCGTGTATGATTTCTCCTTCGTGGAGAAGGCTCTGTGGGCGGTGACGAGAGAGTGCATCTTAACCAATTCGTGCTGCTGCCTTGACGAGCTTACCTTCCGTGAGGATGAGAAGGAGAAATTCTACGGATATATGGACCTTGCATTCGCAAAGCTCGTGCAGAAGGGCATACTAGTGTTCTGTATAAGCCGCGAGAAGCTTGCGATGAAGGATATAACCAAGGAGGAGGTTACGGAGCTTGAAATCCCGACGCCTACCAACGAGGAAAGAGAGAAGTGCTGGAACTATTTCGCGCAGAAGTACTCTCTCGGTGATGACGTGGATAAGCTCGAGATGGCTACAAAGTTCCTCTTCACACCGGGTAAGATAAAGTCGGCGCTTTATCATTCAAGAAGCTTAGCGACCATGAACAAGGAGATAGTAATCTCGAGAGCAACGCTTTTCCAGGGCTGCTACGCGCAGATGAGCTCCGAGCTTACCCAGAAGGCGACGAAGATCAAGGCAAACTTCGGCTTTGAGGATATCGTCATGAACCATGACCAGAGAGAGACTCTTGAGCACGCCATAGACCAGATGAACTTCCGTAAGCAGGTCTACGACGGCTGGCACTATACAAAGAAGTACCCATACGGCCGAGGACTTTCGATACTTCTGTTCGGAGCTCCCGGTACAGGTAAGTCCATGTGCGCCCAGGTTATCGCTCATGAGCTTAATCTTGAGTTATACAGAGTTGACCTTTCAAAGGTTATAGATAAGTACGTCGGTGAGACAGAGAAGTCCATCTCCATGATATTCCGAGAGGCAAAGAAGTGTAATGTCGTCCTCTTCTTCGATGAGTGCGATACTCTTTTTGCAAAGCGTTCGGATGACGGAGGTTCAAACCAGGCGTCAAACAACAATAAAACAGCGCTCCTGCTTCAGGAGGTCGAGGGTTACGACGGTGTGTCCGTGCTTGCAACGAACTACAAGCACAACATCGACCCCGCGTTCTTCCGAAGGATGAAATACATCGTGGAGTTCCAGTTCCCCGATGTGGATACAAGAGAGATGCTTTGGAGTACAACCATACCGAAGGATACTCCTCTTGCGGAGGATGTGGATGTCCGCTACCTCGCAGAGAAGTACGAGCTGGTTGGTGGTAATATCAAGAACTGCATACTTAACGCAGCCTTCCTTGCGGCAGCCGATCCGGAGGCCGGGGGACAGGTACATATGGTTCACTACCTGCAGGCAGTTAAGTACGAGTTCGTCAAGGTTGGTAAAGTATTCACGCGTTCGGACTTCGAACCGTACGCTGATCTTATTTTCGGAAAGCAGGCAAGCTGACCGGGAGGTATTTTATGCCAGGAATTTGGGACACGATAAAAAGAATATTTAGTAGGCAGCCACAGGCGAATGCCGGGAACGGAGGCGACCAGGTACAGCCGGTAGCAAACGACGGTGTTCCTGTGCAGAATGTTCATCCGCCTGTTGGGCAGGACGGTGAACATCAAGGTCAGCCCGGTGGACTTGTTCTTCAAGCAGTGCCAGGTGCGGTACAGGGAGTTCAGCCTGGTCAGAATGTGGGCGATGACAATATAGTCCGAGTCGATAATTTTGGCGTTCCGATTGTAGATTTTGATCAAGTTAATGATCAAGTCGAACAGCTGCATGGACATGATCAAGGCGATCATCCGCAGGCCGAACATCGTCCAAATCATGCTGCCAGAAGACAAGAGCGTATGCTGCGTATCCATCAGCGTCGAATACAAAGGAGACGCAGAGGTGGAAATCCACTCCAGGTACTGCAACCCCGACATCGGAGACGAAGAAATCCAAACCAGCAACGGCATGTTCATGGAGCACCCCGGGTTAATGCTCACCTGAACGAACACGGTGACGGACATGGCGATGCGCCACAGCAGGTTCCGCGGCAACCAATAGCACCACAGCCGATTGATCCGGAGCAGCAGCGTATAGCCGCAGAGAAGGAGAAGAAAAAAGCACAGGTTCAGCTGGCTTATCTTTTACTGCACGGAAAAGTGAACGGTCAGGAAAAAGAGTTTACCGATGAAGAGGTTGAGACGAAAACCCAGCATGCCGAAGAGAGAGAACAGCAGGCCGACAGGGCAGCTCTTGCCATGCATTTGTATAACAGGGATAAGAAGCTTCCCACGAGAGAAAACCAGTTTGGTTTTGTCCTTCAAAAGGAACTGCAGGAGGGCGAAGCAGGTGATCTGGCTCTTAAGGGACATATAATTCATCAAATTCAGCAAAGCGAGGCTTTTCGTGGTTATAAAGCGGGCGTTGATAGGAGAATCCAGGCCAAGAAAGCAGCGGAGCATATTGCTGATGCCGATATGGGTTTATTAAGGGAGGGTATGCTCTTATCGGACCCTGAATGGGTTGAGCTTTCAAAGTCTATTTTAGATTTTCTGAATGACACGGACATTACTCTTTTTGATGATACCTCGGATGAGTATATTATCAGGAATTATTCCGCCTTAAAGAAGCTGGGCGAAAAAGCAGCTATTATGCTTAATTATACGCTTCCGACCATGGCTGCGATGGAACAGGCTTATGGCGCCAGAGAAGGATACCTGCATTCGGAGGAGGGGTTCAAAAAGTTCTTTGCTGCCAATAATCTGGCGGTTTCGATTCATAAATACATGGAATATATAAATCTGAGGATGGAGATTATCAACCATCCTCTCTATAAGGTGCTCTATGAAGAACTTGACGGGCAGATAAACGAGGGAACTCTTAACAGGCTTGAGCGAAGAATAGCACAGGCGGAAACAGACGGAAAGTTTGATGAAAGGATGAACGGCGTTGCGGGCTTTGTACGCCTTGTTGCGCTTTCTATAAAGGGGCTTCCCGGCTTTGAGAAGCCTGTACGCGACAAAACCATGGAGAAGCGCCTTGAGGATTCGCATACAGATTTCAAGTTTAAAAAAGGCAAAGGAGAGGAAGACCTTCCCGATCATCTGTTATCGCAGGATGATATTGAAGCAAATGAGCTGATTTTTGGTGAGAATGAATCCGAGTGGAGGGCGCAGAAACCTTTGGATGCCGCGGAAACCAAGACTGCCCTTGAAATCGTCAAAGGAGAAAAGTATGACGAGATTGCGACAATGTATAGTCTCCTTGGCGAAGCCGAAAGGAATATGGATGTAAAAACCTTCAAGATTATTATGGGAGGTTTGACCCAGAGGAAGGATATTAACGAGAGGGCTAATATTCTTGATGAGGCTGCAATAGAGGCTAAGGCTAGTACACTGCTCGCTAATTATGAGGCTTTGGAGGCTTATAATCAGGAGCATCAAGACAAGAAGGTTGAGGGTGAGCTTTATGGCTTCCTGTACAAAGAATTAAGCAGGTACAAAACCCCAGAGGAGAAGAAGGCTGCCATAGAAAAGTTCAACTCCGATCACCAGGAGGTCAGAGGGAAGGAGTTTAAGAAGGTTCTCAATGATTTTCTTAACTACGCGAAAAATCCGGTAAAGTTTAAGTATGTTGATGATAATAAGCTTATTACAGATTATAATTATGTAATGGAAGCTGCCGAAAAAGCGGCCGATATCGGAAATACACTTGCAGTTGCAAAGGCTGCCGGGCTTTTTATATCCTATGACAGAGAGAGGAATATAAAGGCTATGGCTGCCGCTATAACCGAGCATGCGGCTTATATTTCTATGAGATTCAGGCTTGTCAAGGATCCGCATTATGTGCAGTTCTTTTTTGAGTCCAATGTCGCTTCAATCGAAGGCGAGGGCGAGGATGAGGATGCTAAGGCATTAGACAAGGCTGAAAAAGAGGTTGAGATAAGAGGTCGCATAAGCACCGCTGTCAGAGATGGAGCAATAACCGAGGATGTGGCAAAGTACCTCAATCTGACCGAACAGATCAGGGAGATAGATTCCGAACTATATACGAAGTCCTTTATGCCAAGAGTTATAGAAAAGGGCTTTGCTTACCCGCCGGGTGATAAGTATCTTGATGATGATCCGGCGTATGAACTCGGGCTTAAGATGAGGAGAGGCTTAGATGAGGCTGAGGGTCCCGAGAATCTCCAGGACGATGAGGTTAAGGCTGAGCATGCAGAACTTGGAGTAAAGACAAGAAGGTGGCTTGAGATTGCCAAATCCGTGCTTACGGGGAACGATGCAACCGTTTCGGATGAAGAGGTAAAGCGTATCAACAAGGGAGTTGAGGCGCGACAGGCGCTGTCCGCAAAGGCAAGGACTATCCTTGAGAGAGGTGTACCGGAGGGAGAGACTATAATCCGGGGACAGACAACATACGCGGTAAGGCAGGATATACTATCACACGATTTTGCAGAAATCCTGGATGATATTTCTGATGAGACGCTTGTTAATAATTTTAGTTTTATTGCGTTTCGAGTAAAATACGGCGATGCCATTAGGGCATTTATTCGTGAGTCCGAAACCGAAGATTTTAAGTTCCATGATAAAGAAAAGAAGAGCATGTTAGCCATTGCGGATATGCTTAGCAGCTTTGGACATTTTGTTGAAAAGAAGCTTGCTGTAATTGCGTCTCCTTATTATCCGTTCCTTTTTGATGAAAAGAATATGCAGGGGGATTTTGATTATGATGCGGCGGCCGAGCTGTTCAGTTCAAAATTCAGAGATGATGACGATCCGGGAGTGAAGGAATTTGTTGAAAAGCTTCTGAATCTGAAAATAAACGAATTTTTAACTAAATATGACAAGGCCAATACACGAGTTAATTTTGGGTATGAGGAGATTACGGACGAAGATATCCCTAAAGCCGAAAGGCTTGAAGCACAGTATGCCGAAGCAAAAGCAAATGAAGTTCTTAACCTGCAGGAGGAAGCTGAGTCTCTTAAGTATCTTATGACAGGCCAGCAGGATATCGATGTCGGTGATATGCGTTCCTTGATGCGCAGTGTGTATCAGAGAACATTAAGAAAACGGAGGGCTTCCATGGAGACGGAAGGCTTTGCAGCTGAACAGATGCAAAGGGAAACCCGAAAGAGAAATGATGCAGCATTAGAAGAGGCAGAAGATGCGAAAGCAAAGAGAAAAAGGGAAGAAAAGCTTGAAAAGCTGTTACGCAGGCGCGCGCTAAAGCAGACCGAGCTACAGGGACTACTGGAATTTCGTGAAGAGGAGGAAGAGGAAGAAGAGGCAAACGGCGAGCAGAATGCTGAGGCTGGCGCTCGTCCCCATGAGTTAAACGAACAGCAGATTGTCGCAAAGCTTAAGCTTGAAAAGGAAATAGCTGATATCGACAAGGAAATCGAAGCCGAGAGAGCTGTGGTTGCTGCCGCGGAGCAGGCATATACGGCAGAGAAGAATAAAGCGAAAGCTCCAAAGCTTCTTGGTATTATTATGTCATTCCTTAAGGACGACACAAGGCTGTTTGATGACACCTCAATGGAGTTTATTGTAACGCACTATAAAGATATTATGGAGAAGTGCGAAGCAGCCCTCACTATCAAGAATGAAGTCCTTCCGAAGGCAATAAGCATAGGCGCCGAGGTCGGAGAGGATGCTATAGTTAACGCCAGAATAAAGTGCGAAGCCATGGAAAAGTATTATTTATATGCTAAGTCCATTGTGGCTATTGCAAAAGATCCGCTGGGGGCATATATCTATGATGAGAAAAACCAGTTTATAAGTCCTCAGATTGACAGAGTAAGAAGGCGATATGAGGAGCTGGTTGCAGAAGAGAGCGCAAAGGCCGATGCGGCGCGTCAGAAGATAGCAGAGATAAACGCTGCGTTTGAAAAAGCCAGGGTAAATGTTTTCGGAGTACCTGTTGTACCGGAAAAGCTTGCAGAGCTGCAGAAAAAACGGGATACTGCGCATGCAATCGAAACCGCGAAAGAGAAAAAAGCCATGGAGATGGTTGCTTTAGGCGCCAAGGTTCTTGCCGTTGAAGAACAGGGTACCTTCATAAGAACGGGAGAATCCATGGCGGAAAGGCTTAAGGCTTCGGGGTTTGTTGTGCGTGAGAAATATCTTAACGAATACAGCGATGATCCCGAGGTGAGAAAAAAGCTGCAGTTTATGGTTTCTCTGCACAGGGAATTAAGCGGCGGAACGCAGATGACCGACCAGCAGATTGAAGCCCAGCAAAGTCAGGACGCAGTAAAAAGAAGAACAGAGCTTTCGGAGAAGGCCAAGAAGCTTGTCGATGATGATGCTATGAGCAAGGCCATCGAAAAGGCAAAAGGAGAGCTTGGGCAGGTTGTAAAGCTGAAGGATTTCGCAAATATACGGGATGATTACTTTGAGAAGCTAATGGATGACGACTATGTAATCGAGCATTTCGAGGAATTCGCTCCTCAGCTTGCGCTTGGAACTGCATTGTACGGCGCGCTTATGGAAGGTACGATTCCCGGGGCGCCTACAGGCAATGCTTTGCGTAACCTTAAGCAAAAAGCATTGGATTTTGATAAGGCGAGCGGATTTATATCGACAAAACTGAAGCTCATGGCACATCCTCTGTATAAAGAGATTTACGACGAAACCGTGATGAAGGAGTTTCTTTCGCAGAAGGATATGGAGAAGAACCGCGCCGATACCGGAGGAGACGAAGGACTTACGGAGTTTCGAGGGCTTGTCGAGAGCCTTAAGTCAAGCGAGTTCCTTGCTTCGTTTGCGGGAAAGGGACGCATGATCGAAGAGGAGGAGGACGAGGCGCTCGGAGACAAGGGTCCGCAGGAGTTCGCCAATATTGACCTTACAAGGAATGCCACGGATGTCGATCCGGCCTTTGACGAGATTAAAATCATACTCAACGGTCTTATGAAAGACAGAGAGCTTGCAGAGCATCCGCCGGCTATTGTCGATCCGAATGATAGACACAGTAAAGCTCTTTTGACAAAGGATATGCATAATGAGATAAGGCTTATACTGGACCAGCTCAGAGTGTGCCTGTCCTATAATGACGGTGTCATACCCGAAAATAATGACAAGCTTGTCAAGCAGGGCGCATACTTAACCATACTCTATGAACGCGTTACAGACATGATAGGTGAGTTTGTGGCAACGCATAGGACAGGAGGCTTAACCAAGTTTAATATAAGGAATTCGGTCAACAATGATGCGCTTCTTGTGGTATTCAGGAGACTTATGGTATTGACCGATTATATTTCGCGTCAGACCTATAACTCGGCAAAGGTAACCTCGGTTTACTTCGAAAAGTATGGAAGAAAGAAGGATGTCAGTGAGCTTTGGACCCAGATATTCTATTACTCAAAGCAGAATATAGACTTTTCCGCAGTTGTTAAAAAGGAAGGGGAAGAGGGTAAACCGAATAAGCCTGTTGAGGGGCCGGAGAACGACGGAGCATTCCTTGTTAAGAATGTTGACAATATATTTATAGTTAACGATCATCCCGAGATATTGCCTTCCGCAATCGATAAAGCTGATATTGATTCGGTTCCGGCTATCAAAGAATATCAGGGCAAGAGAAATGACTTGAAGGCTGCAATAGCCACCGTTATACGTGACAGGGATTCGAATGTTCCGGACGATAATCCCGGTGTAGATACTTTATTTGACAGGATAAGGACGGGGTATTCTAATCTGTTTGGCAAGATCAAGGAGTATATTGCTCTTGCGGAGAAGATGCCCGGAGAAAAGTCGGTTGCGGAGCTGACAGAGGTTTTGAGGCTGCAAAATTTCAGGACTTTTATTTTCGAAGAGTGGAAACTTATACACAAGTATGAGACCGCCGACGGTGCCGCGGATGATTTCACTGAGGTCAGGAACAAGCATCCCAACCAGAAAGGAAAGATGTTTGAAATCATTGAGTTATGGCGCGAGAGGGATAAGGCAACTAACGCCGCCAATCAGCAGCATCAGGGCGCCGGAGCGCAGCCCGGTGACGACGGTAACCATGGACAGGCTTAGAGATTATGTTTCAATACGACAGTTATTTTGATGAACAATTAAAGAACACTCCTTACAGCTCCTCTTATGAGGAGCTTGAGGACTATCGCAATCTTCTCGAGATGATAGTGGAGGATCTTATCTCCATGAAGCTTGCCGATACCGGCGAGGCCGCTTACTCAAGAGGAGTGGTCATTACCGAGAAGGAGATGAGGGACTACTTCTTCAAGATGCCGGCGGCAAGGGACAGAGGCGGTTATTACTTTATCCTCGGTGAATCCGTGAAGAACGGCTTCGACTATATCGAAGCGAGGACGAAGAAGACTGTTTCTGGTTCAAAGTCCGGAAGTAAGGTCATGCTTCCCATAAAGAATCTGAGAGAGAGATACGATCTTTCGGAGTCCGAGACACTTCTTATGGTTCTTGCGATTATCGCGCAGACAGACAGGAGTTATGAGAGGATAGTAGGCTTTGGTCAGGATGACGTACAGCAGAACGTTCCGACACTTGGCTTTGGAATTGCGCTGATAAGAAGAGCTGTGGACGATTCCGAATTTGATGTGGCGGATTTCGTGTCGGAGGAGAGAGGTCTCTTTAACGGCCTCTTTATGAGCGCGGGTGTTAACAGCTTTAATCCGCTTAAGACCAAGCTTGTGCTTACCGGTGCGGCTTTGGAGTACATTTGCGGAGAGGGCATCTACAAAAGGAACGGTTTGAAGCTTTTAAGCCGTGAGGAGGAGCCTGTATTCTTTAAGGATGAGAGCATAGGGATTAAGGCCGTGCTTGATGATGAGTGCATGAAGGGCGAGAAGCTTTTCCTTGCGTGCGAGGACGCAGAGGAGGTTCTTTCGCTTGTTTGCGGCGCCGCAAAGGATAAAGGCCTTAAGGTATATGAAATCGATATAAGCAAGATAGTCAAGACGGATGATAATTCACTGACGGAGCTTTTTGATTCGCTCGTGTTTATCACAGGCTTAAGTGAGAATGTTCTTCTCGTAAGCGGTTTGGAGACAGACGATTATGAGACGGACTATAAGCCTATTTATAAAAAAATAGCCGAGCTTAAGAGTTCGAGGCCGATTTTTATGTCGGGTGGAGGAGAAGCTCCGAAGTCGCTGCAGAAAGGCAATCCGGTTTTAAGCATAAAGATAGGCAAACCCGATGTGGCTTCAAGGATAGCGATGTGGAAGCATTTTCTGAAGGAATACGGTATTTCACTCGAGAAGGGCTTCACGATAGACGAGATAGCGGATTGCTACGAGCTTTCATACTCGGGCATAAGGGCAGCTGCCAAGCAGGCAAAGCTCGATCTTCTTCAGAAGGGAGTCAAGAAGGTCGGACGGGATATGATAACCGATGCGTTGAAGGGAATAACGACAGTAAACTTCAACGGACTTGCGAAGGAAGTGAAGACGGTCTACACCTGGGAGGACATAAGCATGAAGGAAGCCGAAAGGAAGCTGCTTATGACGGCCTGCAACAGGTACAAGGTAAAGAACGGTATAGGAGAAGGCTGGGGAATAACCAAGAAGAATGCCTACGGCAACGGGGTTTCGGTCCTGCTTTACGGACCTACGGGAACAGGAAAGACCATGGCGGCCCAGGTTGTGGCAAGAGAGGTCGGCCTGCCGCTTTACAGGGTGGATACCTCACAGCTTTTCTCGAAATATATAGGTGAGACACAGAAGAACTTAAACTCCGTCTTCGATGAGGCGGACAAGTCCAATGTGATTCTCTTCTTTGACGAGGCGGATGCGCTCTTTTCAAAGAGAACGGATGTGGAGAATTCCAACGACAGGTACGCAAACCAGGAGATAGCGTTCCTGCTGCAGAGAGTAGAGGAATACAAGGGCATGAGCCTGCTGGCCACGAATTACTATTCGGGTTTTGACAAGGCCTTTGTAAGGCGTATAACCTACGCAGTAAGGCTTGAGCAGCCCGACGAGGAGGAGAGGCTTAAGCTATGGACCAGCATTCTTCCGGATGGGGTGCCGGTGGAGAAGAATATTGATTTTGCTTTCTTCGCAAAGCAGTTCGAGCTTACGGGAAGCAATATCAAGGCGATACTTCTTTCGGCCGCTTACATGGCAGGCGCCGAAGGCGGTAAGCTTTCTGTTCAGCATATAGTTAAGGCTATGAAGTATGAATTTGATAAGCTGGGGATGATGCCAGATTCGGGAAAATTCGGGCCTTACGCAGCCTATCTGTATGTATAATAATAAGATTCTTCGGGCTAAAGAGGAGGTGCTGACACGGTGTCATGACTTACGCGAAGCGAAGAATCTTACATAATAAAGGGATTACATATGATTTACAGCGAGATTTCGACAAGTAATATACGCAGCTTCCTTCATCTGGTTCCGGCATGGCTGCTGGGAAGGCTCAGCGACCCGAATGTGCTTGGACTCGGCGCGGTTGACGACTCCTCGAAGCATATTCCCGAGGGCGCGGTTGTCTTCGAGGTTGAGCCCGAAAGCAGGGAGGTTGCCATAAAATGGCTCTTTGTGAGGGAAAGCTTAAGGGGGAACGGTATAGGAAGCGGGCTTATGGATTATTTCTTCGAGAAGATATCCGAGATTGATTATAATCAGATAACGGCGGATATTCCGGAGATTGATATGGCTGAAGAGGTACAGGCACTGCTTTCGCTATACCGTTTCCGTTTCGAGAAGGCAATCGAAGGAAATGTTCTTCAGCCCTTCAATGAGCTCATCAGGAATCCGAGCCTTGCGTCGGCTCATCCGCATAAGGATTATGTGAGCATGGGCTCCATCGATATCAAAGACACGATGCGCTTCCTTATGAGCCTTAAGAATAACGATAAGGCTAAGCGCGCGCTTATGGATATCAACAGTATAGACAAGAAGATAAGCTGTGTGCACAGAGTGCAGGGCGGCGTGGACGGCGCATTTCTTATAAAGAAGCATATGGGCGGCATGCTTGAGCCTATGTTCCTGCTTTCAAAGAACATAGACAGGACTGCGCCTTTAAGGCTGCTGCGCGGCAGCATATATATGGTAAGGCAGCATTACCCCGAGGATCAGGCCATATACTTAAACTGCTTTGAGAATTCACTCGGCGGTTTGCTTGATTATATAGTTCCGGACATCCACCCCGTAAATGTAAGGCGCGGAGTGCATTTTGTGCCGGGAAGATAATATTGACCGGACTTATCCTGACATATCTCATATTGGATAATCGCAGGAATTATTATGATGAGGAAAGATTAACGGCAATGATGAGGCGGTTGACGCTGCTGTTGCGGAGAGGCTGTCAGTACAAGAAAAAGCTTGCATAATAAAATATTTGTTATATAATCCCGTCTTTGACAGTTTTTCGCAAGCAAAAAACCTCGCAAGCCAAGTGTAGTAAGGCTTTGCGAGGTTTTTGATTTCGTTGCAGACAATGGTAATATTTAAGCATTCTTGCTTTCCTTCTGAATTGTTTTCATC
>JAFXSQ010000025.1 GCA_017525525.1 Lachnospiraceae bacterium | reverse complement strand
GCTTGCACATAAGAACCAACACTTGCTTTTTTGATAATACTGCGAAGCAGTAACTCCGCGCATACCCATGACCATAAGCGGCGCAGCCGCGACGGACGCGCAGCGGACGGGTCGTGGGTTACGCGGCTGTGAATAGTAACAACAATTTAGTATTATTCCTTGATTATTACACGGGTTTTTGTTATAATTGTGGCAATTTCAGGCACACTTAAGCGGAGGTAATGCAATGATTGAAGCAACCAGCTGCGGCGGTGTGGTAATATTCAGAGGAAAGATACTGCTTCTGTATAAGAATTACAGGAATAAGTACGAAGGCTGGGTTCTTCCGAAGGGAACCGTGGAAGAAGGCGAGGAGCACAATGAGACCGCCTTGAGAGAGGTTCACGAGGAGACAGGAGTAAGGGCGCAGATCATAAAGTACATAGGAAAGAGTAATTATACTTTCAGTACTTCCTATGATGTGGTGAACAAGGATGTATATTGGTATCTTATGATGGCTGATAGTTACTATAGCAAGCCGCAAAGAGAGGAGTATTTCATGGATTCGGGGTATTACAAGTACCACGAGGCCTATCATCTCCTTAAGTTCCCCAACGAAAAGCAGATGCTCGAAGAGGCCTACTCGGAGTATCAGGTATTGAAGCAGAACAATCTGTGGGGAAGCAAAAAATATTTCTGAGAGTAAAAGCATATGAGCCGCCTTGCGCGGCTCTTGTGCGTTGGAGAGAAAAATTCGGACATGAATTCAGACAAAAAAAAGAAAGCAAAGACAAGAAGAATAATAACAAATATTCTTATGGTAATCTGCGCGGCGGTTTTTGTAATCTGCGCGGTGTATCTTATAAAGTATTATGCGGCCTCAAAGAAGAGTGAGGATACCTATTCGAGCTTAAGGGAGCTTATTGACACCGGTGAGGATATGCCGGTTGATCTTTCCTCCGCCGTGTTCGAGGAAGAGACTGCAGAGGGCGGAAAAGCCGACGGTAAAAAGGATGTAGCGAAGTATTTCACAGAGGTAAACGGGAAAAAGGTCTATAAGAAATACGCCGCTCTTTACGAAAAGAATCCGGATTTTATAGGCTGGCTGACACTATACGATACGGTTATAGATTACCCCGTTATGCAGACGCCCGGGGATGAGGAGAAGTACCTTCACCTTGATTTCGACGGCAATTACAGCAGCGCAGGCACGCCCTTTGCGGACACCGACAGCAGCATAGAGCCTGCGAGCGACAACATCATTATCTACGGTCATAACATGAACACCAAGAAGATGTTCTACGAGCTGACGAACTACGACGATGAGGAATTCTATAAGAATCATAAGACCATAATTTTCGACACCATATACGGACCGGGTGAGTACGAGGTCGTAGCTGCGTTCAGAACGCAGGCCTATCCGAAGGAGACAACCGGAGTGTTCAAGTATTATGAGTTTTTCAATGCGGAGAGTAAAGAGGATTTTGATGCTTACATAGAAAGCTGCAGAGCACTTACCCCGTATGCCATGGACAGTACCGCAGTTTACGGTGACAAGCTTATCACGCTTTCAACCTGTGCATATCACAGTGAAACGGGACGGTTTGTGGTAGTGGCTAAGAGGATCAGGTAAGAGAAGGAAAAGATTCTTCGGGTTGAAGCCCTCAGAATGACACGAAGAGTCTTATAAGAAGGAGAACAATATGGCGAACATTGTACTGGGCATACTTGCGCACGTGGATGCGGGCAAGACTACGCTCTCCGAAGCATTTGCCTATAAAACGGGAGTGAGGAAGAAGCTCGGAAGAGTGGATAACGGAGATTCCATGCTTGATACGGACGAGCAGGAAAGACGCCGAGGGATAACCATCTTTTCCAAGCAGGCGGTTCTTCCAATGGAGCGTTTTACGCTTACCCTGCTCGATACACCGGGGCATGTGGACTTTGCCGCGGAGGCAGAGAGAACGCTGGCTGTGCTTGATTACGCAATCCTTTTGATAAGCGCGGCGGACGGAGTGCAGGGGCATACCCTTACCCTGTTCAGGCTTCTTAAGGAATACAATATTCCGACCTTTGTGTTCGTGAACAAGATGGATCAGCCGGGCGCGGATGCCGAGGCGTGCATGAAGGAGCTTAAGGCGAAGCTTTCCTCCGCCTGTGTCGATTTCTCGGAGATAGCATACGACAAGGAAAATGTATCGCTGTACGGCGGAGCCTGTGAAGATGTGGCTATGCTTACGGCGGATGAGGACGAAATAGATGCCTTTCTTGAAACGGGCAGGGTGAGACTTGCGGAGGCAAGAAGTCTTATCGCCGAGAGAGAACTCTTCCCGTGCTTTTTCGGATCGGCTTTGAGATTAAGCGGAGTGGATGAGCTCCTCGAGATGCTTGAGCTGCTGTGCGCTCCACCCAGATACGGCAGGGATTTCGGAGCCTTGTGTTACAAGATAACCCGTGACGCAAAGGGCGAGAGACTGGCCCATGTTAAGATTACGGGAGGCGGACTTAAGCTTAAGGATGTAGTCGGCGAGGACGGAGACAAGGTCAACGAGATAAGAATGTATAACGGAGATAAGTATGAGAACCTAAGCGAGGCGAAAGCCGGAGATGTGGTTGCAATTCCGGGCTTGTCCGACTCCTATGCGGGCTGCGGTTACGGGTTTGAAAAGGGCAACGACATAAGGCTGATTGAGCCGGTAATAGTTTATACCATGCTTACGCCGGACAATATAAAGCCGCGACACATTTATCCTGAGATTATGGCTCTCTCGGAGGAGATGCCGGAGCTTTCCGTGGAGTGGGATGAGACAAATGAGGAGATAAGGGTCAAGCTGATGGGACGCGTGCAGCTCGAGATCCTGACCGAGCTCATCCTGGTAAGATTGCATTTTACTCCGAGGTTTACCACGGGGCGAATAACCTACAAGGAGACCGTGAAGAGCTCCGCTGTCGGAGTGGGGCATTTTGAGCCCTTGAGACACTACGCGGAGGTTCACGTGAGGATAGAGCCCGGCGAGAGAGGGTCGGGAATTGAAATAGAATCTGAGCTTTCCGAGGATGTCTTAGACAAGAACTGGCAGCGCCTGATAATGTACCACCTTCGCGAAAAGCAGCATAAGGGAGTGCTTATGGGCGGACAGCTTACGGATGTCAAGCTTGTGCTGATTAACGGTCGCGCGCATCCGAAGCACACCGAGGGCGGCGACTTCAGGAAGGCTACGATACGCGCGGTAAGGCAGGGGCTGATGAAGGCAGAGAGTATGCTGCTTGAGCCATATTACAACTTTACCGTAAATGTTCCGTCGTCCATGCTCGGACGCGCGATGACTGACCTAAACAATCTGTATGCTCATATTGATACGCATGAAAATGATGGCGAGAATGCCGTGATAATCGGAAGAGGCCCTGTGTCAACCCTGATGGACTATCAGGTGAACCTGAATTCCTATACGGGCGGAAAGGGGCAGATGAGCGTTACCTTAGCCGGGTACGATGAGTGCCATAATGAGGAGGAGGTCCTTGCGGGCGTTGACTACGATCCTGAGGCAGATCTTGCCAACCCTCCTTCGTCTGTGTTCTGCGCGCATGGAGCGGGCTTTGTGGTTCCTTGGTATGAGGTTGATTCCTACAAGCATCTTACGGATGAAGAGGCCTATGAAAACGTACAGATAGATCCGGCGCGCATGGCAAGGCAGGGCGGAAGCTTTGACGGAATAAGCATAGATTTGGAAGAGATAGACAGCATAATAAGCCGTACCGCAGCAGCGAACGCCAACAAGAAAAAGAGCGCTTATAAGAAGAAAAAGCTGCCGGACAGGGAGCGGGTGATGAGTTCCGGTATGCCTTCGGGCACGGCTTCGGGAGGGCATGTCTCAAAGAGCGCGGCGCAGACGGTGTCTAAGGATAAGCTGCTTATCGTGGACGGCTTTAATATAATCTACGCCTGGGATGATTTAAGCGCGCTTTTAAAGGATAATATGGACTCAGCAAAGCTGAGCCTGATAAGGATTCTTTCAAACTATCAGGGCATGTGCGATCGTGAGATACTCCTTGTGTTCGACGGCTACAAGACCAAGGGCAATCAGGGCAGCGAGACCAAGGCAGAGCAGATAACGGTGGTTCATACCAAGGAAGGCGTGACTGCGGATGCTTTCATAGAACGCTTTACGCATGACATGAAAGCAAAGTATGAGATTACTGTTGCAAGCTCCGACGGCATGATCCAGACTATAGTCAGAGGACAGGGCGGATACGTGATGTCGGCGAATGATTTAAAAGAAGATATAAAAAGACTTGAAAATGAATTCAAGATGAATTATAATTTGAAGGAAAGTTAGATTGTACACAATTTAATTTATAACAATTCAATGAGATTCTTCGTGATATAGGCCTTAAGTCATGACACGTGTCATCCTGAGCGTAGCGAATAATCTTATAAAAAACTTATAATAAAAAACTAAGGAGGAAAAGGATATGGCAGCATTACATTTGAACGAAGCAAACTTTGAGGAAGAGGTATTAAAGAGCGATAAGCCCGTTATAGTTGATTTCTGGGCAAGCTGGTGCGGACCGTGCAAGATGCTCGGCCCCATAGTAGAGCAGATCTCGGATGAGAGAGATGACGTGAAGGTATGTAAGGTTGACGTTGACGCCAACGGCTCTCTTGCCGAAAAATACAGCGTAATGAGTATCCCTTGTGTATTCCTGTTCAAGGATGGAGAGGTAGCAGGCAAGTCGGTCGGAGCGCTTCCGAAGGATCAGCTTCTTAAGGCACTCGGATTATAAGGCGTCATCCTGAGCGACGCTGATCATACTGCGAAGCAGTATGGTGCCGGCCGTCGATGTCATAAGGAATCCACCGCAAGCGGTACCCCTTATGACGAAATGCGAGGGCTTGCGAAGCAACAGGAAGCGAAGAATTTTAGAGAGGATACGATTTATGAAATACGATGTGATAATAATCGGCGCCGGTACCGCGGGACTGACTGCAGCTATTTACGTGCAGCGCGCGGGGAAGCAGGCGCTTGTCTTAGAGGGGGCAACCTACGGCGGTCAGATAGTCAATTCGCCGGAGATAGCCAATTACCCCGGTTTTAAGAATATCTCGGGCTTTGAGTTTGTGACGGCTCTTTACGAGCAGGCGTCAGCTCTTGGCATGGAGTTTAAGAATGAGACCGTGACGGAGGTAACAAAGTCGGATGAAGGTTTTATAGTGACTACCACAGTAGACAAGTACGAGGGCGCTTCAGTTATAATCGCTACGGGCGCCAAGAGAAGAAAGCTTAATGTGCCGGGTGAGGACGAATTCGCGGGCGCGGGAGTAAGCTACTGCGCAACCTGCGACGGTATGTTCTACCGCAAGAAGAAGACTGCTATCTGCGGAGGAGGTAATACCGCTCTTGACGACGCAGTATTCTTATCGAATTATTGCGAGTCCGTGACAATAGTTCATCGTCGCGACGGCTTCAGGGGTGAACCATCGACCTTGGAACTCTTGAGATCCAAAGAGAATGTTCACTTCCTTACGGATGTTACCGTAGACAGCCTTACGGGCGAAGGAAAGCTTTCGGCTCTTAACTATACGGACCATAAAACAGGCGAGAAGGGCAGCCTTGCGGTAGACGGATGCTTTATCGCAGTCGGTCAGGTACCTGACACAGAGTTTGTCAAGGACATTGTCGAACTTGACAGCGCAGGATACGTTATTGCTTTCGAGGATTGCCGCACGAACATCCCCGGTATCTTCACGGCAGGCGACTGCCGCACCAAGACCGTCCGCCAGCTCACCACCGCTGCCGCCGACGGAACCGTGGCAGCCCTCGCCGCAGTTGACTATGTGAAGTGATAAATAAACAGCACCGTGAGTACATACATAAAAGCTAAGCAGGCTATAGAGCGGCGTCCCTTCTTAGCGAGGTTTTTCACGAGCTTAGAAGGGCTGGAGCGTGTATCCGACGAACGAAGTGAGTCGTTGATACCGCCCATGCGACAGGGCTCCGACGAGCTTGCGAGTCGGCTAAGCCCGAACCGCAAGTCGTGAAATAGTACTCTGTGTAGCTTCGAACTAAGCTCACTTCGTTCGCTAAGGTCTCAGCTAAGTGCGAACGTCCTGCGTGCTTTTCGTGTATGTACGTAGGTGCATCGGAATAAATGAAACAATATATCGCCATTGATCTCAAATCATTTTATGCCTCCGTCGAGTGCGCGGAGAAAGGCTTAAACCCCCTGACCACGAACCTTGTCGTGGCGGATGCGAGCCGTACGGAGAAAACAATCTGCCTTGCCGTGTCCCCGTCTCTTAAAGCATACGGGATACCCGGACGCGCAAGGCTTTTTGAAGTTGTGGAGAGGGTTAAGCAGGTAAACAACGAGCGTCGCATGCTTGCTCCGGGGCATATGCTGTCCGGTTCATCATACATTTCAACGGAGCTTGACGGCAATCCTGCGCTTGAGCTTTCCTATATCACTGCCACTCCCCGCATGGCGCTTTATATGGAGTACAGCACAAGGATATTCAAGATATACATGCGGCATATAGCTCCGGAGGATATACATGTCTATTCGGTGGATGAGGTCTTTATAGATGCGACGCATTATCTGAATACCTACGGGGTTACTGCTCACGAGCTTGCGATGCGCATGATAAAGGAGGTTCTGACCGAGACAGGCATAACTGCGACAGCGGGCATCGGCACGAACCTTTACCTTGCGAAGATTGCGATGGATATAGTTGCAAAGCATATCGAACCCGATGCGGACGGCGTAAGGATTGCCGAGCTTGACGAGATGAGCTACCGTGAGAAGCTTTGGAGCCACAGGCCGTTAACCGATTTCTGGAGGGTCGGCCGAGGCTACTCAAGAAAGCTTGAGGGCGCGGGGCTATACACCATGGGTGATATAGCCAGACTGTCGATAGAAAACGAGGACATCCTGTACAAGATGTTCGGTATAAATGCCGAGCTTCTTATAGATCACGCCTGGGGGTGGGAGCCGGTCGGGATTGAGGACATAAAGATGTATAAGCCCCAGTCAAATTCATTAAGCTCAGGCCAAGTGCTCTCGATGCCTTACACGGCGGATAAGGCAAGGATAGTTACCATGGAGATGACCGATGCTCTGGTATTGTCCTTAGTTGAGAAGCATATGGTAACGGACCAGATGGTGCTCACGGTGTGCTACGATATAGACAACCTTACCGATCCGGAGAGGAAGGTAAACTACAAGGGTGAGGTTAAAGCGGATCATTACGGAAGATTAGTTCCGAAGCCGGCTCACGGCACTGCAAATCTGGGCAAATACACATCTTCTTCAAGCAGGATAATAGATGCGGTAACACAGCTTTATGATAACATAGTCGACAAAGGACTTTTGGTTCGTAGGATATATGTGGTCGCGGCAAGACTTAAAACCGAAGAGGAAGGAAGACAGGCAAGCGAGTTCGTGCAGCTTGATCTGATGACGGACCTGCAGACGATAGAGAGAGAAGAAAAACAGGACGAAAGGGAGAAGAACCTTCAGAAGGCTCTTCTCGACATAAAGAAGAAATACGGCAAGAATGCAGTGCTTAAGGGAACGAATTTCGTGGAAGGAGCGACCATGAAGAGCCGTAATGAGCAGATAGGAGGACACAGGGCATGAGCAGGGATTACTCGGATATAATCAACCTTCCGCATCATGTGTCGGACAAGAGAACTCATATGAGCCTTTATGACAGGGCGGCGCAGTTTGCGCCCTTTGCGGCATTGACGGGGCATGAGGATCAGATAGAACAGGCCTCGGAGGAAAATGCCTTAAAGCTTCTGTATGAATACAAAGGCGATAATACAGATGACAACCCGGATGAAATATGATATAAGTTATAATACTTTTTTACCAAAGATAAGAATAATAAAAAAACAGGAGACTGATATATGCTTCAAATCAAGAATATCAAAAAGCAGTATAAGACAGGTGGTCGGATACAGCTTGCGCTCGATGACGTAAGCCTTGCCTTAAGGGATAACGAGTTCGTTGCGATTTTAGGCCCTTCGGGGTCGGGCAAGACTACCCTCCTAAACATAATCGGAGGACTTGACAGATACAATTCGGGTGATCTTATTATTAACGGAATCTCTACAAAGAAGTATTCCGACAGGGACTGGGACTCCTACAGGAACCATGCTGTAGGCTTTATATTTCAGAGCTACAACCTGATTCCGCACCAGAATATTCTGTCAAATGTTGAGCTTGCCCTTACGATATCCGGCGTCTCAAAGAAGGAGCGTGTTCAGAGAGCCAAGGATGCTCTCATAAAAGTTGGACTTGAGGAGCACATGCACAAGCTTCCGAGTCAGCTTTCCGGCGGGCAGATGCAGAGAGTTGCCATAGCGCGCGCTTTGGTAAATGATCCTGAGATCCTTCTTGCGGACGAGCCTACAGGCGCCCTGGATTCCGAGACCAGTATACAGGTCATGGACCTCCTAAAGGAAGTTGCAAAGGACAGGCTGGTTATAATGGTTACACATAACCCTGAGCTTGCGGAGGCCTATGCAACAAGAATAGTAAAGCTTAAGGACGGTCACATAACGGATGATACGATGCCGGTGCAGCCTGAGGAATTAAAGGATGAGGGCGCCGAGCATAAGAACATGGGCAAAGCCTCGATGTCGTTTTTAACGGCGCTTGTCTTAAGCTTTAACAACTTAAGAACAAAGCTTGCCAGGACGATACTCGTTGCATTTGCGGGTTCCATAGGAATAATCGGAATAGCACTGATTCTGTCGTTGTCTAACGGAGTAAACATTTATATCAATAATATCGAAGAGGAGACCTTAAAGGAGTACCCACTTCAGATTACGAGCCAGAGCTTTGACCTTACATCGCTTATGCCTCAGCTTCAGGATGATGAGCAGGAAGAAAAAGCGGATGTGGAGGTTCAGGAGCTTAAACTGGCAACCAAGGCGTTTGCAACAATCGCTTCGAATGACCTTCAGTCATTAAAAGCCTTCTTAGACAGTGATGAAAGCGGTGTAAGTCAGTACACTAGGGCTGTCGAGTACACCTATGGTGTGCCTCCGGTTTTGTATAGCCTGAATTACGGGAAGGCCAGACAGGTCAATCCGGATCAGACCTTTGCTGCATTGGGCTTTGGTACCATGGATGGTATGAGCAGCATTATGTCCACTGTGAGCAGTTCGGACGTATTCTTTCAGATGCCGAGGGACGAGTCGTTGTACGAAGGGCAGTATGATATGATGGCAGGACACTGGCCCGAGAACTACAACGAGTGTGTGGTAGTGCTTACCAACAAAGGACGTATTGCGGATATAGCGCTTTATGCCATGGGAATTAAGGATCCGGCTGAGCTTGACACCATAGTCAATGCATTTGCTTCCGGAGAAAAGTACGAGGCAGATATAACCGAGAGCACATACAAATATGAGGATTTTATAGGCATAAGCTTTAAGCTTGTGTCCCCCACGGATTACTATGTATATGATGATGAGTATAAGGTATGGACGGACAAATCCGGTGATGAGGAGTATATAAGAAAGCTTGCCGAGGCGGGCGAGGATGTGAAGATCGTCGGTGTTGTAAAGCCGAAGGAGAACTCAGTTACGGCCATTCTCCAGCTTGGCATCAATTACCCATATACCTTAGGCGAGCATGTACAGAAGCTTGCGCAGGAAAGCGAGATAGTAAAGCAGCAGCTTGCAGATCCAAAAACCAATGTCTTTACCGGAACGCCCTTCGGCGAGGAAGTAAAGAAAGAGATGGACATGAGCAACATGTTCTCGATAGATGAGAAGAAGATGCAGGAAGCATTTTCTATCGATAACGAGGCGCTCGCCTTTGATATGAGCGGGCTTGATATGGGAAGCTATGATCTGTCCGGAGTGGTAGACATGAACTCCTTTAATTTAAGCCTTCCGCAGCTTTCGCAGGCGGATATAGCAAGTCTTATGTCGGGGGTTAAGCTTAATGTAACCGCAGAAGGAATGAGCAGTCTGTTTAATTCCATGCTGCAGGGATATCTTGCCTATGCGGCGGGTGATCCGGCTACGGACTACAGCAAATTAAGAGACTCCATATCCGAGTACATGAGTACTCCCGAGGCAAAGCAGGTTATAGCCTCGAGTGTAACGGAGCTTGTTAAGTCGGTCGGAGGCACCGTTATAAACACTGAAGAATTGGGCAATCTTGCGGCATCGCTTTTTGCGGGGTATCAGCAATACGCGGAGGCCCGTGGTTACACGGATCAGGCTGAGCTTGCCGCACATATGACGGAGTACATTAACAGTACAGAGGCTCAGGCACTTGTTGCCGGAACGGCGCTTTCCATGATAGATAAACTGTCGCAGGTGCAGATATCTGAGGAACAGTTGAATGGCATAGTGACACAACTTGTAGCAGGCTATACGGCATTTGCACAAGCCAACGGCAAGCCCGATCCGACCAAGCTTATGGATTCGTTCTCCGGCTACATGGCAACAGACCAGGCACAGGGGCTGATAATGAACTATGTTGGCTCAAGTCTTGACACCTCAGGGCTTGAGGCGAAGATGGCAGAGACAATGGCTAAGTATTCTTCATCCTTAGCATCCGGTCTTTCGTCCGGAATACAGAGCATGATGGAAGCAGTGATGAAGGAGCTCGGAGGCAGGATACAAAAGAGCATGGAGGATGCCATGAACGGTATGGGCGATAAGTTACAGGACGCCTTTGCCTTCGATGAAGAAGCTTTCTCTGAGGCTATAAAGATGAATATGTCCGAACAGGAGATGAATGAACTCCTTGCCGCTATGATGTCCACGGAGGTTGCATCTTATGAAAGCAATTTAAGAAAGCTTTCTTATGTAAGTGACGATAAGCCGAACATGGTAACCATATATCCGAAGGACTTTGAAAGCAAGGGCAAGATCAAGGATATACTTGATGCCTATAATGACCGTATGCGTGTGGAGGATGAGGATAAGGTTATCGTCTACACTGATATAGTCGGAACCATGATGAGCTCGGTTACCGATATCACTAACGCAATCAGCTATGTCCTGATCGCATTTGTGTCTATCTCGTTGGTCGTTTCGTCTATCATGATAGGCGTTATAACCTACATAAGCGTGCTTGAGAGAAGAAAGGAGATCGGTATTCTGAGGGCGATAGGAGCTTCGAAGCATAATATCTCCCAGGTGTTCAATGCTGAGACCTTTATTATCGGTCTGCTGGCCGGAGTACTCGGAATAGTTATAACACTTATCCTTCTCATACCGGGAAATGCTATTATTCACCACTTTACCGATCAGCCTGTTAATGCGGCGCTTCCGGTAACCGGAGCCGTTATTCTTGTGGCATTGAGTGTGGTACTCACACTTATAGGAGGAATCATACCTTCGAGAAAAGCTGCAAAGAGCGATCCGGTCGCAGCATTAAGAACGGAATAGAAAACAGTATAATGCAATTAAAAAACCGGCAGTCCTTACGGACTGTCGGTTTTCTTAATGATATTAAATCAACAAAGCTATTCTGATGAATGCTATTTTGATGATTTCTTGGACTTGTCTGATTTTGATTTATCAGATTTTGCTTTGCCCGGCTTTTCTTTGTTCTTGTCGGATTTATCCTTTGCCGGTTTAGACGGTGTCTTTTCGGCCTTCGGTTTATCCGGCTCGGGCTTATTGTCCGAGGTTATCGTGACTGCGCTGCTTATGGGCTTTATAAACTGATTTTCGTAGTAATAATAAAGTGCCCTGTATTCCTCGCTCTTTCTGTCGCCTGCATGGCCGTGGAGCTCATCAAAGTCCGAATCGTCGGTATTTCGCTTTACAACATGCATTGCTATGTTGGCGGCGTGAGCCGATATTCTCTCTAAGCAGGTCGTGATGTCAAAGAGTGATATACCGCCCTCGATACCGCAGTCGCCGGTTTGAAGTCTGTCTACATGGTGTGACCTGATAAGCTCTTTGAGCTTGTCTATGACCTCTGTAAGCGGTTCGGTTTTTATGGCAAGCTGCGGATCATTTTCAAGAAAGGCGTTAAGAGTGGAGTGAACGCACTGTGATGTGGCAGCCGTTATACAGTATATCTCGTTCATGCCGGCCGGTGAGAACTTCATCCCGCGCTCGTGCATTTCTTTGGCGGTTAAGGCTATGCTTATGCTATAATCCCCAATCCTTTCGAAGTCGCTTATGGAGCCTAAAATCTCGGCGACCATTGCCTTATCATCGTCGTTCAGCCGGTTCTTGTTTATCTTTAATATGTAGGCCGAAAGCTCCGTCTCGCACCGGTCGAAGAAGGCTTCGTTCTCGTACAGCCTGTCGTAGACCTCAGGTCTGAAATGGGATATCTGATTGACTGATGAGGAGTAGCTTTCCTTAAGACGTTCGATAAGTTCGTTCACAAGCTCGCGGCACTGAAGAAGCGCAACCGCGGGAGTCTTTAAGAGCATATCGTCGAGCTTTGAAAACCACTCGTCGACAGGCGCGCTGTCGGTATCCTTGACCAGCTTTCCGGTAAGCTTTACCATGCCGTCGGTAAACGGCAGGAGTATGATGCTCATGATAAGGTTGAACAACAGGTGGATATTTGCTATGTCGCCGCGGTTGACGGTATTGGCGAACATCGGTATGCCGACGGTGTAATATATGCCGTAGATAATAGCAGTGAAGAATATCGCTCCGAGGAGGTTAAACATAAGATAAGACAGCGAAACCCTCTTTGCCTTCTTGTTCGCTCCGACACTGCCTAAGATTATGGTCATGCATTTGCCTATGTTCTGGCCTATGATAATCGGGACTGCGGTTGCACATGTAACCGAGCCGGTTGCGGAAAGAGCCTGCAGTATGCCGACTGAAGCGCTCGAGCTCTGAATAACGGCTGTGAGCACAAGACCGGCCAAAATCCCCAGGAAGGGATTTTCGAAGGAGGTGAAGAACTTCTGGAAGGACTCAGAGCTTTTAAGAGGAGCAAATACCTCCTCCATGCGCGTCATACCAGTGAAAAGTATGCCGAGTCCCAGCAGTATGCCTGACACATCCTTTGTCTTCTTTTTCTTTGAGAAGGTGTACATGCCTGCGCCTATGGCGGCGAGCATGGGAGCAAAGGAGGACGGCTTTAACAGCGTGATGATAATGGAGCCCGAGCCTAAGTCGCCGAGCCTTAAAATCTGAGCCGTAACCGTACTTCCGACATTTGCCCCGTAGACAACCGGAATGGCGGAGGCAAGCTTCATGATTCCGGCGTTAACAAAGCCGATGAGCATGATGGTTGTTGCGGCCGAGCTCTGGATAATGCCTGTAACGCCGAGCCCCAAGCCCCAACCCTTGATTTGGCCGGAAAGCTTGCTCTTACCTGTGGTAAGCTTTTCCAATATTTTTGACAATCCGGAGCCGGCAAGCTTTTCCAAAGACGAACCCATGAGGTTCATGCCGAAGAGAAAGAGGCCTATTCCGCCTATAAGGTTAAGGATATCTATAATGTCCATTAATTATGTACCTCGTCATTCATGAAACTGCTTTACATTATACTATACCGATATGAAAAAATACAAATCTTTTATTTGTGAAAAACGAAATATTTGTCTCTTCAATTGTCCTTGAACAAATCCTTCAAAAAGTATATAATCGCTTAGTGTTTCTTTAATAATTATAAGAGGTATTATTACTATGAAGTTTAATTATACGGTAAGAAAAAGCAAAGGCAGCCGCACGGCCTTCAGGGTATTGGGCACGGTGTTTTTCGTAGTAGCGGCGCTGCAGTTTATCACCTTGATCAAGGGCTATGCAAAGCATCCCATGCTTGCAGGTACATTTGCCATGTTGCTCGGAGCCTACGGGCTTTATCTGATATACGGCTCATTAAGGAAGGCGGCCTTCGACATTGTGTATCACTTTACGGAGGAGGGGCTTAATGTCGAGCATCACTATGGAGAGACGAGCTACGGCTATACGGAGGATGCAAATCCGAGGGTTGAATTCGTGACCATGGTTATTGCCGATGAGGCGGGAGTTTATTACATATTGAATGTAAAGACGAGCAAGGAGGTCTTTGTGATTCCCTTCCCCATGAAGGGTGAGCTGTGCGAGAGGATATACGAATTTGTGAACGCGAGACTTCCCAAGAAGGAAGAAAATGATTAGTATAAATAAAGATTCTTCGGACTAAAAGAAGCGAGGAATCTTGAGTAAGAACAATGTTATGAAAGAGCTTGAACTTTACAGAGAGGGAATACAAAAACTGACAAGCATCCCGCTTGTGAAAGAGGTTCGCTTTTACGAAAGCGCCGCCTCTACAAATGATTGCGCGAAGGCTGACATCAGGGCAGGGAAGACTGCAGGCGGCAGCCTGTATGTGGCGGATATGCAGACGGCCGGAAAGGGAAGGACGGGAAGAAGCTTTTCCTCGCCTTCAGGAACCGGTATATACATGAGTCTTACGGTTCGCGAGGAATTATTACCGGAGGCATTCCCGCTTTTGACAATAGTTGCCGCGGTCGCGGTGTCTAACGCTTTAGACAAAATATGCGAAGTGGTTTCGCATATCAAGTGGCCGAATGATATACTGATTGCCGGTGAAAACGGTGAATTGAAAAAGACGGTGGGTATTCTTACCGAAGCGGTCGGAGATACCGCAGTTATAGGAATAGGGATAAATGTAAACAATAAGAGCTTTCCGGCGGAGCTTATTCACGCAGGCTCGCTTTATACCGTGACGGGAAGAGAATACGAAAGGAGCGGCATAGTGGAGGGAGTTATGAAGGAGCTCGATGCCATGGTACCGGAGCTTGTAAAGAACGGCAATCTGTCATTTCTAAAGTCTGAGTATGATACAAAGCTTGTAAGCCTAAACCGTGAGGTCTCGGTTATCCCCTTAGAGGAGACGCTTAAAAGTAAGGATACCGGAGGCCTTGACGCAGGAGACTGTTTTACGTGTCTCGGCATCGATGACTATGGCGCGCTTGTTCTTGAAGATAGAGACGGAATTGTAACAAGGGTTAATTCCGGGGAGGTTTCGCTCCGCGGATTGAAAGGGTATGTATAAAAAGAGGTATAGATTATGAAGGATTATATAGTACGCGGCATGGCCTGTGAGAATCAGGTTCGCTTCTTTGCGGCGGTTTCGACGGAAACCGTAGAACAGGCAAGAACAACACATAATTTAAGTCCCGTTGTGACTAATGCGTTAGGCAGATTGCTCACGGGCGGCGCATTGATGGGCGCCATGATGAAGAACGATACAGACAAGCTGACCTTAAGAGTAAACTGTCAGGGGCCTATACACGGCATGCTGGTCACGGCAGATTCCAAAGGCAATGTAAAGGGCTATGCGGCAGAGACCGAGGTGGAGCTTAAATCCGGTGAGGTGAGCAAGGCTGTGGATCTCGGCGTGCTGAGCGTGATCAAGGATATCGGCATGAAGGAGCCTTATGTAGGCGACACACACCTGGTTGCGGGCAATATAGCTGAGGATCTGACTTATTACTTTGCAACCTCGGACCAGATACCGTCATCGGTATCACTTGGCGTGCTTTTCAACGATGACACAAGTGTCAGGGCAGCAGGCGGTTTTATTATACAGCTTATGCCCTTTGCGACGGATGAGACGATTGACTTCTTGGAGGAGGGGCTGAAAGGCTTTGCTTACACAGAGCTGCTTAAA
The DNA here is from genome assembly GCA_017525525.1 of Lachnospiraceae bacterium. GTDB lineage: Bacteria > Bacillota > Clostridia > Lachnospirales > Lachnospiraceae > Coprococcus_C. Next base: position 24,252 of record JAFXSQ010000025.1, on the reverse strand, counting down.
AAGGGTCTTTCACCGGAGGATATAATCAGTAAGATATTTGAGGGCTATGACGTGGAGTTTACCGACAAGCTTCCCTGCGCTTATGTGTGTGACTGTAGCAGGGAGAGGGTAGAGCAGGCGGTCATAAGCCTCGGCAGGAAGGAGCTTTCGGCGATGATAGCCGACAACAAGCCGGTTGAGGTAGTGTGCGATTTTTGTCGTACCAAATATGTTTTTTCAACCGAAGAGCTTCTGAGATTCTTAAAGGAAGGTCGTGTGAGATGACAGACGAAAGATTGGTGGATATGCATGTGCATTCCAACGCCTCGGACGGCTCATACACTCCGAGTGAGGTTGCGGACCTTGCGATTGATGCGGGGCTTCGCGCAATAGCTCTGACCGATCATGACACGGTTGACGGTGTTGCGGAAATCATGGAATATACGGCCGACAAGGACATCGAGGTTATACCCGGAATTGAACTTTCGGCATATTACAAAAACAGAGAGGTTCATATCTTAGGCTACTATATGGACTATAACAATGAGGGTTTAAAAAATGAGCTCGACGCCATGAAGAAGGCGCGTCTTGACAGAAATCTCAGGATGATTGAGCTTATGCAGGCCGACGGGCTTCCGGTTACCTTAGAGAAGCTTCTTCACGGCAACCCGGACAGCGTGATAACAAGGGCGCATTTTGCCAGAGTGCTTGTCGAGGAGGGCGTGTGCAGGGATAAGAACCAGGCCTTTGCGCGCTATATCGGAATCGGCTGCAAGTATTATCTTCCGAAGGCAAATATCACTGCGGAGAAGGCTATGGGGATCATTGCCGATTACGGCAGGGCGGCGTACTTGGCTCACCCGCTTTTGTATCACTTCGGATATGCCCAGATTGAGGAGCTTTTGGAATACCTGAAGGAATATGGATTAAAAGGTGTTGAGGCATATCATTCCTCAAATAACAGATACGAGAGTGAGAAGCTTTCCGCGATTGCAAGAAAGCATGAGCTTAAGGTGTCCGGCGGGACCGACTTCCACGGTGTGGTAAAGCCAAACATAAAAATAGGAGAGGGACGCGGCACCATGCGCATTCCCTACTCCTTAGTTGAAGAATTGAAATCGGTTGCAGGCGTAAAAGCCTGAAATCTATTTTCTGTAAAATGTAACGCAGCTTCCGAGAGTTTTCTTACTCTCGTAGGTGCAGTCGTCGGCATGCTTGTAGAGCTCGTCAAAGGAGTACGAGTCCTCGGGCATGTAGAAGGCTGCTCCGATGCTGACATCTATCTTTCTGTCCTTTAATTCGTATATATTGATTTCGTCAACAGCCTTTAAGAAACGGTCGACTATCGGTCTTGCGCTTCTCTCGTCCAAAACATGAGGTATGTAGGCTGCGAACTCGTCGCCGCCGAGACGGAGTATAATGTCATCGCCTCTGAAGGACTTGCGCATACAGTTGGCGATGGCAATGATAACCTTGTCGCCGGTGCTATGGCCGAAATTGTCGTTGATAGACTTGAATTTATCGACATCCATGAGAAGGAAGAGGCCGCCTGCTCCGGTCAGGAGCTCCTTGCGGATCTTATTCTCGCCGGTTCCTCTGTTGTTGATGCCTGTCATGCGATCCATCTCCGAGAGGAACATGAGTCTGTCGCGCTGGCGCTTCTCCTCGTCTATAACCTCCACCACATAAAGAACGGATTTAATCTTACCGTCAGCATCCTTTTCGGAGGTAATAAACCTTCCTCTGCACCACTTGTCCCTGTTGTCTAAGAATTCCATGGTCACGCTACCGGTGCCCTCGAGTCTTTCGCGTATGGTGCGAAGATCCACAAAGGCGAGCATGTCCTCCTTCGAGCGGTCGTCGACAATCTTATCGATAATCTTCTCCAAGAGAGAAGCTGCATTCTGATTCTTGCCCTTTGCCATGCCGGGAAGCTCATCAGCCGATCCGTTGATACCTTCGATGGTATCATTTACCAGATCGATGCTGTGCATGGAAACATAGATACTGGAAATTGCTTTGATGAAAAGTGCCGTATTTTTTTTGTTTTCCCCTATGTTAAACATTTTTTCCCCAATCGTGTAAGCTAACAAATTCAAGTACGTAATCATAAACATGATAACACATTTTTGATAATATACAAAGCATTTTTTATAAATTTTACGAAAGACCTTTTATGAGAAAATAGTAGAGAATGCTATAGTGCAATATTTGGTTGCATTTTGCACGTTTTCGGTATAAAATAAAAATGTTGTGCACGGCAGAGTCTGACTTTATCGTCAATGTTCGGTCCGGCGTAAACTCGATTATTAAGTGTTGGGAGGAAATATATATGGTACAGGCAATCGTAGGAGCAAACTGGGGTGATGAAGGCAAGGGCAAGATCACTGACATGCTTGCCGAGAAGGCGGATATAATCATCAGGTTTCAGGGCGGCGCAAACGCGGGCCATACAATAGTTAACGATTACGGCAAGTTTGCGCTTCACACACTTCCTTCGGGAGTTTTCTATGACCATACCACAAGTATAATAGGCAACGGCGTTGCGCTTAATATTCCGGTTCTTTTCAAGGAGCTTAATTCAATTATAGAAAAGGGCGTACCGAAGCCGAAGCTTCTGGTGTCCGACAGGGCGCAGATGGTTATGCCGTATCATGTTCTCTTTGATGCCTATGAGGAGGAGAGGCTTGCAGGCAAGTCCTTCGGCTCCACAAAGTCGGGCATAGCTCCTTTTTATTCGGACAAGTATGCAAAGATTGGCTTCCAGGTAAGCGAGCTCTTCGATGAGGCTTCGCTTAAGGAGAAGATAGAGAGAGTTATAGCAACCAAAAATGTATTGCTCGAGCATCTGTATCACAAGCCGCTTCTTGATGCGGACGAGCTTTTCGATACTCTTATGGAATACAGGACCATGGTAGAGCCTTATGTATGTGATGTGAGCGCATATCTCTACGATGCAATAAAGGAGGGCAAGAATATCCTTCTCGAGGGTCAGCTCGGTTCCTTAAAGGATCCCGACCACGGTATCTATCCCATGGTTACATCTTCATCAACACTTGCTGCATACGGCGCGATAGGCGCGGGACTTCCGCCCTACGAGATAAAGGATATAGTTACCGTCGTTAAGGCTTACAGCTCGGCTGTCGGAGCAGGAGCATTTGTAAGCGAGATCTTCGGCGATGAGGCTGATGAATTGAGAAAGCGCGGCGGTGACGGCGGCGAGTACGGCGCAACTACCGGAAGACCCAGAAGAATGGGTTGGTTTGACTGTGTTGCTACAAGATACGGATGCCGTATACAGGGTACTACACAGGTAGCGTTTACGGTGCTTGATGTGCTCGGATACTTGGACGAGATTCCGGTATGCGTGGGTTATGAGATAGACGGTGAGGTAGTTAAGGACTTCCCGGTTACCTCAAAGCTTGAGAAGGCAAAGCCGGTATTGAAGACTATGCCGGGCTGGAAGACGGACATAAGAGGCATAACCGAGTACGAGCAGCTTCCCGAGAACTGCAGGAAGTACATAGAGTTTATAGAGGGTGAGATCGGCTTCCCGATTACCATGGTAAGCAACGGACCGAAGAGGTCGGATATCATCTACAGGAAAAAGGATTAAGAAAGGTTTTTATATTTGAAGAATTTATATATAGCAGAGAAGCCGAGTGTCGCTAAGCAGTTTGCCGAGGCACTCGGCGTTAAAAATTCTAACGGGAGTTCTTCTAAGGGTTATATCGAAACGGAGGACTCTATATTTACATGGTGCGTTGGTCACCTGGTTACGATGAGCTATCCGGATGTGTACGATCCGGCATTAAAGAAATGGGATTTTGCCACCATTCCTTTTATACCGGAGGAGTATAAGTACGAGGTAATAGCGAATGCCGCAAACCAGTACAATGTGGTAAGCAAGCTCTTGAACCGCGAGGATGTGGGCTGTATATATGTGTGTACCGACTCCGGACGTGAGGGAGAGTACATTTACAGGCTTGTGGACGAGATGGCTAAGGTTCCGAAGGACAAGCCGAGGAAGAGAGTGTGGATAGACTCTCAGACGGAGGAGGAAATAAAGCGCGGTATAGCTGAAGCAAAGGATATATCCGCTTATGATAATCTGTCCGACGCCGCTTACTTAAGGGCGCAGGAGGACTATCTGATGGGCATCAATTTCTCCAGAGCCCTGACCTTAAAATACAGCTATCAGGTAAAGAAATATCTCGGCGCGGACAAGTGTGTTATAGCTGTCGGAAGGGTGATGACCTGCGTGCTCGGCATGATAGTGGCCAGGGAAAGGGAGATAAGGAACTTTGTTCCGATACCTTTCTACAGGGTAGTTGCGGGACTCGACGGATTTACCGCCGAGTGGAAGGCGGTTGCCGGTTCGAAATACTTTGAGTCGCCGCTTCTTTACAAGGAGAACGGCTTTAAGAAGCGCGAGGATGAGGAGCAGCTTATAAGCTATCTTAGCAAGACGCCGCCGGTTACGCTTAAGGTGGAAAGGTCCGAGAAGAAAACCGAAAAGAAGTCTCCGCCGATGCTCTATAACTTAGCGGAGCTGCAGAATGACTGCTCGAGACTATTCAAGATAAGCCCCTCGGAGACGCTTGCCATAGCGCAGGAGCTCTACGAGAAGAAGCTTACAACCTATCCGAGAACCGACGCCAGAGTGCTCTCGACAGCGGTTGCGAAGGTGATAGGCAATAACATACAGGGACTTACGAAATATACTCCTGTTGCGCCTTTCGCGACGAATATCATGAGTCAGGGCGGATATAAGGGCATAGCAAAGTCAAAGTATGTGAATGACAAGCAGATTACCGACCACTATGCAATTATACCGACCGGACAGGGGCTTGGCGCATTGGCGGGCTTGAAGCCTACAAGCGCGAAGGTGTATGAGCTTATTGTCAGGAGGTTTCTGTCGATATTCTATCCTCCTGCCGAGTATGAGAAGGTTACGCTCACACTGACGAGGGGGATAAGTGACGAGGCGGGCGGTACATTTACGGAGACCTTTTCCGCAAGCTTTAAGAGGCTCAAGAGACCGGGGTACCTTGCGATAGCAGGCATACCTAAGCCAAAGAAGGGTGAGGACGGAGAGGAAGCTCTGACCGAAGAAAAGCTTGAGGAGCTGGCAAAGCTCAAAAAAGGAGACGAGCTTCAGGTAATGTCACTTGACATAAAAGAGGGCGAGACCTCGCCTCCGAAGCGATATTCCTCGGGAACGCTTATCCTTGCTATGGAGAACGCAGGGCAGCTTATCGAGGATGAGGACTTGAGAGCCCAGATAAAGGGAAGCGGCATAGGAACGAGCGCAACAAGGGACAGCATAATAACCAAGCTTGTAAACAACGGCTACATAAAGCTTGATAAAAAGACACAGATAGTTACCCCGCAGTTTTTGGGGGAGATAATCTATGATGTGGTCTACTATTCAATCCACAGCCTGCTCAAGGCCGAGATGACCGCAAGCTGGGAGAAGGGACTTACCGGAGTTGCGGCGGGAGAGATAAGCAAGGATGAATACACGCAGAAGATGAACAGCTTTGTGGTGTCGAACACCAATCTGGTAAAGGGACTTAATAACCAGTACCAGATTACTAAGCTGTTTGACTTAGCAAAGCCTTATTACGAAAAGGCCCCTGCGAAAAAGAATACTAAGGCCGACGACGGCAAGGCAAGTGAAAATAAAGCATAAATGTATGTGAGGGTATGATATGAGAGAGATAACGATAGACGAAGCGGTAATGATGATAACCGAAGTAACGGTTCAGGCGCTTTACCTGGAGCTTGAGCACACAATGGCAGAGCCTCTGCTTGCGGAGTGCACCTATCCGTGGGAGGCGCTGCCCAAGATTTCGGACTTTATAAAAGAATTGACTAAGACATTAGACAAGGATGAGTATGAGAAGAGAGACGAGTACGTGTATGTGCATAAGACCGCGAAGGTTTTTGACTCGGCTTACATCGGCGGTCCGTGCATAATCGGGCCTGAAACCGAAGTCAGACAGTGCGCGTTCATCAGAGGAAGCGCTTTGGTAGGAGCAAACTGCGTGGTCGGTAACTCTACCGAGCTCAAGAACGTGATTCTTTTCGACAACGTTCAGGTTCCGCACTACAACTATGTAGGAGACTCCATCTTAGGATATAAATCCCACATGGGAGCCGGATCAATTACATCAAATGTAAAGTCCGACAAGACACTTGTGCATGTGAAATCTTATTTCGAGGACAGAAACTTTGATATCGAGACCGATATGAAGAAGTTCGGAGCCATGCTCGGCGACTATGTTGAGGTTGGCTGCAACTCGGTGCTTAACCCGGGAACAGTAATAGGGCATGACACGAATATATATCCGCTGTCACCTGTAAGAGGCTATGTTCCACCGTACAGTATCTATAAGACCGGTGGGGTTATCGAACCGAAGATGTAATACAAGGATATAATAGATTCTTCAGTAAATAACTTTACGAAAAATGTGAGCGTGTATAATCAAATCTTTTCGCGGAGATTTTCGTAAAATCAGCAGTGCTGGCTCGGTGTTACCCGCCTCGTGAAAAACCTCGGCGGACACCTGCAGATGGGCAGTTCTAAGCAGAGTAAAAAACACTCTGCAAGAACTGCTCCAAGTGGTCCGAAGTTGAGTGCTCAGAAATCGTAAAAGTGGAGTGAGCCTGCGAACGGAACGGTTTTACGATTTCGTGCAACGAAACGAGGACTCGAACGCGCTGATTTAGAAAATCGGAGTGTGATTTGATATACACGCTCACATTTCGTGAATAGTCATATAGTAGTAATTTACAGCTTAGAGAACCCGTGCGAGTTCACCATTCCGGTGAGCGGCTGCTTAGCCTGACACTGCGGACAGTTGACTGCCGAGTGTGAGGCGTATCCGGGAATGTCATCGGTGGTAAACACCGTGTTTATCGATATACCGTTGATCTCACGGGTTGCCGAGAAGAGCGATGCTATGCCTGCAATCGATCCGCCGTAGTACTCGATGCACGAGAGTGCTGTTCCCAAGGTCTTTCCGGTAGTTGCTGTCGCAAGGAGCAAAAGCACCTTCTTGTCCTTGATGGTGTGAAGGAAGTTCTCTCTGAAGAAGAGCTGTCCTGCGGTTGTCTGCTCGGGAGTGATTATGAAGATGAAATTGCGGCTGTTAACCGACTGCATGCCGGGTGAGCAAAGCTCGTCCGCAAGGTAGGCGCCGATAATCTCGGTACCGTCCATACATACGATAGTGTCTATCAGAGTAGACGTTTTGTAAGCCTGTGAGATATATTCCGCAACGGCCTTTGCCTCAAGTCTCTTGCACTTTAAGTGTGTCATATCGATGAAGTAATTGATGTGTGAAGAGGAGGTTGCGAAATGTCCGTGGGTTGCCTTTAAGCTTATAAGCTTATTGTAGTTCGATGAAATAATGATACTGTTAGATACATCTGACATATTATTTATTCCCCCTTTAGAACATATATTAAAATACATTATACCTTGCACAGAGGGTTTTAACAAGAAAAAAATAAGAGGATGACTATGAATGCTATTGAGACAAACAAGTTGACCAAGACCTACGGTAAGAGCCGCGGAATAAACGAGTTGAACTTAAAAGTCGAGGAGGGAGACTTCTTCGGCTTTATCGGACCGAACGGAGCCGGAAAGTCCACCACCATAAGAACGCTATTAGGTTTGATACAGCCAACCGAAGGAAGCGCAAAGGTTTTGGGCTATGATATAGTAGCCGAGAAGGACAAGATTCTTGCCGGTACGGGATACCTTCCATCGGAGATAAATTTCTACAGCGGGATGAAGGTGAGTGATGCCATAAAGTATTCGGCGGCGCTGAGGAAGACGGATTGCAGTGAGAAGGCGGCATCTCTTTCCGAAAGGCTCGGGCTTGACTTAAGCAGGAAGGTGGATGAGCTCTCCTTGGGAAATCGTAAGAAGGTCGGAATAGTGTGCGCTATACAACACAGCCCGAAGCTATTGATACTTGATGAGCCTACCTCGGGCTTAGATCCCCTTATGCAGAGGGAGTTCTTCAGCATATTAAAGGAGGAGAACGAAAGGGGAGCGACCATTTTCTTTTCGTCGCACATCCTGTCAGAGGTTCAGACCTATTGCAGGAGCGCCGCATTTATTAAGGAGGGAAAGCTCATCATATCCGATAAGGTTGAAAAGCTTGAGGATACAGGGGCAAAGAAGGTTACTGTCAGGACGAAGGCGGGAGTGGAGGAGTATCTCTATAAAGGAGATGTAAGAAAGCTTTTGAAGGAGCTTATCGAAAAGGAGCCGCTTGACGTGACCGTTACCGAGCCGAGTCTTGAGGAGATTTTTATGAATTATTATGAAGATAAGGGGGGAGCAAAATGACGGTATTCAAACAGGAATTAAAATCACAGAGACTTCCAATCCTTATCTGGAGTCTGGCAATAGGATTTCTTATAGCGTTCTGCGTGCTGATGTACCCGGAGATGAAGTCCGAGATGGATAGCGTGAGCGACATGTTCTCAAAGATGGGGAACTTCTCTCAGGCCTTCGGAATGGACAAGCTGAACTTCGGTACACTGATTGGCTTTTACGCTATCGAGGGCGGAAACATGCTGGGAATCGGCGGCGCATTTTTCTCGGCTATTATAGCTATTTCCGCGCTGGCAAAGGAGGAGAAGGAGAGAACGGCGGAGTTTCTCTTTACTCATCCTGTATCAAGAGTGAGAGTGATAACCGAGAAGCTTTTGAGCGTATATGCAATAATTCTGATACTGAATGCGATTGTATTGGTGTGTTCGGTATGCTCGATATTCATCATAGGAGAGAAGGTTGAGTGGGATATACTGTTTCTTTTCCACACAGCTTCGCTTCTTATGCAGTTTGAGATAGCCGGAGTGTGCTTCGGAATATCGGCATTTATCAGCCGGTCGGGGCTCGGCATAGGCATAGGGCTGGCGGCCATGATGTACTTTATCAATCTTATCGCGAATGTTTCAAGCAGCGCAAAAGGCTTAAAGTACATTACTCCGTTTTCATATACGGAGGGTTCGGACATAATCAATGACGCCGCGTTAAATGTATCGTACATAATCCCGGGCATGGCGCTGATGTGCGCCGGGATTGTCGCGGCTTACGTAAAGTATATGAAGAAGGATCTGCAGTAGGTCGAGAGAACAAATAAGATTAAGAAAAAGATTCTTCGGGATAATGTGGATGTATTGACACGACTATGCGTCGTGTCATGTCGTCGAAACGCATTAATAAAATGACTGTGTCATTTGCGTTTCTCCTCTCAGAATGACACGGTGTGATACGCAATGTGTCACTCTGAGCGGAGCGGAGAGTCTTAAGGGGTTATCAATATGGCGTTGAGAATGGTATACGGGGCTTCGGGCTCCGGCAAATCGTATAATGTGTATAAAAGGATGATAGCAGCTGCGGAGGAGAATCCGCAGACAAGCTACATCCTTCTTTGTCCCGAGCAGTATTCCATGATGCTTCAGAGGAAGATGGCGCTTCTTTCTCCGAAGAAGGGATACATGAACATAGATGTGATAGGCTTAAATCGTTTGGCGTATCACGTATTTGACGAGCTTAATGTGAGCGTCAAGGATGTGCTTGAGGATTTCGGCAAGACCATGCTTATAAGACTGGCAGCGGGGAAGGTCAGGGATGAGCTTGTATGTTTTAAGAACAGTATTGACAAGCCGGGCTTTACGGACGAGGTGAAGTCGCTTCTTTCGGAGGTATATCAGTATGACTGCGAGAAGGAGCAGTTAAAGGCTGCGGCACAGAAGCTGCTTGAGGATGAACAAAATCAGGTTACGGGACAGAAACTGAGCAATCTTGTGCGCATATTCGAGGAATTTGAAAAGTCCATAGAAAGTCGGTACATAGTTGCCGAGCAGATAAACTCTCTGCTTGCGCAAAAGCTTGCGGAGTCAGAGCTTATCAAAAACAGCGAGATAGTTATAGACGGTTTTACGGGCTTTACCCCGGTGCAGCTTGACTGCGTAAGGGGGCTTATCAAATATGCCAAGAATGTTACGGTGCTCATAACCATGGATGAGGAGAATGTGAGCAGAAACAGAATAGCCGAGCACGAGCTTTTCTATCTCTCAAAATCAACAGCTCAGCAGCTTTTAAAGATAGCGGACGAGGAAAGGATTACTATACTTCCGCAAACCGTCATCGAGAGAAATGACAATATGCGCTTTAAGAAGGACGGAGAGATAGCGCATCTTGAAAGAAATCTTTTCAGATATCCGTATTCGATTTTCAAGAAGGAAACGGAAGAGATAAAGCTTTACTGCGCGGATACGCCGCGCGAGGAGCTTATATTTGTTGCGGATGAGATAAGGAGAATGGTAGCGCAGGAGGGGTTGCGATACAGGGATATCGCCGTTATCTGTGCAGGCCTTCAGGACAAGGCTGAATTGGCCGAGCAGGTATTTCCGCTTTATAATATTCCCTTCTTTGCGGATATGAATTATCAGTTGAAGAACAATCCTTATGTGGACGGGCTTTTGATGCTCCTTGCCATGCTGAGGGAGGATTTTACTTACGAGACGGTATTCTCCTTCTTAAAGCTCGGGATAATAGACACGGTTGCCGATGAAGAGTGCGATACACTGGAAAACTTTGTCCTTGCCAAGAAGATAAGGGGCTTCTCACGCTGGAAGAAGGAGTGGGGAGAACCGGTGGAGGAGACAAGGCTGAAGCTGGTGGAGACTGTCGCCCCCATAAGGGAAGCGATAGGCGGAAAGAGAAAAAGAAAGGCTGCCACATTCGCCGACGGTCTGCTAGATTTTATGGTCAGACTATCTTATGAGGAAAAGCTTTGTGAGCTTCCGGGGCTTTATGAAAAATTGACTACTGTGTTAGACAAAATAAAAGAGCTTATGCCGGAGGAAACTCTTTCTCCGGAGGAATTCGCGAGCCTTTTTGCAACCGGGCTTTCGGATATTTCCTTAGGAAGGGTGCCGGGCAGTCTCGATACCGTAATACTCGGAGACATAACCAGGACCAGACTCGACGGAATAAAGGTTCTCTTCATCCTTGGGATGAACGACGGCATAATCCCGGCAAAGGCGGCAAAGCCCGGGCTTATAAACGACCACGAGAAAGAACGGCTTGAAGCCGCGGGGATAAGGCTTGCGCCCACCGACAGGATGAATTCTTACATAGAGCAGTTCTACCTTTATCTGAATATGACAAAGCCTTCGGAGAAGCTGATTCTTTCATACACATTGAATTCCGAGCTCGGCGACGAGCTGAAACCTTCCTATGTGACGGGAAGGATAAAGAGGATGTTCCCCGGGTTAAAGACAGAGTATGTCAAAGCGCCCGGCCTTCTTGCGAAAAATGTATCGATGGACGAGGAGCTTCTCGGCCGTGAGCTGTGTGGCATAAGCTCTTTTCAAACCGGGATAAGCGAGAACGCGGGCGCGCTTTACAAAGCGGTCGGGGAGCTTGCGCCCGAGAGGCTTGACAGGCTCATGAAGGCGGCGGCGTACAATAATCTTCCGGGAGAATTGTCGGAGGATGTGCGCGAGATAACACGCTTAAAGCTGATATCCAAAACCGTGTCGAGACTTGAACAGTTTGCTTCATGCGCCTACGCTTATTTCCTTAAGTACACAATTGGGCTTAAGGAGAGAAAGACGGATATATTCGAATTCTCCGATATAGGCATCATACTGCACGATGCCATGGAGAATACATTTAAGTATATCAGGGACAAGATGGGAAATAATCTGGCGGGTATATCGGACACGCAGCTCGATGAGCTTGCCGACAGGTTCACGCGACACGCCTGTGACAAGCATTATGACGGAGTTGATGTAGAGCCGGGGCGATATGATGCGTTGAAGAGCACCATGATGAGAGTGGGAAGGCGTACCGCAAGGATGCTGAGCTTTATCGGTAAGAACGACGGCTTTAAGCCTTATCTGATAGAATACGCATTTGATTGCATGCTTCCCATAGAGGGCGGCGACAAACTTAAGCTTGCGGGACGGATAGACAGGGCGGATGTTAAGGTTGATGAAGCGACCGGAAATAAATACATAAGAGTGCTGGATTTTAAGACTGGAGCAAAAGAAATCAAGATGTCCGAGCTCTATGAGGGACTTACACTCCAGCTTGCGGTGTACACGGATGCTCTTTTGGCAGAGTTAAAGAGTAAGGGCGAGAATGTTAAGCCGGAAGGCATGTATTATTATCAGATCCGTGATCCTTATGTAGATGCAAAGGATGAGGCCGATGCGCAGACAAAGAGGGAGAAAACCCTCACCATTAAGGGGATTGAAGCGGATGAGGGAGAGTTTTTTAAGACGGTTCTTAAGTATGCAAAGCACGAGGCTGCGGAGCTCTCAAAGCAGATGACGGAAGGCAGAATTGACAAAAATCCCATAAAGAAGAGTGACGATCATCCGTGCAGTTACTGCAGCTTTAAGGATGTGTGCCGCTTTGACGAGAGGATTGATGCAAATAAACTAAGAAGGTTGAAATTCCCGTCCACAAAGGAAGGGGATATAGATGCTTACGTGGCCATGAGTAAAAAGCTCGGAGGTAAAGCTGATGGGATGGACTAAGCAACAGGAAAAGGCGATAAATGAGCCTGTTAAGGACATACTGGTTTCTGCGGCTGCGGGCTCGGGCAAGACAGCGGTGCTTGTGGAGAGGATTATGTCTAAGGTATTAGACAAGGACAAGCCTTGCGACATAGACCGTTTTCTTGTCGTCACATTTACCAACGCGGCTGCGGCCCAGATGAAGGAAAAGATAACGGCAAAGCTTTATGAGGAGCTTGACAGGGAGCCTGACAATGAGCACCTGATGAAGCAGCTTGTGCTGATAAACCGCGCGAACATAATGACCATTGACAGCTTCTGTTACGCGGTTGTGAGGGAGAATATCTGTCTTTTAGACATAGACTCCGACTACTCGATAGGTGATACCGGACTGCTTGAGCTAATAAAGCAGGAGGCCCTGGATGAGGCGCTCCATGACGCCTATGAAAGGGAGAATAATCTTGCCTTCAGAAGACTGCTTGACTGCTATGCCGGCGACAGGAATGACGATGGAGTTCGCGCGCTTATAGAAAAGGTGTACAGGATAGCGGACAGCTTTCCGGAACCCGAAAAATGGTATGAGGAAGCAAAAAGAGCTCTCAGCGCAGGCAATGAAGATGAGGTCAAAGAGCTTAAATGGGTAAAGGAGTATATCGGCTATGCAAGGGGAATCGTCGGTGACGCGTTAAAATGCGCTTTATGCCTTCTTCCCGAGATTGAAGCCGAGGCTCCTTACAATACGGAAGTGATAAAGTCGGATATAGAGCACCTAAAAAGACTTATTGCGACAACCGATCTCGAAAGCTTTGCGGCTGAGCTTGGGAAGGGATTTGCTACATTCAAAAGGATGCCGAAGGATTATGATAAGGATACCCATGACATGCTAAAGGATGCAAGGGATGAATACAAAAAGCTTTTTGATAAGAAGAGTTTTCCGATGGCAGGCTACGGGGATATTCTGTCAGAAATTAAAATCCTGTCGGAGACGTTGCTGCCTTTGATAGAGCTGACTGCCGATTTTGCGGCGCGTTTTAAGGAGCATAAAAGCAAAAGAAGGCTTATGGATTTTGCGGATGTGGAGCATTTTGCGTTGAAACTGCTTAGAGAAGGCTATGACGAAGAGGGAAATCCGATTCCCACGGCTGTCGGAAGATCCATGTCCGAGCGATTTGAGGAAATATACATAGATGAGTATCAGGACTCGAATTTTCTTCAGGAGGATATCCTTCGTTCCGTATCCCTTGAGCATACAGGAAAACGCAACATGTTCATGGTCGGAGATGTGAAGCAGAGCATATACAGATTCAGACTTGCAAGGCCTGATATCTTTATGAAGAAATACGCGGAATTTCCCGATAAAGATAACAGCGAGCTTATAGAGCTCTCCAATAATTTTCGTTCGAGAGCCTGTGTCTTGGAATCGGTTAACGAGGTGTTCGAGAAGCTTATGCATGCCGATGTGGGCGGTATAGAGTATGAGGATAAGGTAAGATTGGTTCCTACGAAGGTATTTCCCGAGTATAATGATGAACTGCTGAAAAGCGAATTCCTGATTATGGACAGGGCGGCTGTGAGCGAGGACACGAGTGAAGAATTGGTCGAAATGGACAAGATGAAGCTTGAAGCCGCCATGATCGCCCAGAGAATAAACAGGCTCAAAGAAGAGGAATTTTTGGTAACGGATGAGGATACCGGAGAATTAAGACCTGCCATGTACGGGGATATGGTCATACTTGTGCGCGGCATGTCCGGTGGCCTTGACGAGATTCTGGTTAACACGCTTGCGGACTACGGAATACCTGCGGTATCGGCGGATGCCGGAAGTTATTTTGAAGCGACCGAGATAAGGGTTATAATGTCGCTGCTTGCGGTGGTAGACAACAGGGAGCAGGATATCCCGATGGCGGCGGTTCTTCTCTCACCCATAGGAGAGGTAAGCGAGGATGAGCTCGCAAGGATACGCTACGACGAGGAGGACATAAAGGATATCTCCCTTTTCAAGCGCTGCCTTATGTACACAGAGGAGAATGATGATTTCTTAAGCACAAAACTGTCTAAGTTGTTAGACAAAATGTCTCGCTTAAGAGACATGTCTAAAACCGAATCCATAAGCAGCCTTGTCTGGGAGGCATATATGCTTACGGGATACAGGGCTTACGCCGCAGCCATGCCTCTCGGTGAAAAGAGGGTAGCGAATCTTGATATGCTGCTTGTCAAGGCAAGGGAGTTTGAAAAGAACGGCAGACAGGGACTCTTTGAGTTCTTAAGATATGTGGATAAGCTAAAAACCTACGAGATGAGCGTGGCGGAGGCAAGAGCGGTTGAGCCTGATTCGGATGTTGTAAGGATAATGACTATGCACAAGAGCAAGGGTCTTGAGTTCCCGATAGTGTTCGTCAGCTTCCTCGGTAAGAATTTCAACAAGAAGAGCTTACAGACCAATGTGCTGGTCGACAGCGATTTCTTCCTTACGGGAAAGCTCATGTTCGAAAAGGGACGCTACAGCAAAAACTCCTTCTTCAGAAATGTAATGGTCAAGCTTATGACGGAGCAGATGATTGCCGAGGAGCTGAGAGTGTTGTACGTAGCAATGACCAGGGCTAAGGAAAAGCTTATTATGACCGGGTGCGAGGCGGATTTACCCGACATACTCGAGAAGTCCGCAGGCAGGAAAGAGCTCTTGTTTACCGACAGGGTTAACGCAAGATCTTTCTTAAGAATGCTTCTTTGTGTGTATGGCATGGGTTCAAAGTATACTGATATAAGGATATATACTCCGGGAGTTTTAAAGCTTGCGGAAGGCTCCGGAAGCTTAAAAAAAGATGCATGTCTGGAGGAGCTTAAGGCCTATGCCGGTACTCTTGATAAATCCGTCGTTTATGATAAAATAATGAAGGCTCACGGATTTGAGTACGATTACGAACAATTGGTGGGCATAAAGAGCAAGCTTTCAATAACCGAAATAAAGAAGATGAGAGAAGCTTATGATGAAACCGGGGAGGAGACCGAGCTTGCTCCCTTCGTGTATCAGGGTACGGAGGACGGAGTGGTCGGAGAAGCTGAAGAACCGGATAAGGTTGAGGCTTTGTCGAGTAATTCGGCAGGAACTCTAAGTGCGTCACAGCGAGGAACAGCGGTTCACAGGTTTATGCAGCTCCTTGGTTTCAAAGAGGCATGCTCCGCGCAGGACAAGTATGCATATGTACGCAGGTTTAAGGAAAAGTTGCTTGCTTCCGGCACTATGACAAAGGAAGAGCTTGACGCTGTCGGCAATAAGCGTATAATTAGGCTTCTTGAGGCGCCTCTTGCCAAGCGTATGGCGAAGGCAGAAGAACAGGGCAATCTGTACAAGGAAAGACAGTTTTACATAGGGTTCTCGCCGGAGGAAATATACGGTATGGATATGAAGTCCGACGAGAAGGATATGATTATGGTTCAGGGAATAGCGGATGCTTATTTTGTAGAGGACGGAAGCATCGTGCTTTTGGATTACAAGACCGATCGCGCGGACGAAGAAGAGCTGCTTAAGCGCCATTCAACTCAGCTGGAGTTTTATGCTAAGAGCTTAGAGAGACTTACCGGACTTAAGGTTAAGAGCAGACTGATATGGTCGTTTTACCTTGGCAAGGAGATAGAAACAGGAGATTGATATGGATAAAGAAAAAGAAGGTTTGTCGCTTCTCGGAGCGAAGAATACAACATACAGCGCCGATTACAATCCCGGCGTGCTTGAAACATTTACCAATATGCATCAGGATAACGACTACTTCGTAAAGTTCAACTGCCCGGAGTTCACGGCGCTTTGCCCTATCACGGGACAGCCGGACTTTGCTACAATAACCATAGCTTATGTTCCCGATGTGAAGATGGTCGAGAGCAAGTCATTAAAGCTATATCTGTTCAGCTATCGCAACCACGGGGACTTTCATGAGAATTGCGTGAACACGATTATGAAGGATCTGATAAAGCTCATGGATCCCAAATATATCGAGGTATGGGGACGTTTCCTGCCGCGAGGCGGTATCTCTATAGATCCTTATGCGAACTACGGCCGCCCCGGCACAAAGTGGGAGCAGGTAGCGTGGGAGCGCTTGTCACACCATGATATGCTCCCGGAAGTTGTTGATAATCGATAGTTAGTATATAGGTGACGCGTCAATGAGACATGTATATTGAGTACGAGGGACGCCGCTCTATAGCCCTCTTTACTCAACATACATGCCTCGTTGCCGCTGTTTTCGAAAACATACAATAAAGTGAGCGCCGTCGGTGCGTAGAATATACAGAAAGAAAAAGATATGATATACAGAAGAAACAAAGAGGAGTACATCGAGCGTGTGAACGCGCTCCTTGCGATTCCGAAGTTTGCCAACGGAAGAAACAAGTCGGGAAATGATAATCTGAGAGAGATTTTGAAGCTGCTGGGGGAGCCCGGCAGGGATTTGAGATTTATACATGTTGCGGGCACTAACGGTAAGGGCTCGGTTACAAGGATGATAGGCGGGATATTAAAGGAGTACGGTTTTAACGTGGGACTCTTTACATCCCCGCATCTCGTGAGCATAAACGAGAGAATAGAACTGCTCGGCGCGGGCGCGATTAGCGATGAGGATTTCTCGGATTGCTATGATGCGGTTAAGGCCGCAATAGACGAGCACGAGAAAAACGGCGGTATGCCGCTTTCGTTCTTTGAGTTCCTGTTTGCAATGGCCATGGTGTACTTCGGTGAAAAGAAGCCGGATTACGTGGTTCTTGAGACTGGGCTCGGCGGAATGCTTGACGCCACCAATGTAGTAACCCCGAAGGTATCGGTCATAACCTCGATAGGCCTTGACCATACGAGGTATCTGGGAGATACTATAGAGCAGGTTGCGGCGGAGAAGGCGGGCATAATAAAGCCGGGAGTTCCGGTGGTGTACAACACGGGCGAACCGGTTGCGGATATCATTATCGAGACTAGGGCGTCGGAAGCGGGCAGCGAGTGTTTTAACACTGCATTTATTTCGGAGCAGCACGACAGAACCGGCGGCATTTTAAGATTTTCGCTTCGCGGAAGATGGTTTAACACAGGAGGCTTAAGCTTTCCGGAGAACACTCCTCTTTACCAGACAGAGAATGCCATGACGGCCGTTACCGCCGTGTGGGTGCTGACAGGCGGCAACTCGGACAGGGCTTCTGACCAGCTTGATGAGGAGGCATTAAAGAGAGCATTTGCAGGCTTTGGTTTTCCCGGAAGAATGCAATGGCTTAAAAGATATGTAGTATGTGACGGCGCTCATAATCCCGATGCTGTGGAACGGCTGGTAAAGAGCCTGAAGGAGCTGCACGCCGACAGGTACGGACAGAGAATACGATTGATGTTTGCGGTATCTTCGGACAAAGATTACGAAACCATGCTGCGGCAGCTTGCGGAGGGACTTGATTTATCAAAGGTATATGTGACGGAGATATCCGGAGACAGGGCAGTGCCCTGTGATTATCTGGCTGCGGAGTTTACGCTTGCGTTAAGCAGGGCGGGAAAGAAGTGTCCGGTAGTATACGGAAGCGATATAAAGGAAGAGTTAATACTCGCGGAGAGCGAGGCAAGGGAAGCGGGAGATCTGCTGGTGGTTGCCGGTTCGCTCTACCTTGCGGGTGAAGTAATAAAGATGGACGGAGAATTGATATGATTGATTTTGAAGAAGAATTAAAGAGGTTTAAGCCCATACCGGGAGTGAACCAGGCTGAAGATGCTATCCTTGCAAACGATCTTAAGGATATAAGCGATATAGTCATGCAGATGACCGAAGAGTTAAGAAATCAACAACAGCCCGAGGCTACAGGAAGATACAGGAGATAATATATGGCAGCAAAGAAACCCGTAATGTGCCCAAACTGCGGAGCGCATATCAGAAAAAACGGATACTGTCCCGAATGCGGAATGAACATATTTGTTCTGAGAAAGGCGTGGAATACCTCTGATTATTACTATAACCAGGGATATGATAAGGCATGCGCGAGAGACATTTCGGGCGCTATAGAGTCTCTTAAGATATCCCTCAGATACAATAAGAAGAATATAAGGGCAAGAAATCTGATAGGGCTCTGTTACTATGAGATGGGAGAAATCATCGAAGCTCTCTCGCATTGGGTGATGAGTGTCAATTATAAGAGCGAAGGGAATGTGGCGGTAAAGTATCTCAAGGATGTTAAAAAGGATCCGGTGAGACTTGCAGAGTGTGACGCCGTGGCCAGGAAGTTTAATACGGCTCTTTCGTATATTGACAGCGGAGATTACGATCTGGCAATGATTCAGCTTAAGAATGCCCTTTCGGACAACCCACATTTTGTGCAGGGTTATCTTCTGCTTGCGCTGCTTTATATGCAGGCGGGAAACTACGAGAAGGCAAGGGTTACATTAAGACGAGTGCTTAAGATCGATATAGCAAACCCGCGCGCCATAAGGTATTTGAGGGAGATGGGAAGCTCCGAGGAGAATATCCTTGAGCTCAAGAACGGCTCCATAGATGACGACGGCCTCTTTGAGGACATGGAATATGAGGACGCCGGTCGCGAAACCTCTTTTAATAAGAAAAAGCGTGAGACAAAGAAGCTTGCCACTCTTAAGGAAACCGGAAGCGAGAGCGTGGTTAGAACGGGAAACTTCAGTGAGGTAAGCTTAGCTAGATACTCGGGTATATATGTTCTGATAGGCGTAGTGCTTGGCGCGCTTCTTTTGTTCTTCGTGATAGTTCCCAAAAGGGAGAAGAAGCTTGTGAGTGAAAATGACAAGCTGATACGTACCTACAGCGAGGAGCTGAGTGAGAAGAATTCGATTATCGAATCTCAGGAGTCGCAGATTAAAGAGCTCCAGACCCAGCTTGAACAAAAGGTCGAGGAGGAGGCCAAGAGCACCATGCCCGACTACTCCGGTATCAAGAGCGGCATGTCGGACGAGGACATAGAGAACATGCTGGATAATGAGTGATGTAAATTAATTGATTGTTTTATTGAATATTTAGCACAGAATAATTTACTGGATTGAGTTATGTAAACCATAAATCAAGAGGCATTTTTATGATACACACTTTTTTGTATTATTAGAGTAGCTAATAACAAAGTATAAAGTTTTTTAATAATATACAGAGGAGGGTGTTGATATGACAGTGGATGAAGCTAGAAGAATAGTAAACAATTTTGATGAGAGTGCTAATCCATCTGAAGATGAGGAGTTCATATTTATAGAAGCTATGAATTATCTGATTGAGGAGGAAAAACGCCCTCAGGATATGATGTATCTTGGTGGATACTACTATGAGCTTAAGAACTTCGATCTTGCTCTTAAGTATTATGAAATGGCTGCAACCTATGATTATGATGAGGCATATGAGTGCCTTGGATATATTTGGTATTATGGCAGGACCGGAGAGAGGGATTACAAAAAGGCTTTTGAGTGCTTCTCTAAGATGAAGGATAAGGGAAATCTTGTTGCAACATATAAAGTGGCTGACATGTATAAGAACGGCTACTATGTTGAAAAAGATTATGATAAGTATGTAGAGATTATTGAAGAACTTTATCCATTGGTTCAGGAGTGTGATGATGTATTTGATCCAATTCCTGAGGTTTACACCAGGCTTGCACGTATTCGAACGGAACAGGGAAAGACTGATGAGGCAGTTCAGCTTTACCTGGATGCAAAGGATGTACTTGCAATAAGAATTAAGTACAATGCTTTCTTTGGTAATCTAAATATCATGAAGTGGCTTGTAGATGATCTGTATGAATTGAAACCTTTCAATTATGATAATATAGATCTCTTTGATCTTTATTACTTACTTAGATTTCCTCATGAGATCCGTCTGTATGACGTTCCTGGTGATGATACGTCATTTGTTATTCTTAAGTCAGTTCCAGAGGGAGATATCTGCGAAGTATGCTTTAATGACAAATGGTATCATGACCGCGATGATTTCTTTGCTAATGCTGAATATGATGGTATTAAGATAAAGAATTCATATGGTGATTTTTGGAAGATAGAGGTGATGAAATAATGAAAGAAATCATTAGAGTGAATAATGCCTCTTATAGCAGATATGAAGAACTGCTTACAAAAAGAGATGAATTGAAAAAGAAATCATTCCTGTATTACAGAGCATATATAAGAGAGTTTGGAGATCTCATACTTGAGGTATATCAAACGAAGATTGAGTGCATAAAAAAGAAGAAAACAATTGAATATTATCAAATGGCACTCAATAAAGGTGGCGTTGTAGATAGGGATGCTCTTCAGGAATATCTTCTTAAAGAAATGGCTGAATACCAGAAGCAGCTTGATGATATGATTAAGGACAATGAAGCATCAAAGGACTTTGGTTCTATCAGTGAAATGGATTTGCTAAAGATTAAGAGCATATACAGAAAGATAGCAAAACTGATTCATCCGGACATAAATCCAATGGTAAATCAAAGTGAAGAATTAATTGATCTTTGGAATAGAGTTGTTATAGCTTATCAGTGCAATGAACTTAAAGAAATTCAGGAACTTGAAGTCCTTGTTCACAAAGCCTTGGAGCAGCTTGGGATTGATGAACTCGAGATAGATATTCCAGATATCAATACTAAGATAGATGATTTGCTAAAAGAAATACATGATATAGAAACTTCAAATCCATATATGTATAAGTTTTTACTTGAGGATAAGGAAGCTATTCAGGAAAAGAAAGATTCTTTAAAGCAGGAGTTAGAGGAATACCAGGATTATTCAAAGGAACTCGATGGTATTATTAATGAATTGATTTCTGGAGGCGTGAGCATAGTATGGCGAATGAGTTAACGAAAAAAGAAGAGGGTGTTGTTTCCTTAGTTGAAAGCCGTGAACTGGGCGATATTATTAAGCCTTTGGTTAAAGAAATACATTTGTTTGATACATATGTTGCTGGTACAACTTATCTTCAGGACCAGTCTGTTCTTGAAGAAATAAAGATAGGTGACAAGCTAAGTCTTCAGAGAGAAGACAATAAGTTTGATAGTAATGCAGTTCTCATATTCACAGAATCAAAGAAGAAACTTGGCTATATACCAGAAAAGGATAATATCATATTTGCCAGGCTTATGGATGCCGGTAAGTTGCTCAGAGCGAAAATATCAAAGATACAGATTAAGGGAAGCTTTACACAAATCAGTATAGGAATATATTTAGTTGATTTTTAAAGAGGGTAATCAGATGAGTGGTTATGATCCTTATGAGCACATGAGGGAGTTTTATAAACTTGATAATCCTTCAGAAGATGAACAGTTTCGATTTGTTGAAGCGATGCAGCATATAATCCAAACTTCTCCTTTTCCAGAAGACAGGAGCATTTTTAGTTACAATCTTGCTGTTTATTATAGAAACATAAAAGAGTTTGATCTGGAAAAGAAATATCTGGAAATTGGAGAACTGCAGGACGACACTGCTTGTAAAGAAGAACTAGGCTTTATCTGGTATTACGGGCTATGTGGTCAGGTGGATTACAAAAAGGCATATAATTATTTTAAAGCTTGTGGTACAAGAAGAAGTTTATATATGATTTCTGACATGTACCACAAAGGACAATATCTTGAAAGAAATGATTATAAGTCCAGAGAAATATTAGAAGATCTGATTGTGGATCTGGAATCTGAAAAGAATGATTCCAGATTTACAATCAGTACTCTTTTTCCAGAAGTTGCTGTACGTCTCGCTAAGTTGAATATCGAAGAGGAAGAGGATACAGAATTCGATTTAGATAATCTCTTTGAAGCTAGAGATATTCTTGCATTGCGCCAACAAAGAAGGCCGTTCTGGGGTAATATTAAAACCATGCATGATATTCTTGACACCACAGAGTTTATGGCAGGTGGGGAAGAATTCTTGATCTTGGATCTATATGATCTTTTGACTTTTGATTCACCGATGGGAGTTATTACATTTGACTATAATGATGAAATCTATCAGATAGATGTATTTCAACATGACAGAAGTACGGTTTATCAATATAACGATAAATGGTATCGTGGGCCGGAGGATTTTCTGGATAAAGCTGTGATAGATGGAAAGAAGATAACTACAGTATTTGATTTGATATTGGATATTAAAGTTATCGTATAGATATTTCTTAACAGAGGATGGATTCCAATGAAGATTATTATGGTTTCGGGATGTCCGTATGAGGATTTTGAAGGGCAGATATTAAATCTTGATGTTGAGCTTGGTGAAGGTGAAGTAGTTAGTCTTAATTCTATGATATCTATTGAAATGATGGATGATTCTTTCTTACAGACTGAGGTGTTGATTATAAATCCAAAGCGTGCAGGTGATTATTCTGTCATTTCGGATAAAGCAAAAGAGTATGGAATGTCTAAAAAGATGATATCATCAGTGAAAGGTCCTTGTAATGCTACATTAGTTGTTAAGGATGTTCCTTATCATGAGGTTAAGACTGATCAAGAAATAAATTCAAGACGTATTCTTGAGGAAATGAACAACAAAGTTTGTTTATCTCCATTTAAGGAGTTAAATGAAGGCGATAAAAGCATTTATGATTTTGTTAGGGATGGATATTCTGTTCCGGATAAAGTTATAGCTTACTTACGAATCAAAGAACCTTATATGATGAGTCCCGGGGTTTATGACCATCCTTTTAAAACAGGAACTCAGCTTTTAGGCCCGTATTTATATACAGATGGCTATTATTATTGGGATCGAGATTTGTGGAAATATGTAATAAAATATCATGTTACTTTACCTCAAGAGTTTATTGATTATGTGATGTCTAATGACGTAGATCCATTTTTTGAATCTTATATAGATAAATCAGATTTATGGACAGAAACTATTAAAAAAATGAAGAAGAAGCAAGGGATTCTATGTCTTCTTCCACAAGATTCGGGGGATAAAGAATTATCTGATTTTTAATTTTTGTTATATCATTCAAATTTCAAGTAATAAAAAATTGAGTAATAGGTTTATCAAAGGAGGAAAAAATGGCTAAAACAATAGTTGCATTCTTTTCTGCGACCGGAACAACCGGAGTTGCAGCAACAAAACTTGCTAAGGCGATTGGAGCAGATGTATATGAGATAGCAGAACCGAAACTTAATCGGCGGCGAAGAGTCAAAAAAGATTCCTCACCGCCGTTTTATTTTTTAAAACAAAACTATGGACAGTCCAAAGGATCGGAGTTGAGGGCGTAGCAATGTTTTCCATGGGGATCCATTCTTTTATAGATCTGGCCAAGGAAGCAAAGGCTGTCTATCGCATCAGACGTATCGTTCTGGTGAACACGGAGACTCTTTGCCTACTGCAAGAAGATGAATCTCACCCAGGCGCAGGTCTTTAAGGAAGCGCTGGAGCTTCTGTACAAGACAAAGCCATGAAAACTGTTCCTCTTATCAAATGTTATTTTTGCACATCTCATACATTACCCTTCATAGGATGACTCAAATGGGATCTCGACATTTTTTTTGTTCCATGCTCCGGATTGATAGAACATTACAGACATTCCCATAGCGACTGTCCAGCCAAGCGGCCAGGCAAGCCATATACCTGTTGTCCCGAAGAATACGGATAATATCTTAGCAAATACAACACGAAGTATCAGGTCGGTGAATGTCGCAGCCATAAACTGCTTCATCATTCCTGCACCCCTCAGTACACCGTCGGAAACAAGCTTTGCGGATACAACAAAGTAAAACGGCGACAGTATCTGC
>JAFXSQ010000024.1 GCA_017525525.1 Lachnospiraceae bacterium | reverse complement strand
TATCTACAGTCTGCTTCTGGTAGCCGGATATCTGAAGACACCAAAGAAGGAACTTCAGGGCGATGGAGCATGGCTGTGTGAGGTTTCGAT
The DNA here is from genome assembly GCA_017525525.1 of Lachnospiraceae bacterium. GTDB lineage: Bacteria > Bacillota > Clostridia > Lachnospirales > Lachnospiraceae > Coprococcus_C. The sequence continues at coordinate 19,582 of JAFXSQ010000024.1, read as the reverse complement.
ACCGAACCGCGAGATAGCTGCAGTATATAAGAGTGAGATCCTCTCACATTTGATGCAGATTGGCGCAATGGGGAGAGCTACAGCCAATAAGATCGCTGAGAGTCTTTTTACACAGGATACAAAGAAACTGCAGGACGGAATAGGAGAATACTTAAAGAAGAGTATCAGCTTCTATGATGCCGGAGCGGAAGGGTTTTATCATGGGCTGGTTCTTGGGCTTATTGCTTTGATGGATAACCAGTATCGGATCAGGTCAAACAGAGAGTCCGGCGACGGACGATATGATATCAGCCTGTTCCCCAGGGAAAATAAATATCCGGGAATGATCATGGAACTGAAATGGGATAAAGATCTGAATGATGAGGAACTGGATGCCTTATCTGCAGAAGCTCTTGATCAGATAAACGATAAAGGCTACGATACTGAAATGCGTGAGGAGGGTGTAACTCAGATCATAAAATTCGGGATAGCATTCTCAGGAAAAAGAGTAAAGATAAGAACGGAATAAAATAATGTGCACTAAGGATCTCTTCGGAGGTCCTTAGAAAGATTGTCTTACAGTTTTATTGACAAGGGGGAAGATTTCCCAATTGATGGGTGTGGAGCGGTTCTCGATGCATACTCTCAGACATTCGTTTGCCACGAGATGTATTGAAGCCGGAATGAAACCAAAGGTTCTTCAAAAAATCTTAGGGCATGCTAAATTTGAAACAACAATGGACCTTTATGTTCATGTTCTTGAGGATGAACAATTAAAGGAAATATCTAATTTGGAGGGGTATCTGAATAAAGTAATTACAATATGATGATATTACAGAACGAGGATAAGAATAATAGTTTATCAAAAGTAAAGTGTGGCGTAAAAATGGTGTAAAAAGCTATGCGGCATTGTTGGAAAAACTGAAGATATCGGCAAAGAGGCCGGTATAATAAGGCTTTTTCGAGGAAATGAAAACTGTGTTTACAAATTACGGGGATTTTGTGAAAAAATCCCCCTTTATTTTTTGAAAATCAGTGCTATAATCTATTTTGTAGCAAGAAAAGCACTATAGACGATATATAGTATTTATATATGGTTTATAGTGTTTTTTTGATGCGCAGGGGCACCGAGATGTAGATGTCAGCTAAAGCTGATCGGTGCCACGCGCACCGGACAAGCAGGCTTGTCCGATTTGTAACACACTATTATTTTATGGGCTGTGCGTAGCGCTGGCAGTGAGGCGTTATGTGAAGAACACAGCGAATCCTAAGGAGGCAGAGGAATGGAGAATAACGAAAGGAAAAAGGAACTGTTGTGGGATGTGTTCCCGGGCTTTAATCCAGGAGAACGTCTGAAGAATGATGTGGGCGAAGCCTGGGTCAAGGGTATTACCATGTATGACAGAAAACGCAGACTTTGGGTTGAGCTTGAGTCGGATCACATCATAGAGAAGTATGCGATTAAGACACTTGAAGAGAGGCTTCGTGAGCATGTATTCGGCGGGCAGTCAGGCGAGCTTAAGATTGAGGAAACCTTTGTGCTTTCATCACAGTATACGCCGAAGAGCGTGTACGACATATACAGGGGAAGTTTTCTTGCCGAGCTTGACGACGAGAGTCACGTGGCAGGGCGTATCATAAGGCATTCAGAGTGGTTTTTCAATGACGGCATAATCACGCTGGCGCTTCCTGATTCGGATATAGCCAGGATGATGTCAGATGCCATAAGAGATTACATAGTCAACACATACAAGGAACGCTTCGGAATGGAGGTCAAGGTTGGTTTTGATTATACAGAAGAACACAAGAATACCTTAAGAGAAGCCAATGAGAGAAGACTTGAGATAGAGCTTCGAGAGATTGAAAGCCGCAGGAGAGATAGAATCGAAGAAGCCGGCGCCGAAGAAGAGACTAACAAGATAGACAAAAAGGTTAATGAGTTAGACGATAATACTGCGAAGACTGCAAAGAATAACAAAATTGATGATGCGACAAAGAAAACAACGGCCCATGAAAATACAGATGCATCAAAGAAGAATGAAAGCAAGAAATCCGATAGAAGACCCGGAGTCGGAAAGTACGGTAAGAAGGGAGGTAACTATGATGAGGACTGCATATACGGAAGAAATGTGGAGGGAGATGTAGTCGATATCTCCGAGCTTTTCGATGGAATAGGAGAAGTTGTGGTCCGTGGGCAGGTTTTATCCTTAGAGGACAGGGAGTTGAAGAAGTCGGGTAAGTTTCTTCTGACGGGAGTGCTGACTGATTTCACGGACAGCATAGTGTTCAAGCTTTTCCTGACACCGGAGGACCGTGACCCCATACTGCAGGACATAAAGGAGGGCTGCTTTCTGCTCATAAAAGGTGTTCCTTTATATGACACCTATTCCAAGGAAGTCTGTATCTCTTCGGTTGTGGGAGTTAAGCTTGCTAATGACTTCAGAAAGAAGCGCATGGATGACTCTCTCGAGAAGAGAGTGGAGCTTCATCTGCACACCGTATACAGCGATATGGACAGTGTAGTTGATGTGGGCAAGGTCATAGGCCGGGCTAAGGAGTGGGGCATGAAGTCCATAGCCATTACGGATAAGTTCGGAGTGCAGGCCTTTCCGGTTGCGAATCACTGTCTGAAAAAGGACGATGACTTTAAGATCATATACGGCTTTGAAGCATTTATCGTGGATGACCTTATTGACTTCGTTCAGAACGAGAAGGGACAGCCGCTTGACACGGAGTATGTGGTTTTTGATATAGAGACAACAGGACTTTCAGAGACGAGAAACAAGATCATAGAGATTGGCGCGGTAAAGGTCAGAAACGGCGAGGTTGTGGACAAGTTTTCGGAGTTTATCAACCCGGAAATCCCCATCCCATACCACATTACACAGCTTACATCCATTACGGATGCTATGGTAATGAATGCGCCGACCTATGAGGAGCTCTTGCCAAAATTCCTTGACTTCGTCGGGGACGCTATAGTTGTGGCGCACAACGCCAAATTCGATACGGGCTTTATAAGACATTACGCAAAGACGCTTGGGATAGAATGGAAGCCGACCATATTGGATACCATGACCATAGCCCAGGTTCTTATACCGGAACTCGGAAGCTACAACCTCGACAGACTCTGTAAGCAGTTCGGAGTTGTAAATGCTCACCACCACAGGGCAGTTGATGACGCGGATGCAACAGCGGCAATCTTTGTGAAGATGATAAAGGTCATAAAGGACAGGGGCATAGACACTATAGCGGGACTTAACTCCCTCGGATCGCACAATCCTGCGGCCATAAAGAAGGCAAGAGCAAAGCATGCGATTATTCTCGTGAAGAACGAGACCGGAAGGGTAAACCTTTACAGACTTGTGTCCGAAGCGCATTTGAATTACTTCAATAAGCTACCGAAGATACCCAAAAGCGTAATCAATCAGTACAGAGAAGGCCTGCTTATTGGCTCGGGATGCTCTGAGGGTGAGGTCTTCCAGGCCTTCCTTAACGGCATGGACGAGGATGAGATAACAAGAGTTGCCTCGTTTTATGATTACTTTGAAATCCAGCCGGTGTGCAACAACAGAAAATACATCGGTGACAACAAGTTTAGCGTCAATTCCGATGAAGATCTGCAGGACATAAACAGGCAGATAGTAAGACTCGGGGAAGAAACGGGAAAGCCCGTTGTTGCGACGGGAGATGTGCACTACCTTGACCCTGAGGATGATATATACATGAAGATAATAATCGGAGGACAGCCCGGAGCGAAGGCAAAGGAAGCGGACAATCTTCCGCCGGTTTACTTCCGGACCACGGAGGAGATGCTTGAGGAGTTCAAGTATCTTGGAGGCGATATGGCGAAGAAGGTTGTGGTTGATAATACCAATCTTATCGCGGATATGATAGAGAAGATATCTCCTGTAAGACCGGATAAGGCTCCGCCGATCATCGAGGACTCAGATAAGACATTGACGGATATCTGCTACAATAAGGCGCATGAGATATACGGCGAGAATCTTCCGGAGATAGTGGACGCAAGACTTAAAAAAGAGCTTAACTCCATCATAAGCAACGGCTTCGCGGTGCTTTACATAATCGCTCAGAAGCTTGTATGGAAGTCAAATGAAGACGGTTACTTAGTAGGCTCAAGAGGTTCGGTAGGTTCTTCATTTGTGGCTACTATGGCGGGTATTACGGAGGTTAATCCTCTGCCGGCGCATTACATCTGTCCTGAGTGCCATTTCGTGGATTTTGACTCGGAGCAGGTAAAGAAGTTCAGTGGTCGTTCAGGCTGTGACATGCCGGACTGCGACTGTCCGAAGTGCGGTCACAAGCTTATCAAGGAGGGGCATGATATACCCTTTGAGACCTTCCTTGGTTTTAAGGGCGATAAGGAGCCGGATATAGATCTTAACTTCTCGGGAGAGTACCAGCCCAGAGCTCATGCGTACACTGAGGAGCTCTTCGGTAAGGGCAAGGCCTTTAGGGCGGGAACTATAGGCACGCTCGCGGACAAGACCGCATACGGCTTTGTGATGAAGTACTTAAGAGAGCACGAGCAGGTTAAAAGACATTGTGAGATGGAGCGCTTAGCGGCAGGCTGTACCGGAGTAAAGAGAACCACCGGCCAGCACCCGGGCGGTATGATAGTGCTTCCGAGACATGAGGAGATATACTCATTTACACCGATTCAGCACCCGGCTTACGACACCGAAACGGATATAATCACAACACATTTTGAGTATCATTCCATAGACCATAACTTACTCAAGCTTGATATACTCGGGCACGACGATCCGACCATGATCAGAAGACTTGAGGACTTAACGGGAGTGGATGCGAAGACAATTCCGTTAGACGATCCTGATGTTATGAGTCTCTTCCATAATACCGAGGCCTTAAAAATCGAGCCGGAGGACATAGGCGGAACACAGCTCGGTACACTCGGCATACCGGAGTTCGGAACCGACTTCGCCATGCAGATGCTTATAGATACCAATCCGCAGGGCTTCTCGGACTTGGTAAGAATTGCAGGACTTTCGCACGGAACGGATGTATGGCTGGGCAATGCGGAGACACTCATCAAGGAGGGGACCTGCCTTCTTGCCGACGCGATTTGTACCCGTGATGACATCATGACATACCTTATATACAAGGGGCTTGAACCCGGAACTGCCTTCAAGATTATGGAGAATGTGCGTAAGGGTAATGTTGCCCGAGGAAAATGTAAAGAAGCATGGGAAGAATGGGTTAAGGATATGAAGGCTCATGATGTGCCGGACTGGTACATCTGGTCGTGCAACAAGATACAGTACATGTTCCCGAAGGCGCACGCCGCAGCTTATGTCATGATGGCGTGGAGAATAGCGTGGTTCAAGGTGAGATACCCGCTTGCTTACTATACTGCGTTCTACAGCATAAGGGCTTCGGGGTTTGACTACAAGCTCATGTGCTTCGGCAAGGAGAAACTTGAGGAGAATATGGCAGAGTATGCGAAGATACCAAAGGAGGAGCAGACAGCTACCATAAAGGATACAATCAAGGACATGAGACTTGTGCAGGAGATGTACGCGAGAGGCATAGAGTTTATGCCTATCGACCTTTATAAGGCGAAGGCGGACCGTTTCCAGATAATAGACGGTAAGATTATGCCGAGTCTTTCAAGTATAGCGGGCCTCGGGCCTGCAGCTGCGGTTCAGCTTGAAGAAGCCGCAAAGAAGGGAGAATTCCTTTCGAGAGAAGAGATTAGGGACAGAGCAAAGGTTTCGAAGACCAGCCTTGATGATATGGCGGCCCTCGGAATACTGGGTGATATCCCCGAGACAAACCAGTATAGTTTGTTTGGAATGTTGTAAATGTGCATAAAAGCGCACCGGTCAGCTTGTGTATGATCGGTGCGCTTGTTTTTTATAGTAGATAATCTGTGCTTGCGCTTTCGTTTTCTTCGTGCTTTTTTATGAGAGAAGGATTTTTTAGCATATCGGCCATCTCTCTGAAGGCGTGGAGCACCATGCGCTCTTTGTTGGCCCAGCCGGGATTTTTACCCAGGTCATGAAGCCTGTTGTACTTATTCATCTGGGCGAAATACATGTCAAGAAGCGAAAGGCCGTTGCTTTTCAGCTCCCCTTTAAGAGTGCGGTGAACAACGTAATAATTGAACTCTCCCATAAGCTCGGGATTCTCCAGCATTTCCTGCCAAAGAGCGTCGGCAAACTCCGGAGTTTCCTCGGTCTGTTCGCACAGAGACTTCAGGTTCTCGTATGATTTAATTCTGCTATTTTCAATCATTATCATGTATGCATTACTCCTGTTTGGTTCAACTGTTCTATTGTCTTGAATTGTAATACAATTATTTGATAAAAACAACAAAAATACCTATTGTATTTTAGATAAAACGGGCATATACTATGTCAAATTTTGAAGGTTGGATTATTAAAAGAAAACGAGGTTTCGAACAATATGGACAATATAAAAGAAAAAAATACGGCGCCGATAAAGGATCTTACCGAAGGACAGCCGATGAAGCTGATAATAATGTTCGCGCTTCCTTTGCTTCTCGGGATACTTCTTCAGCAATTCTACAGTCTTGTGGATGCGCTTATCGTCGGACGATATGTGGGTAAAGAGGCGCTGGCTGGAGTGGGAGCTACAGGCTCCGTAAACTTCATTGTGCTTGGGCTCGTGATGGGGATATGTAACGGGTTCTCGGTGGTTCTTGCCCAGCGCTTCGGAGCAAAGGATTTCCCGGGATTGAGAAAGGCAGTTGCCAACAGTATCAGATTGTGCGTTATCATAGGCGCAGGCGTTACGGTTGTTGTTCTTTTGCTATGCAAAACCATTCTTATTCTTATGCGCACGCCGGATAACATATTCGATTTTTCTTATGTATATCTTGCTATCATATTTGCGGGTATACCGCTTATGATGCTTTACAACTTTTCAGCGGGTGTGCTGAGAGCTTTGGGAGACAGTAAGTCGCCGATTATATTTCTTGCGATTGCCGCAGTATTGAATATAGGTCTTGACCTTATTATGATAGTTTGCTTCGGAATGGGGACTGAGGGCGCAGCGATTGCAACGGTATTCTCACAGGGCTTTTCGGGCGCACTTTGCGTAATTTATATAAAAAAGAAGTTTGATATACTTAAGTACGAAGAGGGCGAGAAGAAAACCGACGTCGGGCTTATGAAAACGCTTCTTTCGGTCGGGCTTCCGATGGGACTTCAGTATTCCATAACCGGTATAGGATCTGTGATTTTGCAGGCTTCGGTTAACGGTCTCGGCGACAGCGCAATAGCAGCGATTACCGCAGCGCTAAAGGTGCATATTCTTCTTTCGTGTCCTCTTGAAGGATTAGGTCAGGCTATGGCGCCCTTTGCGGGACAGAATGTCGGCGCAAAGAAGCTTGAACGTGTAGGACAGGGCTTGAAGTCGGCTTTGATATGCGGTTTTGTGGTGTGCGCGATGATTTTAGGACTTGCGTTCCTGATTGGTGAGGGGGCAATTAATCTGTTTTTAGACAAAGAAACACTTACGCCCGAGGTTGTGGAGGAGATAATAGGGTACGGTGTTAAGTATCTGATCATAACCGCGTTTTTTGATGTGCTGCTTGCGCTTGTCAATATTGTGCGATTTACCATACAGGGCATGGGCTTTTCGAATTTTGCAATGATAGCGGGCGTGCTTGAGATGATTGCGCGAATACTTGCCGGAGTAATTCTTATTCCTGCGCTGGGCTTTACAGGAGCCTGCCTGGCAAGTCCGCTTGCGTGGATATTCGCCGATGCGTTTCTGATACCTGCGTATTTTCATTGTAAAAGGACGCTTGACAAAGGATTTAATGTTTCTTAAGATAGCCGTATCAAGCTTTTGAGAGTCCGGAAAGATTCTTAGGGCTAAAGGCATTAAGTCATGACACCGGTGTCACGACTTACGCGAAGCGAAAAGTCTTAAGTTAGGGGGGGATATTATGGGTATTTTAGCGGGTATTATGGTTCCTCATCCGCCGATGATAGTTCCGGCGGTGGGAAGAGGAGGAGAAAAGCAGATTGAGGAGACAACTGCGGCTTATGAAAGGGCGGCGCAGTTTATTGCGGATTTTAAACCGGATACGGTTATTCTTTCATCGCCGCATAGTGTGATGTACGGTGATTATTTCCATATTTCTCCGGGAACCGGCGCGGAAGGTTCGTTTGCGCGCTTCGGTGCACCGCAGGTGTCGGCAAGCGTTGCTTACGATACGGAGTTTGTGAGCGTTTTGTGTGATGCGGCAAAGAACGCGGTCATTCCGGCGGGAACTCTCGGTGAGAGGGATGCTTCTTTAGATCATGGCACCATGGTGCCTCTATATTTCCTTCTTCAGAAATATACTGATTTCAAATTAGTCAGGATTGGCCTGTCGGGGCTATCCATGAGTTATCATTATAAGCTTGGAATGGAGATTGCAAGAGTGTCTAAGGCGTTAGACAGGCGCGCTGTTTACATCGCAAGCGGTGACCTTTCGCACAAGCTACAGGATTACGGACCTTACGGCTTTGCGAAGGAGGGGCCTGTCTATGACGAGCGGATAATGGATGTGATGGGAAGGGCAGCCTTCGACGAACTCTTTGACTTTGACGAGACATTTCTTGATAAGGCGGCAGAGTGTGGACACAGGTCTTTTGTGATGATGGCCGGCGCATTTGACAGGACTGCGCTTGAGGTGGAGAAGCTTTCTCATCAGGATGTGACCGGAGTCGGTTACGGCGTATGCACCTACAAGGTGAAGACGGATGCCGACGGAGAAGCTGTTATGGATGAAGACAGAGCTTTTCTTGATAAGTGGGAAGAAAAAGAAAGAGACAGACGCAGAAAGGCGAGGGATGTCGAGGACGGTTATGTCCGACTGGCGAGGTTGTCGCTTGAGAATTATATAATAACCGGCGAGCCGATAACCTGGGAAACGAGCGGTGAGAGGATTCTTGCGGGAGAAGTTTCGGAGGAGGCAAGAGAGGCTTTGAAAAAGGAGCTAACCGAAAGGCAGGCCGGAGTGTTTGTTTCCATTCATAAGGAGGGACGCTTAAGGGGATGCATAGGGACTATAGGACCTGTTACGAGCATGGTCGCAAATGAGATTATAGTCAACGCCATAAGCGCTTCCACAAGGGATCCGCGTTTTGATCCGATTACGAGAGATGAGCTTCTGTCGCTTGAGATAAATGTGGATGTATTGTCGGAGCCCGAACCTATCAGCTCCGAAACTGAGCTTGATGTGAAGCGCTACGGCGTTATAGTAACAAAGGGCAGCAGAAGAGGACTTCTGCTTCCGAACTTGGACGGCGTGGATACGATAGACGAACAGCTCAGGATAGCGAAGAGAAAAGCCGGACTTGATGAGGAAGAACAGGGTGTGAAGCTTCAGCGCTTTGAGGTTGTAAGACATGTGTGATCTGAGGGCTTTGTTCCCGTAACGCTATGCGTGTGAAGCTGCGTGACCTTGATCGGTGAGAATACGCGGTTTCATATATACAAAAGATAAAACGGAGAAAAAGGATATGTCCATCAAGAAAATAGCAGAGTCGGTCGGCGCTTCGCCGGCCACGGTTTCACGGGTTTTGAACAATCCGGAATACAGGTGTAAGCAGCCGGAGCTTAGAGACAGGATATGGAAGAAAGCCATAGAGCTTAACTATACGCCAAATGTTGCGGCGAGGAATCTGAAGCTCGGTGTGAACGAGGAGAATACGTCGACTACGTCTGTTCACCTGCTGGTGACGAGCAGAGACAACAAAAGAATGGATCCCTTCTTCGGGGAAAGCCTGAGAGTGATCGAGACGGAGATACACCGATGCGGATGCATACTTTCGAACCTGTTCTTTCATCCCGCATTTGCCGATGCGAACAGATATGATGCGGAGAACCCCGACAGGATCATAAAGGATATGACCGGGGAGACGGAGAGCGGTGCGGACGGTCTGATCATCGTGGGTGACTGCTGTAAAAAAGCGTTTGAAAAGCTTGAGAAAGCCTACGGCAATCTGATCATGATGAACAGAAGCTCATCGGGACTGCCGGTGGATGAGGTGATCTGCGACGGAAGAAAGATAGCTCATACGGCAGTGGAGTATCTTTATTCGTTGGGACACAGGAAGATAGGATATGTGGGAGTCTGCAAGGGTGAAGTAAGATATACCGGATACCTCGAGGCCGTTGCGGCCCATGGGCTCGATATGACTCCGGAGTATGTGGTCGCTGCAGGCCAGACACAGGAGGACGGATATAAGAGCATGATGAAGCTGTTGAAGTCGGAGGATTGTCCTACGGGCATATATTGTGCAAACGACGTGGTGGCTTTAGGTGTGCTTAAAGCTTTGGGAAAGTACAGAAATCCCTATCTAAGACCTTCTGTTATATCGAGTGACGATATAGAGGAGGCGCAGTTTTCAAAGCCTATGCTCACTACGATCCGTGTACCGAGAGACGAGATGGGGAGGATGGCGGTGAAGCTCCTTGTTGACAGGATAAGGGGTCAGCATAAAACCTGTATGAAGCTTGAGCTCGAAAGCAAGCTGATAATCAGAGAGAGCTGTCACAGCGTGGGTGACAGCATGTGGAGTGACTATATCATATAAGAGTGAAGCTTTGTTTTTGGGACAGTCCGGGAGGGCTGTCCTTTTTTTGCGCCCGGTGAGCGGAATAATATGCCTAAAAAGCGCGGATATGCTTACTGAAAACGTTTTCTTCTTTTGATGGGTGAAGGTGCGGCGCACCTGTGGGCGAGAGGGAACATAAGCGAAAAATGCGTATATATTGGGACACTTTTGACCGGTTCCGTGAAAACGATTTCTCAAAAACGCTTTGAACAGAGACGTAAGTGCTTTTATAATCACCGTGTTCTTTCATACGGAATATGCCTTTACAGGCTCGGGTAAACAAAAATATGCAAAACCGATACCGTAATGAGAACGGATATGAAAGAGATTGATAATAGGGAGGAGATGATGTGTATGAAGCTTGGTAAAAACAGAAAGTCGGGAGGAATTGCGTTCTGCAGAGAGATAAAGCCTTTTACCGGGGTTCTTCTCGGACTCTCTGCTCCGGCGGCGGTTCTTCTGCTGTGGTATACAGCAGGGGAACGGGGATGGATAAATCAGGCTATACTTCCTGGACTTTCCAAAACGATCAAGGTTGCAGGTAATCTTATAACGGACGGTACACTATGGAGCAATTTGGCAGCGAGTATAAGCAGAGTCATTAAAGGTTTCGCGGTCGGTGCGGTACTCGGAGTCGTGATCGGTACATTTATGGGACTGTCAAAAGTATTTCACTCGATACTTCAGACTCTGGTAGGACTTTTAAGACCGATACCCATGGTTGCCTGGATACCGCTGTTTATACTCTGGATAGGTATAGATGACGGCTTCAAGGTTACCCTCATTGCACTCGGTACATTTTGGGCGGTGCTTCTCAATACCATACACGGAATCCGGAGCGTGGACCCGAAGCTGCTTGAGGTATCGACGGCACTTGAGAAGGACAGGCTTACGGTTATCGGAAAGATCATACTACCTTCTGCTCTTCCGGCCATACTGACGGGCGTAAGGATAGGAATGGGAACTGCCTGGTCGTGTGTGGTCGCGGCCGAGATGATCGCGGCATCCAAGGGAATAGGATATATGATCATGTTCGCAAGAGAGATGGCACAGCCTGCAAAGCTTATGGTAGGAGTCTTTACCATAGGAGTGATAGGACTTTTGATAGATACGCTGATCCTTAAGCTCCAGAAGAAACTCATCAGATGGTAGGGAAGGATATGGAAAAAAAGGAAGTAAACAAAATAGAGATAGAGGGAGTCGGCAAAAGCTTTGATATAAAAGGCAAGTCGGTAGAGGTGCTAAAGAGTATAGACCTTGACATCCGGAAGGGTGAGTTCCTGACGATAGTGGGAGCAAGCGGATGCGGCAAGAGTACTCTGTTGAGGCTGATAGCAGGACTCGATACCCCGACGGTGGGAGAGGTTAGGGTCGATGGAAAGCCGGTTGCAGCACCCTCGGTCAAGACCGGCATCATATTTCAGGAGGCGCGACTCTTCCCGTGGCTGTCCGTCGAGAAGAATATAGAGTTCGGGATACATGAGAAGCTTGACAAGGAGGAAAAGAGGGCGAAGGTTGCCGCATTGATCGATACCATAGGACTAAACGGATTTGAGAAGGCCTTGCCGAAGCAGCTGTCGGGCGGCATGCAGCAGAGGGTGAATATAGCCAGAGCGCTTATAAATGAACCGGACATACTGCTTCTTGATGAACCCTTCGGTGCACTGGATGCGCTGACGAGGATAAATATGCAAAACGAGGTTTTAAAGATATGGAGTGACAGAAAGACTACCATGGTGCTTATAACACATGATATAGACGAGGCGATATTTCTGTCGGACAGAGTAGTCATCCTGTCGGATAAGCCGGGAGTAATAAGCAGGCAGATCACGGTGCCCATGAGCAAACCGAGGGACAGGAGCAATGGGGACTTCATGAGGATAAGAAGACTTATATATAACGAGTTCTTCGAGAACAGTGACATAGACTATGTGGAGTATTACATATGACATATGTCGGATAAGAAAACACAGAGGAAAGGCCTTGTGGCTTTATATTAAACGAAAGAGAAAGGAAAAAAATCATGATAAGAAAAGGATTAAAGAATCATTCAAAGAATACCGTAAGGAAAACAGCGGGGCTTCTGCTCTCACTTACTTTAGCTTCGGCATCGCTTCTCGGCTGCGGTTCCACAAAGGCAGGCAATACAAAGGAGAACGCAGCAGACAATTCGACTATAGAGACAAAGAATGTGGAGACTGCTGCGGAAACAACTGCAGAGACGAAAGCTGATACAACTGCAAGTGATGAAAAGGTAAAACTCAGGATAGGATATTTTACCGTGAACAACGGCACTCCGGAGCTTTATGCGGCCGAGTCCGAGGGATATCTTAAAGAGGAGCTTGGAGAGAATGTGGAGATTGAGTATATAGGCTTTTCAAACGGACCGGCGGCCAACGAAGCATTTCTTGCGGGAGAGATAGACTTTCAAAACGGTATGGGGGACCTTCCGGTGTTAAACGGCTGGAGAAACGGACTTGATACCAAGGTCATTGCACAGACCGGAAGTCTCGGAGCCAATACCGGACTTGTGGTTTCGGACAAGAGCGGAATAGATGCGGTAGAGGAGCTTAAGGGGAAAAATGTGGGTGTTTACATAGGAACCTCCTTCCACAAGAGCGTACTCGGAATACTCAGTGATCACGGTCTTTCGGCAGGTGATGTAAACCTTGTGAACATAGACAGTACCTCGGACGGAATCGCGGCTCTTGCAAGCGGAGAGCTTGATGCCTACTATGTGGCAAGCACCTTCTATGTGGACTATGCGAAAGAAAACAATATAGGGGAGCTGCTCGAGGATTCGTCAAATTATCCGTCATACGGCTATCTGATAGGTTCTTCAAAGTACATCGACGAGCACCCTGAGGTGGTAAAAGGACTTGTAAAAGCGTTTGAGCGTGGAGCGGACTTTATAAATCAGGATAAGAAAGCCGGCGCCAAGGCGGTATCGGACTTCCTGAAGACGGAATATGATCAGGCTTACTCAACTCTCTCGAACGAAAATGTAACCGTGTATCTTGACGACGGCGCGGTAGAGAACCTGTTCAGGGCGGAGAAGTTCTTAAACTCCATAGGAGCGGTAGAGGTTGAGCTTTCCGAGGATCAGATACTCGAGCATGTAGACAAGTCATTTCTTGACTGAGAGATAATCGATAACAAAAAAGATTCTTCGCCTTGTGCCTCGGAATAACATTGTTATTCCGGGCGCAGCGAGGAAGCTTAACGGGAGAACAAAAGATGAAACTGAGTGAAATCATAAGCGAAGAGAAAGCCGGACTTATACCGGAGAAGACAACTATCGGAATCGATATAGGTTCGAGACAGTCCAAGGCAATATTGCTTAGCGGGGGAGAATACTATGTGCATATCATACCGACGGGATTTTCCATGACGGAGACCGCGGGGATACTGAAGGAGAATCTGTTAAGGCAGGCAGGATTAACCGAGGATGATATAGATTTTATCGTGACCACGGGTTACGGCAGGATCGCGGTTCATTTTGATAAGATTCCGAACAAGATAGTGACCGAGATTTCGTGTCACGGTTTAGGTGCCTTCTACTTAGGAGACGGGATCAAGACCATAGTGGACATAGGCGGTCAGGATTCCAAAGCTATAAGGATAGATGAAAACGACGGTCGGGTGGTCGATTTTGTAATGAACGAAAAGTGTGCCGCGGGTACGGGACGGTTCCTGGAGAAGGCAGCGAACATACTCGGGGTAGGTGTGGAGAAGCTCGGACAGCTCTCGCTCGAAGCGACGAATCCGTCTGATATAAGCAGCCAGTGCGTGGTTTTCTCCGAGTCGGAGATCGTGTCGGGAAGAGCAAAGGGTGAGAACGTAAGTGATATAGCCGCAGGAGTTCATCGCTCTGTGGCAAGAAGGATACAGAATCTTCTCGCCCGCGTGGGTATAGAGCCGAATGTGCTCTTCACCGGAGGTGTGTCGAACAATATAGGTATGCGCAAGGCTATAGAGGATGTGGTAGGTTTTCCTATACAGACCCCGAAGCTCAATGCAGTGTACGCGGGAGCGCTTGGTGCAGCGGTGTATGCGGCTCAGTTTGCGGTGAAGAAGGAAAAGAGCAGTACATATGAGGGAGAAGGTTTCAAGCTTGACATTTCCGAGCTTGAGAATGCGGTAGAGCGTGCAAAGGAGAACTTCGCAAAGAAGGAAACCGGAAAGAAGAAGCATATAGCATACCTGTGCGCTTACACTCCGCTCGAGATAATGAGTGCCGCAAATGTAGCGCATATAAGGATGCTCCACGCGGGAAACTCCAAGGAGGTTACCGCGGGAGAGGTTATAACCCAGAGCGTGTTCTGCGACTATACAAAGAGCATTATCGGTGCCATAGCGGAAAACAACCCGCTCTACTCATCGGTAGACAAGGTATATAACTTCAATACCTGTGACTGTATGAAAAAGACCACCGAGGCAATAAACGATCAGTTCCTGCCGGCTATGGTATTTAATCTTCCGAGACTTACTCACGGAAGAAACTCTGCCGAGTTTTATGCTGCGGAGCTTAAAGGCTTTGCAAACGATCTCGAGAAGCTTACCGGTGAAGTGATAGACGAGTCAGAGATAAGAAGATATACGGCACTTTACAATGAAGCAAGGGCGCTGCTCAGGAAGATATCGGAGTATCGCAAGGAGGAGTTTCCGCTTCTCGGCAATACGGAATTCCAGAAGATAGCCTACAGCTATTATTATCTTCCGGTGGAGGAGCTCATAGACCAGTTGAAGAAGATCGACAAGCAGCTTGAGGACGCGCCGAGAACGGGCGTTAAGACCGGACCGAGGATACTTATAACCGGAGGACTCATGGCCGAGGGTGATGAGAAGGTTGTGAAGATCCTTGAGGGGGATTTAGGTGCAAAGGTGGTCTGTGAGGATATGTGTACAGGTTACAGTCCCTTTGCCTTTGATGTGAAGGAGACAAGCGAGGATCCCATAAGAAATATAGCCGAGGCTTACCTTGGCAAGGCCCCCTGCGCGAGAATGAGACCTATCGACGAGAGGATAGATCATGCTGTAAGGCTTGCCGAGGAATATAAGGCCGATGCGGTTATCTACTATTATATGAAGTTCTGCCCGTGCTACGGACTGCCCAAGAATGAGTTTGTGAAGCGCTTCCAGGAGAAGAACATCCCGGTACTCGAGATGCCGGTGGATTACTCTGTGGGCGATGAGGGACAGATCAAGACAAGGATAGAAGCATTTATCGATGTGCTGGAGGAAAAGTAGGATGGGTGAGATAAATAAGGGCGTCACTGAACAAATGAAACATCTTGAATTCACAAGGGATGTGGTTCACTCATACTCTAAGGGAGTGAAAAGAGTCATCAATCTGGCGCTTAACTATGTATATGATATGGAAGCTGAGGGGGTATCCGGCAGGAGAAATGTGATCTGGGCCGGAGGGCTTGCCGAGTCGCCGCTTTTTTATGCCTGCGGAGCGACTCCGCTTGCTCTCTCGGAGCTCGGTCGTCTCGGAAGTGCGGATGCCATGCAGATAGCAGAAAATGATTTCCAGATGCCGAGAGAAGCCTGCTCGATGGTCAAGGTGCTGACCGGTGAGTATTTCTTAAGAAAGGATTCTACGGTAAAGAGGATACTCTTCCGCGGCAATGCCTGTGAACCTATAAATATGTGCGCCGAGCTTATGACAAAGTACGGATATGATTTCCGTGTGCTCGATACCGGCTTTGCTTCTCCGGATATGACTCCCGAGAGAAAGCAGGCGCTGATAGATAACTTTAAGAGAGAGGTCGAGGATGCGGCGGTATGGATAAGCGGTAAGCCTTTGGACAAGGCAAGATTAAGAGAGGAAATGAACCGCTACAACAGATCCATGCGCAAGGTAAGGACGATCATGAACTTAAGGAGGGAACACAACACATATATCAGAAGTCTTCCTGCCATGTTCATTATCCTCGGATCCACGCATTATTTCGGAAGATACGATGAGTATATGGAGGCTCTCGATATGATAATCGAGGAGATGAGCCTTCTTGCTCCCGGGGATTACAACGATGACTCGCTTGTGCGACTTGTATGGAGCGGCGGACGCGGTATGGAGTTTGGAGTGTATGAGGCTATAGATGACGCGGGCGCCTGCATTATGGGCTGGAATCTGTTAAATACCTTTGAGACCGGCTTCTCGGAGGATCCGGAAAAGGATCCCTTGGATGCATTTGTGGAGTATCAGGTGGGCGGCAAAAACAGCGGTTCCGTGGAGGACAGCTTCCGTGCCATGGATGTACAGATAAGGAAGTCGAATGCGGTGGGTATCATCCTCTACGGATATGTGGGCTGCTCCATGGGTTCCATCATGTTCGAGCTTCAGAGAGAGCACTACAGAAAACGCGGCATATCGGCAATGAGCGTGGCCGGCTCCTTCCAGGTAGGACCTCCTACGGGACAGCTTGTCACAAGGGTAAAGGCATTTATAGAGATGCTGTCATAAATAGCATAAGGTTACGGAGGAAGAAGATGGCAGTTGCAGAGTTAAAGGATGTATTTGACGAGGATCTTGCATTAAAGCACAGGGATTCGGCGGTGGTCGGACTTGACATAGGGTCAAGGGGAACCAAGGCGGTTGTTTTTTACGGAGGCAGGCTTTATTACGGGGTTACGGTGAGCGGAATCTCAAGCCAGGAGACGGGAGAGTCTCTGATAAATGAACTGCTTGCCGAGGCCGGGATCGGCTGGGAGAGTGTGGAATATCTGGTGGGAACCGGCTACGGCAGAGTTGCTTTGGAGTTTACTCAGGTTCCCGTTAAGGTGGTGACGGAGATATCCTGTCACGGGATGGGAGCGCACTATCTGAACCGGGATGTAAGAACCATAATAGATATAGGAGGTCAGGACTCCAAGGCGATAAAGATTGATGCCGATAACGGCAAGGTGGTTGACTTTATAATGAATGACAAGTGTGCAGCCGGAACGGGCAGGTTCTTAGAGAAGGTGGCACAGATACTTGAGCTTGAACTCGATGAGCTCGGAGAGTATGCGGTGCGTTCAAAGAGACCGTGCGACATAAGCAGTCAGTGCGTGGTGTTTGCCGAGTCGGAGGTTATCTCTCTTAAAGCAAAGGGCTACAGCAAGGAGGATATAGCTGCCGGGATACATTTTGCCACGGCGAGGAGAGTAAAGAATCTCTTGAAGCGAACCGGCTTTGAAGACACTCTTTTGTTCACCGGAGGCGTGTCCAACAATCAGGGCATGGTAAAAGCCTTAGAGGAAACCATAGGAAAGACCATAGGTGATACCAGGCTTGATGCTATGTATGCCGGTGCGATCGGAGCTGCGGTATTTGCGGCAGAGTACGCAAGAGAGCTGACCGAAAGCTACGGCGGGCAGCTGTAATAAAGATAGACAAAAGAAGTCGCGAACCCGACGGGCTCGCGACTTTTTTACATGAAAAAATCGGAATGACAGGACTTGAACCTGCGACCTCTTGACCCCCAGTCAAGCGCTCTACCAAACTGAGCCACATCCCGATATGTGCTTTCGTCACACAGCAAAAGATTATACGACATATTTTAGAAAAGGTCAAGTAATATTTTGAAGGAATTGTACCCCGGCCGGGATCCGGGTATGTATAACCTTGCGGGAATGCGTGATTAGTGGTAGTATCTTATGTTGTCGGAGCAAGCAAAGGACTTGCGAAGCCACAGGAAGTGAAGAATCTTTAATTACGGAGGATGAAAGATGGGAGTATATGACAGTCTTGAAGAGACAAGAGAGTATTTCGCACATGACAGGTTCGCGACCGAGAACGGGATGATAATAGAGTCTTATTCGGATACGGAATCCTGCACCAGTGTGGTACTTGATGAAAGACATAAGAATGCCAACGGCGGTATCATGGGCGGGGTTATGTTTACTTTGGCGGATTTTGCATTTGCAGTGCTTGCAAATAAGATCCATATGCCGACGGTGGCGCAGACGGTAAGCGTTAATTATTTAAGCGCGCCAAAGGGTAAGAAGCTTTTCGCAAAGGCGCATGTAAGAAAGGACGGGAAGACGTCTACTGTGATCATAGTGGACGTGACCGACGATACGGGAAGAGACATAGCCCAGTTTGTAGGAACAGGGTTTAAGCTATAATAAACAGGAGGTACAAGTATTATGGGGTTTTTTGATGATGTAAAGAGCGCGGTTTCGAATGTGGCGCAGGCGGCGGTGCAGCAGGCGACCAACAAGACGGTGGAGGTTACATTTGCGGATATACCTCAGAGTCTGGATGCATTTAAGGCTCTTCCGCAGGCACAGATGTCTAATCCGTTCGACACAGCAGCTCTTACGGTGGTTGCGCTCTGCCTTTATCCGGTTGATAAGGCTTCATCAATGCAGATGTATGAATACCTGAAGGGGCCGGCAGGGGTGTCACCGATGGAAAAGCAGTTTATAAACGACCGTTTTATGGACAAGGACTATGTTCCACGCTCGTATTTCAACGGGGCTACACCTGCGAATGATTACAAGCCGTCGGAGCCGTACACCGTTAAGGTAAGCGAGAATCCGTACAGCTATGACGATCAGGGCTATGCAAAGCTCTATCTTACATCGGGTGGCGCGGACAGCCCGAGACCGATACAGTTAAGACAGGCCAAGGACGGAAAGTGGTATCTGTGGGAGCAGTTTATACTTCCGGATATCCGCAAGCCGGAAAGCTCAAATCCCTGGGTCTGAGCATTTTTTAAATGCCCGCTCTGCCGGTTGCGCTGTGTTGACTTTAGTGGAGTGAATGCCCGCTCTACCGGTTGCGCTGTGTTGCCCTTAGCGGGGTGAATGATCGCTCTGCGGTTTTATTGTGTCATTCTGAGCGGAGCGACGCAGACCTCAATGCGAAGCGTTGAGGTGCCGGCCTTCGATGTCATAAGGAATCCACCGCAAGCGGTACCCCTTATGACGAAATGCGAGGGCTTGCGAAGCAACAGGAAGAATCTTATCATAAGGATATAAAAGTAATG
>JAFXSQ010000023.1 GCA_017525525.1 Lachnospiraceae bacterium | reverse complement strand
CGTATGATATCTCCGGCTTAAATGTGTTGAACATCAAAAGAATGCAATCAGCGTACATCCTTTTGTATTTACTTGTAAGCGGCTTGTAAAAATCCGCCGGTATGATATCAAACAGGTTTTTCGCCAACTTCTACACCTTCTTAAAAAGATCATCCAAAACTATACTGCTGTTAACCAGCCCACTATACTTATTTGTCTTCACACCATAGGTCGTTATCATTGTCAATATCAATATTTTTTTGCAATCCGTTGCTTTTATCTGCCCAAAAAAACGAGATAATTCCACTTAATTTTCACTTTTAGCCGGCCGCGCAGACTTGTTCTCCGACATTCTTGCGCATATTATTCCGACCACTATAAATGCTGCTCCGAACAAAAGCTGTATCAGAAGGCAGACCGCAATCTCCGAGAACGCGGCGCCGGTCTCAATCTTTTCCACCGCTGTCGCATACCAATAGGTCGGCAGGAACCTGCCAAAACTCTTTACGCCCTCTCCAAGGACTGACAGCGGTACGAAGATACCTCCCAGAAACGAAAGCGATAAGCTGACCACATTTGTAATCATACCAACCTGGCTGGTAGATCCGGAGATTGGAAGCTGTGCTATCATGATTGCTATAAGCGCTGTTACCACCGTAAATGTAAAGAGGTTCAACGCGTACAATCCGAGGTCGGCAACGTCGTACTTCTTTCCTGCAAGGAAGTAAAGCATAGCCGCAAGCGCCAGGAATACCACGAAGGAAAAAAGCACCGTCGCCAGGCTCAGCTCAAGCACCCTCTTTTCCGGCCTGTACGAAGATACGGCAGTTCTTTCAGCCACGCCTTTGTTCTTGAACTTGAACAGTACGGGTAATAGTCCCGAAAGTATAATTCCCATCAGCGAAAATGCCGCAAAAAGTATAACATTTACACTATCGAGCCTGTTCTCGTTGGCATTTTTACTCTGTGACATGGTCACAAGCCTGCTGTAGTCCGAGTCGTTTTTCGCCTTACTGTCAGCCTCCGCAAATGTCTCACCCACGGAAAGATAATTATATAAGTGCTTGATGTAAGCATTGATCTGGCTTTCCAGATAACTTGCAACCGGAAGACTGTCATCCGACCTGAGCTGCACGCCTGAATTCCTGCCGGACTTTACATCCTCTTCAAAGCCCTTCGGTATAACAACATGCGCCAAAACCGAACGGTAGTACAAAAGATCGGTGATCTGGTCCTCCGAAAAATCCCCCTTCTTCTCTTCGTGGATAGAAAGCAGATATTCTTTAAGCCCACGCGAAACCTCGGTATCATCCTCATCATCAATTATGATGGTGTAGCCCGTCTGCTCAAAGACATCCTCGTTACCGGTGCCTGCCTTACCCATGACCAGCAGCATAACAAGGATGATAGCCGTATAGATGATAATCCCGGCCTTCTGTGCCTTAAGGATCTTAAAAAAGCTCTTAAAGACTTGCATACCGCTGCCTCCTTCCGAGTAAACTTCCTATGGCAATAAATACCGCGGCGAGAGCCAGCATATAGATTACGGATCTCGTAACTCTGTCACCGGGCCCGAACATATTCAGACTGTAAAATGAATCCGTGATCACGGCTGAAGGATTGATCCTGTTAACTATGGGACAGTTCTCCTCCATAACCGCCTTCATACCATGGTAGAAAAGCCCGGCGAAGAACCCGCCCAAGAGGGTTATAACCGTAAGGATCGTCTCCTTCTTGTCATAGCTCTTAGCGCCGATATGTGCCACCATGAAGCCAAGTGACACGCCAAGCAGCGTACCGAGGGCTGTCATCAGGAACAGCCACGGAAGCTCGCCGCCGAAATCCACCCCGAGAACAAAGTTCAGGTAGCAAAGCACAAGGGATGTTGCCACAAACTGAATCACATAAACCGCCGCCAGAGCCGAAAGCTCGTACACCATCTTGTTGACCGGCACCAGATTCGTCCTCTTGCCTACATCATCTATATCTGCCTGATTCCTGCACATGGCAGCCAAGCTTTGAAGCGAGCAAAACAGGCATACCATGGCCATAAGATTATAAAAATAAGCCACGTACGGATCCTTGTTGTTCCCGCCGATGTTTTTTGCTTCTACATAATCTATAACCTGATCATTTCTTGCAAAATAATCCGCAAGCCTGTCGGGATGATTCTCATAGAGATATCTCAAATAATCAAAGCTTGCCTGATACTCTCCCACAACCACGGTCAATACACTCTGCCCGATACCGTTCTCCTTTATCTCAAGAGAAAACTTCGGAGCGTTCTGCTCGTCAAGAGTAACAGATATTACACCGTCCACGTCACCATTTGCAAGTAGTTCCTCCGCCTCGCTTTCACTGACGGTTTTAAGCTCAAGCATCTTCTTGCCGTTGTCATAGGTAAGCTCCTTTAGCATCCCTTCGATGTCCACGGCATTACCTTCACCGTCTTTCATACTCTCAAGAGCATCCCCTGTCACAAGTGCAGTCGGGATCGAATCCAGGCTCTCCTGGGAATAGATTCCGTGGAACGCCACATAGAACAAGGTACCGAGGATCATGCCAAATGCAAGTGTCCAGAACAGGGCATGCTTTTCACGCAAGGCAAGCTTCAAGTGTGTAACAAAAATGCGTCCCGCCATCTGTCAGTCCTCCTTATCCCTGAGTTCCTTACCCGTTATCTCAAGGAAGACATCATTTAAGGTCGGAAGCTCCGAATAGATTCTGTCATATTCGATATTTTCCTTCTCAAAAAAAGCGATCACATGGGAGATGTTGTGCCGTCCTCCCGCGCACTTTATGGTCAGCCTGTCGGATACATAGCTTACCTCGTACACATGCGAAAGCTTCTTAAGCTCCTCTATCTTCTCTGCCGGAAGACGCTTGATGTCCACAACCACATTCTCTGTATTCTTGATCATCTTCTTTAATTCTTCGCTTGTTCCGGAAGCAACCGATTTGCCGCGGTCCATGATCAGAATATTGGTGCATATTTGCTCCACCTCTTCCATGTAATGTGTTGTGTACACAATAGTCGCGCCCTGTTTATTCAGCTCGGTGATGTTCTCCAATATCTTATTTCTGCTCTGGGGATCAACGGCCACCGTCGGCTCATCAAAGAAGATGAGCTCCGGCTTGTGCGCGATACCGCAGGCAATATTCAGTCTGCGAAGTAAACCTCCCGAAAGCTTTCTCGGTTTAAACTTCCTAAAGTCGGAAAGCCCCACGAATTCTATCGCATCCTCAACATACTTGCTTTTTGTCTCCTTATCCTTTATGTAGAGCCCGCAGAAATAATCTATGTTCTCCTGAACCGTAAGCTCATCAAAAACAGCCACATTCTGCGGTACGACTCCTATTCTTTTTTTCAGGTCGTACCTTGACGGCTCCATGCGCTCTCCGAACACCTCTATCTCGCCTTCATCATAAGCAAGAAGCGAGAGCACACAATTCATGGTCGTGCTCTTGCCTGAACCGTTCGGGCCGAGAAGGCCAAAAACCTCTCCCTTTTTAATCTCTAAGTTAAAATTGTCAAGCGCTACAAGTTCCTTGTAGCGCTTGACAAGATTCGTAATCTTAACTACCGTATCAGACATCTTTCTAGCCTCCGTTTCAGTATTACTGTCTGAGTTTTATCACATCAAAGTCAAATCACACCTTCTCAGGCTCCGGGTAATCTACCCCGAGGGTGTCTACCGTCATAGACTGTATCCTCTGGGTCTCATAAGGCCTCTCGTTGTAATCGGTCGGTGTGCTGGCAATCTTGTCAACCACATCGAGTCCCTCTGTCACCTTACCGAAAGCCGCATACTCTCCGTCAAGATGCGGTGAGGTCTTGTGCATAAGGAAGAACTGGCTTCCCGCCGAATCCGGATCCATAGCTCTTGCCATGGAGAGAACGCCCGGCTCATGCTTTAAGTCATTCTTAAAGCCATTGCTTGAGAACTCGCCCTTGATCGAATAGCCCGGTCCGCCGGTACCTATTCCGTCCGGATCTCCGCCCTGGATCATAAAGCCTGCTATAACCCTGTGGAATATAAGTCCATCGTAAAAGCCCTTCTTGATAAGGCTTATGAAATTATTGACCGTATTCGGCGCGATCTCGGGATAAAGCTCGCCCTTCATCACACTGCCGTCCTCCATGGTAATTGTAAAAATCGGATTGCTCATCTTAGTAATCTCCCTTCATTAATTCTTCTATCTCTTTTTTTGTCGCAAGAAGCTCCGAAAATGCACTCGCACTCCCTGCACATATACCCATTTTAAGTGACCTTGCATAGTCACCGCTTTCCATGTAGCCCGCGATAAATCCTGCAAGCATGGAATCTCCCGCTCCGACGGAGTTCTTAACCTCCCCCTTCGGAACGCCGCTCTCTATGACTTCTCCGGCCTCCGTCACAAGCACCGCACCCTCGCCGGCCATGGAAACGAGCACATTTCCTGCGCCCCTCTCCTGCAGCTTTTTAGCAAAAACGGCCGCATCTTCCTTGGTCTTGATCTCAACCCCGAAGATGTCCGAAAGCTCATGATTGTTCGGTTTTATCAAAAAGGGCTTCGTGTCAAGCACCGACAGCAGCAGCTCTCCGTTGGTATCAACCGCCACCTTCAGCCCCTGACCGGATACCTTATCGATTATATCCCTGTACACCGTCTTGGGCATGCCCGAAGGAACCGAACCCGCAAGAACTATGCAATCTCCCTCGCCGAGAGCTTTAAGCTTCTCACAGAGCTTATCGATATCTCTTTCACTCACAACCGGCCCCTGCCCATTGATCTCGGTCTCCTCACCCGACCTGAGCTTGACATTGATCCTCGTCAGTCCCTCACCAAGCTGAATAAAATCAGACTCAACACCCCGTTCTCTCAGCAGTTTCTCAAGCGCCTCACCGGTAAACCCCGCAGTAAATCCGAGCGCCTTAGTCTCAACTCCGAGCTCCTTCAAGACCATCGAGACATTCAGTCCCTTCCCTCCGGGGTAAATTTTCTCTCCCTTAGTCCTATTCACCTGCCCAATAGCAAACCCGTCAACATCCACAATGTAGTCAAGCGACGGATTCAATGTAACCGTGTAAACCATAATTATAAATCCTTTAAGACTCTTCGCTACGCTCGGAGTGACACCGTTGTGTCATTCTGAGGGCTTTAGCCCGAAGAATCTTTTTATTTTCTATTCCCAGCAACCGCGACATACATATTAAGTTAAGCAGGCCGTAGAGCGACGTCCCTTCTTAGCGAGGTCCCTCACGAGCTTAGAAGGGCTACGTCGTTGAGCGGTTCGGGCTTAGCCGACTCGCAAGCTCGTCGGAGCCCTGTCGCATGGGCGGTACCAACGACTCACTGCGTTCATCGGGTACACGCTCCAAACGGAGTGCGAACGTCCTGCGTACTTAACATACAGTGTGAAGCTGCGTCACTTTAGCCACCAAATTACAGTCGTACATCCAACTCCACAGGACAATGGTCAGAACCATACACCTCCGTGTGGATCTTCGCGTCCTCAAGTCTGTCTTTCAAATCCTCGGATGCGAGGAAATAATCTATGCGCCACCCTGCGTTCTTCTCCCGCGCCTTAAACCGGTACGACCACCACGAATAAATGTCGGTCATGTCCGGATAGAAGTACCTGAAAGTATCGATAAACCCACTCTCAAGGAGCTCGGTAAACTTCGCTCTCTCCTCATCCGTAAAGCCCGCATTACGCCGGTTGCTCTTCGGATTCTTAAGGTCTATCTCGTTGTGGGCAACATTCATATCTCCGCAGACTATAACTGACTTTGCCTTCTTCAATTCGACAAGATAATCCCTGAAGTCATCTTCCCACTTCATGCGATAATCAAGCCTCTTTAATTCATTCTGAGAATTCGGCGTATATACAACCACCATGAAATACTTTTCGAACTCAAGAGTTATAACCCGGCCCTCGTGATCATGCTCGTCGATTCCTATCCCGTAGGTAACCTCAAGCGGTTCCTGCTTCGAGAATATGGCAGTCCCCGAGTACCCTTTCTTTTCGGCATAGTTCCAATAGGAGTGATAGCCCTCCGGTTCCCAGTCAAGCTGGCCCGCGGAAAGCTTTATCTCCTGCAGACAGAAAATATCCGCAGCAAAATCTGCGAATACTTCCTTAAAACCCTTATCCATCACGGCGCGAAGGCCGTTCACATTCCAAGATACAAGCTTCATACAAGTATTCTACCGGGGTGTGAAAAGAACTGCTTTTATCTGTTCCACATCCTCGTAGCCTTTCTTCTTCATAATATATTTTAACGCTTCCTGCATATCCTCCTCGGATAAATTTACCTGTGTACTCTCATCGGCAACCACAGTACAGCCCTCCTTCATATCGCAACAACGACCGTTACAGGGAGCCTTCTCGATACTCTTTCTGCTTATCGCGCCTATATCCTCCAGGACGTTTATCATGCGGTAAACAGTTGCGATGCCAATGCTTGCATCACGCTTGTGCGCGAGAAGATAAACCTCCTTGCAGCAGGAATACTCCTCCGTGGTTATTACGTCTATGATGAGCTTTCTCTGGTCGGTTATCCTCAAGCCGTTTTGCTTAAGCCTCTCGTATATTTCATCACGGCCCATAAATCCGGAAAGCGTTTCGTTGTCATTTACATTTGCCATAACAGTTCCTTTATTTTGACTTTGAGACTAACGCGGTAGACAAAATATCCGTCACGCCTCCATACGCAAGTCCCGCGCCTATAAGCTGCGTAATAATGTTGTTCACAAAGCTCGGCTTTGCTATGCAGATTACTCCGAGCGCAATAGCAACAACTCCGAGAATTATAACAAAAAGCCCCTTGCCTCCGTTCTTGTTCATTGTAATACCCTGCTCGAGCTTAATTGCTCCGCTTCCTATGATGAGGATACCAAGCACGAATGAGATAAGGTTCATTAAAACCGTTGCGATAAGACCTGCAAAGATAATAAGCAATATACCCGCAATAAGATTCCAGGGGGATGAATATTCGTTCAGTCCGTTTACCGTGGAATCTCCTTTAGAACCTTTAAGATAACCAACTATCTTTATGATGCCCATGATCACCATTACCGCGGAAATGCCATACGCAATTATGCTTAAGGTATCGTCCGGATGGATTATCAGGAACACACCGACCACGATCATAAGCACTGAGCCAAGGATATTTTCTACTTTAAATTTGTTGAACATTTCGCCCACTTTGATCCCTCCGTTTCATTATAATGCAATTCTCTGAAAAACCTTTTTGATAATACACCAAAAGAGGTCTATTCGCAAGACTTCGTTTGTTCAGGTTCCGTTTTCTAAGCTGCCTCATTGTATCGGCACGATTCGCAAGCGAATCCTGCCCACTCGTCGGAGCGCATGCAAAAATGACTTCGTCATTTGCGCTCCTCCTCAAACTGACTCATGTATAAATCCGCGTAGAAGCCGTTTTTCGCCAACAACTCCTCATGGTTGCCGCTCTCTATCACATCTCCGTCCTTTAAGACAAGTATCAGGTCTGAATTTTTGATAGTGGACAGCCTGTGCGCTATGACAAAGCTTGTGCGGTTGCTGGTCAGCTCATCCATAGCCTTCTGTATCTTCAACTCTGTTCTTGTATCAACCGAGCTTGTAGCCTCATCGAGAATAAGCATGGATCTGTCGGAAAGCATGGCCCTTGCTATCGTAAGCTGCTGCCTCTGTCCCTGTGACAGATTTACATTATCGTTTAATATCGTGTCATAGCCATTCGGCAGGGTATTAATGAACTTTCTTAAGCCTACGGCCTTGCACACCCTGTCAAGGTCGGCATCCGTCACTCCCTCGCTGGAGTACGCGAGGTTATCCCTTACCGTCCCCTCAAAAAGCCAGGTGTCCTGAAGCACCATACAGAACCTGTCATGCAGCTGCTCTCTTGTATACTCCTTAGTGGATACGCCGTCTATCGTTATCTCACCGCCGTCGATCTCATAAAACCGCATAAGCAGGTTCACTAAAGTGGTCTTGCCCGCGCCCGTAGGACCGACTATGGCAACCTTCTGTCCCGGTTTTGCCACTGCAGAGAAATCGTGTATTATCTCCTTATCTGTTCCGGGATAACCGAATTTGACATGTGAGAACACTACCTCTCCGGCACCCTTGTCGGTTACCTGCTTTTTACCGCTTTCGTCCTCCATCTCCTGTGCCTCAAGGAATACAAATACCCTTTCACCCGCGGCCGCAGCCGACTGAAGTGACTGAGCCACCTGCGCAAGCTGGTTGAGCGGCTGGGTAAAGTACCTTATATAGAGCATGAACGCAACTATAACACCGAAGTCCGCCTTGCCCTTCATGGTAAGCACCGAGCCTGCAACGCAGACGGCTACATAACCGAAGTTACCGATAAAGCCCATAATCGGCGGCATCAGGCCCGCAAGACATTGAGCCTTGAAAGCACTGTCTCTCAAGTTCTCGTTCATGGTATCAAATGCGGATACCGCCTCCTTCTCACCGTTGTAAGCCTTGACTACGGTATGTCCCGCAAACATCTCCTCCACATGACCGTTGATTTCTCCCAGGTGAAGCTGCTGCCTCGCGAAGTACTTCTGAGACTTCCCCATGATCATAAACATGAGGATAAAACCGATAATCGTCGCTCCGATTGCGGTAAGAGTAAGAATTACGTTGGTCTTGGCCATCATGATCAGCGAGCCGATGAACAGAGTAACAGAGGAAACAAGGTTTCCTATACTCTGATTGAAGGACTGTCCTATTGTGTCTACATCATTAGTCACTCTCGAAAGGATATCTCCTGTCTGTGTCCTTCCGAAGTAACTCATCGGCAATCTGTTTATCTTTCTTGAAATTTCGTATCTAAGCCCCTGCGATACCCTTTGTGTAACTATAGCCATTATCATGTGCTGAATCAAGGTAAGCACCATACTGCCGGCATAAAAGGCCGCAAGTGTAAATCCTATCGTCTTTACCTTATCCATATCTATCCCGGTCATGATGCCTTCGGTTATAACATTCGTAAGCTCCTTTAACTTATCCGGACCGATTATGGTCAGCACCGTTCCGAAGCCTGCAGCGATAATCGCTATTATAATAGCCGGAACATACTTCTTATTGAACTCAAGGAGCTTCTTCCAGGTTCCTTTAAAGTCACCGGCTTTCTCAACGGGGCCTCTGGCCATGGGTCCATGATGCCTCCTAGGTCCTGTCTTCGCTTGTCCGAATTCGTATTCTTCTTTAGCCATCGAGTTCCTCCTTAGAAAGCTGTGACAGAGCAATCTGTCTGTACACCTCACAGTTCTTCAAAAGCTCACCGTGCTTGCCATTGCCTACTATCTCTCCGTCCTCCAACACGATTATCCTGTCCGCATCCCTTATGGTTCCTATCCTCTGCGCAACTATCAGCTTTGTAACCGAAGCGCACTCGGTTTTCAATGCATTTCTCAGCGCCCTGTCGGTTTTGTAATCAAGCGCCGAAAATGAATCGTCGAATATCAGCACCTCCGGCTTCCTTGCGATTGCCCTCGCGATTGAAAGCCTTTGCTTCTGTCCTCCGGAGAAGTTATTGCCACCCTGCGACACAGTTCCCTTAAGCCCTACCTCAGGCTTGTCCACAAAGTCCATAGCCTGCGCTGTGGTAAGTGCCTTTACGACCTCTGCCTCGCCGGCTTTATTCACACCATTATCGCCATACGCGATGTTATCGATAACATTTCCCGAAAAAAGGATTGCCCTCTGTGACACATAGCCTATTCTGTTCCTTAACGCTTCCTGCGTGAAGGACTTTACATTTACGCCGTCCACAAGGACCTCGCCCTCGTTCACGTCATAGAACCTCGGTATGAGGTTGACCACCGTACTCTTGCCGCAGCCGGTGGAACCGATAAAGGCAACCGTTTCGCCCTTGTTTGCCTTAAAGCTTATATTAGTCAGAGCGTAATCCTCAGCATCCGGGTACTTGAAGAATACATTTTTAAACTCAACAACTCCCTCGCTCCCGCTTACACCTTCGGTCTTGTCGCCGTCCAAGATGCTCTGCTTTGTGTCAAGCACCTCGAGTATTCTCTTTGCAGACACGCTTGCTCTCGGCAAGATAATGAAGATTACAACCAGCAGCATAAAGCTCATTACAACCTGCATGGCATAAGACGAAAATACTATCATGTCCGAAAAGAGATTGAACTTATCCGTCGGAAGCTTTGCGTCGTTAATGATAATCGCACCAATCCAGTATATTGCAAGCGAAAGGCCGTTCATCACAAGCCCTATGAACGGGATCATAACAGACATTGTTATTGATGTAAAAAGATGAGTATTGGTAAGAGCATCATTTACCTTGTCGAACTTTTCCTCCTGATAGCTCTCGGCATTATACGCTCTTACCACATTTATACCGCTTAAATTCTCGCGGGTAACTCTGTTCAAATCATCGGTGATCGTCTGCAGTATCCTGAACTTAGGAAGGGTTATCGCAACGGAAACCGTGACAACGAAAAGAAGCGCGAACACCGCAATACCCGTAGCCAGGGTCCACTGCCAGTTCTTGTCGGCAATCTTCGCCATCGCCATACCCGCCATAATCGGGGCTCTGAGCAGGGCCGACAATCCCAGGACGATGAGTGTCTGAACCTGTGTCACATCATTGGTGCAGCGGGTGATAAGGCTCGCAGTCGAGAAATGGCCTATCTCCTCCATGGATAAGCTTTCCACCTTATCAAACACCTTTTTTCTTGTATATGCGCTAAAGTTAGATGCTATCCTCGATGCAAAGACCGATGTCAAAAAGGCTGTAAGCAAACTTGCAAATGCACAGAGAAGCATCTTGCCTCCCGCAGCAAGCACATCATTTGTCTCATTCTGACCGGTGGTAACCAAGGCCGTTATCTCCTTCATGTAATCCGGAAGAAGAAGTTCTAAGTGCACCTGCAGTACAACAAGCACAAGACAGGCCAGGCCCATCAGCCATTCTTTTGTTCTCAGATTCTTAAATATCCTGAGCAATAATCACACCTCCCGTTAAGATCCTTCCTGTTGCTTCGCAAGCCCTCGCATTTCGTCATAAGGGGTACCGTAAGTGAGACTCGAAATCTTTGATTTCGCTAGTCGAACTTATGCAAAGCTATGTCGTGTCAACGCCTCCTCTTTAGCCCGAAGAATCTTTTTCATAATCTACTATACACTACCTTTTATGTATAATAATGCAAAACGCTTTCCCCATTTTGCTACAACAAACAGGGAAAGCGTTATATAATTTTTGTTTGTTCTATGAAAGCTTCATGTCGCCGTCCTTTACCCAGCCTAGCTCTTTAATTCCTACATGGAAGATAAGCGAGAGCAACGCCGGAAGCACGAAGGATATCAGTATCAATCCAACCCAGTCAAATGCGGTAATCGCATCCTTTGCGCCGGAAGCCACATCATTTACCCAGCCTGTGTAAACTCCGATCTGTCCGACCAAACCGCAGGTACCCATTCCCGAAGATACCGGCGCGCCGTTCATATGAAGCCTAAACACACAGGTTGCCAAAGGACCCGTGATTGCCGAAGCAAGAGTCGGTGCAATCCATATTCTCGGGTTCTTGACTATGTTGCCCATCTGAAGCATAGATGTTCCGATACCCTGTGACACAAGACCGCCCCATCCGTTCTCCTTAAAGGAGATAACAGCGAAACCGACCATCTGCGCCGAACATCCCGCAACAGCAGCACCGCCTGCAAGTCCCACAAGGCCGAAGGCCGCGCAGATTGCGGCGGATGATATCGGGAGTGTGAGTGCCATACCGACCACAACCGATACGACAATTCCCATAAGGAAGGGCTGGAGATCCGTAGCCCACATGATTATATCACCGACCCACATGGCCGCCTTGCCGAGAGCCGGCGCGATAAGCCATGACAGGAAAATACCTATACCTATCGTAAACAGCGGCGTGACAAGTATATCAACCTTGGTTGCTTTCGAGACAAGCTTTCCGCACTCGGTAGCGATGATTGCCACAAAGAGTACCGCAAGCGGTCCGCCCGCGCCGCCTAACGCGTTAGACGCAAATCCGACCGTGATCATCGAGAAAAGCACCAGGTTCGGAGCTTTCAACGCAAATGCTATCGCAACCGCCATCGCAGGACCGCTCATGGCAGAGGCAAGTCCGCCGACTGTGTACTCGACGCCGCCGACCGTAGCAACCGCCTTTGTCAAAAAGTCTATCCCGAACTGTGTTCCGATGGTATTGATAATCGTTCCGATAAGCAGCGAGCAGAAAAGTCCCTGCGCCATGGCTCCGAGAGCATCGATGCCGTACCGCTTCAGCGAAATCTCAACATCTTTTTTCTTAAGATAATCTTTTACTTTGCCCATATTTTATGTTCCTCTTAATATATGTATTTGTTTTCAGCCACACATAATACTACAATTCTACTCTTCTTGCAAGAAAAAAACGACACATTTTTTTATATGTTTTGAAGGAAAATATTTACACACCTCTGCGCTTTCTCCGAACAGAGTCAAGTAGTTTTACTGTCGGTTGACAAAAAGCCTAAGCACGGAGTATGATTTGTATAACAACTAAAGAAAGCAGGTGAGTTTTAGATTATGATGCCACTGAAGAAACAGGTTAATATACATAAGGTTATATCCAACTTAAAATGTACGGCTGAGGACGGGAAGCTTTCGGTTTCCTTTAACAACACCGCAATAGGCACTATAGTAGCCCTCAAGTTAACCCTTAAAGGAATTAACAACGCCGGAAAAACTGTCACTATCAACAGACAGCAAAGCTTTCCTGTCATGATAAGCAATATTCTCATCGCTCCAAACAAGAAGGCTTCGGGCCTTAAGGCCGAACTCCCGAGCGCAGAAATAAGCAAGGTCGAGGTCCAGCAGATACAAGTTATCTATCAGGAGGACAGCAGGATTCTGGATGTACCCGAGCAGAAAATGGTGGAGTACAACATCAACGCCCTTGACGACTTCAGCGAAGAGATGACAAACGGCATCACCGAGCACGAGCAGCTCATGTGCCTCAAGGAAAAAAATAAGATGTTCATCTGCTATCCCTCATCTCACGCCATGGGCTGGATCTGCGCCTGCGGAAACCTTAACGGCAAGGACATAGAAAGATGCATCAACTGTGGCGAGGAATACTCTACTGTCAAGAAATACACCAAAGAGAGCATAATCAAGGAGTGCCTTGCCGCTAAGCCAAAGCAGGAACAGAAAAAAGAGTATACACCTTCAATACAGGAGTCCGCAAAAGCCGAGACAGAAAAGCAGGAGTCTAAAAAACAGGAAGCTGCTAAACCGGCGCCCGCAAAACAGGAACCCGTAAAGCAGGAAGCTGCTAAGCCGGCGCCCGCAAAACAGGAGCCTGTTAAACAAGAACCTGCAAAACAAAAGACTGAAGCCCCGGCAAAGCCAAAGCAGGTACAGGCAGCGAAAAAAGAAGCTCCGAAACCTACAGAAAAGGCTGAAGCAAAAACTGAACCCGAGGAGGTTCCGGAAAGAAGACATGTAAACAACGAGCTGACCCCGGAAGAAAAAAAGAGAATCATCATAACCGCCGCCTTGATATCCGCAGGGTTCATTGCATTGGTAACGGTTTTATTGATATTGGTATTGTAATAAATCGAGTAGGGAAGACGTAGTCGCACCCTGCTCGCCGCGCGGGGCACCGGTCAGCTTTAGCTGACATCTACATTACGGTGCCCCTGCGCATATAAATAAATCGAGTAGGGAAGACGCAGTCGCACCCTGCTCGTCGCGCGGGGCACCGGTCAGCTTTAGCTGACATTTTACCTTACGCGGGCGTGTGCATACAAAAGCGGGCGCCTGTGATTACTCGCAGGCGCCCTAAGGATTATATAGGAAAAAGTGATAGGCTTATTCAGAAACGGAGATACCCTCCGTTTTTATTATGAACTTTGTCATGCCGCTTTCGCCTTCCGGAAGCGCCGTAAATGTATCGTACTCCGTACCTGCCTCTGCAAGTGCGCAGATACGTCCGTAAAGCTCCTTTAAGTCGCCGTTATAAGCATCTACAAGCTTTCCAATAGCCTGCTTATTGAACTCTACTATACCGTCATGAAGCTGATCCGCACCTGTGGAGAGCTGCTTGGTTCCGTCCGCAAGCTTTGAAGCTCCTGCAGCAAGCTGATTTGCTCCGGACTTAAGCTGGCCTGCTCCGTCCGAGAGCTGGTAAGCTCCGTTCTTCAACTGTCCCGCTCCGTTTGAAAGCTTGGATACTCCGTCTATAAGTGCCGGCACGCTGTCGTTAAGTGTCTGAGTTCCGCCTGCAAGTGCCTTTGCACCCGTAACAAGGCTGTAACCGTTTGCCTGAACTGCCTCTATCTGTGTCGCAATCTGGCTCTTAGCTCCCTCTGCTCCTGCTATAGCTGCCTGGCCTGCTGCCTGACCCGCAGCCTCACCTGCCGCCTGACCTGCTGCTGTTACAGCTGCCTCCTTGGCTACCTGAGGAGCAAGCTGCTCAGCTACGGAAACAGCTGTCTGCTGTGATACCTGTCCCGCAACCTCACCTGCAGTCTGAACCGCAACCGTCGGTGCTACCGAAGCTGCAGTACTCTTTGCCGTATCAAGACATGCGTCCGCAACGCCCGTTGCAAATGCATCGCCGTATCCTGAAAGGCCGCCTGCCATCTTGGCTGCCATTCCCTGAAGCTGCTGATCTACTATTGCTGCTATCGTGCCATCATCCGGAACCGCGCCCGATACAGCTGCGATAACCTGATCACCGGTCATGGCTGCCGCATTCGGTGCAACCTGTGACAATGCACCCTGAAGGTACTGTGCCTTTACAGCGCCTGCTATTGCAAGCTTTAAGTCATCATTTGCCGCAAGAAGCTGATATACATTGTCCGCGGTGAAGTTAGCTCCAAACTTTTCTAAAGCCTGTGCCTTTACCGCATCATAGTAATTTGCCTTAAAGAGCTGCTCTGCAGAAGCTGCAGCCGTCGCTGCTATCTCCTCGCTCTTACCCTTAACTCCTTCCTCTGCTCCGGCCTTGGCCTGCTCTGCGATAGCGTCAAGCTGACCGCCCTCCTTAAGCGCTGTGGAAGCCTTAGCTCCCACTCCCGAATAATCGGCTGCTGCCGCCTGATCCGTCGCTGCCTTCTCAGCCGTTTCCTTTGCCTGACCGTAAGCCAAAGCGTAGGTTGCATTCTTTGTATCCTCACTCATCGGAGCGTTAAGCGCCGCATCAAGTGTATCTATGCCGTTACTGAGCGCTGCTGCGCTGCTGTTCAAGGTGCCTACTCCGTTAGACAAAACTCCCGAGCTTTGCTCAAGCTGTGAAAGTCCGCCTGCAAGCTGGTCAGCCCCGTTAGTCAGACTTCCCAGTCCGCCTGCAAGCTGATCGGCTCCGCCTGCCACCTTTGAAGCGCCTGTCGAAAGCTCGCCTGTTCCGCTGTCAAGCTGCTTCGCTCCGTCCGCAAGCTGCTTTGATCCGTCTTCAAGCTGCTTTCCTGCATCGTCGAGCTTATTTACCAAATCGTCAAGCTCTGAGGTGTCAAGCTCTCCGTCTATCTGGAATGCCGAAGCATCCACCAGAACCGTCATGGTCATATCCATGGAGAAGTTGTTCACATCGGCCTCTATCTCAAAGTAATCCGGAAGTGTAAGACCTCCTAAAGTATCGTCCTTGTCTATGTCAAGGCTCTCTGTAAGTCCGGGAAGAGCGTATCCCACAACTATGTTGCTGTTGCCCTCTGTGGTCACCTTGCCGTTCGTAACAGTGATGTTTGAAAAATCACTGTTTAAGATCATTCCGGTAAGAGCTAAGAACGGTACATGCATCTCCTCTTCCTTACCGGCAACCTTCTTGGTAACCGTAGCGTTATTCGTGTAATCAAATCTTATCTTAACCCTGCCCGAAGCGCCCGCAAGCTCCGCAGGCTTAACCTCACTGCCGTTTAAGTAGTAGGTTGCCTTCATGGTCACAGGAAGTGACTTGTCCGTCGTGCCCTGATAGTAGATGTCGTTGCCGTTCGCATTCCAGGTAACCTTGCTTCCCTCCTGTGAAAATGTCTCGTCGCCCTTTAAGTTCACGATACCGCTTAAGTCTGTCTCATCCTCAAGCGTAGCCTTCTTATCCGGGTTCCTCAAAACTTCATTTACAAGGATATTGTTGATGTTGCCGTTTGGATCGGTGAAGGCGTATACCGTCTCATCCTTGAATACATCCTTCTCGCTTATGGACACACTGTCGGTAAACTTCTTCACAAGCTCCTCAGTGTCAAGCTTATCCTCACTGCCGTCCTTCTTTGCGACATCCTCTGTCTTCACTTCTTCATCATCAAGGTAGTTGGTCCTTGCCACATCCTGAGCGCTACCCATGCTGCCGAGTCCGCAGGCTGTAAGCGCTACCGCGCATGCAAGAGCGCCTGTACCTGCCTTTTTAAAGCTTCTCTTATTATAAATGTAATGTCTCATGGTTATTCCTCCTGTCATTTTTCCTATAATCCGGTTTAAGCCTCTTTAAGCTCTGTCTTCTCTTCTTCCTTCTGTGCCTTAAATCCGAAGCTTGTGTGTACGATAAGTCCGTCGAAAATCATGAACATCGCCGGAAGTACAAGCGATACCGCAAACATCGAGATTATGGCACCTCTTGCCATAAGCACACAGAGTGAACTGATCATATCTATATTCGAGTAAAGTCCTACGCCGAAGGTTGATGCGAAGAACGAAAGCGCGCTGACAACTATTGACTGAATCGAAGCTGTCATGGCCTCGGTAACCGCATCCCTCTTTACCAGTCCGTGGTTCCTTGCTCTCTTGTACTTATTCGTCATAAGTATCGCGTAGTCAACCGTCGCACCGAGCTGTATGGTTCCGATTACGATTGAAGCAACGAACGGAAGCGTCGTATGCGTGTAGTACGGAATACCGAGATTGATGAATATCGCGAACTCAATAACCGAAACCAGTATGATCGGAAGGCTTATGGACCTGAACACAATCAGGATTATCATGAAGATAACTCCTATTGAAACCGCGCTGACAGTCTTGAAATCCTTGTCGGTTATCTCTATAAGATCCTTTGTACACGGCGCCTCACCTATGAGCATGCCGCTTGCATCATACTTCTTAACTATATCCTGCAGTCTGGTACACTGTTCATTTACCTCATCCGAAGCAACCGC
Source organism: Lachnospiraceae bacterium (assembly GCA_017525525.1). GTDB lineage: Bacteria > Bacillota > Clostridia > Lachnospirales > Lachnospiraceae > Coprococcus_C. The sequence goes on along the minus strand of JAFXSQ010000023.1, from coordinate 42,818 downwards.
GTACTCTGACATGATTATCATCATCTTGTAATTGTCGCTCTCGAAGACCTCGAGCAGGCCCGCCGGAATAAGCTCCTTCGGGATACTAGCGCCAATCACGCTGTCAAGTCCGAGCACCGCCTTTACACCGTCAACCTTTTCCATCTCCTCTGTCATATTGACAACATCCTTTGTAGATGTATCCTTGGAAAGGAGTACCATGTGAGTAGCACCCGTGTTGTACTGATCCTCGAGCTTGTGATTAGCCGTTATGCTCTCTAAGCTTTCCGGAAGCGTTCCCATCAGGTCGTAATAAACCTCGGTGTTTCTGTAACCGTGGAACGCCGGAACAAGCAAAGCTGCAAAAAGTATCAGGAATATGTAAAAATGCTTGGTTACCCAGGGTCCTATCCTTCCCAAGTCGGGAAGCAGCGGCTTATGCTTTGTCTTCTGAATAACCTTGTCGAAGATAAGTATCATCGACGGAAGGATCGTTACGCAGGCGATTACTCCGAGAACAACGCCCTTACTCATAACAACACCGAGGTCAAGGCCGAGTGTGAAGCTCATGAAGCAAAGTGCGATAAAACCTGCAACCGTTGTAATCGAGCTTCCGATTACCGAAGAAATAGTCTGTGAGATTGCATGAGCCATGGCCCTTTCCTTATCGTCCGGATAAGTCTCACGGTTCTCCTCATAGCTGTGCCACAGGAAGATTGAGTAGTCCATCGTGACACCGAGCTGCAGCACCGCCGCAAGAGCCTGTGTTATGTAGGATATCTCGCCCTGGAACACATTTGTTCCTAAGTTGTAAATGATCGCCATTCCGATTGAAAGCAGGAAGAACACCGGTATTATCGCCGAGTCCATGGTAATTGCAAGCACTAATGATGAAAGTATCACTGCAATTATTACGTAAATCGGTGTCTCCTTGTCGGAAAGGTTCTTCGTATCGAGCACCACTGCTGACATGCCCGACAGGAAGCACTGCTTATTCATAACCTTCCTTAAATCGCCTATCGCTTTCAGGGTATCATCATCCGAAAGTGAGGTTGGGAAGAGGACGAACATTATGGTCGAGTCCGCTTCCTTGTTGATGAAGGCGTCCTTTATCTTGTCCGGAAGAAGGTCTACCGGTACCGAAAGATCAAGGAATGAGTCGTACCAGATAACATCCTTTACACCCTTTACTTCCTTCATCTTCTGTCTGAGGGCCGAGACATCTTTATCACTCATTCCCTCCACGACGCACATCGAAAATGCGCCGGTTCCGAATTCATCGACCATGATCTGCTGTCCCTTCATGGTATCGATTTCACTCGGAAGATATGTGAGGATGTCATAATTGACACGCGTCTTCACATATCCGATTGCTGACGGGAACAAAAGCACCACTGCTATCACAAGAATGAGCACCCTGTGCTTTACCACCCATTTTCCGAAATTAATCATTTCCTTCACTTCTTTCCTATATATTTGTGGTATTCCCAAGCCACAAACGAATAATAATCCCGAAAATGAATAAAATAAAGATATAAAACCTTATTTTCGTCATTTATTTCTATACAGCTTTATTATTATGTAGTTATATAAACTACATTAGTACCAAAATAGTTTGTTTTATCACAACGATTTAAGCACATCTATTACATTATTATGCGTCAGGAAGTCATATATCTCAGATATTTCCTTGGGTGTTATCGAATAATCCTGTTTAATCCAGCTTGTGGCCACGTATGTAATCGACTGCGCATAATACTCCGCCACTATCTCACGTGTAAGCCATCTGTATTTATAATGCGTGGCTTCTCCCGAACGTTCCTCCATGATTTCAAGCAGAAGCTTTGCAACCTCCTGCCTGGCCACGACCTCAAAGGAATTCTGTCCCTCTATCCTGACGGCATTTTTGTAGAAATCTATCTCATTATTCATATTGGACATAAGGAGCGTCACGCCCTCTACTATCATGTCGTTAGCAAGCAACGGCTTTATCGGAAGTAGAAGATCATTTCTGATGATATACTCCAAAACCTCGTACTTATCGCTGAAATGATTATAAAATGTCGGACGGATCACACCCGAAAGCTCTGTTATGTTACCCACTGTTATCTTCTCTATGGGATTTTTCTTCAGCAATTCCTTGAAGCTTTCAGCTATCACTCTTTTAGTGTCTCTTCTTTTGTCAGCCATGTGTTACATCTCCCTTCAAATCGTCCATCTTCCGCTTGCGCCGCACGGAAGCACAAGTCCGGTCTCGGTTACCGGCAGTCCTATATCGGATGCGGTCACGCTGCCACCTCGTTTCTTCGCTATCTCAATCGAGATCATGTAGTCAAGCACAGCCGGTGAAAGACCGGTTGTGTATGAATTCACAAGGAAGAACAACGCATCCTTTGAGAGCAGCTTTGCAGTAAGCTCGATAAAGCTGTGTATGCTCTCCTCGAGCTTCCAAAGCTCGCCCTTCGGGCCTCTGCCGTATGAGGGCGGATCCATTATTATTCCATCGTATGAATTGCCGCGTCTTAACTCTCTCTCGACGAATTTCACACAGTCATCCACGAGCCATCGTATGGGCGCATCGCCGAGCCCTGAGCTTTCGGCGTTTTCCTTTGCCCAGGTAACCATGCCCTTCGAGGCGTCCACATGGGTAACCTTCGCACCCGCTGCTGCGGCCGCAACAGTCGCACCGCCTGTGTATGCAAAGAGGTTCAAAACCTTTATCTCTCTTTTCGGTTCCTTCTTCAAAGCATCTTTAATAATGCCGCCGAACCAGTCCCAGTTCACGGCCTGCTCAGGAAAGAGCCCCGTGTGCTTGAACGAAAAAGGCTTTAAGTTAAACTTCAAATCCCCGTAGCTTACCGTCCACTGCTCCGGCAGATTAAAGAATTCCCACTCTCCACCGCCCTTTGCGCTCCTGTGGTAATGCGCGTTCAGCTTCTTCCATGCCGGGTTCTTCTTCTCAGTGTTCCATATTACCTGCGGATCCGGCCTGAGCAGGATGTACTTATCCCACCTTTCGAGCTTCTCTCCGCCAGAGGTGTCTATCACCTCATAATCCTTCCACTTATCTGCAATCCACATCTTATGCCTCCTGAAATCTTTTGTAAACAAAGCCTATTGTATTCTTGCCATAATACAATTTTTACCCTTATATGTCAATATAAAGTATACAAAAAGTCTAAAAAGTCTATTTTGTCTACAATGCCAGCTTTTCCATCAATATAAAGTGACATCAAATATACTTAATTTTCATTGCACAAAGCCTGCTCTTATGCTATGTTACTGTATGTTAATATCACGGCAGATGAAAGGAAACGGAAATGAACGACACGCTGTATCTTATTGACATGGTTTTAAATATTTCTTTTACCCTTATTTTTATATTTATGTTCTATTATTCAATCAGAAAATGCTTTTTAAAGAACAGCGACAGACACGATCGGATAAAGCTGTTTTTTATTACCCTTGCAACAAATCCATATATTATTTTTGCTGTATTTGTATTTTTAGCTTATATTGTTGCAATAATTTTCCTTCTCGCCACCGGGCACGTTTCAGCCGAACTAAACACACTTGCGACCAATTCTTCTTTTCTCGCTGTATTGATGTCAATATTTGGAGTTTTATACACTCCTATGATAATACTGTTCTCACGCCTTATCGGAAAGAAGCTAAAGGTTAAGAATGTGTCTCTGGTCACCTTTGTCTATCTGATTTTTTCTGTGATCACAGGCCTTTCAGATGACCCTGTAACCTTCAGTTCAATACTTCAGTACATTGTATCAATACTAAATCATATTCTTCTGATCATCGCTACACTTCTGATATATCATCTTATTATAAAGGAGCTTGCCAAACTGTCTGACACAGAGATTGTGACACGCTGGAAGATATTTACAATCCCACCTGCTATCTTTCTTTTGTTTTATTTTCCTATCAGTTACAGCTTATATGCATATGCCGGTTATGAAACCTTTCTGGCATCCCAGGTTTTCTCCATGGTGGTTCTCTTCCTGTTTATCTGGGCATTTTACGTCATTATCAACAATATCAACGCGACAAACGAAGCAATCGTCGCTAAAAACGAGACCAAGAACCTGTCCGTTGAGGTCATGGAGGCTCTGGCCAACACCATAGATGCAAAGGACAAGTACACTAACGGTCATTCTATAAGAGTGGCAAAATACTCACGCATGATAAGCGCGAAAATGGGATTGGACGAGGAAACCTGTGAAAACATCTACTATATGGGGCTTCTTCATGACATAGGTAAAATAGGAGTTCCAAACGAAATAATCAACAAGCCGTCACGCCTTAATGACGAAGAATACGAGATAATCAAGACACACCCCGTAATAGGATATGAGATTCTATCCAAGATAAAGAGCAAGCCCGAACTGTTAAAGGGCGCTCGCTGGCACCATGAACGCTTCGACGGAAAAGGTTACCCTGACGGTCTTTCCGGTGAAGATATTCCGCTCGAAGCAAGGATCATAGCCGTTGCAGATGCTTATGATGCCATGACATCGAACAGAAGCTACAGAAAGTATCTCCCTCAAGATGTTGTGAGGGAGGAAATAAAAAAGAACTTAGGCACGCAGTTTGATTCCGAGATAGCAAAGTATATGCTTGAGCTGATAGATGAAGACACGGAATATAATTTGCACGAGTAACACCGAAGTGTCATCCTGAGCAACGCGACGCTGACCGTAATGCGAAGCGTTACGGTGCCGGCCTTCGATGTCATAAGGAATCCACCGCAAGCGGTACCCTTTATGACGAAATGCGATGGCTTGCGAAGCAACAGAAAGCGAAGGATCTTGAGTATGAACTACATTACCCTAAACAATTACATCCGCTCCCACTTCGGCAAAAAACTTTACAAGCTTGCCATAAACGGCGGCTTTACCTGCCCGAACAGGGACGGAACCCTTGACACAAGGGGATGCATCTTCTGCTCGGGCGCAGGTTCGGGTGAGTTTTCCGAATCCGCCTGTCTTTCAGTGACCGAACAGATTGAGCATGGTAAAAAGCGTGTCGCCGCCAAGCTCCCGAAGAACGAAGTCGCGGGATACATAGCTTACTTTCAGGCATTTACCAATACATACGGTCCGGTAAGCAAGCTTCGCAGTCTTTTTTCCGAGGCCATCAGCCATCCAGAGGTCGAGGTACTGTCTATCGCCACACGTCCGGACTGTCTGCCTGAGGAAGTCCTCGAGCTGCTTTCGGAATTAAACAAAATCAAGCCTGTCTGGGTAGAGCTCGGACTTCAGACAATTCACGAAAAAACCGCTTCCTACATCAGGCGCGGTTACGAGCTTTCCGTATACGATCGCGCGGTTGAGGAATTAAAAAATCGAGGACTCTCCGTTATCGTCCATGTCATCCTCGGACTCCCCGGCGAAACCCGCGAGGATATGCTTTCCACAGTCCGCTACGTAAACACAAGCGGAGCAGACGGCATAAAGCTCCAGTTGCTGCATGTAATAGAAAATACCGACCTTGCAGCTGACTACAAGGCCGGTAAATTCAAGTGTCTTTCTTTAGATGAATATGCTTCTCTTATCCGCGACTGTGTTCAGATTATCGGCACGAAGCTTGTCATCCACCGCATAACCGGCGACGGTGACAAGAAAACCTTGATTGCCCCCGAATGGAGCATGGATAAGAAGAATGTGCTGAACACAATCAACCGAGCGCTAAGCAAAACTTAATCACCTATCACTCATGTGTCTCTTCCCTATCCCATACAAAGGCCGGATGACTCCACTTTTCGGGATCATCCATTACATCATTAACATAATCAGTTGTTCGGATTCCGTCAAGCATATCGAGTTCGTATTCCCTGGTACTTGAATTGAAACTCATATATTTTTCTTTATCTGAATACTTAAGACTGCCTGTGCTTTTGAGAACTTCGGATAAAATATTCTCTCTCCATTCCAGGAACTCCGTCAGTCTTGAGAGTGTATCAATCATCTGCTCCGGAATATCCGCTCCTCGGCTTGAAAGCAGCTTAGCCACCTCAAATACACTATCTGCCTTGATTCTAAGTGTCGCAACTCCGTCGATGTCATCCGAATAGTTCTCAGGATTCACTGCTTCTCGCCGAAAACGCGTAAAGTCATCCGCCCTCCTTGCACCCATCATCTTACCTCCTATGGGTGAATGAACAAAAGCTCTTATGTCCTCATACGCTGTCATCACCTTATCCCGCATAAAGTCAACAGCTTCCTGCACCTGTTGATCTGTTAAGTCATCATCGATAAGGCTCAAGACACTCGTTCCCATTTTCCCACATATATTCTTTGCCTCATCCTGATTGGCAGGAAGCACAGGATTAGCCGTTCCTCCCGCAATAGTCACTAACAGACTGCTCAAACTGTACAACAAAGAAGCCACATCCTCGTCAGGCTTCTCGGCATCCACAAGCTTCGTAACGGTATCACCTTCGATGCGTCGAATTTCTTCCATAAATCTCTTCTTTTCTGCCTTGACCTTTTTATCGGCGTTCTCTATTCTGCCAACATGCAGCTTTACCTCTCTAAACGCTTCGGATTTAGCGCTATGTCTCATACCGTGCTGTTCTTTTCTTACCGATTTCAACGCTTCCTCCTCATCAGCATGATAATCATAGACATCACCGTGAAGCTCATCGGATTCCTTGTCAAAGTCAGTAGCATTAACAACTTCTGCAAAGCCGACTTTCCCACCTTCGATTTTTTTATCCATATCATTTAGACAAACCTCAACATTCATCGCCTGCCTTAATAGTATTGCTGAAAACGGAGCCTCATATCCCGGTTCAATATGGCTCATATGAGAATCCATAAACTCCGCAATAACAAGTATGGTAGAAGGTTCTGTATCGGTATTATTGATTTTATTCTCATAATCCTTCAAACGCACCGTAAGCTTATCAGCCTTTTCCCGGGTAATAATCCCGTTGATCACATCATCTCTCAACGCTGTTTTTGACCTCGAAATGCATTTCAGAATGTATGGTTTTGCATCATTTTCAAACTGCGTTATTATTAAGTCCATAATCTCCGCATGCTTCTCTTTTGCCTCTTTGATCGAGAAACCGGGATTATCAACTATCCTTTTCAAAGTAAGCATCTCAGGCATCACTCTCGTCATTAAGACAGAATCTTCACTGCCATCCGCATTTGGACCAAACTTTTTATTACCTTCGTTGATCAAAGCCGAGATTTGCTCCTTTAGCGCTGTATCCTTGTTTTCCGGCTCCCTGACAAGCTTCAGAAGCTCTCTTGTCTTCTCTTCCGCATCTCTTTCGATTGCCTCAAGCTCCTTCTGCAGAGATGACTGTCTGAGTGAAAGTTCCATTCTCTCAGCTACGAGTTCCTGCCTTCCCGGCGCTGCCGCAGGCAATTTATCAAGTTTTCCATCAAGTTCGATCATCCTGCCCTGATTATAGAACAATTCGGCAGAGAGCGCAGCGTGATCAGACGCTTTAATGAGGTCCTTCATAATTGCATCCTTTTGCTGTTCTCTTGTAATATACCTGCGCGATTCGTATCTCTCACGCCTTAAGTCTCTCTTCTCGGATAATGAGAAGCCTTCGAGCTGTGCATCCCACTCCCTATTCCGCTCCTCTGCCTTGCGGCCGGCCTCTCGAAGCTGCGCATTCCATCTGCGCCAGGTTTTCTTATCCTCCTCGGACCAGTTCTCCTCCTCTCCGGCTATCGGAGTGTTAAGAACATCCGTCTCAGGAGCCTGTGGCGCCGCAGCGCTTGGCAGTACACCCTTAAGCGAGCGATTAAGCTTGTGAGACAAGCCCATCAGGAATTTCCCGATATCATCGGTTCCCTGTTGTTTTTCATAGTTTATCTTATCCCAGAAGGATTCGACAACCGTGGTATCCTTCGCCCACTCCTCCGGAGTGGACTTATAGCCCTTTTGCATAATCTGTATACGATAATCCACGTAGCTTAAAGCCCTGTTTAAAAACATCCACTTATGATAGAGCGCCTTCGGCATATCCTGTTGATTGATATCATTTGCAGCACCCTTAAGACACTGCTTTTGTTTCAGGATATAACCTATCATATCCCTAAGCTGTCTTGCTTTCATCTCAAAGCTCGGGAGTCCCGCAGTGTTATTGAACACCTCATCATGCCCCTTTGCGGTGAATATTTCTGCGGTCTTTCCCGTGTTCATAAAAGCATCTATATCATCAAATGCTTCATCTATACGGGGTATCCGCGCAAGAATAGCCTTCTTTACCGCATCTTCATCCTTCGATGTCCTGATGGTCGCAATATCTTGCACACAACTTATAACCTCGTCCTCATCTAAATCCTCATACGCTTCAGCGTTGTAATCACCGTTTCTCTCGCGATGTCCGGCGAAAAGAATCTCTGTATGGCTTTCTCCCGTACTATCCTTAACCTCTCTTAAGGCAGGCAACGAGAAAAACATCGCAACAACTCCATGGCACGCCTCCTTAGCCTCTCGCGCTTCTTTGCCGGTCAGATTTCCTTGCTTGATCATTTCTTCGGCGATATCAGATGATACATCCTCGGTTGCATTCCATTCGAAAGCTCTCTGCGCAACATAACCATTAGAGCTGCTCTTATGATCCGATTCAAAATCACAATCAGAATCATCACTCTCGAATCCTATTCTTCGGCATATCTCCTGATCCCGAAGGGCTTCATCGGTTTTTATCTCATCAAGCTCCACTCCAAAATGGGTTTTCACATATCCCGCATGCGCCGAGTAAGCTCCGTTAATCATGGGTTTTCCGTCAATATTTGACAGCTGCGCCATGCACATAGCGCATGAATCCGCATAGAACTTCCACACGCTCAACTCCGTCTCTATTGACTTTTTGAATGCCCATAAGCAATTACGTGTATCATTTGTGTCCTCAATCCTATTTGGAATCGGATTGCCTGCGGCCGCCAGACGGCTCTGTCGCGCCGCAAGATCATTTCGCTCTGTTGCATTGATGGCTTCAAGCTCTCGCCTTAAAGTATATACCTTATAAGCATACTCCCTGTATTCTAAGATTGCTTTTCTTAATGTCTCATATGCCTTGTCGCCCTTGTTCCTTCTTATTTCTTCCGCATTAATATCCTTAATCGTCGAAAAGAGGTCAGGGAAACCCGAAGCATTCTTTGCCGCATCAAGATTGGACGTGTATTCTGTCTTGGCCATCATGAGCTTTGCCTGTTCCTTGCCTATAAGGCGCGCGCTCTCCTGGGTATAAAAGTAATACTTTTCCTTTGCGAGAGCGATGTGGCTCTTATAGTTTCCGAACAGCTTTCCTTTCGAGGACTGGGTTTCAATCAGATCCTCAATCACCGCCAGGTACTGCTTATCGTACTCGCGCTGACCTAAGGCAAGGGTATCATCGTCATCTATAGCTTCCCCAAGCCTCTTTTTCAAGCTATCGGCCCTTTCTCGCAGCATATCCAAAGGAACCTCTGCAAGCTGCTCACTCCTGGCCTTGGCATCCTTCTCCTGATCGCCCTTCTTCTTAGTGTAGGATGCCTCCTTCTCCCTGTAGCTTAATTCCCCTTCTATTTCCGCCTTGACTCCGAGCTTCTGACGCTTCATCGCATCACGAAGAGCCGCGTCATCGTATAGCTGCTTTTCTCTTAATGCCCCCAGTTCTCCTTGTAAATGTACATTTATGCTTCCGTCAGCCAACTCAGAATGCTGATAGTCAGCCACGGCAAAAAGCTTCTTCCCCTGCTCCGCAAATGCAAATCCTTCCGCTGCGGTTTTCATCATTTCACTCATCGGTGAAAGCTCGACATGAGACTTCTTCATTTCCAATTCTAATTCTTTAATTAAACGGTCATTTGGTCCCGGCATAATCTGGCCTCCTTTTTTCTTAAGCTTTTTTGTCCGCAGAAAAGTATTCATAGTCACTCAGTGTACCCGTGCCCATGGGAAGCAGAGCCTCCGCAAGCACGAACTCGTCATGTTCATACTTACGCACTATCTTCTCCACCAAGCCCTTTGACACTTCGTTAACAACCGGGCACGCCACTGCGAAGCTCTCCCCGTACTTTTCCTTTGCAGTCTGAAAAGCTTTCTTTAACAGGGTCATCGTTGCCATATTGTTGCTTGAGAAAAGGAAGGATAAGGTCAGCTCCTCCGCCTTCTTCTCGACAAGCACCACTCCCTGAGCCTCATTATTCTTTACAAATATATAGCTGCAGTCCTGCTCATAGCTGTCCCATACCACAGGAGAGCTTATCGGCAAAGCCTCCTCGTATGACAAGAGAACATTGAGAATGCCGTTCTTAGCTTTGTTATCTGCCTTCGCAAGCGAGATACAGCTGTCGTCCAGCTCCTTAACGCTTACGCCGTTTAAGCTCGACACATCTGACAGTATAAAGCGGTATACTCCGCCCGTCTCACTGCTTCGCTCAAATTCGTATTCAGGGAAAAACTCCGCCATACGGTCATCTTCTCTGAATCTTGCCCGTACGCCTCTGACACCTCCCATGACCCTCGCCTTGTTAAGAAGTCTGACCACCATATCAGCTCCATAGTCAGGCAGGTCGTACTCTTCAGTCAATTCAACCCATTCCACTTCGATAAAATCCTGCACAAAACGGTAGAGCACAATCCCCACGACTGGAGCTGCGGAGCTTTCCTCGTTGATAACAACCAAACCATACAGACTCCCGCCCTTTAAAAGCCCGACACAATAATCCGGTATCAAAGCTTTAAACTGCTCGATGTCTTCTTGTGACATCACAAAATCATTGTACATACTCATCCTCCTCCATTAATAATATAGTTTGCTTTTCCCAATAGCCGTTGGTTTGAATTATACAATATTTCAATATGCAAGTCACTATAATTGGGTTACTATTCTTAAGTCCTATTGATAATATTTCTTGTCTGACTCTCCTTGCCTTGACAACCCCACGCGGATAATATACTATACCTTTCGTGAACGGAAGCGATAGCATAAATATGCAAAATTCACAGGAAGGCACGATTATGACAACGTCTTATTCGCGCCGACTTTCGTGTCATAAGGGGTACCGCGAAGCGGTGGATTCCTTATGACATTAGAATGGGCAGGATTACGGAGTAATCATGCCACAATATTTCATATGAAGGAGCAATCAAAATGAGCAGCAAAAAACACGGATCCACACTTATTTCTCTTTTCATGATACTTGCTTTAGTGTTCGCACTGGCAGGCTGTTCCGGTGACAAGAAGGAAACCACCACCGAAAAGCCGACCGAACAATCCACAGAGCAAAAAGCCGAACAGAGCACCGAGCAAACAACCGAGCAAACCACAGCGCAGACACCGGAAACGACCGCTGAGCAAATCACTGAACAAGCAACCGAACAGTCTGCAGAAAAAGCAACTGTACGCATCGGAGCCATGTCCGGTCCCACAGCCATGGGACTCGTAAAGCTTATGGACGACAACGAGAAGGGCCTCTCCGAAAACTCTTACGAATTCGCTGAGCTTTCAACAGACCCCTCAGCCTTCGTTGCGCCGCTTAGCAAGGGTGAGCTCGATATAGCCGCGGTTCCGGCTAACCTCTCTTCAGTACTTTACAACAATACTGACGGGGGAGTATGCGTGCTTGCCATCAACAACCTCTGCGTATTAAACATAGTCGAGCGCGGTGATTCGGTTAACAACCTCGAAGACCTCAAGGGCAAAAAGCTTTATGCCACCGGTCAGGGCGCGGTTCCCGAGTACACACTTCGCCATCTCTTAAAACAAAAGGGCATAGATCCCGACGCTGACCTTGAGCTTCAGTGGTGCGCGGATACCACAGAGGCGCTCTCCTACATCAACAACGACAGCGAGGCCATCGCCATGCTGCCACAGCCCTTTGTGACTGCTGCCCTTGCTCAGGTTGAAGACTTAAGATTAGCCATTGACTTAAACGATGCCTGGAACGATCTCGACAACGGCTGCAAGCAGGTTACGGGCGTTATCGTTGTCAGAAAGGCTTTTGCCGAGGAGAATCCCGAAGCAGTTGAAACCTTCCTTAAGGAGTATGAGGCTTCGATGAACTACACCGCAGATGATGCGGACGGTGCCGCAGCCTTAATCGAGCATTACGGCATAGTTGCCAAGGCGCCCATAGCCAAGAAGGCTCTTCCGGGTTGTCACTTATGCTTTGAAAAGGGCTCCGATATGAAGAACTCTCTCGAGGGCTTCTTAAAGATTCTTTACGATGAAAACGCAAAGTCCGTAGGCGGAAATCTTCCTAATGAAGACTTTTACTATGGTATAAAATAATCATTACAAAGATTAGTAATTCAGGAAGACTTCTATTACGGGTTATAAAACACTCTTTACAATAAGCTTATATTCAGAAAGACTTTATTATGGATTATAAAAAAATCCTCCAAAGGACGGGCGCGATACTCTTCGCGCTCGCTCTCTGGCAGGCAGCGGCAATGCTTATAAATCAGCGGATACTCCTTGTATCCCCCGTAGATGTGCTCTTGCGTCTCACCACCATCTGGCAGACGGAGGGCTTTTTTGCATCTATCGGATTTACGTTTCTTAGAATAACCGCAGGCTTCTTTGCAGGACTGTTTCTCGGTATCCTGCTGTCCTTTGCGGCCGCCCGCTTTGAATGGATTGAGATCCTGCTCTGGCCCTTTGTGGTGACCTTCAAGACAGTTCCGGTCGCCTCCTTCGTGGTCATCTGCCTGATATGGCTTTCAGCCGGGAACCTCTCGATCTTCATATCATTTCTTGTGGTCTTCCCGATTGTATACCAAAACCTTCTGGCCGGACTTAAGGCAAAGGACCCCCGCATGGAAGAGATGGCTTCCATATTCGGGATGCGCGGCTTCGCAAAGCTCAAGGCCATTACCTTAGAAGCCATCAAACCACAGCTTATCTCCGCGTGCAGCATAGGCGCAGGCATGGCATGGAAGGCGGGTGTTGCCGCAGAGGTTATCGGAACGCCGAACGGCTCGATAGGAAAACAGCTCTACCTGTCCAAGATATACCTTGACACCGACGACCTGCTGGCCTGGACAGTCATCCTCGTCCTGATTTCGGTTTTGTTCGAAAAGGCCTTTATATGGGCTATAAAAAAGCTATTGAGGTAAATGAACATGAGTAAAACTCAAGCGAAGATAGAATTAAAAAATATAGAATTAAAAAACATACATAAAGCATACGGCGAAAAAACAGTGCTCAAAGATTTCAACCTCGCAATAACAGGCAGTGAAATCACGGTTATCATGGGAACTTCCGGTGCGGGAAAGACAACCCTTCTCCGTCTGATAGCCGGTCTTGAGACACCGGACAGAGGTACCGTCACAGGAGCGCCCGAGGCAAAGTCCATGCTCTTTCAGGAGGATCGCCTGTGTGAGCAGCTTTCAGCCGCCGAAAATGTATCGCTGGCACTTAAACCTAAGAACAAAAAAGAACGCAAGGCCGTATTATCTAACATAGAGAAGCATTTCCAAAGAACCGGCCTTGACTTAAGTCATCACGAGACATCCCCCGTCAGGGAATTAAGCGGCGGCATGAAGCGACGCGTGGCTTTGGTACGCGCCATGATGGCCGACTCCGAGCTTATCCTCCTCGACGAGCCCTGCAAGGGACTTGACGAAGCCACCAAAGAGCTTACATTAAAATATATAAAAGAAGAGCGCCGCGGACGGACCATGATAGTAGTCACCCACGACGCTGATGAAGCTTCTTTCTTCGACGGAAAGATTATTTCTCTTTAAGCCTTTATAAAATTCTCCAGTATGGTCTTGCCCTTTGGAGTAAGAATCGACTCCGGGTGAAACTGCAGACCGTAGACCCGGTATTCCTTATGCCTTACGGCCATTATCTCATCGTCATCGTCCGAGGTTGCTATCACCACGAGCTCCCCGGGGATGGTATCCTTTATCGCAGCCAATGAATGGTATCTTGCCACCTCAAGCTTGGCATTATCTTCCCCTTCGTCCGACAATCCCGCAAACAACGGTTCATCCTTTTTGTATGAACATACCGACTGCTTTCCATGCATAAGCCTTTTCGCGTAAGAAACGGTCGCGCCGTACACCTCGCATATAGCCTGGTGTCCGAGACACACGCCGAGTATCGGTATCCTGCCTCCGAGCTTTCTTACCACATCCTCGCACACTCCCGCATCTGCCGGCTTACCCGGTCCGGGTGAAAGTATGATACGGTCGGGAGCAAGCGCTTCTATCTCCTCCACAGTCATCGCATCATTTCTTATAACCTTTATGTCCTCATCTATACTTCCCACAAGCTGGTAAAGGTTGTAGGAGAAGCTGTCGTAATTATCTATCAACAGTATCATCTACCTCACCTCCCTGCTCGCGTTAACAGCATTCACAACAGCCTTGGCCTTGTTTATGCACTCCTGGTATTCCGTCTCGGGCACTGAGTCCGCAACTATTCCCGCTCCGCTCCTTACGAATACCTTGCCGTTTTTCTTGTAGGCTATCCTGATTGCTATGCAGGTGTCCATATTTCCGGTGAAATCTATATAGCCTATGGCGCCGCCGTATATGCCTCTCTTGTTCTTCTCAAGCTCATCTATTAGCTGGCAGGCTCTTATCTTCGGTGCGCCCGAGAGTGTGCCTGCGGGAAGCACCGCTTCTATCGCGTCAAGCGCATCCTTATCCTCTCTGATCACGCCTCTTACGGTCGAGCCAATATGCATTACATGAGAGAATTTCAAAACCTGCTTGTACTCCTCAACCTCAACCGTGCCGAAGCGGCTCACTCTGCCGAGATCGTTTCTGCCCAAATCAACAAGCATGTTGTGCTCGGCAAGCTCCTTCTCATCCACCAAAAGCTCCGCAATAAGCGCCTCATCCTCTTCCTCGTTTTTTCCTCTGGGCCTTGTGCCCGCAAGCGGAAATGTATGAAGGACTCCGTTCTCAAGCTTTACAAGCGTCTCCGGAGAAGCGCCCGCAACCTCAACGTCCGTTCCCGAGAAGTAAAACATGTACGGCGATGGATTGATAGTCCTTAACACACGGTAGGTGTCCAAAAGACTTCCCGCAAAAGGAGCAGAGAGCCTGTTTGAAAGCACTATCTGGAAGATATCTCCCTCGTGTATATAGTCCTTTGCTTTCTCCACCATGCTGCAGTAATGCTCCTTGTCGAAGACGGGCTTGAACTCGCCTAGTATCCTGCCGGTCTCCTCCTTGGATTTGCTTCCGGTCTTTAAGAGCTTTTCAAGCTTTTCCAGCTCGGCAATCGCGCGCTCATACTCAGCCTCCATATCATTAAGCTTAATATTCACAATCAGGACTATCTTCTGAGCCACATTGTCAAAGGCTATAACCCTGTCAAAGAGCATCAGGTCCACATCCTTGAACTCTTCCTTGTCGTAGACCGCATTCTTGAGCGTCGGTTCACTGTACTTTAAATAGTCGTAGGAAAAGTACCCCACAAGTCCTCCGGTAAAAGGCGGAAGATAATCAAAACGCACGCTCCTGTACTTGCCTAAAAGCCCCCTTATGTACTCCGACGGGTTGTCGGTTGTGAACTCCTCATCCCCTGCCTTCATCTCACCGTTTATGCAAGTGATTTCGAGCACCGGATCATATCCCATAAATGTATAGCGTCCCCATCTGTCGTCAGCCTGCGCAGACTCGAGCATATAGGTATGCGACGATACATTTTTCAATATACGAAGCGTCTCTATCGGGGTTGTAAAGTCCGATAAAATGCTCAGGCTGACCGGTGCAACCGTGTAGCCCGACAGATCCATCTTCTTTAATTCTTCAAGTGTAGGTTTTATTCTCATAACTTGCTCTCCAATAAGACTCTTCACTTAAGACATAACACACGTGTCAATACCTCCTCTTTAGCCCGAAGAATCTTTTTCATAATCCACATTACAATATTTATTTCACTATATTGTATCCTCTGCTTTCAAGGCTCGACTCCACCTCCGTGTATCCGTTGACCTTCATTACCGCAAGAGGCGTCTTGGAATCCCTGCTGTAGGACACATACAAATAATCAATATTAATGTTGCAGTCAAGCAAAGTGTTTAACAGATTAGTCAGACTTCCCACATCGTCCGGTATCTCAACGCCTACGACCTTGTCCACCCTGCACATATATCCTTTAGAGACAAGCACCTGCTCTGCCTTCTCGGGATCGGTCACCAGCATACGCACTATGCCGAACTCCGCGCTGTCGTTGGTTACAACATTATAGATGTCTATCCCGGCCTCCGATACGGCCTTTGATATGTTGAGCATGGCTCCCTTCGTGTTCTCCGCAAAAATCGATATTTGCTTTATCATTTGATTTTCCTCCTATAATAAGACTCTTCGTGTCATTCTGAGGGCTTTAGCCCGAAGAATCTTTTTTTCATTTCGTTGCCCCTGCGCATAAAACAACACGCCTATTCTATCACTAACAGGCGTGTTATGCTACATTTTTTTATTTTGTTGTCCTTCACATTCAGGTCCGTTATTTATCCTTGACTATCACGGTAGACAGATACGCAAGCTCCTCCGGTATCTGCTTTATGCCGCGGTACACCTTTTCCTCCGGCAGACCGCATTTTTCCACGGCACAAACCTCTACCAGCCCCCTGTTCTCAAGCGGTTCTATCAGGCAGGCAAGCCTCTTATACTTTTCCCTGCCTAGCTTCATAAATACCTTGGTGCCCTTAAGCTTTATCGCTCTCTCAAGCTCAGCGCTACCCGGTATCACATGCAGCTCCTCATCATCCATAACAAGGGGCATTCCGGCCGCCGCAGCGCTTGCCGTAAATGAATTGATGCCGCTTATGCTCTCACAGTCGACTCCCGCTCTCTTTAACCTCATCTCGATATAGCTGTAGGTCGAATAGAGATTCGGATCGCCTATTACAAGCATGGCAACCTTCTTTCCTTCGGAGTCAAGCTTTCCCAGTTCTTCGGCTATCCGGTTTCTTCTCTCCTCTAAGGTATCCGCATCCCTCGTCATCGGGAATTCAAAAAACTTAAGCTCCTTTTCCTCCGCCTCGGGACAAACCTGTCTTACCGCCTCATAAGCCCTGCTATTCTTTCCGTCAGCTGCGGGAAGGACAATCACATCACATTCTCTTATTACCCTCAATGCCTTCAGGGTTATCATCTCCGGAGCTCCGACTCCGACCCCCACTCCGTATATCATTGCTTTCTCATTTCTTTCTTTTTTTGCCCTGTCCCGATTTATGATTATTCTTCTTTTTTCTCACGCTGTATCCGAAGCTTCCAATCTTGGCGCCCAGGGCATTGTACTCACCGTGATTATAGGCTATAAGCTTCATGCGCGACATATCAAGAAGCCCCTTTTCGTCAATAAAGGCCTCATCAACCTGAACTGCCGTCACCTCGGCAATGAACATATCATGTGAGCCAAGCTCTACAACCTGCTTTACCCTGCATTCAATGTTCACCGGACTCTCCTCAATCAACGGAACCCCTATAGTTTCCGCCTTACCGCGTGTAAGTCTGCAAGCTTCGAACTTATCCGTATCACGACCGCTCTTCACGCCGCAATAATCCATTGCCCTGCAAAGCCCTTCCGTAACCAGATTTATAGCGAATTCTCCGCTTGCCGCAAGCAATTCATGCGAATACCTTGATTTCCTGACAGATATTGATACCATGGGCGGATCGGAGTTTACCGTACCGGCCCATGCAACAGTTATTATATTATCTCTCTCGACTCCCGATTTTTGCTCTCCGACCGTCACCATTACCGCCGGAACCGGATAAAGCATATTTCCGGGCTTCCAAACCTTCTTCATATATTACCACCGGAGCGCCGCGCTACTGTCTCTTGTCAAGCGGCGTATACTCCTGATGAGTACCCACGTACTTGTACGCCGGACGTATTATCTTACCGTTGTTTACAAGCTCCTCTATCCTGTGAGCAGACCATCCCGATATACGCGAGATAGCGAATATAGGTGTAAATATCTCCATCGGCAGCTTTAGCATGCTGTACACGAAGCCGCTGTAGAAGTCCACATTTGCGCACACGCCCTTGAATATCTTGCGATTCTTTGCTATAAGCTCCGAAGCTATCCTCTCAACTCTGTCATAAAGCGCAAATTCGTCGTAATACTCCTTCTCCTCCGCAAGCTTCTTGGCATAAGACTTTAAGATTACCGCTCTCGGGTCGGACTCACTGTAGACCGCATGTCCCATACCGTAGATAAGCCCCGAGTGGTCAAATCCCTTCTTGTCGAGCAGACCCTGAAGATAAGCTTTGAGCTCATCCTCATTCTCCCAGTCTCGTACATTTTCCTTAAGATCGTTGAACATCTGCTGAACCTTGATGTTCGCACCACCGTGACGGGGGCCCTTAAGAGAACCGAGGGACGCGGCTATTGTCGAATATGTATCGGTGCCCGATGAAGTGAGCACATGAGTTGTAAATGTAGAATTGTTACCGCCGCCGTGCTCAGCGTGTATTATAAGACACACATCAAGCACCTTTGCCTCAAGCTCGGTGTACTTTCCGTCGGTTCTGAGCAATCTGAGCAGGTTCTCGGCCGTCGAAAGCTCCGGCTTCGGCCTATGGATAACAAGGCTCTTCTCAAGGTAATAATGCCTGTAAGCCTGGTAACCGTAGGCCGCCATTACCGGAAGCTGCGCAATAAGCTTCAAGCTCTGCATCAATACATTTTTTATGTCTAAATTATTCGGATCCTCGTCATAGGAGTAGAGTGTCAGCACGCACTTCTGAAGCACGTTCATCATGTCGCGGCTCGGCGCCTTCATTATGACATCACGGTTAAATGACTCCGGAAGCTGCCTTAACTCACCGAGCACCTCCATAAATGCGGCAAGCTCCTCCTTGGTCGGCAAATCGCCGAACAAAAGCAGGAAGGTTATCTCCTCAAAGCCGTGGTTGGTCCCGCCGGCTCCGCTGACAAGCTCCTCTATCTCATAACCGCGAAAATAAAGCTTACCGGGCATGGGCACACGGTTTCCGTCCACCACCTTAAAGCCGTTTACATCCGAAACCTCGGTAAGTCCGGTCAATACGCCTCGTCCGTTTGAGTCTCTCAAACCTCTTTTTACGTTGTATTCCTCGTACAGATTAAGGTCTATCCTGCAGGTATCGTTGCAGAAGTCCACATATCTGTTGATAAGCCTGTCCATTCCTGTTTCAGCCATGTCACTCTCTCCCTTATTGTATATTATTGTTTCTTTATTACGAAAGGTTTCGGCGTATAGCGTCTTTTGCGCTAAAGCCCCTAAGTCAACTAAATCTCTATTATATATCTTTCAAATGCGTTCACAACACGCACCCCATTATAATCCGAATCTCTCTTAAAGTCACGCCCATAATTAATATGCACATGTCCGTGCGCGAAAACCGCAGGCTTAACCTTGTCAAGAATCCTGTAAAATGCGGCAAAGCCCGTGTGTGGCAAATCGTCACTGTCGTTCAGCTTGTAAGCCGGCGAGTGCGCCACAAAAAGGTCCAGCTTCTTAATGCGTTTGAGCTTCATCCTAATCAGAAGCTTTGTTACCCTGAGGTTCATGGCTCTCTCGGTATACTGGTAATTACCCCCGTTATAAGCCATGCTGCCTCCGAGCCCCGCTATATAATGTCCTTGGTACTCATAAATCTTATCATCTATGCACACGCATCCGTCAGGCGGCGTCTCGTCATAGCAGTGATCGTGATTCCCATGCACATAAAGCACCGGACACTTCGCAAAGGTCGCCATAAATGACAGGAAATGCGGTGACAAATCCCCGCAGGACACTATCAGGTCTATGCCCTCTAATTTACTTTTCTCAAAGAAATCCCAGTAAAACTTAGACTCCTCGTCCGCAAGCAGCAGAACTTTCATTGCAATCCCCTTTTAAGACCCTTCCTGTTGCTTCGCAAGCCCTCGCATTTCGTCATAAGGGGTACCGCTTGCGGTGGATTCCTTATGACATCGAAGGCCGGCACCGTAACGCTTCGCATTACGGTCTGCGTCACTTCGTTCAGGATGACACTGTGTCAATACTTCCTCTTTTTCCCGAAGAATCTTATCACTTTCACTAATCTACACCCTTGATCTCCACGATTGCCCTTGCGGCATCGTCGAGCATATCTATCTCCGGTATCGAGCCCACTACATTCTCCGCGAGATAGTTCATGTCCAGTATCTCCTCCGGTGTGAGCCCCTCCTTGTCGTCATTATTCCTTATCAGCTCATCCTGTGAGCGAAATGTGCCGGAGAAGGGATTGAACTTCCCCTCCACGATAAGCTCCTTCATCAGGTCAACAAGCTGTCTCGTGCCGTCCGGAAGCTTCTGTGAAAGAATTATATCCACCACACCGGCCGAAAGTCCCCACCAGTAATTGATGGCCTTCTCGTCCTTATCGTCCTCCTGCTCGTACGCTCCCGACTTAATGCTGTCGATAAGCTTATCATAGAACACGCCCCAGTTATAAACGGGCATGGCTATGTTCCTCAATCCGTCATTGTCTAAGTGATAAAGTCCGTAAAGCCTTCCCTCTTCGTTTGGCTTTATCATATCCTGATCTGATATGTAATGAACCTCATGTCTCTTAAAATGCTCTATCGCAAGCTCTCTCGACGAGCCCTTTATCTTAGTCCACTCAAGGAAAACCTTCGCCTCGGGATTCATCATCCTTGCGCCCAAAGCAAATGCATTAATGTTCGCCGGCATGCCCTTTATCGGATAATCGGCCAGGTAACCTATACGACCGCTTTTTGTCAAAGCACCCGCAATCATGCCCGAGAGGAACTTTACCTCATAAAGCCTTGCGTAGTAGGTTCTCATTACCCTGTGCCTCGTCTCTATGGAACAATTCAATATAGTGACCTTCGGGTTGTTGGCCGCCGCCTTTAATGATACCGCCTCCATCCTCGAAGAGGTTGTAAATATTATGCTCGCTCCCTCTGCTATCATTCCGTCTATCGCCGTTGTGATCTCTGCATCATCATTAAGATTATGTGCCTCGAGAGTCTTGATTGTATCCGGATGATGCTCCTCTAAGTAAAGCCTTCCGAGCTCATGCGCATAAAGCCAGTCCGAATTCTTCGGATCCTTGTCGAAGATAAAGCCAACCGTAACCTTCTTTTGCGACGGCGAGAAGAAATAGTCAATCAGGTTCTTCCTTCCCTGCTTTGCCGGCTCCATCTGCAATGTCAGCTCCCTGCCCTTTGCTTCAGCCTCAAATTCCTCCCATAGCGTGCTTATCTTTGTTTTAAGCTCCGCCTCTGTCAGGTTCTTGACCTCATCGTACCCGAATATATCGATAAACACAAGCAGCGCCTCGCTCACCGGCATGTGAAGCTTCTGCGCTCCCATGCTCTTTATGGCTGAGCTGAACCTGTGGTTAAACGAGCCGAAATCCTTCCTCTGATCCTCCGTCCACACTGCCTTGGGATTCTCTGAGGTAAGCTCAAGAAGTCTCTTGAAGCAGCCCTCCTGCGAAAACCAAAGATAGTTTATCCCTGTGTACTTAAAACAATCCATGTACTCGTAATATATTTTAACCTGAAGATCATCGGTGAGCTTCGGTATCTTTCTTGTGACGATGGCCGGTATGGTCGCAGCCTCAAAATATTTGAGGACCGACACCCTCTTGTTGCCCTCAACCACATAGTAATTCGCCATGTACTCAAAGACCTTAATCGGCTCATGGATTCCCTCTTCAATCTGGCTGTCGCAAAGGGCTGTCCACTTTGCTCCGAACTCACTTTTTAAGTCGAGTATGGGCATGAAGTTATTGGCAAATGCATAGGTGCGCCCGTGCGTGCTCGTTCCCACCACCCTGTCAAGCGGTATATCGTATAAGCCGAGCAGCTGCTCCCCTACTATGTCAACACCATCTAATATCTCATCTAAAACCGGGAGATACTCATTCTCTCCCTTTACTATAGCAGTTCTTAACGCTTTTACTCCCTGTTTCTGCGCTTTTTCATAATCAGTATATGGCATATTCTTTCCCTATCTTTTCCTATCCTTTATTTATCCGTTATTTATTTATATAATCGAGACCTTTATATCATTTGTGTAGACAACGTCGCGCGCCGAGCATTGCGCCGACCGCGCGCCGCAAAGTGAAAAACCACTTTGCGCGGTCGTGTGCATAAACTAATGAAAGACGCCCCGCTAATACGGGGCGCCTTTACAAGGAGTTATTACTTCTTCTTTGCGGACTTCTTCGGCTTGCTGTTAACAAGCTCCTTTAAAGCCTTGCCTGCCTTGAACTTCGGCACTGCTGCTGCCTTAATCTTTATAGCCTCGCCGGTCTGGGGATTTCTAGCTGTTCTAGCCTTTCTCTCGCCTACCTCAAAGGTACCGAAGCCGATAAGCTGAACCTTCTCCTTCTTCTGAAGCTCCTCAGATACAACCTTAACAAATGCCTTAACTGCTGCCTCGGAATCCTTCTTAGAAAGACCTGCCTCCAAAGCAATTGCTGCTGCAAGCTCTGTCTTATTCATTGTCCTAATCTCCTTTTGATGTATTCTTTCGGTCTCGCCGATATATTGATTTTACTACATTGTTAACACTTTAGCAATAGAAAATTACTATTTTACGGCATTTTTCGTAATTTTTTTTTCAAAAATGTCTATTTTTTGGGCTTACTCGGCATCAGTATCCGTCGCAACCGTCGGAGGAACCACCTCTAAGAGGTATGTGCAAATCTTATCCTCAAGCGCATAATACACGAGGTCCTCCTCTGTGTAATCCTCTAATACCGCTTCCCTATCATCATAACCGTAATCATCCATCATGGTCTGGATATAATCCTCAACCTCTTTGTTGTTAACCGTCTTGTTCTCGCTCTTTGCCACCGAGCATATAGCAATCTTTTCCTTAATGTGATCCTCAACGACACCCTTTACATAGGTCTTGAAGGCATCCTCACTTGAATAACCGAGATAAGTAGTCACATAGGTTGCTGTGTCCTTACCGTACTGCGCTGCCATATTATCGATTCTGTCCATGGTCTTCTTAAGCAGCTCCTCAGTCTCCTGCTCCGGGAACTTATCAACCGTTGTCTGTTCAACAAGCGCTGTGATAACTGCGGATCTGTTGGCATTCTTGTCGGTCTTTGCATAGTAGTCAGTCATATCCTGCTTTAAGCCTGCTTCAAACTCAGCAACCGTCTTATACTCTGAATTGGCCTTTACAAATTCATCATTGTATTCGGGAGTAACTGTTTTCTTTATAGAATTGATTGTTACAGAGAACACTGCATCCTTTCCCGCAATGTCAGTACTCTTATAATCCTCCGGGAAGGTTGCCTTGACATCAAACGTTTCGCCTACATTATGACCTGCAACCTGATCCTCAAATCCCGGGATAAAAGATCCCGAACCGAGTGTTAATTCATAGCCCTTTCCGTTGGTGTTACCGCCTTGGAACTCTTCACCGTCTATGGTTCCGACAAAGTCTATGTTGACCGTGTCGCCCGTAGCAACGGTTCCGCTTGTAACCTCTTCCGTAGTAGTACTCTGACTGATCATGTAATCAATCTGGGACTGAACCATATCATCATCCACAGTCGTGGTTGTGAGATTATACTCAATAGCCTTGTAATTCCCCGGATTGCCGTAGGAAGAAAACTTGTCTATCATCTTGTTTACATTTACGCCGTTCACCTTGCCGCCACATCCGCAAAGTCCTAATGTTCCGATCCCGATGAGTGCAGCCGCAAGCACTCTTTTAATGCTCTTCTTCATTGCTGTATTCCTTTCTGAAACTTATTATTGCCTAATATTTCTAAAGCGCCGTGCGTATCCGCGCACAACTACATACTTATATCACACTTCATTCCAAAAATAAAGTGCAAAATTGACGAATTCACGAAATATTCACGAGCTCTCGTCATATATTCTGCCAATATCCTGCATATCCTATTCCTATATAATAATAGCATTCAGTCAATATTTACGTCAAAACCACCATTTTCATGCCTTAAGCTAACAACAGACCTCTTTTTCGTTCATTTGTTAGCCTTTTAACTTGTTTTCCGCCCTCTGCGCTACCTTTACAGCTAACAACAAGTCTCTTTCGCGCATTTTTGTTAGCCGCCAAGCACACTTCCTCTCATTATTTTGCTCTATTCAGCTAACAACATGCCGTTTTCCCACAGCTTTGTTAGCCCACACGGCTTTTTTCTTTAATCGCATAAGTTCCAACCACACTCACTCAAACATAATAAACTTAATCAAACCGAGTATCAGCAGGTGTAAAGGATAAAAAACATAGAATGTATACTTCATATATTGCCCGCGTTTGCCGTTGTAGAGCGCGCATAACGGCAGGATTGCATAAGCAAATACTTCCTTAACGCCCGAAAAAAGCAGAATCGTGCATATCAAACCCGCAAAAATTACGTTGCATCTTATGGGGTACTCCTCCTCATAGCCAATTATCTTAACCGATTTCCTGAACAGGTATGCAGCCTCTATCGCGCACACTCCCACTGCATCGTAGTCCGTCTTCATAAAATAAGCTATCGCCGCCAGTCCCACCGCAAAAGCCCCGGAAAGCACCAGCTTCAGCATTATATCGATATCCAGTGAAAGAAGCGTATCCGATATAATAACCGCAAGCAGCCCCAGGAAAAGCGTAAAGAATACATTTTGATCCGTAAACTCGATAAACTTTCCTTCGAGCATCTGCCTCTGCGTCAGATTAAAGGCCACATCATAAGGCACCTCGGAGATTATGGCGAAAACTGCCATCCTGAGCAGATACAGCCATCTGTTATCGGTATGGAAGTATCCCTCGATAAGCATGAATATGAATATAGGGAATGCTATCCGGCCAATCCCTCTCATCACATGAAAGAGATAATATATTCCGTTCTTTATGAGTTCTCCGTTCGAATCAAAATTAGTCGTATCTCCAAGCTGCATCTGACGCACAATAGAAAAAGCCGTGTGATCAATAAACATGGTCACACAGGCTATTATCTTCAGTATGCTTCCGCTCAAGCCCTTGCTTTCAGTTTTATCTAATACATTAGTCATCTACTGATATTTTCCCACAAGTACGCTCGAATTCTGTCCGCCGAAGCCAAACGCGTTGGACATGGCAACCTTAACATCTGCCTTTCTTGCCTTTAAGGGAACATAATCAAGGTCGCACTTGTCGTCCGGTGTCTCTAAATTAACTGTGGGAGGAACTATTCCCTCCTGTATTGCCTTCACGCATGCTATAACCTCAGTCACTCCGCCCGCTCCCATCATATGACCGGTGGTTCCCTTTGTCGAAGAAACCATAAGCTTATCCGCATGCTCACCGAAAAGGGTATGAATTGCCCTGGTCTCAATCACATCGCCCACCGGCGTGGAGGTTCCGTGCGCATTGATATAATCCACATCGGTAACCTTAAGCCCTGCCTTCCTTATACAGCTTTCCATGCACTGTATCGCGCCTATTCCGTCCGGATGAGGTGAGGTCACATGGTAACCGTCCGTGCTGTTGGCGCATGCAAGAAGAACAGCATGTATCTTGGCACCGCGAGCCTTTGCATGCTCCTCTGTCTCTATGATTATGGCTCCGCCTCCCTCTCCCATAACGAAGCCGTTTCTGCCTTCGTCAAAGGGGCGTGATGCCTTCTCGGGTATCTCATTTGCAGTTGACAAAGCATGCGCTCCGGAAAGCCCAAGTATATTCAGCGCACAGGTTGCAGCCTCCGCGCCGACACATATCATCACATCCGCATCGCCCGACTTTAACAGCATGGCACCGTTTGTTATGGCGTCCGCTCCCGATGAGCACGCAGTGGTTACGGTCATCGAAGGACCGGTAAAGCCCTTTGCTATAGCTATCTGTGCCGCCGCTATATTGCCTATTACCTTCGGCACAAAGCGCGGGCTGACCTTACTGTGCTCACCCTTGCTGATACCGTCCTGTGTCTGTGCAATCTCCGAAAAGCCCGCAAATGCGGTTCCGAAGGATATGCCTATCCTGTCCGATGGAATGCTTCTCTCCTCGGCCACACCGGATATACCCGCATCCTCTAAAGCTTCGGTTGCAGCCGCAAAAGCATACTGCATAAACGGTGCAAGCTCCCTCGTGTGCTTCTTATCCATAAATCTAAGCGGATCAAAATCTTTTATCTCAGCTGCAATCTGAACCGGAAGAGCCGATGCGTCAAAGGAGCTTATCCTTCCGACTGCGCTCTCGCCCTTAACCAGTCCTGCCCAGAAATCATCTACACCTATTCCGCAGGGCGTAACCGCGCCCATACCTGTAATTACTATCCTGTCACTCATCTTTCTTCCAATCCCTCTCTTTAATCTCCGCCCTCTTAATCTTACCCGAAGAGGTCTTCGGAAGATCAGCCACGAACTCAAGTATCTTCGGTCTCTTGTATGAGGCAAGCACCGCTCTTAAAGCCTTCATCATCTGCCTCTTTAAGCTGTCGGTGCCTTCCGTTCCGTCTGTCAAAACAACGCTAGCCTTTATCGCCTGTCCCCTTATGGGATCGGGAACTGCGGTAACCGCGCATTCAAGCACATGCGGCAGCTTCATAATCTCATTTTCTATCTCGAAGGGCCCCACGCGGTAGCCGGTTGATTTGATCACATCATCCACTCTTCCGACATACCAGTAGTAACCGTCCGCATCAACATATGCGGTATCTCCCGTATGATAATAGCCCTCATATATTACATTTTCGGTTTTTTCTTCGTCTAAATAATAACCCTTGAACAGTCCGCAGGGTCTTGTGTCTCCGTCAACCTTGACACACAGCTCACCGGTCTTTCCCGGAGTACAGGGTACTCCGTCCTGATCAAGCAGAACTACCTCATAACCCGGGTTGGGCTTGCCCATGGAGCCCGGTTTAGGCATAACTCCCTTTATATTTCCCACTATCATTGAAGACTCCGACTGACCGAAGCCCTCCATGATTGAAAGTCCCGTAGACTTATATATGCGCTCAAAGACCTCGGGATTTAACGCCTCACCCGCGGTGGTCAGATTGGACACCGAAGAAAGGTCATAATCCTCAAGCCTCATGTGCGAAAGCACCCTGTACACCGTAGGCGGTGCACAGAAGGTCGTAATCCTGTATTTTGCTATCATTCCGAGTATCTCGTTGGCTATAAACTCATCATAATCATATGTAAATATCGCCGCCTCACAGAGCCACTGTCCGTAAAGCTTGCCCCACATGGCTTTCGCCCAACCCGTATCGCTCACGGTAAAATGTATCCCGTCCCTTTTAACCTGCTGCCAGAAGCGCGCCGTCACATAATGTCCGAGAGCGTACTTGTAACTCTGTGCAGCAATTTTGGGGTATGAAGTCGTGCCGGAGGTGAAGAACATAAGCATGGTATCATCGCCACCCGCGTAATTGGCAGGTTTCTTGAATTCGTCCGAGAAAAAGCGGATATCACGGTTGAAATTCCTCCAGCCCTTCACCGATCTGCTGCCGACCAGCACCTTAGCCTTAAGTCCTTCATAGCCCTTCTCTGCCTTGTCTATCTCCTCGGTGCATTTTCCATCGGCAGTGGCTATGACGGCGCTTATCTTTGCCGCCTTGAACCTGTACTCAAAATCCTTCTTCACCAGAAGAAATGTGGCAGGTATCGCAATAGCGCCTATCTTATGAAGCGCAAGCATGGCAAACCAGAACTGGTAATGCCTCTTTAACACAAGCAGCACCCTGTCGCCCTTCTTTATGCCCAAATACCTGAAATAATTCGCGGTCATGGAGGAGTACTTCTTCATATCCGCAAATGTAAAACGACGCTCCTTGCCCTCACGGTCGACGTGAAGCATGGCTAGACGACCCGGCTGTTCACTTCCGAGTCTGTCTACTACGTCATAAGCAAAATTAAACCTATCGATGTCATGAAAGCGGATGTCCTCAAGCAGCCCGCTCTCCTCATCGATCACAGTATCTATATATGCGCCGGCTATTCCCGGCTCCGGTTTGAATGTTTTTTCCGGCATAACGCACCTCATTTATTGTTGCATGTAGTTTTCAATACTACATTCATTCTATGTGCTGGGGGAATTATTGTCAAGATGAATATTTGATATCAGGTTCAAAAGATCATATTTTTCACATCTGCATGTAAATTTTTGATTTTATGACCCGCAAAACACTTTGCCCACGACATCATTATTTGTAAAAATGTGATTTACAGCTCTATTCCTTTTCTCGCCTTGACTCCGAGAGCATACGGATGTTTCTCTGCCGTAATGTTGGATATATAGTCAGCTCTTTTTACTAAGGCGGCAGTCGGATAATAGCCCGTTATTATAAACTCGTACTCTGAGGAATAAGCATCAAGAAGCTCTGTGACCTGCGCCTCTTCAACCAGTCCGGCGTTGACCGCGTGCAGCAATTCGTCCAGCACTATAATACCTTTAAGCTCACCGTCCGCGGAATTGTCCGCAATCCAACCGTCTATCCTGTTGAAGACCTCTTTGTAGCAGGCTGTCAGCGCTTTTTTCTCTTCCTCACCAAGCTGTGATGAAAATCCGTAAAACTCCTCCGGGACTAAGACGGTGACTTCCTTTAAGTCACGCAGGATATGGAGCTCCGATGAGCTTCCGTCCTTTAAAAACTGCACAAAAAGCACAGAAAAGCCGGCGCCGCAGCCTCTGACTGCAGCGCCGACCGCAGCGGTCGTCTTGCCTTTTCCGTTTCCGCAATAGATCTGAACCATATTATAAGCAACATCCTCCGTAATAAATCTCGGATATTCTACCATTTTTTCACACTTTTCGCCACATATTTTTATGACTTTTTGACGAGCAAAGCAACGGGAACACAGTCATTTTTTCCTGAACCTGCTTCTGATCTGATCGGATAATTCTTTGTATTTTTCGAAGCTTGCTGTCGGATTTCTGTGAAGCATTTTTTTCGATACCTCTTCCAGCCGCTTCTCCATTTCTTTTCCGTATTCGCTCACCTTTTCAATCATTCCATGGCTCTTTTTTTCAACTATTTCAGTGAGCTGGTCCAGCATCTCCTCCATATTCGCAAGAATCCTTCGAAGATCCAAAGCCTGCCTCAGCGAGTTCGCAAAATCATAACCCATAATACCTGTAATCACAAGCGTTGCAACGCTCAGCACCTCCTGGTTTATCCACCCCATAAAACGGACCACCGGCTCATGCAGAATATATACAAAAAGCAGCGCCCCCATCCCCCAGATAAGTGAGGCTGTCAGGCAGATATGACCATGAAGCTGGATCTTAAACTTTCTGTAATCCCAATATCTTACTTTAAATATATACAGCAGCAGCGCTCCGGCTATGTACTCCATGACCGTTGATGTGACCATCCCTGACAGGAAGACAAGAACCGGATAATCCTTTAAAGGCACGCAGACCACCAGATAGATCATCGCGCCAAACCCGTATATCGGGAGCCATGGTCCGGACATAAAGCCCCTGTTTACGAATTCCTTTTTACGAATCGATACTTCTATGGTCTCATAAGCCCAGCCGAACATACAGTAGAAGTAGTAATATGCAAGATAAGTCACAACATTCGTGCTCATTTTTAAACCTCGGATTCACCCCGAAAATCACTCTCAGGGTTACAGTCAACGGCAAAACGCTTTGCCGTATGTTATATGTATGACCCGCAAAGCACCCTTTGACGCCGACCGGCGCAAAAAGCACTTAAATCAAAACGACTCCCGTTAAAGCTTCAGGGAATACTCACTCTGATACATACTTTTAAGCTTTTTTGATGTATTGAACTTCTCACTCATGCAGAACTCGCCCGACCAGGTCATGTAATAAGCCCACGGCGTGTGCGTTTCCGACAGTATATTTACATCGGGGAATCTGCCCACTTCTCCGAGTGCAGCAACCTTGTTCTTTGATGTGGTCCCCACTAACTCATCATATTCCTTTTTAAAATCAGTCGGGGTGTCAGCCTCAGGATACAGGTCTCTTGTTACAACATCCACATATTCATCACCCGGATAGCCCTCTTTTAACGGGCAGTTCCATACCCAGAGCAGATTGTCCAGATGATGCTTTTCTGTATAGTGTTTGTACATCCTTCTGTACAATTCCGCAGCGACCTCACAGCCGTATCTTCCCCACCAGAACCACACGCCCTCAGACTCATGAAACGGCCTCCAGAGAATGGGGATATCTTTATCGAGGAAGCGTTTCAGGTGCCCGGCGATTGCATCCATATCACTGTAAAAGGCAGACTGCTCCGGAGTGCCGGCTTCAAGTATACGCCTTGCATCAAAATCCGTATTCTCGGAGAAGAAGCTTTTGTCCCTTCCTCCAAGCGGCGAAAACCAGTGAAACGTAAAAGTAAGTACTGCTCTTTCCTCGGAAAGCGCCCACCTGTACGCTTCATCAAGTGTATTGCGGTTTGCATACACCTCTTTAAGACACTCCTCAGACGCATCGTCATAGTTGATATTCGGTGAATACGAAAGAAGCTCAAACCCGCGAAGCATAGGCTCACTGCCCGTTATGCTTTTGATGTAGGACACCTCTTCCATCTCCACAGTCTGGGTATGCTGACCTGTTATTATCTTATGTCCTGCCGATTCGCTTAAGAAATCAAGCAGTTTTTTTGCGTTTGGCGACGCGTTGGGATTTACCGGTTTTTGCATGTGATACCTCCTGATAAGATTATCCGCTTTGTTGCTTTTTTTCCGCATGGCTTCATCATTCAGTGAGAAACTCTTTTAGAATGTCACACTTACCGGATCTGTTTTTTCTACGATATTATCTCCGTTTTCATAGTCCTGTATACTGAAGGAGCCCTCGAAGCTCTCTATCTTTTCAATCGCATGCTCCGAATCTGTTCCAAGCAGCCCCATAGCGCTTTTTCCCGGAAGGACATCCATTCCGAAGTATGCCTCCACAGCCTGCCCGTTTATCTTTTCATCCTGAGACGATACCGAGATATATTTATCGCTCTGATTTGAAGCATAGATAACTATGTCTTCTCCGGCGAACACATTGTCGTGGTGAACTCCATGAACCACTATTTTGAAGCCGTCCTTATCATATGCCACTGTTCCGCTCTCGTCGAATTCATATTTGAAGTCATCCGCAGCAGATGTTTTGATCACAAAAGGCTCCGTGCTCAAGATATCCTCATAGGTCTCTTCGTAAGTGACCCGGATTGCGAACTCCATTTCCGCCAGGGTCGTTATACCGCACATTTCCATTTGCGACTCGTTGAAGCCGCTTGGAATCTCTCTGGTCTCTCCCGGCTGGACGAATGAGCTGTAATCACAGTCGATCATGTATCCGTTGACAGAGGAATCAAAGAATCCGACGGAGATAAGCTTGTCTGTATGATTTTCAGCCTCTAAGATAAGCTGGTTGTCAAGCATGAGCAAATCTCCCTTATAAGTGCCGACACGCTTGGCAGTGACCTTAACCTCTTTTTCATCAACCAGAACTTGTTCTTCAATGGTAACAACGTCCTGCGGTGCTTCTGTAGAAAGCTCCGCGGCTGCGGTTGTTGCAGCAGTTGTCGTCTCCTTTTCGCTCTTTCCGCAACCTGTGCATAAAAGCCCTGCTGCCATGCACACACATAAAACCTTTGATGTCAATACTCTTTTCTTCATGTCCTTATTCCTCACTTTCTTAAAACTATAATCTCATTAAAATCTCCTGAACATGCGATGACCTTCACAGCTCCCAGGCACGTATATCTGCCGGTGTTTTCACTATGTAATCGGCTCCCGCCTTCTTAAACTCTTCCCTGCTGCCATAGCCGTAAAGCACGCCCATCGCACAGATACCCATTGCGTGAGCACCCTCTATATCCTGTTTCCTGTCTCCCACCATCAGCACACCCGACATATCCTTTATGTCAAGTCTTTTGAGCACTTCGCCTATCACCTCCGGTACAGACCAGTCACTGATTGGCTCAAAGTATATCCGCCCAGAAAAAGTATGTCAAGGTTCAGGACTTTAAGAAATACAGCTTAAGAAAGCTGTCATAACAACAAAAAACTGGATTGCCGCTACGGTCACCATAAGATACGCAATAAAAGACGGCACGCAGTCCATAGATAAATGGATACAGCGTGCCGATGAAAAGCTGTATTACGGCAAGAATAACGGAAAGAATGCCGTGATCGGATAAATATCATCCATGTCATCAGAACCCGAACACACGAGAGCGATCCTTTGAGTGGTCGTTGCTCTTACGTGTCTCCTCCAAGGTAAGCACTATATCACGCTTGGTGATAAGGAGTTTTCCGGCAGGGATGACCGCACTCTTGTAGTACCTCTCTGCTATATGGCGCTCCATATTCTCCACGAGAACTCTGGCCTCACGCCCGTTTCCGAAGGCACTGTCCTTGAGCCTCAGCTCAAAGTAATTCCTTATCAGCTCATCAGCGGTATGCACCATGCGGTAGCCTCTCCTTCCCGCGATGTGATGCACAACCTTGACCATGTCGTCTGCATTATAACTCGGGAACGAAACCTCAAAGCTTATCCTGCTCTTTATGCCGGGATTTGCGCTCAGGAACTCCTCCATCTTGTTGTCCTGCTTTGTTACATACCTTCCGCCGTATCCCGCGAAGATTACAACCTTGTCATCCGCGTGCTCCTCAAGCTCTATCGCAAGCTGAGCCAGCGCCTCCTGTGAAAATGTATCCATCTCCCCGTGGTTTGACGCTGCAATCGAGTACGCCTCATCTATCAGTATAATATCATTGTCCCTAAACAACGCCCTTACCTTGTCAACCGTATGTCCCACATAGCCCGCCTTAAGCTGAGAACCGCTCACTGAGATGAACTTGCCTCTCTTGATAAGTCCCTCCTTTCTCATCAACGCTCCCAAAGCCTTGGCTGCCGTTGTCTTCGCGGTGCCCGGCGCGCCTAAGAATAAGAATACATTGTGATAATCATTCACCTTTCCTCCTGCAAGCTTTCTCTTCTTCATGAATTTCATAAGATGTGTCACGCGAATAAGCTCGTCCTTAACCTGATCCAAACCCACCAGGTCATCAAAGCTTACATCATCCACCGGCGCCTTATTGATTGCCAGTATCCCCAGCTTCTGCATAGAGCTTAAGGAGATTTCCTTTGCCTCCGGATTGTTGTGCTTCAAAAGCTTCAGGGACTTATCCATGGTATCCGACGGATAGTCGGAATTAATTCCCGAAAGCTTCTCAGCCATCTGATTAAGCTCGCCCTCATCCGCTAGAGCAAGCTTGTGTTCTTTAAGCCACGAAGCCAATACCTTTGCCATGTACTCCTTCCTGATATCCTCATGACAGCTTACCCTCACGTAATCAGCAGTAAGCATGAGCATGGCTTTGGTTATCTCCGGTGACCTTATCGAAAATGCATCATCCGCATCAACCTCATCCACACTCTCGACTGCCAAAAACGTTGGAAGCATTCCGCCGGAATTCAGGCTTCCGCGTATGAAAAGTATAAAAACATGCTTTGCGTGATCAAAAATCTTCACATTGTCAAGCTCAAAATATGAGAACGGCATGCATTCCTGCTCATCCCTTACAATACATACCGGCTTTGAACCCATTTCCATCCAGTACGGTTTCTTATACTCCTTCGGTGCAAAAGCATACTGCATATTTTCCAACGAAGCGGTATCAAACCCGCGCTTTGTGCAGCACTCGTTGTTCAACTCATCCGAATCGATCACAGGGAGATAATCGTCGTCTTCTATATAATACTCGAGATCAGAGTAATAATCCTCTTCATCATATCTCGGCTCCTCATAATCGTCATAGTAACACTCGTCAGACTCATCATTCGGATCATGGATACCATTCTCTTCATAATCCTCATCATAGTCACCGGAAATCTCTGCTCTTCCTTCCGGACCACCTTTTTCCTTTTCCCTGAGCATTCCATACAGATAGTTTACCGCAAGAAATCCCTCCTCGGCATTCTCTGCCTCCACGATGATATACCTGCCCACATTCCCCTTCAGCGCAACCTTACAGCCCTCAAACTGCACCGCGCCCTCGTCCACATCAGACTTCCATGACTCCCGGTCCATCCAGCCGCTTACATTGAGCATCTTGTACTTTCTTCCGTAATCATCGGTTCCCTTAACAAATTCGTTTCTTTTTACTATCATCCTTCTACCTCCGATTTAAAACTCTTCCTGTTGCTCCGGTCCTCCCTCGTATAATATGTAACGGCATGATTACTTCGTAATCCTGCCCATTCTAATGTCACAAGGAATCCACCGCTTCGCGGTACCCCTTATGACGAAAGTCGGTGCGATGCTAAATTATGACTTCGTCATAATCGCACCTCCCTTGTAAATATGTAACGGCATGATTACTTCGTAATCCTGCCCAGTCGGTCGGTGCGATGCTAAATTATGACTTCGTCATAATCGCACCTCCCTACACATATACTATCCAAAAAAGCTCTGTAATATTGCATGAGCCCCAAGGATTTTTATTAATCTTTTATCTGTAGAATTCCTCGCACAGTCTGATATAGGCCTCATCCTTTTCCTCAACCAGGCGCGTAACTATAGCCTGCTCCTTGCTTATGCTTAAGAAGAACTTTTCCTTAAGCACCGATGACTTCATCAGCTCAATGAAGTCAGCCACATTGTCAAAGTTCTTCGTCAGCATCGCCGAGCGTTTTTTGTCCGAGCATACGGACGACAACAGACGTACCAGGTAATCCGAAAGCAGCCACAGCGCGCGCGCCGGAAGCTCCCCCCACTTCTTTGCATAGGCCTCATGGTTTATTCCCTCAACCATCTTGTCTATATCCTTTTTGGTGCATCCGAGCTCATTTAATGCAAGATAATCCAGAAATGCAACCGCCACACGGTCAGACTTTATAAACTGCTGAACCATAGCAAGATCCGGCTGAATCTCAAGCTTATCATACAGATACATGGTCCTGCTCAGATTCTCCCAGCCTCGTGCAGTTACCGCCTCCGATGTATCATTACTCGGGTCCATTACGTAGCAATACTGCTTGCCCGTCTCAAGAAAATCAACTATCTCAGGATAAAATTTCTTCTCCTTTGCATACTCTACGAACACTTCCTCGTCAAACTCTATATCGAGCCTTCTGACTCTGTCGAGAAGCGCCATATCAAGAGCCTTCGCGCTGCGGTTGTACTCCGACGGATTCCCCGCAAGCACAATTATCCAGCCCTCCGGAAGATAAAACTCGCCTATGTTCTTGGTCTGAAGAAAGGCAAGCATCGCCGGCATTATAGTCTCGGATATACTGTTGAACTCATCCAGGAGTAGTATTCCCTCCTCATGTCCTGCCTTGTGGCTCTTCTCAACCGCCGCCAGGACCTCGGACATGGTGAACTCAGTATACTTTCTTCCGTCGTCAAGCTCCTTTATAACCGGCAGCCCGAGAAGAGAATTCCTGGTGTGATGTGTAAGCGAAAAGCTTACAAAGCCTATTCCCATCTCCTCCGCTACGGAATTTGCTATCTCAGTCTTGCCTATGCCCGGACTTCCGACCATGTAAAGCGGCAGCCTGCCCAAGGCCGGCATCATATACTGCCCTTCCTCCCCCTTGTAAAGATATGTCCTCACTGCATTCTTAATCTGCTTCTTTGCCTCTGCTATGGTTACCTTCATAATTATCACTCGTCCTTTCGTATTCTAAGATCCTTCGCTACGCTCAGGATGACACCATTTTTTCCTATAAATCATTGTCTGTTCCCGTGGGCAGCTTTACCGTCTTTACCCATTTCGGTATCGACTCATTAAATGGCCTGTAACTGCCCCTTTCAAAATTAACCTCATTTATGACAAAGTAGGTATTTTCCCTCGGCTTCTGCGGGAATATCCCATAACTGTCCGAGAAATAGATTATCGCCGATACCCTGCTGCCCTTTTTCTCAAGCTCGTCCGCCCTTTCAAACACAGGCCTGAAATCCGTTCCTCCAAACCCTTGTAGTCTCATCTTCGGGCTTATCTTATTCATATCCTCCGGCCTTGTAATCCTTGTCTCATGCTGAATTCTCGCGTCACATTCAAGCACGATTATCTCATCAAACTTAAACCTTCCTTCACAGTTCGAAAGCAGCTTTCTTGTGTCCCTTAAGAAGCACTCCAGCAGCGCGCCCGCGCACGAACCACTCGTATCTATCGCTATTATCAATGTGCGCAGGCTTCGCGCATCTCCCTCTTCTCTCGGCTCCACCAAAGGCATATCCCCGTACACATCAAGTCCGTATTGGTAAAGCATAATATCTATGGCATCCTGATCCTCATCAGGCTTTTCGGAGATTGACATAAACTCCTCAAGCATATCCGAGTAATCAAGTCCTTTGCCCTCGGCCTCTTTAACCATGCAGTCCCCGTCACCGAAGGTATCCCCCTGCCTTTTCCCGCGCAGGCATTTCACAAGCAGCTTATCCTTGTCTATCCCCGCAAATGCTCTCGCGCCTTCCCATAGCGCACGTATTTTTTTTGCATTTATCTCCATAGCGCCGATTTCTTTCCCGGCGCCCTTCCCACCGCTTGCATTGCTCTTCTTTTCTTTTTCTTCGGGCAGATTCCACACATAGTGATTATCAAGCTCAAACTTACTTCCGTTATACTTTATCCTCCGCTTTGTCTTTTCATTCTCCAAAGCCTCCATATAAACTCTGTGAGGGAATGCAATCCTGCTGCCTCCAACCTTAAGCCCTTTAAGCGAAAGCTCCTTCTTAACCTGTCCGGTAATGTCGTTGATTCTTTCAAAATATGATATGTACGAGGTCTGTCCGTAAAGCTCGCCTCCGAGGAAATCCACCGCCATATCCATAAAGCTCCATGCAAGCAGCTTGTCCTTCCTGTACCTTTCATCCAGCTCAAAATGTCCGAGCAGTCCGTGAAGCAAAATGTGTATGATCCGGTCCTCTATCGTGTATCCCCATACATAACCGGCCAATTCTTTAACCTGCTTTACGTTGTAAACCAGTCGGTAACCGTCCGTTGAAACATTTACCTCCTCCTCAACCGACACAAGCTCCATCTTATCCAAAGGATATATGAACTCCGGAAAGCGCTGCTTTACAGACTTCACCGCCTTAACCATCTTCATCTCGGCTTCCCTATGAAGTTTTCTTCCTCCCGGACCAAGCTTCATTACATCCACCGGAGTCATCTTCGTAATCTTAATCATCTGCCCCCACCTCTATTTCTGCTATATGCCATCAAAACCGGGACACAGTTCATGTTCCCTGCCTTTATCGCTTCCATAGCCAGCTCATATGTCCCGCTTGCCGGTATGATGTTCTTTTCTATGGCTTCTACTATATGATCAGTCGATTCATCTCTGATTATCTCCGACCACAGCTCCTTGCAGTTGTTGTTCCCCTTAACACCCTTTATATTTCAAAGAAATCCAGTCGGTTCTGCATGTATGCATTGCACATAAGGTTCATGGCCTTCTCGCTCTTTGCGCTGAGTGTCACAGGGGCATTCCTAAGTGTTTTTATAAGCCTCAGCAGATCCGACGCCGTAAAACCCTGTCCTGATAAATGTCCGGCAAAAGGATCATGGAAACCGAAAGGCTCCTCTTCTTCTATCTCCGTCACCTCCCATACCTCATCTATCATTTTGATTGTGTTCCACTTCCATTCTCTTATGATTCGGCGCAGGGATTTAACCTCCCTCTCCATTTCCTCCTCCACCGTAAACAGAAGTGAACCGCTGATATGCACCAGCTCCGTCTTTATCAGACAAGCTTTTTTGGCATCCGTGTCACAAAGCTTTGACACGCCCGACATCAAACCGCCATTCAGTGAATACCTGTCACCACGTCCCACAAAGCAGCTTAAAAGCTTTTCAAAAAGCTCATCTTCACTTTCCCATCTGATGCCCTGAACAGTTTTTACATCAGAAATCACATTATTGCCAAAAGGATCATAGAATTCTGTTCTGTAATCACCGCCGTCCTTCCATAAGGAATACTCCCCCCTATTAAGCAGCTTCAGGAATGGTATCACCATCCTTCTTGCCTCCACCTCATAGAAGTAAGCGGCCGTTCCGATTCCGAAATCATATTCACGGACCATATTATATCCACCGGTATTGGAGCCATTTACATGAGCAGCCACTGAGCTGATATCCACATATACCGGGGCCTTGCCCGGCTCATAACACTCCTCATTTCTCCTTATAATCTCATTTACAGCCTTCCGGATATTGATTATGCAGTGGCGATCACCGTTCCCATTTTTCGGATGCTTTTTGAAATAATATCCCAAAGGATTGTGTCTGTTCGAGGAAATAATCGTAATTATCTCCTCCCCGAAGATGAGCGGCCCATGCTCTGTGCTGTACATCTCATCCATGATCTCGTCCCTCTTAGCCTCTGACAGCTCAAGAAAAATCAGGGCGAAATCCGGATTGCGAAGCTTAAGGTAACCTATTATCTCTTTCTCTTTTCCCGGAGCGCGCGCATCACTAACATTAATAACCTCAACACAATCATTTACTCTCCAGTCAAAGCCTGCCGCTTTCAGCGAATTCATCAGTCCATTGTCGCCCATATATGCCGCAAGCGCCATCGGACAGCCGTAAAGAATGGTTAATTCCTCCTTTTCCTCAGTGTTCTTCCGGCAGAGCATAAGCTTATCCTCCGGATTTATACCGTTCTTCTCCGGCGCGGAAAGAACCTTCTTTATAAGAGATGTATTGTCCCCCAAGGCGGCTACACCCTCGATGAACTCCTTCTTCAGGTCATCTATTATGCAATTCATATGAAAGCTCGTGATAGTGTTCTCACACTTTTCAAAAAAAGAAAACCTGTTTACTTTGTCGGAATTATTGCCGAGGCCGGGCTCATCCATCACCGCATTCACACCCTTCTCAGTCAGGTTAAAATACTTGAACGGCGGTTTTATATAAGTTTTGATCATAGTCCTTCACTCCTCTCTTCTTTGTGATATCAGCATAACAAAAAGGACTGCGCAATAATGCGCAGTCCGCTCTTTACAACTAAATCTCTATTTATTATTTTTCAATCAACCTTCCACAAAGTTTTATCATATCTAAGAATAGCACTCTTCTATCATTTTATCTGTCCAGTCATCAAGCGCCTTTCGAAAACCGTCAAACGCTTTGTCGCTCTTTATATCTCCGTACTTATTCAAAGCTTCAGCATATCTTTTGCATGGAGAATCATCAAGCAATTCTTTACTTCTGGATCTGCATAGCTCCTCAAACAAAAGATCATCTTTTAATTCTTTCTTTACGAATCTTAAGGCAAAAAACTCCGCAAGGGTTTCCGTCTGTACTATGAGCGTATTATCATTGTTCTTGTTTAATCTGTCAAAGCTGTGCATCAAACCTACTTCAAAATCCTGACGAGCGTGGAACAACTCATGTGCTAATACATAGGCATACATGTGTTGTATATCTATATCAGGATTCAGCAAATCACGATACTCGCGGATAGCCTTGGTATATAATATGATTTTCGACTTGTAATCTGTTGGGTATTCTGAATTATTTACAGACTCGTTCTTTTCATTCTCATAGCATCCAAAAACATCTATCAATTCATTTACTTTATCATCCCCGGTAAGCCCTTTCTTACGCTCCTCTAAACCTTTGGTCTCATCAATCTCCACCGGAACAGTCCAGCCTAAAGGCATCTTAGAAATCAGCTTTGCAATAGTATCCTGTTCCTGATTCCATTTAATCTTTTGGTTTATTATCTCTAAAGCTTTATTGATATCTTCATCGACCTGGTCGTTTTTCTGTTTCAAAAGCCATGAAGCTTCGTTGAAAAAGAAGAGTGTTTTTGAAGCATCATCTTTTTCATAATCCTTGTGGCCTGACGCAGTAAACAATAAACAGCCATCAGAAAACCTTAACCATATTATAGGTGATTGTCCTATAAAAAAACCTTTAGCAATATCTGTTTCCAGGCTCTTATAGATGTCCTTAACCTCTTTCTCGTTATCTCTCCAAGCTTCGAGAACTGATACTTCCTTGGCAGTCTCACCATTATACAAATAGCCAAACCTGCAATTTAACTCATCTTTCAAATCAGTTTTATCGTACATACTTCCGTCAACAGACAGCCGAAAGCTCGGCGGCACCGCACTCCTCATATAATACCGCGTAGCAAAACCTGCCATTTTTCTTTTAGCATACATCTTCACAATCATATCCCTTGGTTGAACAGACTTTGCCGAAGGGCATAACAGTTCTTTAACATCTTCATCCGTAATCTGTAATGCTTTAATTATCTCAGCTTTTTTATTGTTCATTTCATTTTTCTCCCAATCAAAGCAAAATATCATCGCCTTGTATTATACTATTTTATCGGAATGCCGTCAATCAGAAACCATCCCTCATTTTTCTTATTTTCTGCTCCCTGTCTGTTTATGACTACAGTTGACAAAAGTTATAACAAGTTATAAAATGCAAACAAACGTTATAACAAATTATAACAAGTTATAAATCGCACAAAAAGTTATAAATCAGATCAGGAGGGTGCCATGCTTTCAAATCCATTTACACTGTCTTTTGGCGAAGAGCCATCCCAGTACATATCCAGACATCAACAGATTAACGAGATAATTGATTCTTTTTCCGGCGATACGCCCACAGCTCATGTATATATGATATCCGGCGTTCGAGGTTCCGGAAAAACTGTTATGCTCGCAGATATATCCGATAGCTTTTCTCAAAAGAAGGACTGGATAGTAATAAGTGTTACTCCGGATTCGGACATACTCCATTCCATAGCAGCAAAGCTGTACAGCATACCCGAGCTAAAAAAACTGTTTACGAGCGCAAAACTCGATCTTTCAGCTTTTGGACTCGGTGTTCATATTGACACAGCCAACCAGATATTCGACATAGATACAGCCATTGAAAAGATGTTGGAACAGATTAAAAAGAAAGGCCGCAAAGTCTTAATTACAATAGATGAAATCGTAAAAAACGATAGCGTGAAATATTTTGCTGGCGTTTTCCAAATTCTTGTACGTCAAAAGTTACCTGTTTTTTTACTGATGACCGGTCTATATGATAATATTTACAATCTTCAAAACGAAAAAACACTAACCTTTTTATACCGCGCTCCCAAGATAGCTCTCGAGCCGTTAAGCCTGAACGCTATCTCCCGAAGCTACGAATCAGTATTGAAAGTCGACCGCGTCAAAGCAGATCAAATGGCAAAGCTGACCTGTGGCTATGCATTTGCTTATCAGGTACTTGGCTACATCTATTGGAACAAATTCATAAAGAAAAAATCTTCCGGCACCATTGAGGATCTGATTTCCGAATACGACGGACTGCTAGAAGAATATGTATACGAAAAGCTATGGTTTGAATTATCCCCGAAAGAAAAAGACATTATCGCAATAATCTCTGAAAGAGGAACCGTTAAAGTAGAAGAAATTCGTGATACTCTGTCCATGACCTCAGGAAATATGGCAGTCTATCGTGACAGGCTAATTAAAAAGGGCCTTGTCGACGGTTCAAGATACGGATATCTTTCACTCAAGTTGCCCAGGTTCGGCGATATTATCAGAATATGGATATAGCAATCTCAACGGATGACACTCCTAGTCTCTTAAAGCGGAGCTTACTGAAACAAACATAATCGCAACTCGCAGACAAAGGCTCTCAGCTTTCTGACAAAGCCAAACACATATGCATTATTGCTTATAAACAATAACTCTACACATTAAACCACGGGACAGTTCCAAGTCAAACCGCTTTCGGTAAGACACAGAACTGTCCCATGTTTATGCGTTCCTTCGGGACGCTGGTTACGCCGCAAGCGGCTTATTAGATGATAACAGATTAGAAGATTAACGATTAAAGATTAATAAGCATAGCAGGACGAACCGCACAATAGACGACTTTGATATCAGGATCTAAGCCATCCGCGATCAAATTGGCGTTATCGCCAAACGCATCCACAGCGTAACCCCACCTGTCCACAAAGCCACTATAGGCGATACATGCTGCACGAAACTGATAATCGCCGGGCGACCGCAACCACCAGTAGCAATACCCATCTTCGATATCAGCTCCCTTCGATATTGCATACTCCGTAGGCTGACAAACATCGGTGACACAATCCTCCAAAAGCTCTTTTGCTTCATCTATGCATAAAAGAAAAACCTTATCCTGTGTCTTGTTACCGCCCTGAGTTTCAAATTCTGCATTATCCGGAGTGTTTATAGTAACCTTACATATCTTGTTCTTCTCATCCGCATTGAATGCATCATTTATAAAATCACTGTTCAGCCACTTACGAAGTGTACAAGTTTCCCATGTAGCATCTACATATTCTTCATTATACAGCTTACAATCGAGCCCATACTTGGATCAAGCAAAGATGCGCCGAAAAATAAGTCTCTCCGCAAGCCTCTATACGTATATCACTACTTATTCTCTTTATTAAACTCATCTATGATGTAGCGCTGTGTAATTACCACGTTCATCAATCCCACCAATCTTCAAATTAGCTTCATATCGTTTCTTTTCTTTTGTTGCTTGTTCTTTGCTTTTTTGCCATTC
This sequence comes from Lachnospiraceae bacterium, assembly GCA_017525525.1. GTDB lineage: Bacteria > Bacillota > Clostridia > Lachnospirales > Lachnospiraceae > Coprococcus_C. The sequence goes on along the minus strand of JAFXSQ010000023.1, from coordinate 417 downwards.
CTCTTCGGTCATCATTCACCATTTAACACCATCTTTAGCCCCGGAAGCCTGTTTTGCCTCTTTTATCTGCAAGCTCCGGTTAAAGCTATGGAATTCTCTCTCCATCTCCCAACGGTCTTCTTCAGGGAGCGCCTTGTACTCCTTGTACGTCATCTGTTTATGCTCTCTTAACCACTGCTTTAGTTTCATTTTCTTAATACCTCTCCTCCTTTCATAATACGATTATAACAAAAAGGGGCTGTCGCTTTAGATGATTAAATCATCTGGGCGAGGCCCCTTTTTTATGCTTAGAATTATGTCATTGAGGCTCATTTGCCTTCTATACTGTAAAAATTGAGTACCTTAAACAGACCGATGCTATTGTCGGTGAATAGTGGTCTTTCTTGTTTTAGAGATGCCAAAAATTATGACGTTTTT
>JAFXSQ010000022.1 GCA_017525525.1 Lachnospiraceae bacterium | reverse complement strand
CTACTTCAGCTTACGTCTTCTGTACGCAAGAACAATGCCACCCGCTATAGCAGATACAAACATTACTATCATTATTGCCAATGGCTTCGTACTATCTCCGGTCTTCGGAGTATCCGGCGGTAACTCCGGTTTCTTATCGAAGGTTATGGTCTGATAATCATCTGTCAGATCCTCGTGAGATACTATCAGTTCATTATCCGGAGTATAAGCATACTCAAACACTGTAACCTCCATACCTTCAAGCCCTGTTGAGTCAAACACGAATTCCACCTCAACTATGCCATTGCTATTCTCCGGCACAACCTCCAACTCAGAAGTAACCTCTGCACCGTTTACCAACAACGGTTTGCCTGTAGCCCGGTCATAGAGCTTGCCCTTAAGGATAAACTTCTCATTCGGGAACACACCCTCATAGCAGACCGTGTCTATGATTTTTGTTGTCTTCGATACCTTTGCCTTCTGAGTTCCTGTCTCGGAGTCCCTTGCGGTCGTCTTCAAAGACGGAAATGCTATCTGCTGTGGACGGTCTGTAATCTCTGAGTGTGTAGCAACCTTTTTCTCATCTTCATACAAATCTTCGAACACAACCGTTACGGTTCCCTTAAGAGCAGAAGCATCAAATGTAAACTCCAGCTCTTCATACCCATCCGCTTTCTTAGGTATAAACGTCTTCTCGGCTGTTACCTCTTTGCCATCCACCAAAAGTGGTGTCTGCTTGTCTACCAGGTAAAGCTTGCCCTTAAGCGTGTACTCCCTTCCGTCTGTCACAAGGTTCTTATACTCAACCCTGTCAACCACCGTGATCTTCTCATCCTGCTTTGCGTATGAGCTGCCGCTCTTCTTCTCCCAGGCTTTTGTCTTAATCTCCGGTACCTTCGGCTTGTTAACTACATCAACCTTTTCATACACATATCTTGTTTCAACCGAATCCTCTTCATCAGTTGATGTACTTACGAAATCACTGTCTAATGTGATAGTCACTTTAACAGGTTCAATTTCCTCATACTCAGCGGGCGTGTATTCTTTGAGCAGATATGCTCCGAGCGGAAGCAGGTCTGTCTCTGCATTACCCTCTTTATCCGTAACAAGCTGCGTTACCACTTCGCCCTTTTTATAGATAACCTCATTCTCATCATACGGTGCTTTGATATCCTCATCAGCTACCACATCAAACTTGATGTCCGAGAGTTTCTCTTCAGTTATGACAAACTCCTTCAGCTTCTCGTCATATACAAGTATGCCGCCTTTCTTTGAGACAAGGATTTTGCCGTATATCGGCGTATTGTCGAACTCAACCGTAAACACTCCTATCTTGGTCTGATTCCCATCTGCATCCACATAAGGCACGTACACTGCATCAGAATTTATCTCTATGTCGTAGAATGGCGCTCGCTTACTATAATACCCCTTCGGGTTCTCGGTCTCCTCAATCATGTAGCTTCCGGGGTACAGAACATCCGGTGTCATAAGAATACCGTTCTCATCAGTCTTGAACTCCGACACCTGCTCACCGTCCACCTCGAAAGACACATACTCTTTCGTACCGTAATCCCATATCTTGAATGTCGCAGGATTGTTCAGTATGCTCTTATCCGACTTACTATCCTTCTTGATTATCTTCAGGTAGGCCTTGAAGCTCTCATCCGTAAAGTACCCAAGTTCCTTTGGCTCACGACTGTCCTTATCTATAACAACCGTAAAATCATCCACCTTAAAGTGATTGTTCGGAACCGTGGTCTCACGCACGATATAGGTGCCGTAGTCTAACTCAGTAGACAAAGCATAACCGTGCTTGTCAGTGAAGAGTTCCTTACCACCGTCCTTAGTAAGCGCTACTCTCTTACTGTCATCCCATAGGTAAGAGTTTCCTTCCTCGTCCTTAACAACAACTTCTCCTTTCTTTGCCTCATAGTCTACCGCAACCTTATCAAGCACCTTCTGCCCTGTCACACTCTTTATGCAACAAGCCGAGAAACCCGCGCCTTCAAGGTACTCAGTGCCATTTCCGGTCTCACCGAGCTTGATTAGAGAGAACGGCTGCTTTATAGGAGTATTTGTCTTAATTGCTTTATTCTCACGAACCGTATCCGATTCCTCAACAGTCTCTGCATCTATCTTATATACGCTCATCGTACTATCAAGCACATAACCTTCAGGCGCTTCAACTTCCCTTACAGTTATGGTTCCATAAGGAATGGTCGGATCATTGTCTTCGTTTACTATAATAGCACTATTCTTTTTTGACTTATCAAGCCATTCCGAACCATATCTCGCATAGCCTTTCTTATCAGTTTTGAAATACCATGTCGCTTTTGCATTCTCACCGGACTTTGCAGGGTTCTTAGTCGAATACACATCATAATACTTTACCTCATATACAGCTCCGTCAAGATACTTTTCTTTCTTCGCATCCTTCTTCTTCACAAGCATCCTCGCAGGATCTCCATTCGGCGAGTCTGTAGCTGCAATAGCGATAGGATTTTCCTCGGTATTATTCTTTGTCACGGTTTTCCTGTATACAGTCTTATCCAGCGCGTAAGAACCGTTAGTCGGAGCTTTGGTCTCTTTGATCATATAGTTTCCAACTTCAAGCTTCATCGTGTATCTCTTTGAGTAACCGCTCTTTAGTACATATCCGCTCGCCTTCTCGTAGACCACATGCCCTTTTCCGTCACTGTCTACCCTGAACCTTCCTCTTAGATCCGTCGTAGAACTGTCCGTATTCGATGATACCTTGTACACCTCATATTCCGCACCCGCAAGATCATAGCAACGGTTATTCTTAGTTATCGAAGTATTGCTGCTTTTCTTTGAAAGCGTCATATACCCAGGGTGGATTATGCTTTCTCCTATCACCGTTTCATCATGAACATTTATAAAACTGCTTTCAACAGGCTTAAATGTAACGCCAATAGTCAGCGTCTGCCCATTCTCAACAACAAAGCCTTCATCACCGCCATAAAGATAACCGCTAAGCTCGTAAAGCCCACTACTAGGCACAATTATCTCTTGTATCCAAAAGTGTCTACCAGGTTCGACATTTACCCAATCAGACAGATTATTATCAAATGTACCGTTGAACCCAAGAAGCAGATCTCGGTTCTTCAAAAAGCCGTTCTCATCCAATTCTTTAGAATAAGACAATGCATAATGAGCACCGATTATCGACTCCTGAACCGATTTACTGTATCCCAATCCCTTGATGATTTTAGCCGTCTCTTCTTCAGTCAACACTTTTCCGTCATCCATCGGAGTTTTCGCTATTCTTACAGAAGCAATACTGTCATATGTATACGAAAGCATTGACTGCTTTATCTTGTTGTTCTGCGGGTGATGGATCCACACCTGCAGATTTATCGCAGGTACATCCGGCAAGGTCTGCACATAGTTATACCAGTCTACAATCGCATTCGCAGAAGCTGCAGGTATCTCGGTATAATCATCCCCGATAAGCTTTGCCTTCCAGTTCTTATTGGTTATGCCAGCAATCTGGCAGGCGTAAGCGAGGGCTCTGTCCGACACAGCGTAAGCTGACGCTGATGGTATGCTCTCGGTTGTCGCTGAAGGAGCATTGTTTCCGTAGGTGTTTATCGCATTTACCATGTTGGTTATGAACGTCCAGTCTCTCTTAATCAAAATCTTATATCCCGGAGCACCGAACGAATAATAAACCATCTTGATAACAGCAGCATCCGATATGCCGTATCCTGTCGAGTATGTATCACTTCCACTCGGGTTATCACCGGAAGGAATAACGCAGAAGGCGTTACAGTTGCTCTCGCTCGCAGGCTCAGATGTAGCGAAGTAATGAAAACCAACTCCCGGTACTATTGCATCTGAAGCATAGAACTTAGTTGAGTCCGCAGCATTGATCTCCGGTCCTTCTTCGATATACAACTCTTCCGTGCTGTCTTCTAACCTTCTCTCCACTACTTCTGCATTGTCTGCTATAAGCTTCTGTTCATTCAGATTAGCTTCTTCAAGATCTTCATATTCTTCGAGAACACTCGTAAGAGTATCATCCAATTCGGTTTCAGTTGTCGCTTTTATTCCTTCCGTATCTTCGTCAACTTGCTGAGTTTCTTCACACACTGAATCAGCCTCACCCACTGTCTCCTTATCTTCCATAATCTCTTGAGCAGTCTCATCGGTTATCGTTACTTCTTCTGTATTCTCGACTGCTTCTTCCGCATTAACTGTCATAGTTGCGTTACCTCCAACAAGCGGTATCGCCAATGCTATCACCAACAGAAATGCTATTACTCTTTGTCTTAGTTTCATTACTTTCTTTTCCTCCATTTCATTTTCGTAATCATCTATAACATAAAGCCCTGGGGCATCTTTTTTGACAAGCGAAAAAGGACACTCTGACCATATCTGTCAAAATGTCCTTTAGTTCCTCGCTTTATTCAATTATCCTATTCCCAATAGCCTTCTTTTATCACAACTGTTTCATAGTGTCCTTCTTCCGGGTGATCATCGGTTCTTTTCACAGTAGTCTCAAATGGCACCCCGGTCCTATAACTCACACAAGTATCCTCATATGCTATCTCGCCATTGATGTACTTATCCCACGACTCATCAAGATGTTGTCCGGCATGACCTGTTATGATTGCACCACACGAATTGCATACACTATGATACTCCGTCTCAACATCTTCCCATGTCTCTGTCCACGCCTCATGATCCACTACCCACACCTGCTCTGTCACAGGTTCATGCCATATCCTTGGGCGTTCTGTTGTCTCTGTAATAATTGTTTCCGTAGTACACTGCTCATTTACATCCTGTACCGCAATAGTCTGTTCTGTTATGGGCTGCTCCACGGAACGCTGCTCTGTACTTACTTCCTCACTAACAGCTTCTGTAATTGCTATCTCCGTTGTAAGACGGTCCGTCGTGGTATGCTCTACAACACACTGCTCCGAAGATTTCTGTCCTGTGATTGTTTTCTCTATACCAATCTGCTCAGTGGTTGCTCTCTTAGTTTCAGATTGCTTTGCCGATGAACTAACCTCTTTAGTCGTCTCCTCAATTACAGTTTCCTTCGACTGTACCGTAGCAACCTTAAGCACCTTTTGTCCTACAATACTCTTCTTATTATCAGCAGCCTTTTGCTCCGAAACCTTTTCACACTCAGTTCTTTCTGTTGTGTTGATTGACGCTACCTCAACAGCCTCAGCCATAACCGGTGGTGTTTCCTCGGAAACCGCAGTTTCATTTGCACTCCTGTTAATATTGTTTCCGACTGCCACCGCCACTCCTCCGGCGCAAAGAAGAACTATCGTCGCAACGATAAGATAAATCTTCTTCATCCAAATCACCCCGCTCTTTCACTAATCAGCTTCTTTATCTCCTCTATCAATTCCAGATCTTTCTTGCTCCTTCGCAATACCATATGCAACATATAATTGAGCAGCCTTTCATCCGTCATGCCTTCGTCTTCAATCTCGACTTCCTTAACGGACACGCTTCTGAAAAGTGCGTTATCGTCGGCAAGCTCACCCATGCCGTTGTTCATAAGATACTGGCTGTACGATCTCATGGACTTAAACGGCGCTACAAGCTGTTCGGCGCTTTCAAGCTCGATAGTTACTGTGTAATCAGCCACCTTTACATCCCTTATCTCCTTAGGCTTCCTTGTTCTCGCCGCCTTGTCGTTAAAATGCTCCACAGCCTCACCCTGAAGCAGACCAGCGTACTCCTGAAGCCTCTTTCCTGCGTTCTTCTCCTTCGACTCAAGTTCAAGCAATATCGTGTAATTATACTTCATAAGTATCAACCTCTCTTTCATCCATTGCTAATATTGTCTTTGACAATATACCATTGGTTTATACTTGCATAATAGTACGATATTATACATTTGTCAATTATATTTTGTTTATCGTCATTATATCGTCATTGTCATTTTTGTGTTTTTCCCTCCTGCTCTCTCCTGTGAAGTGTTATCTGTACCGCTTCATTTATCTGATATGCCTCCATATTATCCTCAACCCAGGAAATTATCTCTTCGTCCGGTATGCCGTAACGAACAGCGTTTGTAACAGCATTCCACACCTCTTTAGACATATTCTTTTCCACCATGTATTTAAGCAAACCTTTGTAATCCTCAATCTGCCTTGCCTGCGTTTCATAGACAACCTTGTCCTTGGGCGAGTTCTTTGAGAAGAGTTTTTTCTTCCGTTTCTCAGGTTCCAATCTTACAACCGACTTGTAGCTTAATGACGAAGTCCTGCATTCCCGCAAACAGCTTTCTAGATCATCTATTCTCTGAACAATCAATAACAAAAGCTGCTCCATACGCGCCAAGTTTTCATCCTTGTCATCAACCACCTCAGAAGCACGCTGCGAAACATTTTCAGTTGTCAGCCCCTTATACAATAGCTCGCCTATCTCATCAGAATTGATACGGCCGTCACGCTCGATGTACTCCATCACCAACCTGTCTTTTTCGTTCTCCGGATCAAGCCGGAACCTGTATCTCTTGTAATCCATAAGACCTCCAAACAATATAAAAACGAGGACGACATCGTACGCTTGTCGCCCTCGTTTCGTGGGAAAAGAACAATTATATATTACCATATCCCAAAACCGTTGAATAGTTCCAAACGGTCTCATTTTTCCGACATCTACTTTGGCTGTCGCATCCACATTAAACCCGCGTAACTCCTAATAATTCCGCATCTTTTTGCCTGCTTTCCCCTCCTGTGAGAACATATCCCGCAATGCCTCGTCACTTATCATGGTGAATTCATTTGTTCCGTATTCACTCTCATAAAGCTGCCTTATCAATTCTACAACAAGAGCAAGCCCTTCACTCACATACCTACGCGACCGGTCCATTTCCTTCATCATGGTACGCCATGAATGACGGCGGACATTGATCGGAATGTAGTGCAGCTCATACATCATATAGTATGCCTTCGGCACAATGCTCGCCAAACGATGGTACGCCGTGCACACTCTGGCTATATGCGCCTGCCTCTTCCTTATGTCATCAATCTCATATTCAAGTTGCTTCACCTTCTCACTGTAACCGGTATCCATAAGCCTGATATAGATGTCATATACCGGATCGCTTATGTGGTACGACTCACTTAGCTTACTGTTACTGTAATCGTGCGACTTGATGAAGCTTACCTCAACCTCACTCATAGCTTCCCTGTGCTCGACCATAGCCTGCTCAAGCCTAAGCTTTAAGCTTTGCTCAAGTGCTTCGTGCTTCTCGAGCACATTTGTAATCTCGTCGTCCGTTATGCTGTTCATTTCCCACATCCTCCATTGAATCTGCAATAAAAAGGCGCCTACGTGCAGTATTGTTACCGTCACGCAGACGCCCTGTTCCTTTCTAAACTTTTACCCATTTGGGTAAAGGTTGTGCGCAATCTATTTTCTTATAATTACCTTACAACTCTTTCATCACGCCCCGTACATGGTGTGATTTACCATTATCTTCTCATGATTCCTATAGGTCTTTGTAGCGTTGTAAAGCGTTGCTATCAGATATGCCTTTGGGTTTTTAACCTTCTTCGTACACCTTTCAAGAGAGTCCATGACATACTCCATCATGCCGTAATCGAAATGAAACATCGCAGATTCAACAAATCCCTTCGGAACCTTATCATCCCCTATGGAGTAATACTCTTTGTCGCTTGCGCACACTTCGACCATTATCTCCAAAAGCTCATCAAGCCGCCCTTTGTAAGACGCGTCATCTTCATGCCTGAACACGAGCTCATCATACTCTATATTCTCCTTGATGATATCACGTGCATATATCATCTTATCCATCTTCGTAACAGGCTCATCCGCATACGCGACATTATCTGGATATGATGAGATAAGATGATTATTACTCCTGTCAGTCTTACTAAAGTCTTTATTATTCTCGGCTGTCACGATGCACTTCCTTGGGCTACCCTCATGCACCTCCATAGGCTGTAGATATACACTTCCTTCAGCTGTCTGCGTGCACTTCCTTGGGCTATTTTCATGCACTTCCATAAGCTGCCTGAGTGCACTTTCTTGGGCTATCTCTGTGCACCTCCTTGGGCTGTTTTCATGCACTTCCATAGGCTGCCTGCGTGCACTTCCTTGAGCTGTTTTCGTGCACCTCCTTGGGCTGTTTTCATGCACTTCCATAGAATCCCTGGTGACACCCCTTGATATACTGCGCTTTCCGGAGCGTCCTGCTTTTTCATCAATACCGATGAGATAATCATAAACCTCTGTGAAGTTCATCACATAGATTCTGCTTGGCCTATTAGCCATATGCTTTTTCTTAATAAGCCCTATTCCTCTACCGTTTATGTCCGTAAGCTCCTTAAAAAGCATGATTGCCTTCCTCTTCTTCACACCAAACTCCTTCACGAGCTCCTCTATGGTGTACTTAACATAAACCCTTCCGTCATCATCAAGCCAGCCGTTACGCATGGACTTTCCCGAAAGATCAAGCAGGATTGCGTAAAGAATCTTTGCAGATGAAGATATATCACTAAAGACTTTTTTATTCACAAGAGAAATCGGAAGCTTCAAATATATAAAGTCGTCAATCTCATCTCCGCGGAAATAATACGGCTCCTGCGGATCCATATCCATTTCACAACCTTTATCCTCTGTATTATCAGACTGCGATATGTTTCCTTTGAACGTTTTCTCTATCGCAAGCTCGGTAAGTCGGTTCATTACCTTCTTGAAATTCATGACATATATACGGCTTGGACTGCCTGCCACACGAACCTTCTTTATGAGTCCTATCCCAGTTCTATTTACATTAACAAGCTCAGCAAAGAGTGCCTTGGCCTTCGCCTGGCATACACCAAATTCCTCCACGATACTATTGACGCTGTAGTTTATATATACTTTCCCTCTCTCATCAACCCAGCCATTCTTTCTGGACTCGCCTGTTCGATTAAGAAGCAGCGCGTACAATATCTTTGCCGAATCCGTAAGAGTACTGAACACCGGATCCTTGATAAGGGGCTTCGGTATCTGAATATAGATAAAATTATCTACCTCATTTCCATGAAAGTAAAACCTTTCCGGAATCACGGATAATATCTCTCCCATGTCACACCTCCGCTTCCTGCTTCCACTTTTTAAGTAACGAAATGATAAGCTCCTCGATATCCTGCACCGTAAAATTGTCAGGGAAGAACTCATCAAGTCTCTTATCCATCTTCTTAGACTTGAAGACAACCCTTTTAACCTTCACTGGTGCCGCCTCCGGTTCCAGCACGGCCCAAATCACCTCGTCGTTTAAGGCTCCGTTCTCAGAAGCTTTCTTCAGCTCTTCGGCCTGTTCAGCGCTGATTGTCACACTGTTTTTCTTCGCAGCAGCAAGAACTTTCACCTGCTCAGCTGTATCAAGACATGAAAGGTCAATCGCCGTTCCAATCTGTAGCTTCTTCTCATCTACCAGATTGAGCAGCTCATCCGTAAGTTTGGCAAGCTGTATATACCTCTGAACCGAAGTCTTGCTGTCCCCCGATGTCTCAGCTATAGCCTCAAGGCTTCTTCCCTTCTTGCCCTGGTGCTTAATTGCCTCATACTTCATCTTGTACGCCTTCGCCTTCTCACTCGGTAAAAGCTCATCCCTCTGAATATTCGTATCTACCATTGTTATCACGGCTTCATCATCTGTAAGATTATAAACGAACATCGGCATGGACTTAAGCCCGACTATCTCGCACGCTCTCTTCCTGCAGTGCCCCGCAATAATCTCATATCCGCCCTGTGGCCTGATTCTGCATATGCCCGGTACAAGAACTCCTCGCTCCTTTATGCTCTCGACCATCTCCAGCATCTTGGCGTCCTCCCTGACCTTAAAGGGATGATCCTTAAACTCATGCAGCTCCTCAAGAGGGATTTCCTTCTTCTCAACCATATTCTTTTTCTCATCACTCATCTCGAAGAGATCGTCAAAGCTTGAAAGTTTTATCTTCTCAGCGCTGTTACCCTTAGACATATGCAAGCACCTCCCCGACAAAATCTGTATAAGCCTCAGCAACCTTTCCCTTTGCCTCGTAACTGAAGATACTCTTCTTCTCTGCCGCAGCCTCGGACACCCTTATTGAATGGGGTATCTTTGTTTCAAACACTCTGGTTTTTCCTGCATAATTATTCTCCAGCAGTTCAACTACCTGCTTCGAATGATTAGTCCTCTCATAGTACATGGTCACGAGTATTCCGCTTATCCCGAGTTTTGAATTAAAGCCCTTCTTGATCTTCCCAACGGTCTTCATAAGCTGCTCCATGCCCTTCAGGGAAAGATAGCTTGCTGTCGTGGGGATTATCACCTTATCCACCGCACAGAGTACATTTATCGTGATCAGTCCAAGTGACGGAGGACAGTCAACGATTATGTAATCGTAATACTCCCGCATCTCGTTAAGGTAGCCCTTTAATATAGTTTCCCTGCCAAGCACACTCACAAGCGATACCTCTACACCCGAGAGCTCTATGTTCCCGGGGATATAGTCAATCCCTTCTTCGTTATGGTTCACCGCATATCTCGCTCTGTTGTATATCGCATCGTTTATCTCCTTCTCAAATATGCTCGCGAGCGTCTTATCGATTGCATCCGGGTTAGCTCTGCCAAGTATCGAAGTCGCAGATCCCTGAGGATCCGTATCCACCAGAAGAACCCTGAAGCCCTTCATTGAAAGTCCTATGGCAGTATTCACCGCACTCGTTGTCTTAGCGACTCCGCCTTTCTGTGATATGAAACCTATAACCTTACATTCCATTTTCATTCCGCCTTTCCGCTGTATTATTCTTTTCCCTATGATTATTTCTTTCCTCCAGGAACACCGTACCCGTGCCGTAGTACCTCTTTCTTTCAGAAGGTTTCTTCCTGCTTCTGTGATACTCCTCCGGATCCCTGTAGATCTCCGTGTAAAGCCGCTTGTACTTCACCGAGCCGTTGTTATCCAGTATCTCCGATGGTTCCGCGAGCCAGAACCTGTCATCCCTCGAGAGCAACCTTATGAACCACTTGATGTCATACGTGGTTCCCTGTAATCTAATCTTAAGCAATTTTGTTTCCTCCTACTTTTACGATTACGCAAGGAAGGAAATGCCGTCCCTTGCGCATAATCGAGTAGGGAAGACGCAGTCGCACCCTACTCGCCGTGCCGACCGCGTGCCGCAAAGCGGCTGATTACATTACGCGGTCGTGCACATAAAAAAGCAACAGTCCATAATAACTGTTGCTTAAACGTTGATTTTTATAACAATTAGGAATCTGTGTCGGGCTGATTTCAATTATTTCAGCATTATGTTTTACGCCATTTTTTACGCCATTTTTGATCCCATTAACATACTGACTATACCCTAAATATAACGAATAGTCATTTTCCAAACTACGTAAAAACCCTCATAAAACAATGATTTATACGGATTATGCATATGTATATCTCACTAAATTCTTTCATAAAAATATCTCAAATACACTTCTGAATAATTTGTGAAAATCATCCTAAAAATGCACATTTTTACCAATAATCAGCACTGTTTTTCATCTTTTTTAGTGATCGCTGTCGGAATTTCCGATTATTATGATTATATCATATGCCGATGTATCGACCGAAGCTCCCTCAGGAACGCTGTCGGTGCTGTATGAAGCACCTGCAAAATAATCAACAAGCTCCCTGCCGAGTCCGTCTTCTTTTGCATAAATCGCAGTGTTCTCAGTATTGTACGCGTAGTCCGAGGCCTCAACATCTGTGTAACCGTCCTCTTCGAGAGTTGCGCACCATCTGCCGGCCAGACCACCTACATCCGTGCTGTTCAATACCGCAATCTTACAAGCTTTCGAATCCTTGGTATCCACAACCTCTTCCTCGGTTGCGGCTTCGGTTATCTCACCTGTAATAAGGTCGTCCGGCGCCTCAACCTCCGTTAGCTGGTTCTCGCCTGCCGTTGTCACAGGCTCAGTCTTCTTTGCTTTATTCTTAACCACCTGGGTTATGAAGAATACACCGAAGACTACTATCAGTAAACCAAATATTATGACAAGCGTTTTCAGAAACATATTCAGGAATATGCTTCCCGCGCTCTGCTTTTCCTTTTCCATCGTGTTATATTTCCTCCGAATAAATCAATTAAAGGATATAATACCAAATATTGTTGAACTTTTCAAGATGATATGTGATAATAGTAACTAAGTTTGGAGGAATAAATATGACCACAGCAATCATTACGGGAACATCCGGCGGTATAGGCCACACCACCGCCCTTGAACTCGCAAAAAAATACGACTATGTAGCGGCTTTAAGCAGGGGGTCAACCGGCTTTGAGGATATCGCTAACATCCATATATTCGAGGGTTCGGTTGCGAAGCATGACTTTATTGTCGAAAGCATTAAACAAATTGTCGAGGCAACCGGACAGATAGACCTGCTTATCAACAATGCAGCGGTTTCTTACGTGGGCCTGCTGACGGACATGACAGATGCCGACTGGCAGGAAACCGTATCGGTTAACTTGAGTTCCGTGTTCAACACCTGCCACGAAGTGATTCCTCACATGGTTCATCAAAAAGAGGGCAGAGTGATCAACATATCATCCGTATGGGGCTTGGCAGGCGCATCCTGCGAGGTAGCCTACTCAGCCACAAAGGGCGGAATCAACGCCTTTACCCAGGCTCTTGCCAAGGAGCTGGCGCCCTCGGGCATAGCGGTCAACGCCATTGCCTTCGGAGCAGTCGATACAAGCATGAACAAGCACTTAAGCCCCGAGGAAAAGCAGCTGCTCGAAGAGGAAATCCCCATAGGGCGCATGCTCAGCGCGAACGAGGCCGCAAAAATTATTCTCAAAGTAGCGGAGCTTCCCTTATATGTAACAGGTGATATAATAAAAGCAGACGGCGGTTGGATTTGAATATCTCACCGCCGTCTGTTTGCGGACAGACAAGCTGTCCGATTTTATGCGCACTCGTGCGTCAGAAATAATTCACTGCGTGGCACGCCTCTATCTTATCATAGTCTTCATTGTCTTGTAATTTTCATAATCCTTATGAAGCTGCCAGGTTCCGTAGAGTGCGTACACGCCTGCAAGCAGCAAAAGCCATCCGCTTATTCTGTGCGAAATAATGAATCCTCTCACTGCGGAGAATATTGCATAGGCAAGAACCACTGCCGCAAATACCCTGCTCTTCAGCTTATGAACCCCTATAGCCCCTATCAGCAGAACCGCTCCGCCGATAAGCGACATCGTAGAATCGAGGTAAAGCATTCCGTCTCCCGTTGAACTCTTCCACATGAACAAATCGCTGTTACCCATGGCCACAAAAGCCAGGATAAGGTTAAGCGCTCCGAGAATATATAAGATAACATAGCCGGTTTTTACAAACTGCTTTGTCTTTGGCGAGCAGTCCTTTCTGTAATACTCCTCCAAATCCATAAGCGGTTCATTTGCATCCATAGCGATGGTGCTATAGCCCGCATTGCCTGCTGTCCTGGTTATGTCTCCGGCGATTACCGGATTTCCGTTGTAACCATACATCATGTTGTTTGATGCCGTGCTCTGGTAAGCCATATTTCCTGCAGGCGCGTTGCTGTAAGCCATACCGCCCGCTGAGGTCGTCTGCTCCGGTTCCATCGTCGCAAGCTTCAAGCCCGACTTAACGCCTCCTTCTATCTTGGCTCCGCACACCGGGCAAAATGATACGCCCTCCGCAACTTCTGTTCCACATCCACTACATTTCATCACTTTTTCCCCCTCGTTAAGATCCTTCCTGTTGCTTCGCAAGCCCTCGCATTTCGTCATAAGGGGTACCGCTTGCGGTGGATTCCTTATGACATCGAAGGCCGGCACCGTAATGCTTCGCATTACGGTCTGCGTCGCTTCGCTCGGGATGACACTCCGCTTTCATTTTTTGCACGGTGTCATTCCGAAGGCTTCAGCCCGAAGAATCATTTTTTAATCTTTTTTATAATCTACTTTACACTACCTTAATATGCGCCGGCAAGATTGCCTTTGATTGCGCGCTTACGCAACATTGTACGTCTTTAAGAACTCTACATACTGCGATTCGGGCACCGGCTTTGAGTACAGATAACCCTGCATATAATCACAGCCGTTCTCTCTTAAAATAGTTGCCATCTCCTCGGTCTCAACGCCCTCAACCACTATGTGCTTTCCTATCTCCTTGAGCATGCGCATGGTACCGGTCAGAACCTTCATGGCATTCTGATCCTTCATGGCCTGCCAAAGTATGCTCTTGTCTATCTTAACTATCGTTACGGGCAGTCTCAACAGATAATCTATGGCCGCAAAACCCGAGCCGAAATCATCTATCGAAAATGTAACGCCCTGCTCGTTCATATTGTCTAGGTTTCTCTGAAGTATCTTAACCTTCCTGGTTTCAAGCTCGGCGGTCTCGGTTATCTCGAGGTTCACGCTTGAGGGATCAAGGTCATGCTTCCCAAGCTCTGTTAAGAACTTTCTTGCAAGCTCCTCATGATAGCACTGAACCGGAGAGAGATTGACCTCTATGTAGTCCACTCCGAGGTTCATGCCGCGGCTTCTGCTTATAAAGTCGCACACACGAGAGAACACCATATCTCCTATCTCTATAACACGGCCGTTCTTCTCGGCTATCGGAATGAATTCCTCCGGACTTATAAATCCGAGCTCCTTGTCCTTGAGTCTGATAAGCGCTTCAGCGCTCGGATAGGTACCCGTTACCACGTCACGTATGGGCTGATAATAAACTTCAAAGCCGTCGTTTTCTATCGCATTATCTATGATTGTTGCAAGCTTCTCCTGTCTGTGAAGCTTATTTATAACATCCTGTATATCCTCTGCGGTCGCTATTTCCTTCTCATCATGCTGCACGGAGTGAACGACCATCTCCATTTCCTTCTCGTCGATATTCGGATTCTCTACCGGTATCACACTTACCATTATGGAAACCGGAAGCTTGATAGTATTCTCCCTGTCGCCTATCTCGAAGGGCTCCTCGAAGAGCTTCTTGAGTCTTGTCCTCTGAAGCTTGATATCCGTATCGGCGTCCAGAATCAGTACAAAGCAGTCATCATTTAAGTTGTATACCTTTCTCTTGTAGCAATTATTCAGGTGCTCAGCCACTCTTGAAATCAAGTTCTCGGTCTTGCTCTGACCGAGGTCATGACGCATAAAATCGTAGTTGATTATCTTAATCGCAATGACCACATAAGGAATTTCCTTCTTCCTGTGTTTCTTGACAGTTGCAAGAAAGGCCCTACGATTAAAGCACCTCGTATCCTTATATAAGAAATACGCCGGATTCTCGAAAGCCGAATATAAGAATATCATCATCAGCGAAAGCGAAAGCGCGGATATCGCGTGATGCGGATAAAACTTCTGGAACATAACGCTTCCGTATATAAGAAGTATGAAGCAGTTCATCGAGAACACCTGATAGCCTGAAAAACGCTTGCTCGAATACATGAACATAACATCCGCAATCACGATAAGAGCCGCGGTGATTATGTAGATCAGCTTCATGTAGGCGCCTCTGTGATACTCCATATTATTGTCGAAATAGACAACCATCTTGGTCTGTTGAGAAGTGAATATGACGATTGCAAGCACTATGGTAATAACGGCCGATATCATCTCAACCGCCACCTTATACTTGCCAATCTTTGCTATGGAATCGATATATACCAGCAACAACACGGCCATCATACTGAATGAAAAAAGATACACCATGTTAATGAGGCAGTCAAACCACAAAGGATAGTCCTCGGGATGAGCCATCGAGTGAAGCGCGCCAATATTGGTGCCCGACACAAAAAGGTTCACGAAGACCATAAACCTGAATATCTTATTCTGCTTTGTAGAATAGTTCTGCTTCAAAAAACACATGGCGACAAGCACCAGAGTTGCTGCCACCGAAGCGGTACTATATTGAGTGTAGTACTGCATTAAATCCTCCGTAAATAGAGCGCAAAAATCCCGTCAAAAAAACGCCGAAACATAAGCGCCATTGTTACAATATGAAACTTGTTAAAATGGGAAAGCTTGTTAATTCTACTATATAGTTTACATAAACGCAAGGGTTTTGTTCATATTTTATTCACATATAGCAATATCACTAAAACAAGGTGTGCAAATTATGAAAAATCGCCCAAGCCGCAAGGCCTGAGCGATTTTATCTGTTATATCAATCCGGTGGATTAAAGATATTCATATCTATTTCTTTTGCTCCGACACCAATCTCGTACACGATGCTGTCGCTTATATCCTGCACCATCTTGGTAGGAGTGTAGTCATCCGTATTGAATAAGAACTTATGAAGCGCCGATACATTTGTTGCCATATCAGCCGCAACGATTATCGCGCCCTTTGAGTCGTGGTTCACAAACTCGTATGCAAACGGGAAACCGACCGTATCGCCGAACTTGTAGCTGAAGATGTTCTTCATCATATCATAAAGCTCGCCCTTATCCAGGCTCGTGGCTATGTTTGGGAATACATCATCGATTATCTTGTCGACCGTTCCGAGCCCAGCTTCCTTAGCCTTCGCAACCATCTTCGCGATGACCGTTCTCTGACGCTCGGTTCTTGTTATGTCACCCATGTCGGTGCTTCGGATACGGGCCCAGGCTGTAGCCTGCGTTCCGTTCAGGAGCTGCTCGCCGGTTGAGAACACGCCGTCAGAGTAGATGCCCGTCAGAGCAACCTGCTCGGTGATACAGGTGTTGAGCACCGAAAGCTCCTCCTCACGCACATTTATCACAATACCGCCTAAGTCATCTATTGCAAGAGTAAGCGCGTAGAAGTTGACGGTTATGAAATCCTCAATCTGAAGATCAAGGTTCGCGTTCAGCGTCTGAATCGCAAGCTCCGGACCGCCGTAGGAGTAGGCGTTGGTAACCTTGGTGGTTACCGCTCCGTCGTCATTCACCTGGAAGAGGGAATCTCTGAATACCGAGGCTATCTTTACCTCCTTGGTATCGTTGTTGATGCTGGCAATCATGATTGAATCGCTTCGGTTACCCTGCATCATGGAATCCATATCTCTCGAATCGATACCGAAAAGCGCTATAGTGGTAAAGCCCTTCTGAGCTTCATTTGCGCCTTCGTTTATCGCAAGGTCTTCCTTCTTGAGTTCTACGTGAACTATCTTTTCTATTTTACTGTTGGTGTAGTAGAAGAAGTAGCCGACGCCCATCCCCACTAACACAATAAGCTCCACCAAAAGCGTGATTGCAAGCTTTGCATTGGAGCTTAAGCCTTTTTTCTTTTTCTTTGCCATGGTACCTCCTTATAAGCCGCTCTCCCGAGCGATAAGCGACGCAAGCTCAGCTCACAATACAAACGACGAGAGCTCACTTCACACCCGCTTCGCGGCTGTTCAGGATTCATTACACTCTTTTGATAAGCGACGCAAGTCCACCTCGCGCTTCGCGCTCGGTGTCCGTTGCACGCAAATGACCGTCTCATAACATGCGATTTCGAGCAAGCTCGACTCGCCTGTTCTAAGCCGGTCGCTTGCGTCGCTTATCGCTCAAGCTCCTGACGGGACTCGAACCCGTGACCTACTGATTACGAATCAGTTGCCCTACCAACTGGGCCACAGAAGCATTGCGCGAAGCCTAAAAAGCCTCACACGTTTTGGAATTATAACACAAGCCCAAACTAATTGCAAGATACAAAAAAATCGAGTAGGTGAAGCCACTGTCGAACCCTACTCGATTCCATACTATATAATTACAGCGCCTTGAATCTTTCCATCGCCTTGATGGTATTCTCGCGGCTTCCGAAGGCTGTGAGCCTGAAGTAATTCTCGCCGTGAGGACCGAAGCCTACGCCCGGGGTGCCGACAACATTTGCCTTTTCAAGAAGATGATCGAAGAACTCCCAGCTTGTCATACCGTCCGGAGTGTGAAGCCAGATGTAGGGAGCATTCACTCCGCCGAAGGCCTCGTAGCCTAAATCCTTTAAACCGTTGAGGATAAGCTTTGCGTTCTCCATGTAGTATGCGATCTGAGCAGTGATCTGCTTTCTTCCTTCCTCAGAGTAGACAGCCTCGCCGGCTCTCTGAACTATGTACGGAGCGCCGTTGTACTTGGTTCCGTGGCGTCTCGCCCAGAGGTCCCACAAAGCGGTGCCGTCAACCTTAAGACGCTTCGGGATTACGGTGTAACCGAGTCTCAAGCCGGTAAAGCCGGCGGTCTTTGAGAAGGACCTCAGCTCTATCGCGCAGTCGTAAGCGCCTTCGCACTCATAGATGCTGTGCGGTACATCCTCCTCGGAAATGTACGCCTCGTATGCAGCATCGTAGAGAATAACCGAACCGTTCTTTAACGCATAGTCAACCCAGGCCTGAAGCTGATTCTTCTTGATCACGGTTCCCGTGGGGTTATTCGGGAAGCAGAGGTAGATAAGGTCCGGAACCTCACTCGGGAATTCGGGCACAAAATCGTTCTCCTTAGTACAGGGCATGTATATTACGCCTTTGAACTGCTTTAACTCGTCATCGTATTTACCTGTCCTGCCGGCCATTACATTTGAATCCACATACACGGGGTAGACCGGGTCGCAGACCGCAATCACATTGTCTGTGGAAAAAATCTCCTGGATGTTGCCGCAGTCGCACTTAGCTCCGTCGGAGACGAATATCTCGTCCTCGGATATGTCGCAACCGCGGGACTTAAAATCAAACTCCGCTATCGCGTGTCTTAAGAAATCGTAGCCGAGGTCGGGCGCATAGCCGCGAAATGTATCGGCGTTACCCATCTCGTCGACGGCCGCGTGAAGCGCCTTGATGATGTCCGGGGCTATAGGCTGTGTCACATCTCCTATGCCAAGCCTTATTATCTCCTTATCGGGATTGGCCTCGCCGTATGTCTTAACCTTTTTTGCTATCGTCGAGAAGAGGTAGCTTCCCGGCAGCTTTAAATAATTGTTGTTAATCTTAGCCATAATTGTTCTCTCCTTATATTTATGTAAGATTCTTCCTGTTGCTTCGCAAGCCCTCGCATTTCGTCATAAGGGGTACCGTTTGCGGTGGATTCCTTATGACATCGAAGGCCGGCACCGTAACGCTACGCATTACGGTCAGCGTCGCTTCGCGTAAGTCATGACACGTACTTTATCATTTTTCTTAATCCAAGTCGTCGATTGCATTCTCCGCAACTCTTTTCTTGGAAAGTGAAAGATCCATGGCCTGCTTAACTATGAACCTGTGGGCTTCCTCCTCGGTCATGTGCTTTTTCTCTATAAGAAGGCACTTGGCCCTTGAGACCAGCTTTTCCTCCGCCAGCTTTTCCTCCAGCTTGCGGCTCTTTCGCCTCTCCTCTTCTATCTTGTCACGCACGGCCAAAAGATGCTTTATGCCCCGGCCAAGTCTCATTTTGTCTACGGGCTTAGACATCACAAATACACCGTAGTCAACCAGGTTGTCCACGGCTTCATCAAATATCTCCGCAGGTGTTACGAGCAGGCAAAGCGCTGAATGCTTTACCGCAGCATCTATAGCCAGTTCTATACCCAGCTCATCAGGCAACGGCGTCTGTATGATCACGATGTCGTAATCACGGTCAAGCAGTTCTCTTCTTGCCATGGAAGCGCTCTTCCTTATCTCCTTTACCGAAAAGCGATTCCCCGGCAAAGCCCCCGAGGCGATCATATTAAATTGTTCCGTGCCCGAGACTATAAGCACAGAATACTGTCTTAAATCGCTCTTTGCCATCTTACTGCTTCACATACCTGTTTATGATATCTGCAGGGATTATGCCTTTTATAAAATCACTGGTAAGGGCTATGCTGCCAGCCTCCTTCTTTGACTGCGGGAGATAAGCTCCCTCATCCTCAAGCTCGGGCGGAAGCGAGAGCTTGTTCTCTATACCATACAGTCCGGCATTTATCAAAAGCGCGTACACGAGATACGGATTTGAAAGTGCGTCCGGAGAGCGAAGGTCAACCCTTCTTTTTCCGTACAGACTATCAATGTGCATCAGTGTACTGGAATTCCCCGAGGACCAGTTGATCCTGTCGGGGGCATTGCCGTTGCCAAAGCGCGCATAGGACGAATCCATAGGATTTAAGAAGATTGTCATCTCCCTAATCTTGTCTAAAATACCCGCTGCCACATACTCGCCTAAGTCGTTGCCCTCACTGTCCTCTGTATAAATGTTGATGTGATAGCCGTTGCCCGGTTTGCCCGGAAGGGGCATGGGCGAAAAATCGGCGTAAAGTCCGTTCCTGTCTGCCACGGTAGACACAACCATCTTAAAGGTTGTCATCTGGTCTGCTGCCTTAAGAGGCTTGCCGTAGTGGAAGTCCACCTCATTCTGTCCGGGACCTCTCTCGTGGTGCGACCTTTCGGGTATGAGCCCCATCTTCTCTATGGTAAGGCAAATCTCTCTTCTTATGTTCTCGCCTCTGTCCAAGGGCGCAATGTCCATGTAGCCCGCATTGTCGTAAGGGATGTCCGTCGGGTTGCCGTAGTCATCCTTGTTGAAGAGATAAAACTCGGACTCAGAACCGAACTTGAAATTGATGCCTGCATCCTTTGCCTTCTTCTCCGCAGCCTTGAGGATGCCTCTTGTATCGCAGGCAAACTGCACGCCGTCGTAGGTATAGACGTCGCAGAACATCCTAACAACTCTTCCGCTGTCCGGTCTCCACGGCAGCACAGCCATAGTAGAGGGATCCGGCTTTAAGAAGAGCTTGGAAAGCGTGCTTCCCTCGAAACCCGCTATCTCGCTTGCATTTATCGGGATACCGTCCTCAAATGCCTTCGCAATCTCGCCGGGCATAACGGATATGTTCTTCTGAACGCCGTACGCATCCCTGAAGGCCAGCCTTATGAACTTAGCATCCTCCTCCTCGATGTACTCGAGGACTTCCTTTAATGTATATTCCATGTTAACTCCTTTATAGTAATGAATTCAGCGCCTATGAAGTATACGGCTCGGCTGCCTGGGATAAGTATTTCAGGCGGCTTTGAAATGCCACCTGAAATACTTTCCCGTCGCGCCTCGAATAAACTTTTGTTTTTTCATGCGCTGAATTCGTAATTTACTGCTATATTGGTGAAATCTCGGGCGTTATCTCCTCGAGCACATCCAGTAGAATCCTCACTGTGTCTAATGAGGTAAACATCGTTACTCCGTTGGCCACGGCGCACTGACGAATGGCCACTCCATCCTCGTAATGTATACCCGAGAGTATGGCTCTTGTGTTGATTATGTAGCTCACGTAACCCGCCTTGATAGACTTTAGAACCTCGGTGCTTCTGTCCTGAGCATTGCCGCGGACTCTCGTCCTTATGCCGCGCTCCTTTAAGAACTCTGCCGTACCGATCGTCGCCTCTATGTTGAAGCCGAGCTCGTAGAAGCGTCTTACCAAAGGCAACGCCTCCTCCTTATCCTCGTCGGCCAGGGTTACCATAACCGTTCCGTAACCCTTCATCTTTATGCCCGATGCCTCAAGTGCCTTGTAGAACGCGCGCTTGAGCTTCCTGTCATAGCCTATTGCCTCTCCCGTAGACTTCATCTCCGGTGAAAGGTAAGCATCCATTCCGTTAAGCTTTGCAAACGAGAAGGCCGGTGCCTTTACATACCAGAAGTTCTTGTCCGGCGGAATCAGGTCGGTTATGCCCTGCTCCTTCAAGCTTATGCCGAGCATTGCCTTAACCGCTATGTCGACAAGCGAGAAGCCTGTAGACTTCGATAAGAACGGCACGCTTCTTGAAGCTCTCGGATTGACCTCGATTATGTACACGCTGTCATCCTTGTCGACTATGTACTGTATGTTGTAAAGCCCGAGGATACCGATCCCTAAACCAATCTTTCTCGTGTATTCCACGATAGTCTGTCTTACCTTATCGGAAATGGAAAACGGCGGATACACGCTGGTGCTGTCTCCTGAGTGAACTCCCGTCCTCTCCACAAGCTCCATTATGCCCGGAAGGAAGACCTCCTCACCGTCACACACCGCATCGACCTCGACCTCTTTTCCGACTACGTATTTATCTACCAAAACAGGCTTGTCCGTATCCACCTCAACGGCGGTCTTAAGGTAATGCCTGAGCATCGTCTCATTTGCGACTATCTCCATGGCCCTTCCGCCTAAGACGAAGCTCGGGCGAACCAGTACGGGATAGCCAATCTTTTCTGCAACGCGGACACCGCTCTCTATATCGGTCACGGCCTCGCCTGCCGGGTGCGGAACGCCGAGTTCTCTTATCACACCCTCGAAGAGGTCTCTGTCCTCAGCCTTGTCTATAGCCTCGACACCGGTTCCGACTATCTTCACGCCTCGCTTTGCAAGGGGCTCGGCAAGGTTGACCGCAGTCTGGCCTCCGAGTGTAACTATCACTCCTTCAGGCTTCTCGTAATCGATTATGTCCATGATCCTCTCGACCGTAAGCGGCTCGAAGTAGAGCTTATCTGCCGTCGTGTAATCAGTGGAAACGGTCTCAGGGTTGTTGTTTATGACTATCGCCTCATATCCGCTCTCTCTTATGGTCCTAACCGCGTGTACGGTCGAATAATCGAACTCAACACCCTGGCCTATCCTTATCGGGCCGGAGCCTAAGACTATGATCTTCTTCTTGTCCGATACTATGGACTCGTTTTCATCCTCATAGGTTGAATAGAAGTAAGGAACGTAGCTCTCAAATTCGCTCGCGCAGGTGTCAATCATCTTGAATACCGGACGGATACCGTACTCGGCGCGAAGAAGCCTTATCTCCTCCTCATCCCTTTCAAGCAGCTCGGCTATGTAGGAATCGGAGAAGCCCATGCGCTTTGCCTCGTAAAGGGTTTCTTTATCAAGCTTGGCACCCTTCTTCTCCTCTATTACTCTCTCGAAATCAACTATCTTCTTTATCTTGTCGAGGAAGAACATATCTATCTTTGTTCTGTCGCAGATAGTCTGGTGATCCACGCCGAGCCACATAAGCTGAGAGATTGCGTAGATCCTGTCGTCCGTTCCTTCCTCGATATATTTGAGCAGCTTATCAATTGCCTCCTGCCTGCACTCGGGCTCGGGCTTGTCCGATAAGCTTTTCACATCGAACTTTTCAAGGTGGATATGGTTTTTTCCGTCCTCTAGTGAACTGATTGCCTTAAGCAAGCTTTCCTCAAATGTCCTTCCGACGCTCATAACCTCACCTGTGGCCTTCATCTGTGTTGAAAGTGTGTTGGAAGCGAGGGTGAACTTGTCGAAGGGGAATCTCGGCATCTTCGTAACCACATAGTCGAGCGAGGGTTCGAAGCAGGCCGGAGTATTTGCAAGCATAATCTCGTCTAAGTTCATGCCTACAGCGATCTTCGCGGATACCCTTGCGATGGGGTAGCCTGTTGCCTTTGAAGCAAGGGCCGAAGACCTTGAAACTCTGGGGTTAACCTCTATCACATAGTAGGAGAATGACTCGGGGTCGAGCGCAAACTGCACGTTGCAGCCACCCTTTACCTTAAGCGCCCTGATTATCCTCAAAGCACTGTCTCTCAACATGTGGTACTCCCTGTTGGTAAGCGTCTGGCTCGGCGCAACGACTATCGAGTCGCCGGTGTGTATGCCGACCGGATCAAGGTTCTCCATGTTGCAGACCGCGATAGCCGTATCGTTGGCGTCACGGATTACCTCGTACTCTATCTCCTTATATCCCTTTATACTCTTCTCTACCAGTACCTGATGAACCGGCGAAAGGGAGAGGGCGTTCTTCATCATGTCGCGCATCTCTTCCTCGTTGTAAGCAAAGCCGCCGCCGGTACCGCCCAAGGTGTAAGCAGGGCGAAGGATGACCGGATAGCCAATCTTTTCTGCTGCCGTAAGTCCCTCCTCAACGGAGTATGTTATCTCCGAGGGAACCACCGGCTCGCCTATGCTTTCGCAGAGCTCCTTGAAGCCCTCTCTGTCCTCGGCAGCCCTTATACTCTCAGCGTCCGTTCCGAGAAGCTCGGTCTCGCACTCCGCAAGCACTCCTTTATCATAGAGCTGCATGGCCAGGTTGAGGCCCGTCTGTCCGCCTATTCCCGGAACTATCGCATCCGGTCTCTCGTATCTGATTATCCTTGCAAGATATTTTAATGTAAGGGGCTCCATGTAGACCTTGTCGGCTATGGAGTTGTCGGTCATGATCGTCGCCGGGTTGGAGTTGGCGAGGAGCACCTCGTAGCCCTCCTCCTTCAAGGCAAGGCAAGCCTGTGTTCCCGCGTAGTCAAACTCTGCGGCCTGGCCTATAACGATGGGGCCCGAGCCTATAACCAGTATCTTCTTTAAGTCAGTTCTCTTCGGCATCCGGACTCACCTCACTTTCCCTGCAGCTGCTTTAATCATGTTGCCTGTAAATGTATCGAATAAGTATTCACTGTCCTGCGGACCGGGAGCGCTCTCCGGATGGTACTGCACCGAGAATATGAGCTCCTCGTCGGAATAAAGTCCCTCTACCGTGTCGTCAAGCAGATTGATGTGCGATACCTTGAGTCCCGTGCCCTCAACCGACTTATCGTCTACCGCATAGCTGTGGTTTTGGCTGGTAATCTCTATCTTGCCGGTTCTCACATCCTTTACCGGATGATTTCCGCCTCTGTGTCCGAACTTAAGCTTGTAGGTCTTGGCGCCGCAGGCAAGAGCTATAAGCTGATGTCCGAGACAGATTCCGAACAACGGCAGCTTTCCTCTCAACCCCTTCAGGGCTTCAATCACGCAGGGAACATCCTCGGGATCGCCCGGACCGTTGGAGATAAATACTCCGTCGGGCTTCATGGCAAGTATGTCCTCGCAGCTCGTATCATAAGGCACAACCGTTACATTGCAGCCGTGCTTATTGAGCATCCTGACTATGTTCGTCTTCATGCCGCAATCTATCGCAACCACATTGAAACGGTGGTTTGCGGTGCGGGCGTACCATTTCTTTTTTGAGCTTACCTGTGATACCGCATCATGCTTTATGGGGGTATCGGCTATTATCTTCAAGCCTTCTTCGACGCTTGTGTCCTCGCCGGTAATCAGTACTCTTCTTGAACCTATATCCCTTATGCTTCTCACAAGCTTTCTTGTATCTATCCCGTACACACCCGGCACGCCGTAGTCGGTCAGGAGTTCATTTAAGGTTCTCGTAAACCTGAAATTAGAGGGATCATCGTTCAAATCGCGCACGATAAGCCCTCCAATCGCAACACTCCTGCTCTCGAAATCCTCATCCGTGATACCGTAGTTACCGATAAGGGGATAGGACATCACAACTGCCTGATATGTGTATGAAGGATCGGATACTATCTCCTGGTATCCGACCATTGATGTATTGAAAACTATCTCGCATACGGCATCGGTTTCAGCGCCGAAGCCGTATCCGATATATTCGCTTCCGTCCTCTAAGATCAGTTTTTTCTTAAAAACCTCCATTGTGTGTTCCTCCGAGTACTAAGATCATTCCTTTTCACTGCATTCAAGCGCTGCCGCGGTAAACTTCCTGAATATGGGATGCGGTCTGTTCGGCCTCGATTTAAACTCTGGATGGAACTGAACGCCGAGATAGAAGGGATGTCCCGAAACTTCAACTGTCTCCACAAGTCTCTCATCCGGTGAAAGTCCGGAGATGATTAGCCCATTTTGAACAAGCGCATCTCGATACTCGTTGTTAAACTCGTATCTGTGTCTGTGACGTTCCTTTATCTCCTTAGCTCCGTAGCACTTCTCCATAAGAGTTCCCTCTTTGATTACACAGGGATAACTGCCGAGTCTTAAGGTGCCGCCCTTGTCTACTTCATCAGACTGGCCGGGCATGAAATCTATTACCTTATGCTCACCCGCATCATGGAATTCTCCGGAGCATGCATCCGCGATGCCCGCAACATTTCTCGCATATTCTATAACCGCTATCTGCATTCCTAGACAGATGCCGAAGTAAGGAATGCCGTGTGTCCTTGCGTACTCTGCCGCGTAGATCATGCCATCCACTCCTCTGTCTCCGAATCCGCCGGGAACTATTATGCCACTAAGACCCTTCAAGCGCAACTCACAATTCTCTTTATTTAATTCTTCCGAATCTATCCATTCGATATTCACATGCGCCTTTAACGCAAAACCCGCATGATTCAGCGCCTCGGCTATTGAAAGATACGCGTCGTGAAGCTGTACATATTTCCCAACTAATCCTATAGTCACCTCGTGCCGGCAACTTGCTATGTCGCACACAAGGTTCTTCCACTCGGTAAGATCCGGCTCCGGAGCCTCTATCTTAAGCTCTCTGCACACCACCTTCGAGAAGCCGGACTCCTCAAGCATGAGGGGCGCCTCGTACAGATTCGGAAGCGTGCGGTTCTCTATGACGCAGTCCTCCTTTACATTACAGAACATGGAAATCTTCTTGAAAATGGAATCCTCAAGAGGTTCGTCACATCTAAGAACTATGATGTTCGGGTTTATACCCATTCCCTGAAGCTCCTTAACGCTATGCTGCGTCGGCTTTGACTTGTGCTCGTCCGAGCCGTGGAGATAGGGTACTAAGGTTACATGTATAAAGAGGCTGTTCTCCCTTCCAACCTCTAAAGATATCTGTCTTACAGCCTCCAAGAAGGGCTGGGACTCGATATCGCCTATGGTTCCTCCTATCTCCGTGATAACTATATCAGCATCTGTCTCATTTCCGACTCTGTAGACAAAATCCTTTATCTCATTTGTAATATGCGGTATCACCTGAACCGTCGAACCGAGATACTCGCCTCTTCTCTCTTTATTCAACACATTCCAGTACACCTTACCCGAGGTAAGATTGGAATATTTATTCAAATCCTCATCTATAAAACGCTCATAATGCCCCAGGTCAAGATCGGTCTCCGCGCCATCCTCGGTCACGTACACCTCACCGTGCTGGTAGGGGCTCATGGTACCCGGATCCACATTAATGTAAGGATCGAGCTTCTGCGCTGCCACCTTCAAGCCTCTGGCCTTGAGCAGTCTTCCGAGCGAAGCCGCCGTTATTCCCTTTCCCAGTCCGGATACAACTCCTCCGGTTACGAAAATGTACTTAGTCATAGTATCCTCCGATTATTTATAACCCTGGTGCACTATAGATTGGTGTAGCCCATCAGATCCCTGTCAACCTCTTTTGCCGCTTCACGGCCCTCGGCTATAGCCCATACAACTAAGGACTGTCCTCTGTGCATGTCGCCAGCGGTGTAGATCTTTTCCTTCGATGAAGCGTGCGCTCCGGGAGCGGTCTTCACGTTAGTTCTTCCGTCCACCTCAACCTTGAAGGCCTCGGTGACATAGCTTTCGCTTCCGAGGAAGCCTGCCGCTATAAGAACTAGCTGAGCCGGGATTGTTCTCTCCGAACCCTCAACCGGTACCATGTTCATCCTGCCTGTCTTCTCATCCTTCTTCGGCTCGAGGGACACAAGCACAAGCTCCTTCAATGCTCCGTTCTCATCCTTTATGAATTCCTTGACCGTTGTCTGATATACTCTCGGATCCTCGCCGAACTTCCATATAGCCTCTTCCTGGCCATAATCGGTCTTTAAGACCTTCGGCCATTCGGGCCATGGATTTGAATCCATTCTTGCTTCGGGCGGCTTAGGCATCATCTCGAGCTGTGTTACGCTCTTTGCGCCGAGCCTTATGCAGGTACCGACACAGTCATTACCCGTGTCACCGCCACCGATAACCACAACATCCTTATTCTTGGCCATCTCGTAAGGGAAGCTCTTAAACTCACTGTCAAGCAGCTTCTTCGTAACCTGTCCTAAGAAATCAACCGCAAAGTATATGCCGGACGCGTCCCTTCCGGGGGCCTTAATATCTCTCGGGTTAGATGCGCCACAGCAAAGTATCACAGCGTCGAACTCGTTAGACAATTTGTCTGCGCTGATAGTATTGCCCACATCCGCATTGACTTCAAACTTTACTCCCGCTTCCTCCATGAGCTTCACGCGCCTGTCTATCACGCTCTTGTCAAGCTTCATGTTAGGGATACCGTATCTAAGCAGTCCGCCTACCCTGTCATTTCTCTCGAACACGGTCACGTCATGGCCTCTTCTGTTAAGAAGCTGGGCAGCCGCAAGTCCCGAAGGTCCGCTTCCCACAACCGCTACCCTCTTGCCTGTTCTGGATGCCGGCACCGGCTCAGTTACAAGTCCGTTCTCATATGCATACTCTATTACCGTCTTCTCATTTTCTTTTGTTGCAACCGGCGCAGCATGAAGCCCGCAGGTGCAGGCCGCCTCGCAAAGCGCCGGACATACTCTCGAAGTAAACTCCGGGAAGCTGTGTGTGATGGCAAGTCTTGTATAGGCCTGCTCAAGATTGCCTCTGTAGACAAGGTCGTTGACCTCGGGAACCAGATTGTGAAGCGGGCAGCCCGAAGCCATGCCTGCTATCATAAGTCCCGCCTGGCAGAAGGGCACACCGCAATCCATGCATCTTCCCGCCTGCTCGCACTGCTTCTCCTTAGGAAGGAGCCCGTGGAATTCGTTAAAGTTCTTTACTCTGTCGGCCTCTTTAACAACCGGGCCGTCCATTCTCTCATATTCCAAAAAGCCTGTCGGTTTTCCCATTATAGTATTCCTCCAATTTAAGATTCTTCGGGCTAACGCCCTCAGAATGACACGATGTCATCCTGAGCGAAGCGAAGGATCTTTCTTTTTTGCTAACCCACTAACTCAGTAAACGCTTCTATCTGTGCCTGCTCGCGGCTCATACCCTGCTCTTCGTTCTTGGCGATGAGCTTCATCATCTCCTTGTAATCCGCAGGGATGATCTTCTTGAAGTGTCTAACGTATTCGTCAAAATTCTCAAGTATCTTCTTTCCCTTTGCTGAGCCTGTCGCAGCCACATGCTTTTCTATGATAGTCTTTAAGTCCTCTTTATCTTTCTTAAGCTCCACGCTCTCCATGTCCACAAGCTGCTTGTTCAGGTTCCTGTAGAGCTTGTTCTCATCGTCGAGCACGTAAGCAACTCCGCCGCTCATACCCGCCGCAAAGTTCTTGCCCGTCGGTCCTAAGATAACCGCTATACCGCCGGTCATGTACTCGCATCCGTGTTCTCCGACACCCTCGACAACTGCCGTTGCGCCGGAGTTCCTTATGCAGAAACGCTCGCCTGCCATACCTGCTATGAAGGCCTCACCGGAGGTTGCGCCGTAGAGCGCTACATTTCCGATTATGATATTCTCCTCGGGATCGTAGGCTGCGTTAGCCGGAGCCTTGACTATAAGCTTTCCGCCCGAAAGTCCCTTACCGAAGTAGTCGTTGCTGTCACCGGTCAAATCAAGCGTAAGTCCCTTGGGGATAAATGCGCCGAAGCTCTGTCCGCCGGCTCCCGTGCAGTTCACGGTGATGGCGTCCTCACTCATGCCCTCTGGATGCTTTCTGGTAATCTGTGCGCCGAGCAGGGTTCCGAAGGTTCTGTCTGTATTTGAAAGCCTGATATCAACCGTTGCGTTCGTGCCCTTCTCTATAGCCTGCTTTATCTCCTTCGACTTTAACAGCACGCTCTCGTCCTTCGTGGTCTCAAGCTTAAAGTCATAGGCAAGCTCCGGATGGAAGGTCTGCTGCTCGCGGTCTATCTTTGATACATCCATAAGGATGCGCTTTAAGTCAAGCCTCTCCTCGTTATCATTTAATTCGTCCTTAACCTTAATCAGGTCTGTTCTTCCCACAAGCTCGTCTATGCTTCTCACGCCGAGCTTAGCCATGTACTCCCTCAACTCCTCTGCTACAAAAAGCATGAAGTTCTCCACATACTCAGGCTTTCCGATAAAACGTTTTCTAAGCTCAGGGTTCTGTGTGGCAACGCCCATCGGGCAGGTATCCTGGTGGCATACCCTCATCATCACACATCCCATAGTTACAAGGGGAGCTGTTGCAAAGCCGAACTCCTCCGCGCCGAGGATTGCAGCTATAGCCACGTCACGTCCGCTCATAAGCTTTCCGTCCGTCTCTATAACAACCTGATTTCTGAGGCCGTTGGCAAGGAGTGTCTGGTGTGTCTCCGCAAGTCCGAGCTCCCAGGGAAGTCCCGCATTGTGTATCGATGAAAGCGGCGCCGCGCCGGTTCCTCCGTCGTAGCCCGACACAAGTATTACCTGCGCTCCGGCCTTTGCAACACCTGCCGCAACGGTTCCCACTCCCGCCTCCGACACAAGCTTTACGGATATTCTTGCATTCTTGTTCGCATTCTTAAGGTCGTAGATAAGCTGCGCCAAATCCTCTATAGAATAGATGTCATGGTGCGGCGGCGGAGAGATTAAGCTCACGCCCGGAGTTGAGTGTCTTGTCTTCGCTATCCACGGATACACCTTCCTGCCCGGAAGATGTCCGCCCTCACCGGGCTTTGCGCCCTGGGCCATCTTTATCTGGATTTCCTTTGCGCTTACTAAGTATCTGCTTGTTACGCCGAAGCGTCCGCTCGCCACCTGCTTTATAGCTGAGCTTCTGTCGTGGTCCGTACCGGCCGAAGCAATTCTCTCATCGCTTTCACCGCCCTCACCGCTGTTTGACTTACCGTGAAGATGATTCATGGCTATGGCTAAGGTCTGGTGAGCCTCCTCGGATATTGAGCCGTAGGACATGGCGCCGGTCTTAAATCTCTTAACTATCTCTGCCGCACTCTCAACCTCATCTATCGGTATTCCGGCCTCCGGATAATTGAAATCCATAAGGCTTCTCAAGTAGCCGGTCTCCTCTGCATCGACCATGGCGGTGTAATCCTTGAACCTCTCATAGCTGCCTATCCTTGTTGCAAGCTGAAGCATGTGTATAGTCTTCGGATTGTAACGGTGGTTCTCGCCCTGGCTTCTTGCCTTGTGTCTTCCGACAGCCGTAAGCTCAAGGTCGGTATTCTGTCCGAGGGGATCAAACGCTCTGCTGTGCTGCTCATCCGTAGCACGTCCTATATCATCGAGGCCGATACCGCCCACGCGGCTTACCGTGCCCGTAAAGTATTCATTTATCACATCCTCGGCTATACCTATGGCCTCAAATATCTTCGAGCCCTGATATGACTGTATGGTCGAGATTCCCATCTTCGAAGCAATCTTGACTATGCCGTTTAAAATGGCATAGTCATAATCTTCAACAGCTGCATAATAATCCTTCTCAAGCAATCCTTCATCCACAAGCTTGCCGATTGCAGAATGTGCAAGATACGGATTGACTGCCGAAGCTCCAAAACCGAGAAGCGTCGCAAAATGGTGCACCTCTCTGGGCTCGCCTGTCTCTAAAATGAGTGACATGGCGGTACATTTTCTTGTGTCTACAAGATGCTTGTGAACCGCTGCGGTTGCAAGCAGTGAGGGAATGGCAACATGGTTTTCGTCCACGCCTCTGTCGGAAAGGATCAGTATGCTTGCGCCCTCCTTGTAGGCCCTGTCAACCTCTACAAAAAGATGATCTATAACTCTCTTCATCGGAGTGCCCTTGTAGTAAAGGGTTGAAACCTTGGCTACCTTGAAGCCGTCCTTCTTCATGTTCGCGATCTTAAGGAGGTCAAGGTCAGTAAGTATCGGATTGTGTATCTTTAATACGTGGCAGTTCTCCGGCTTTTCCTCTAAGAGGTTGCCGTGCTTGCCCACATAGACAGATCTCGATGTAACAATCTTCTCTCTCTCGGCATCAATCGGCGGGTTTGTAACCTGCGCGAAGAGCTGCTTAAAGTAGTAGAACAACGGCTGGTACTTGTCCGAAAGAACGGCAAGCGGGATATCCACGCCCATCGCGCCTATCGGCTCTATACCGTTCAATGCCATATTTCTTATGCCATTGTAGTAATTCTCGTAACTGTAGCCGAAGGCCTTTAAGAGTCTCTTTCTCTGCTCATCATTATATGAAGGAACCTTGATGTTCGGAATCTTGATATCGCGAAGCTCAAGCAGGTTGCTGTCAAGCCACTCACCGTACGGCTCCTTCTTGGCATATTTTTCTTTTATTTCCTCATCATACATAATCTTCTTGTTGATCGTATCCACAAGAAGCATCTTGCCGGGGTGCAACCTCTCCTTCTTCAAAATGTGGCTCTCGTCTATCTCGAGCACTCCAACCTCCGATGAAAGGATAAGCCTTCCGTCGTCGGTCACATAGTATCTCGAAGGCCTCAGGCCGTTCCTGTCAAGGATTGCGCCCATCACATCTCCGTCGGAGAAAAGGATGGAAGCAGGGCCGTCCCAGGGCTCCATCATGGTTGCGTAGTACTGGTAGAAGTCCCTCTCCTCACGGGACAAGGTCTCGTTGTGAGCCCAGGGCTCGGGGATTGCGATCATGGCCGCAAGCGGAAGCTCCATGCCGCTCATGTATAAAAACTCAAGGGTGTTATCCAGCATAGCCGAGTCCGAACCGCTGCTTAAGATAACCGGAAGCACCTTGGTCATGTCCTCCTCGGAGAACGCATTGGTATGCATGGTCTCCTCACGGGCAAGCATCTTGTCCGCATTTCCCTTTATGGTATTAATCTCGCCGTTGTGAACCATAAGACGGTTCGGGTGAGCGCGGTTCCAGCTCGGGTTTGTATTTGTTGAAAATCTCGAGTGTACCATGGCTATGGCAGACTCATAATCCTTGTCGTTTAAGTCGGTAAAGAAGGTACGAAGCTGTCCCACAAGGAACATGCCTTTATAAACTATGGTCCTGCAGGAAAGAGAAGGAACGTAGGTGTCCACATTTGAGAGCTCAAACTCTCTTCTTATAAGATAAAGCTTTCTGTCAAAGTCGAGGTCGGTTTCGCAGCCCGAAGGACGCTCGATGAATACCTGTCTGATATCCGGCATGCACTCTCTTGCCTTGCTGCCTAAAACCTCAGGAGCGATGTCCACCTTTCTCCAGCAAATGATCGAAAGGCCGGCCTTTCTCACGATGATCTCGAACATGGACATAGCCTGTCTGAGCTTTAATTCGTCTGCAGGGAAGAAGAACACGCCTACGCCGTAGCCCCTCTTCTCGGGAAGTGTCACGCCTTCGGACTTAAGCTTCTTCTTTAAGAACTTGTGCGGGATCTGCGTAAGTATACCTACACCGTCACCGGTCTTTCCTTCCGCATCCTTACCTGCTCTGTGCTCTAAGTTCTCGACTATTGAAAGAGCATCTGCCACTATTCCGTGGTCAGCCCTTCCGTCCACTCTGATTATCGCGCCTATACCACAGTTATCATGCTCAAACTGCGGATTATAAAGGCCACGCTGCTGAACCTCTTCAAGTTTCATCTCATGTTCCTCCTTCAAAACTTCTTTCGAACAGGTCGACGAAGTCGAAACCTGTTCGCGCGCGGGGCACCGGTCAGCTTTAGCTGACATCTACATCTCGGTGCCCCTGCGCATAAAAAAAGGCACTTCAAGCTTTTAAAGCCTGAAGCGCCATTGCCTCAAATTCAATATAAAAACATACGTGCCTCTTTGCACATCAAGACAAGTATACGCCTTTTAATCGAAATGTCAAGCTGATTTTTACTTCTTTTTCTTTTCTTTTACAGCCTCAGCTTCATACTCAACCTTCTCCTCAGCAGGAATGATCTTTTCCTCCTTGGATAGTTTCTTGAGCGGCATTTCACCGAGTAACATAGGCCTCTCGTTTTATATCTCCAAACTATCCACTGTCCCCAGCAGTTCATCGAAATGCTCTATCGTGTGCTCTATCCTTCTTCTGCCGAGATCGCTGTTTTTAAGATCTGTGGTCTCTAAAATGAACAGGAAGCGTATCCCTGCCACAAGTCTGATCTTTGTCATTGTGTCGCATCTTTCCTTATCATCCTTGAAGTCGAAGTAGTATTGTATGATCAGCTCCCATATCCGGTCCACCTTTTCGTTCGGCATCTGCAGGAAATACATGGGGTTGTCAGGATCGTCCTCGCTGAATTCCTGATATGTGACAAAAAGAGCTGCAAGGTCGAAGACCGGATTGCCGAGCCCTATGGTATCCATATCAATCAGCATAGCTTCGTCTGCGGAGCTCATGACGTTTTTCATCTGCATATCGCCGTGAACTACAGTGTTCTCATCCGGCATGGCTGAAAGAAGCTTTTTTAGCCCTTCGTAGTGTTCATCCTTCAGGTGCTTCTTTATAACCTCGAGATAATCCAGAAATCTCTCCTTGAACGAGGGCAGCTCCCCCGGCTCCATCACAGTTTGATGAACCTTCTTCAAAAGGTCGGTATACCTGCGCATTACATCCTCTAAAGGCTCCTCTTCATTTTTGGCCATCTCGTTAAAGGTCTGGGAGTCGATAAGCTCAAAAACCGAGCCATAATCCTCTCCGACCTTTACTATGTCGTAGGATATCGCAGTCGGTATTCCCGCAAGGAACGCCTTTTGCGCCATCTTCTTTTCGTTCTCAATCATCGGGATACTGTCCTGCCCCTTGTAAACCTTGACAATAGTTTCTCGGTCAAGCCTGTACACCGTTCCGAAAAAGCCCGTACCGATTATCTCGAGTCCGTCCACGCTTATTTTGCGATAGGCTTTCTTAACATTGAACATATCCGTAAAGCCCGTGGTATCGAATATCTCATATACATCTCTAGAAACATTGATTATATCAATCCGCTGCGCCGATTTTTTCTGCAGCTTCATAAGCACGCGAAGCCCGGCGCTGGAAATGTATTCGAGCTCTTCAAAATCAAAACAAATCTTATCGCTTTCATGCCCGGCTACAGCTGCCATTATTTCCGCTTCGATATCATTCGCATTGCTTGCGTCAAGCCTTCCCGAAAGCGCAATTACAAGCTTTCCGTCATTCATGGTTGTTTTCATAGGCTACCCCCTCCTTAGTAAAACTCTTCCTGTTGCTCAGAGTGACATGTGTCATTCTGAGGGCTTAATAAAGCCCGAAGAATCTTTTCATCTCCTGTTCTACACAAGATAATACCATACAAAAAGTCCCATCACAAGACAGGGTTTTAAGTAAAACTCTGCTTTGCGGCGGGACTGTTAACCCCTCCTGTTATCCCTACACCGGATAATTGTTGTCGAAGCACGCCGTGCAGAGCGGCAGGTCTCCGACCATGGTTTTAAAGTCTTCTATCCTAAGATAGCTTAATGAATCCGCCCCTATGCTCTGCCGTATGTCCTCATAGGAGTGCTCCGAGGCGATAAGCTGCTTTGCCGTGTGAACATCCGTACCGTAGTAACAGGGATATAAGAACGGCGGCGAGCTTATGCGCACATGAACCTCCTTTGCGCCGGCGCCCTTGAGCATGCCTATCAGCCTGCGCATGGTGGTCCCTCGCACTATGGAATCGTCGATCAGGACTATCCTCTTGTCCTTTACCGTCTCCTTGATCACCGCAAGCTTCATATCCACCGCAGCTCTTCGCTCCTCGTCCGTGGGCTTGATAAAGCTTCGTCCGACATAGCTGTTCTTGTGAAAGATAAGCCTGAATGGGATGCCCGACTCTACCGCATATCCCTCGGCCGCCGCAAGCCCGGAGTCCGGAACTCCCGCAACAATATCCGCATCCACCTTGTCCCTCTGCGCTAAGGCGCGACCCGCATTTATCCTTGAGGCGTGAACCTCCACGCCGTCTATGACCGAATCATTTCTTGCGAAGTAAATGTACTCGAATATGCAGTGCGCGCGCTTACCGGTACACAGGCTCTTGTCTGAATTAACGCCTTCGCTTGTCACCGACACAAGCTCACCGGGCTCTATGTCCCTTATCACCTCACCGCCCACGGAGCTGATGGCTGCGCTCTCCGACGCGATGATATAAGTGTCATCCCTCTTCCCGAGTATGAGTGGCTTTATCCCGTACGGATCCCTTATGGCTACCAGCTTCCTCGGGCTCATGACTATCACTGCAAAGCCGCCCCTAAGCCTGGCGGAGGCGCGCATGCAAGCCTCCTCGATAGAAGCCGAGTTCACCCTGGCGCTGATTATCTCGTAAGCCAAAACCTCCGAGTCCGAGGTCGTGTAATGCGCCTGCCCGCGGTATAGCTGTTCACGCTTTATTTCCTCGGCATTCACGATATTCCCGTTATGGACCACCGCCAGGCTTCCCTTGATGTAATTCATGGCTATGGGCTGGGCGTTGCTTACATTGCTTCCGCCGGTCGTGGAATAACGCACATGACCGACGCCGATATTGCCTTTCAGTCTCTCGATATCCTCATTCGAGAATACCTCACTCACAAGTCCCATCTCCTTCTTCATGGAGATGTTCCCCATCTCGCCCCGGGTATCCGACACCGCCATGCCCGCAGACTCCTGCCCACGGTGCTGCAACGCCGTCAACCCGTAATATATATCCTTCGCAACCTGCGCCCCCGATGGCGAGTATATCCCGAACACACCGCACTCTTCATGGAGCTTATCACAATCTACCATAATGTTTCTCCTATCGTTTAGTAGTCTTTTTGCAAACGCACAAAACGCTGCATATATCATGATGGTGACTACGGACGAGACTTAGAAACTCTTGTCGAGGTAGTCTTCACCTCATGATATATGACAGCGTATTATGCGTCATGTAATTGTATATTACTCTACATCCTGAAGAGCCGCGTAGTTCTCTTCACCTGTTCTTATCTTGACAACCCGACTAACCGGATAGACAAATATCTTACCATCTCCGATTTTACCGGTGTACAGTGTCTTCTTTGCAGCCTCGATTACACTGTCAACAGGTATGCCGCTTACGACTACCTCAAGCTTAATCTTCGGAAGGAGTGTCATATCCATCTCAACTCCACGGTACATCTCACCGGCACCCTTCTCGATACCGCAGCCGCTTACCTGGGTAACGGTAATACCTGTAACACCGAGGTTGTTTAAGGCTCTCTTTATCTTGTCGTAACGTGAAAGCTTTGTAATGATGACAACCTTGTGGATTCCCGTGTCGGGTATGGTTCCCGCCATGGCCTCCGATGCATTTACTACAGGTACCGAAGCATTCTTCTGAGCTTCGCTTGCCTTGTCGTAATCGCTTACGCCGAGGTTGGTGTTCTCATTTGCAACCATTGCTGCATTTGACATATCCAT
This sequence comes from Lachnospiraceae bacterium, assembly GCA_017525525.1. GTDB lineage: Bacteria > Bacillota > Clostridia > Lachnospirales > Lachnospiraceae > Coprococcus_C. Next base: position 16,982 of record JAFXSQ010000022.1, on the reverse strand, counting down.
GATAGCAAATCCTGAATAAGCCGATGCAAGACCATGCTCTGTAGGATCAAGTCCTTCAAGCTCTTCCTCCTCGCTTACACGAAGTCCGAAGATTGCTTTAATAACTAAGAATACGATGATCATAGTAACTGTTGTCCAGCCTGCAACTGCTGCAAAACCGATGAGCTGCTTTCCAAGCTGATCAAATCCGCCGCCGTAGAAGAGACCTACTACACTGTCGTTGCCCGGAGCTGAAGTTGTTGCGAAAAGTCCTGTTGCTATTGTTCCCCAGATACCGTTGAGACAGTGAACTGCTACCGCACCGACGGGATCATCTATATGAAGCTTGTAATCAAGAAGCCATACACCGAATACTACGAGGAGACCGGCTACAGCGCCGATAATGATTGAACCAAATGCGTCCGTAACATCACAAGGAGCTGTGATTGCTACAAGACCTGCGAGTGAAGCATTGAGACACATGGATACATCAGGCTTGCCGTAACGGATCCAAGTGAATATCATACATACTACAGTTGCGATTGAAGGAGCTATTGTTGTTGTAACGAATACCGATGCAAGCTGATCAACTGAGGTACAAGCTGCGCCGTTGAAACCGTACCAGCCGAGCCAGAGGATGAATACACCTAAGGCGCCGATTACTATGTTGTGGCCGGGGAAGGCATTGACCTTGACCACCTTGCCGTTCTCGTCTTTTTCGAATTTACCGATACGCGGACCAACCATCTTCGCGCCGATAAGAGCTGAGATACCGCCTACCATGTGGATCGCACATGAACCCGCGAAATCGTGGAAGCCCATCTCTGCAAGCCAGCCGCCGCCCCAGATCCAGTGTGCCTCGATCGGGTAGATGAGTGCTGAGATAATACCTGAGTATACGCAGTAGCTTAAGAATTTGGTTCTCTCTGCCATGGCACCCGATACTATGGTTGCCGTTGTGGCACAGAACACAAGGTTGAATATAAAGTTCGACCAGTCGAAGCTCTCATAGGCCGTGAATATATCAAAGCCCGGCTTACCGATAAGACCGATCATATCTTCTCCGAGGAGAAAAGAAAATCCTATCAGGATGAATACACAACATCCTATACAAAAGTCCATAAGGTTCTTCATAAGTATATTTCCGGCGTTCTTAGCTCTTGCAAAGCCTGACTCGACCATTGCAAATCCTGCCTGCATCCAGAACACCAGGGCAGCTCCGATAAGGAACCATACCGCAAAAAGTTGTCCGTTCATAGCATTCATAATTTCATCCATAATGATCTCTCCTTTGTAGTTATTTTAATCAGAAAAGGAGCTTCTCCCACATACAGAACACTGTCAGGTCCACGCCATTGTGGGAAAAGCTCCTTTTGAAATTCATTTACATCTTTTGTCTCTCGTCATCAACCCCCGTCCCCGGTGACGACCGAGTGGGTTACTGAACCGAGAAAAGTATCTTGCCGTAGCTCGGGAACGGCCAGTAACGCTCGGAGGTAAGCATCTCTGCTTCATCCACATAGCCTCTGAGTACATCCATCTTCGGAAGCACATCATCCCTTATCGCCTCTGAAGTCTTGATCACGTCGTCATACTTCTTAAGATCCTCAAGCGCTGTCTCAAGCTTCTCAACAGCCTCGAGTATATAATCGGTAAGCTCTGACAATCTCTCCATGGTGCTGACCTCGTAGTTGCACTTTACATTGTTGCTGACCGACTTCATAAGTGATGTGGTCTTAGCTAAGCTGTAAAGGTAACCTTCCATGGCCGGAAGGTAATTCTTCCTGACCATATCTACCATGGTAAGTCCTTCTATGTTAACCGTCTTGCAGTAATTCTCAAGCATGATGTCACATCTTGACTTGAGCTCTGTCTCGGTAAATACCTTATGAGCGGTAAGCATGTCGACATTCTTCTTGTCTAACAGCTTAGGCATTGCATCCGCTGTGGTCTTTAAGTTAAGAAGTCCTCTGACCTCGGTTGCCTCCTTAACCCAATCCTCACCGTAGCCGTTGCCGTTGAAGAGAATTCTCTCATGTTCCTTTATAACCCTCTTAATCAGGTCATGAAGCGCGGTTTCGAAATCATCTGACTGCTCAAGCTCATCCGCATACTGCTTTAAGCTCTCGGCAACCGCTGCATTCAGCATGATGTTGCAGCATGCTATGCTGTTCGAAGAACCGAGTGATCTGAACTCGAACTTATTACCTGTAAATGCGAAGGGTGACGTTCTGTTTCTGTCTGTGGTATCCCTTGAGAACCTCGGTATTGCATGAACGCCGAGCTTCATAACCACCTTCTCGGTACCCTCATAAGGAGTATCGGTCTTTATCGCATTTAAGATTGCTGTCAGCTCGTCTCCGAGGAATACGGAGATGATTGCCGGCGGCGCCTCATTTGCGCCTAATCTGTGATCGTTCCCGGCTGTTGCAACCGAGAGACGAAGCAGATCCTGATAATCGTCTACTGCCTGGATTACCGCACATAAGAACAGTAAGAACTGTGCATTCTGGTAAGGTGTATCTCCGGGGGAGAGAAGGTTCGCGCCGGTGTTGGTCGCCATGGACCAGTTGTTGTGCTTACCCGAACCATTTACCCCTGCGAAAGGCTTCTCATGAAGCAGGCATACCATGCCGTGCTTCTTGGCAACCTTCTGCATGATCTCCATCATCAGCTGGTTGTTATCCGTTGCCACGTTGGTGGTGGAGAAAATCGGAGCTAACTCATGCTGTGCCGGAGCAACCTCGTTGTGCTCGGTCTTGGCAAGAATTCCGAGCTTCCAAAGTTCGTCGTTCAAATCCTCCATGAAAGCGGATACCCTCGGCTTGATAACTCCGAAATAGTGATCGTCGAGCTCCTGTCCCTTCGGAGGCATAGCTCCGAAAAGTGTCCTTCCGGTGTAAATCAGGTCAGGACGCTGATCGAACACCTTCTTGTCTACTAAGAAATACTCCTGCTCGGGACCGACGCTGGTTCTTACATACTTTACATCATCATTTCCAAACAGTTTCAGGATCCTCTTTGCCTGGCGGTTAAGCGCCTGCATTGAACGAAGAAGCGGGGTTTTTTTATCGAGCGCTTCTCCCGAGTAGGAGCAGAATGCCGTCGGTATGCACAGCGTGTGATCCTTGATAAATGCATAGGAGGTCGGGTCCCAGGCTGTGTAGCCTCTTGCCTCGAAGGTTGCTCTCAAGCCTCCCGAAGGGAAGGATGAAGCATCCGGCTCACCCTTGATGAGCTCCTTGCCCGAGAACTCCATGATCACTCCGCCGTCCGGTGAAGGAGCGATAAAGCTGTCATGCTTTTCTGCGGTAACTCCCGTAAGTGGCTGGAACCAATGCGTGAAGTGAGTTGCTCCGTGCTCTATAGCCCAGTCTCTCATCTCGGTTGCAACTGCGTCCGCAACCTCATCCTCCAGCCCTACATTCTCGTCGATGGTTTTCTTAAGCGAGCTGTATATCTTGTCCGAAAGTCTCGCTCTCATAACTCTGTCATCGAATACGAGAGAACCAAAAAGTTCAGGTACATTCTTCTTTTCCATAGCTTTATTCTCCTTTACTTAATTATATAATGTTTCGGTATTATTCAGAACAGCTCCGTTGCTGTCTTCAGAAAAACAAAAAAGGCGCCTCAAAGAACCACTGTTCTTTAAGACGCCATTGCCTTTACACCCGCGTAGTATACGCTTGTATTTTTTATTTGTCAATACCTAAATTTAATTTTTTGTTACTATTCACAGTTATCAAAAAGCAAGTGTATGTTCGTTGTGCTTGCACATAAGAACCAACACTTGCTTTTTGATAATACTGCGAAGCAGTAACTCCGCGCATACCCATGACCATAAGCGGCGCAGCCGCGACGGACGCGCAGCGGACGGGTCGTGGGTTACGCGGCTGTGAATAGTAACAATTTTTTCATAATTCGTTTTTATGAGTCCTTAATCATATCAGCCAATCCGTTGATTGCTTTGTTCTGATGTTTATCTTTATGAATAAGTACCTGTGAATAAACCGGAAAGTCCGCGCCCTTCCAGGCAAGGCGTTTCAGTTTGCCGTTCTTTACTTCTGCTTCCGTTGTCATGTCAGGTATAAACGCTACACCGAAACCTCCCGCCGCAAATTGCTTCAATACCTCTTTGCTGCTCGTTTCCAGCACTATATTCGGAGAGATTCCATGCTTCTCGAGATCGGCTACCAGCATATGCCTGAAATTACAGTTGTGTCCCGTCAGAAGAAGTGGAACATCTTTCAAGTCCTCCTCCCGAACGGTTTTACCCGCCATGGAATGATTGGGCGATGCATAGAATCCAAGCTTTTCTCTTTTCTTGTGCAGAAGCTTAACCCGCTCATCTTCAATAAGAGGGTTTAACGTATAAACCATGTCAAGCTCTCCCTTTTGTAAAAGCTCGGGTATGCTTTCGTGCGTAACAAACTGTATTCTGATTTCGGTCCGCGGATAGTTCTTGTTATACTCCATCAGAATCTGCGGAAACCGGCTTATGCATAGCGACTCCGACACCCCTAACTTCAAAACACCCGCGGGGTTCTCTTCATCCGTCACCTCAAGTCGGATATCCCTCTCTATCTGAAGCATCTTCTCCGCGTATTCTATCAGCCGTTCTCCCGACGAGGTAACCGAAATCGTTTTCCCAAGGCGCTCAAAAAGCACGCAGCCCAGTTCCTCCTCCAGCTGCCTAATCTGCGTTGTGACAGTTGACTGAGCATACCCCAGGCTATTGGCCGCAGCAGAAAAACTGTTTAATTCCGTGATTTTCAAAAATGTACCTAACTGTGTAATTGTCATATTGGACCTCCGTGCAAGAGAGTCTTTCCCTTTTCTATCTGTTCGATTTTTTTGAACTATTGTTTCATTTATTTCAATTTTACTGATGTTAAATTTAGTGCTATTATACAACCATAATCAGAAAAACACAAGGAGGATTTCTCATGAACGAACTATGTATGATAATTAAAGACACTGTAAAACCGAATTTCTTAAACATCCGCACTTCACTCCAGACCTATGACAGGGATGCGCTCTGTTGCGGAGCTCCCTGCTGGAGATGGGCGTATCACGCCCTCCACTCGGCCGACAAATGGTTCATCAATCCGTTTGTTTACGAAGAGCCATCATTCCATGAGGACGGAATGGATAATCCCGACAATCCCACAAGCGTCGTTTTGTCGGACGAAGAGCTACTGGCCTACCTTGACCGAATAGAGCAGAAGACAATGGATTATCTGAATTCGCTTACAGATGACATGCTGTACGAAAAACCCGAGAAATGCATCTATACCCGTATGGAGCTTGTTCTTCGCCAGTACAGACATCTGTCCTTCCATACCGGCATGCTGAACGGCCAGACCGCAGTAGCTACAGGAAAGTTCCCAATGTGGGTTTCGGAAACGGACAAATATGTTGACGACGGCATCTTCTTCGGACGCTATCGCAAGGGACAGGTTAAGGCATAACGGTGCCGGTCAGCTTTAGCTGACATCTACATCTCGGTGCCCCTGCGCATCAAGAACCCCGAGCTTAATTCTCGGGGTTTCTTGATATAAGGTATTCAACAATAGGCTCTATGTACTTGATGTCCGAAATATCATACGATGAAGAGATCATCTCTGCCATCGTCTTCTCGGCCTCGGTCGCATCCTTCTTTTTCTTGAGCGAACCAACGAACATCTTCATGGCCAGCCTTGAAGGTCCATTCATCTTCTCGTAATTAAACCCTCCCTGGCAGTAAAATGCTTTGATATACTTCCTTTGCTCATCCGTGAGCATCTTGCTAAGAAAAACTTCGACATCCGGATTGTCATCAGGGCTTCCTCCGACACAGAACACCGCCAGACGCTTATTCTTCCATGCGGAAGCCTTATCAAGAAACCATTTTGACTTGACCGGATTTCCCGCCATGACCCAGCCACCGTAAACAATGGCATCATACGGTTCGAAGAACTCGTCTTTCTTCTTCCGCGCTTCCTTAAGATCAAGAAGATCTGCGCTCATCCTTTCCGCTATCCACTCGGCATATCTCTTTGTAAATCCTGTTTGTGAGGTATAAATGATAAGCGTTTTCATAATTCACTCAGATTCCTTTCCATTTTCATGATAGTCTGTATCGTCGTCATAAGCTCCTTCTCTCCGATTCCGCCAAAGATCCGTCCGATGATATACTGACTCTGCTGCCCGTTGTTATCATTCTCTTCCAGAAACTCTCTTGCTGCATCAGTTACTTTGATTCGCTGCTTTCTTTTGTCCTTCTCATCCGGCAACATCGAGATAAAGCCCTTCTTTTCCAGCTTTAACAGTATCTGCTTCACATTCTGATGCGAGCTCCCCATCACATCCGACAGTTCGTTTATAGTCGGAGCCTCTTTACAAAGGTTTATGCAGATGATTGCAAAGAACTGTTTCCATGTAATCTCCTTAAAGAACGCATCCGCAGCTGCCTGATACCTATTATCAAAGGCGCTGAGCAGTCCCAGCAGAAAAGCCTGTGGCGGCATATCGCCAAATTCCACATTGTTCATGTTCATTTCTTTATCGTAGTTCATTTTCATCTCTCCGTTTCAGCAAACAGAAATAGGTAACATGTTACTTTTCTTGCATAGTGTAACATATTACCTATCCGATGTCAAGTGCATTTTCACTGAGGTTCTTGTTTCAATTTCATCCTCTTGTAAGGACCATGCCTTCTGTCGTATCTACAAATCCAAGCTTTTTATACAAAGGACGCCCTTCTTCAGTCGCATCAAGACTGATTTCCGTAACTCCGCGTTTCCATGCTTCATCAATCAGCATCGATACCATTTTCTTCGCAATGCCTTGTCTCTGCCATTCTTTCATCGTATGCACATTCATAAGATGAGCCCGCTTTCCCGCAGGATGCGAGAATGTCGGCATGATGTATATGTAGCATATCGTCGCACAACCTATAACACGATTGCCATCCATCACAAGTACTGTGGTATGATCTCCGTTCTTAAAGTATTCTATGCTGCTTTCCACGATTTCATCACTGAATTCGTAAGCAAAATCAAGATTATTTACCACCTTGAGCATCTCAAGGCGACTGCTCATCAGATCTTCCATGTCATCAGGTGTTGCAAGCTTGTATGTAACACTATAGGAAAGTTGGTCCGGCAAATGATGAAGATACATATCCATGGCATCCGTGCTTTCCCGTAATACCTTCATAAGTCCATGATCCGGATACGAATGATTATCATGATAATCTATCTCGCCTTCGCTCTTGATTTCAAAAGCAAGCTGCTCTTCTTCCGTCGAAAACTCAGCATGTACACCATCCTTATTTCCTCTTGCGTCAAGCCTGATCCACTTGTCCAAGCAAGCCACATATACCGTATTCATGGCATGAATACAGAAGCCGGTATCCGGTGTGTCACCCAGCGTCAGGCGCTGGTAAGAAAACCCGGCCGGAATTCCGTTGGCACGAAGAAGCGCTGCCAGAAGATTCGCCTTGGCCCAGCAGATTCCGACGCCTTCGCGGAGTGTATCGCTCGCCGAAATCGTAACCCGCCTGTCCTGTACATCCCAGGAATGCTTTATTTCATCTCTCACATAATAATATGCATTCCTTATAAGCGATATTTCATCTTGTGACTCAGTTTTCAATCTTTCAGCTAAGCTTTTGACACCCGGCTCGTCATAATCCACATATTCGGTTCTTTCCAAGTACTCGTTATACATAATCTCTCCTCTTTGTTCTCATAGAATACCTCCCTTTATCCTGCTCCAAGCGGTTATCAGACGTTCGACAGACCATGCAGCATTCGCAGGGCTGGTGGACGGAAGGCAGATTGCCGACCTGCCTGTTTCCTTCTCTGAATATTTTTGATAGTATCTATATGCCGTCTTGCCGTTTACATATATCTGCCGAATATCGGCATGCTCCAGTATCAAGCTCAGATCATTCACTGACACATTTCTGATGCTCGAATCCGCCGAGCCGTCTATATCGCACGAACCTATCACATCCCAAAGAGCGATATGATTGCGCAAAAGGAACTCCTTCTTTTCTGGGATAGTGTACGGCACATCTTCCCCAAACACTGCAGAGGTCACCTTCCAAAATCGATTCTGAGGATGGCCATAAAAGAAGCCCTCTTCCCTCGATTTCACCGAAGGAAAACTCCCGAGTATCAGGATTGTTGAATTGTCATCATATATTGGCGGTATCGGATGCTCTATCATATATGCTTCACCCTTTTTTATTAATTATCTTCAAAATATGCATTACACAATCTTCACTCACACAATTCGCCAAGGAGCATCACAACCTGACCAATGTCAATAATTTATTTCCGATAAAAACGCCTGCGATACAGCAGACACAGCTTAGTACCACATATGTCCCACCAAGCACATATTGCTTTTTCTCCATCAGATTATATGCTTCAAGAGAGAATGTTGAAAAAGTCGTAAAACCGCCACATACTCCGGTCTTCCAGAACAGGACAGTATTCTCCGAGATACCATCCTTTTCACTCGTAACGCCTACAATAAATCCTATCAGAAGCGCGCCAAGTATATTTGTTATCAATGTCAATACCGGAAACTCCGACTTGAACGGAATAAGGCTTATGGCATATCTTGCCACAGCCCCAAGCGCACCGCCAAGTGCTACAAAAATAAAACTCATATCTATCTTCCCTCGCCCCTTATTTACCACTATCCTGTCTTGATCAAATGTCCTTCTTCATTCGTTCTTCCCGCTTTTTTCGTCTCTGCTCACGATTGTTTTCTTCGGATGCGAACAGTTCCACTGCGGCATCTGTAAGTTCATCGGACCATACCTTGCCACTTTGTACAATATCTGCCCAGGGACAAAGCTTTTCATAATCATGATCCAAAACAACTGTGTACGGCGGACCGCAGCGGTCGTTCACATCCATGTAAAGATGCCTACCTTTGTCCATAAGATGGTATGAATCCGCATCATTCATCCCATCCGTCAGCGCGTTAAAAATATCCTCCGTAATCTCGTACAGATGATAATACCCGCAGCCTCCGCGTTGTGCCGTGTATAATCCACGCTCTTCATCATAACAGGCTTTCCAGCCGTCACCCTGCTTAAATTGCATTTTCGTCTCCTTCATTTTTCTAACTAAAATAAGGTTCCCCTCTCCATGAACGGACCAATATTTACATGAATGATCCCGTTTCTTTTCTGTATAAGATCATTCCTTGTAACAACATATTTGGGATAGTTATCCTTTATGGATTCCAACGGTCTGTATTCTCTGTCTTCTGTTTCCTTGCTGCTTAATATCGTCATTGCCACCTGAATATATGAATACTGCATCGCTTCTTTACGAACAATAAAGTCGCATTCAAGTTTCCCGATACGTCCGACGCTGACAGAATATCCTCTGGATTTTGCATATATATAGACTATATTTTCAAGAACCGGACCATAATTAATCCTGTTGTCAGTATTTGTTGCGAAATAGAATCCAAGATCAGCCAAATAGTATTTCTGTTCTCCTCCAATTGACCTTCTGGACTTTAGATCAAATCTATCGCATTTGTGAATAATCTTTGCATCTATCAAAATCTGTATGTACTTACTCAATGTTTCTCTTCTGATATCACTCCCGGATTTATGAAGATCATCCAGGATATTGGTCAAACTGGTAGTAGCTCCGAAATTATTGATTATATATGTCTGAATCATGTTAAACACTGATACATTTCGAATTTTTACACGCTTACGGATATCCTTCTCAAAGATTTCCGAAATTATCCCACGTACATAATTACGCTTGTCCTCCGGATTTTGAAAACCTAATGACCTGGGGAATCCCCCTTCCGTAATGTACTTTTCAAATTCCTCAAAAACATTTTCACTGACACCCTGCTTTAGAAATTTCTTCATCCCAATATATTCATCAAATGTCAGCGGATACATTTCAAATTCCAGATATCGTCCGGTCAGTTTCGTAATCAGTTCGCCACTCAACAGATATGAATTTGATCCGGTAATAAAAATCGAATACTCTTCTTCCTCTCGATAAGCATTTATTACCTCTTCAAAACCTTCAACATTTTGAATCTCGTCAATAAAGAGATATTTCACTCCTTTCGCTCCCGACATTTCATCGATTGCTTTTTCCAGCATGTCCGGAGTTTTAATGGATTTATATCCCCTTTTATCCAGGTTTATGTATATAATGTTCTCATCATTCACACCTGATGCTACCAGCTCTTCAGATATCGTTTGCATCAGACATGATTTTCCGCAACGTCTGATTCCGGTAATTACCTTTATTAAATCAGTCTCGTGGTAAAACCCACGGATTTTCTCAAGATATATTTCCCTATGATACAGCCTCATACCATTATCCTCCGTACGGAAATAATAACATATCAGCGCCGTTATTTCAATGTTAAGGCGGTATTTTTTTGATTTTCCCGCAAAAATACCGCCTTAACACCGATTTCTTCTCAGTCCTTTTCATAAAAGTCCGGCGAATGCCTCAACCTGCATCTTCCAGACCGTTTCAATATCATCACGCTTTACAGCTTTCAACTCTACACTCATAACAGTCCTCTTGTCGATTCTTCTTCATTCTTTCTTCCCGGCTATTTCGTCTTTCAATATAGAATAATACATTCTTCCTTCGTATTCACCGTCTATAAAGAAATAATCTCTGAGCGTGCCTTCATACTCAAAGCCACATTTCTCAATCACTCTCTTGGACTTTATGTTAGACGGTCGGACACAGATCTGCACCTTGTTAAATCCGATTTCATCGAAACCATACCTGATAATCGCTTTTGTTGCTTCCGTCGCATAACCCTTTCCCTGATACGCGCTTCCGATACAGTATTCAATCTCGCCCCAGCTGTTAAGCTTATCCACAAGAAAATAAGCAATCTGCCCGATGCATTCACCGGACTGCTTTTCAACAACTGCCCATCGGTAATAATAATCTGATTTGTACGCAGTAATGTATTTCTCAAGATGACCTTGCACATCTTCTACAGTCTTGTACACCGGCTCACCATACATTTTCTGGACTTCTTCATCTCCTGCCCAGTTATGATGTGCAGACTTCGCATCACTTAACAGAAACGGACGCAGCAGTAATCTTTCCGTTTCAATCTCTTTAGTACCGCATCCGGTGATCCTGAAGGGGTTCTCACTTTTTTTATAGTTGTGTATCATTTCCAATGTTTCAGAAACAGTCGGACATGTTGCGTATCTGCCGGGCCACATATTCTTATTATAGAATTCGTATGTTGTCCTCGCATCCATATACGAATTGCTACGCGTGGAATTACAATACTCCGGAACGATCATTTCATAACCTTTTTCGAAACCGCTCTTTACGGTGGCATCCACGCAGTAGTCTGTCTGAAGCCCAACCGCTATCACACTTTTTACTTTTTGGGATTTCAGATACAGATCAAGTCCGACAGATTCATGAAATGCACTGTTGACCTTCTTATCAATAATCATCTCCCCGGCTATGGGTGCAATTCCTTCATAGATTTCAAAATCAGCATCTCCCTTTGAAAAGCCTGAACCGGGACCGTCATCATGTCTGACATAGATCACTTCAACCCCGCATTTACGGGATGCATCAATCAAAGTCTTCAGATTCTCCTCAAACTGCTGAAATCCATACAACCTCTCATCCGTTATTCCTTTTTGAACATCTATAACAAGTAAAACCATTTTTTCCCTTTCTCGAGTTGAAATCATAATTTGATTGAAGCTGTGCCTTGGTCAGCATTCTGTTTTATTTCAGCAATCCACCATGAAACACGCATTCATATACTTTTAAATTACCATGATAGATTTCTTCATATCCCTGAAACCAGGTAAAATCTCCGGTCACTTTACATCTGTATGTGTATTCTCCTGATTGATAAATCTCCGGTCCCCTATATGGCATCTTTTTATCTGCTGCTCTAAGCGCTTCTTTCAAGAAATTACCACTAAAGCCGTCCGCCAATACACGCCCCATATAATTCATGGCATAGACAGCCTGTCCGTCTTTCCATACCGCTTCCTCTCCTGCAAATTCCTCTCCGCCGACATATGTGTCATGATACATGTACTTGCCATTCTCATATCTGAAATCATGAGAAGCCGGTCTGGTGGCATCAACCTCATTCTTATATGCTGCGTAGGTATTGACATTTGCTTCAAGTCTGAATGCAATCAGTTCATCAAGCTCCGTATCCGGTTGTGACTTAATATTCATAGCACAATCCTGATCCTTAACCAGATAATCAACACTGACACTCATAAGGTCACTTATCTGAATAAGATTGGAAATATCAGGATAAATGTGACCTGATTCCCATTTTGCAACAGCTTGTCTTGAAACACCAAGCTTTTCCGCAAGTCCCTCTTGTGTATAACCTTTATTCTTTCTGAGTATCTGCAGTTTTTCTGAAAAAACCATTTTCCATCACCTCCGCAGTCATTGTACACATACGCGGATATTATCTCCATAAATCATCAGTTGATTTTTTGCTACTTCTGTTATACAAACAACATGCCAGTTTCCCGATGCATCCGACATTGCCGAAAAGCCGAACTCTATTTATAGCATATTTATTCTCATATCTTCTTCACATATACCCTTGATAGTTCTCCGTTCATGTCCTTCATTTCTGTTTTGAACTCGCAACCATTTTTTTCATAGGGTCCGATGTGGTTTGTCGATATAAAGACTTCTGAAATGCCTTCCTCTCTTGCAAGTCTTTCTACTTCTCCCATAAGTATTCCCACATAACGATGTCCCCTGTGCTCCGGAAATGTATAGACAAATCCCATCCAGGGAGTAAGGTCTGTCGGCTGGATATCATCAGCGTACTGTCAATAGGGACAAATAATTTTTATATTTTTCTTCTTCTAATGATCAACTGTTAATTGTCCAATCGGCGATTGGACAATTCCGTTCCCTGCTGACGTTTCAACTAATTGAATTATACTTCAATCCATTATAGCAGAAGAAAGCCCTTCTGAATAGCCAGAAAAAGGAGCCGGTCAGATTTCTCCAACCGACTCCATACCTTCATCCATTAAGTAATTTCATCACTTCGTCCGGAAAGGTCCACCTGATCTCTATATGCTTCGGATCATACACAAGCACCTTTTCTATCATAGCACCTACAATACCCTGATCAAGCTCTGTTGCCCTTGAGAAGCTTTCCAATGTCTCCAAAGCTTCCTGAATCCTGTCATCCCTGAGCGCTTCAGCTTCACGAAGACTTGTTTCCAGCTCTGAGATCTTACATTCTAATTTCTCAATCTTTTCTGTCAGTTCCTTATGTCTGTCCAGGTATTTTTCCTTATCCAGATTACCTGCCATGAACTGATCCATATTCGTGAAGCGTTCAGCCTCATGCACAGCCCTTTCTTTCTGAAGCTCTGCCAGCTTTTTTACCAGTATATCATTACACCTCTTGGTAGCTGACATTCTTTCAATGACTGACTTTTTTGCTCCTGCGGCTACTTTTATCAATCCCTTGACAGAATCCCACACTACAGCATTCAACTCGTCCTCCCTCAGCCATTTCCTGCTACAACCATCATCCCGAATCTGGTCTGCAACATGTGAGCAATAGAAGTACCTGTAGCCTCCGTCCTTAACCCTTTTCCAATGCGTCCATAAAGCTCTCCCAAAGGTTCCGCACGACACTTTACCTCGCAAAGGATACGTCTTATCCGTCACAAATTTCGTTTCCGCCTTCTTGCCAAAGACTTTCTGTGCTTCCAGAAACTCTTCTTTCGAGACTATCGCCGGATGTTTACCCTCAACAATGATTTTTTCTTCCTCAGGCGTCTTGGCTGAGTGTTTCCATCCCCTGCCAATACTCTGACGCTTATGTCCAACCACTACACCGTAATACATTTCGCAATGCAGGATGCGCCGGACAGAACAGTTATTCCAACAGGCCATATTGGATACCTTCCTGAATTTCTTATCGTCAGGGTGTTTTCTCTGATAGTATTGCGACGGTGTTTCATAACCCTTCTCGTTCAGCAGCTTTATAATTTCTGATACTCGCTTTCCGCTAATTGCCGCATCAAATATTTCTTTTACCACATGTCCTACCTCCGGATCAATAGCAAGCTTGCATTACTCGAAGCCGCCACAAGAATGTCCGCAAAGTGTCCGCTGTCTTCCGCAGAAAGACCAAAAGCCGTCAAAGCATCAGTCACTATATCCGAGGTAGTCGCCAGATTCTCTCTGGAAGCTGCTGCAAGGTTCATTACGCCTTCAATACCGGACAGCATATCCTCCGTCTTCCACCCGGCCAAGCTCATGTATTCCATGGCAGATGCGGCCTCTGAAGCGGAGAACTTTGTTTTCGCTCCCATCTCACGGGCTTTATCCCTAAGCTTATCCAGCTCAGAGCCCGTAGCCCCGGATATCGCCGATACCCTGCTCATACCGGTATCAAAGTCCGCCGCAGTTTTCACGGCAGCTGTACCAAGTCCAACTATTCCAGCGGTCACCGGCATGAACTTCTTTCCGACATTGGTGACATTGTCACCCATAGTTTTGAGCTTCTCCCCGGAAGCGGCAATCTTCTGAACCGCTGTTGCGGACTGCTTCGCCTGCTCCTCCAGGGATTTCAGCTTCTGCTCTGTCTCAACAATCTCCCTCTGCAGAGCATCATACTGAGCCTGTGATATCTCCCCGTTTGCAAGAGCCGTATTTGCCTGCTCCGCTGCCGTCTTCAGGGTTTCCAGCTTTTCCTTCGTCTCCTTGACAGCATCCCCTAAAAGCCTGTGCTTCTGCGCTAGCAGCTCCGTATTACCCGGATCGAGGCGGAGGAGCTTATTGACGTCGCGAAGCTGGCTTTCGGTATTTTTGATTTCAGAATTGACCTGCTTCAATGCGGCAGACAATTTTGACGTGCTGCCGTCAATCTCCACCGTCACGCCCTGAATTCGCCCAGCCATTTTTCTGCTCCCTCCTTCCCGAAAAAAATCATTGCTTTTTCTTTGTTTTTGTTATATACTTAATGCACTGAAATCAGTGATTTCATTTGGGCTGGTCGAAAGACCCAGGTCCATCATGGGCGGGGAAGTTCCCCGCCATTTTTTTACAGTAACGAGGTAACACTATTTGAAAGAACTCAGCATATTTATTGATGAATCCGGAGACTTTGGTGAGTACGCACCGCATTCGCCATACTACATCATTACCATGGTCTTCCATGACCAAAATGTAGATATTCAAGCCTCCATAACAAAACTGAATCAGGAGCTTTCCTTTCTTGGACTTGACAACATATGCATTCATACCGGTCCTATCATCCGCAAAGAAGAGATATACTCAGAAATGGGAATCGACGAGAGACGACGCATATTCAACAAAATGGTTGCCTTCATACGACAGATCGATATTCGATATAAATGCTTTTATATCGAAAAACGCCACATAGATGATGTTGTCGAGGCAACCGGAAAGCTTTCCAAACAGATATCCCAGTTTGTACGTGACCACTACGAAGAATTCCTTTCTTTTGATGATGTAAAAATCTATTATGATAACGGACAGGTAGAAGTCAGCAAGATTCTTTCATCCGTATTCAACGCCTTACTTCCAAATCCTATCTTCCGTAAGGTGATGCCGAAGGAGTATAAACTCTTCCAGGTAGCAGATCTGTTGTGTACCCTGGAACTTGTAAAGCTTAAATATGAGAACAACTTGTTTTCCAAATCTGAAATGATGTTCTTTGGAAACATCCGAGACCTGAAAAAGAACTATCTAAAACCTCTTGGCAAAAAGGAATGGTCATAACCGATCATTCTTTTTTGTTAGTTAAAACGCATCCATTTATCACAACTAAAAGCATATCCACACCTTTGGGGAATACCTGTTAA
Organism: Lachnospiraceae bacterium; assembly: GCA_017525525.1. Lineage (GTDB taxonomy): Bacteria > Bacillota > Clostridia > Lachnospirales > Lachnospiraceae > Coprococcus_C. The sequence continues at coordinate 1,120 of JAFXSQ010000022.1, read as the reverse complement.
AAAAGGTATTCCCGTTGCAAAGAGGTGAAGATTTTGTTTTATGATTTTGGTCTTCGAAGACCACACAAGTCAGAAAGTGTATCCGTTTTAGGATTCCATTTGGCCGACACTTTCTGATTTTTTTCTCCCTCGATTGTTGCCAATGCTGACATCTCCTGTTCGGTGGTGATATCCAGATAGACCATAGTAGTCTCCACCGATGAGTGACCGAGCAAGAAAGATATCTGAACGACATTCATTCCATACTCAAGCCAGTGAGTCGCTTTTGCATGCCTGAACTGATGTGCGTGCAACTCTAGGGGAACGGCATCGCACTTTTCATGCGCTGCTGCGGCGTACTTCCTGAGGAGTTTAAAGACGGCCTGTTGTGAAAAAGCCGTAGTTCTGCCTTTGATGGATGAGTAAAACAGGAAATCCTCCTTACCACCATTAGAACCGTGATACTTTTTCATATAAAGGCGAAGAAATCCGACCGCCTTGGGAAGCAGATACAGTGTACGGATTTTTCCACCCTTACCGGTGATTATAACGTAGGGCTTTGAACCATCGAGATGCAGGTCACCTATTCTTATGGATAGAAGCTCACTGATTCTTGCTGCTGTTCCGTATAAAGTGATCATCAAAGTAAGGTCCCTAAGTCCTACCTTCGTTTTGGAATCCGGTTCCGCAAGGATGGCTTTTACAGCCTCTCGTGACATACCCACGACTTTTTTCTTCACGGTTTTCCGATACGGAACAGCCGAAGCACATGTATCCAGATCGAGATATTTCAGATCTCGCGAAGAAAGGTACCGGGCAAAGGTACGTATTGCTGAAAGGCGATTGTTGCATGTTACGGCACTACAGTTCCTGAATTGATGTTTTGTATTGCGTAGTTGTGCCTGAAATCATATGGAACTGCATTTTCAGTATTTACAGAGTCCCATACTTTATGAAACTCCCAGGTTACCATGTCAGCGGTGAGAGGCGTTGCAGCATCTGTTTGTTGCAAAACTCTGATGTAGAAAGTTGCAAAGTAGTTTTGTAGGTAGTTGCAGAATTGTGGGTTAGGAATGGTTGTCCTTCAAACCATCTCTAAGCCGCAATTATACAGGGGGTTGGGGGTGTAGCCCCCAAGAAT
>JAFXSQ010000006.1 GCA_017525525.1 Lachnospiraceae bacterium | reverse complement strand
GAAATGACTTCGTCATTTGCACCCCTCCTCGCACTCCGTTTGGAGCGTGTACCCGACGAACGAAGTGAGTCGTTGGTACCGCCCATGCGACAGGGCTCCGACGAGCTTGCGAGTCGGCTAAGCCCGAACCGCAGCGACGTAGCCGTTCTAAGCGGTCAAAGGACGCCCGCTAAGAACGGACGTCGTACAGCGGCCTGCTTAACTTAAACATGTGCCCGTGCCTGCTGCATTAGGCTAAAATAATAGGTTATTATACTTATATTTATTGCTTATTATCTCGATGTATGGTAAAATTCTGCATATATGTATTGTACGGGAGGGTGTGCGCATGAAGAATATGAACATAAAAAACAAGATAATCTTCATACCGTCGTTTGTGATCATTGTTCTTGCTCTGGTGGTTACATTTGTTACTTCGCTCAGAGTAAATAAGGTGATCCTTGACAAGACGAATGAAGAGCTTAAGAACTATTCCGCTATGGGATTGACACTTATCGATGTGGCCTTCCCGGGTGACTGGTCTCTTCAGAACGGCGAGCTGATGAAGGGTGAAGCTTCGGTAAAAGGACATAATGAAGCTATCGATTATATTACAAACGGAACAGATATCATAGCTACGGTGTTCGCAGGAGATACGAGAATTTCGACTAATGTGGCGAACGATGCAGGTGAAAGGCAGGTCGGAACACAGGCTTCACAGGAAGTTATAGATGAGGTTATCAATGGTGGCAAGGAGTACAGCGGAAAGACAGATATCCTCGGAAAGCAGGCTCAGACCTATTTTGTTCCTCTTAAGGATGCCGGCGGCAAGGTTGTAGGCATGTGGGTTGTCGGCTTGTATAAGGCAGAGATCAACAAGAAGATCAACTCGGTTGTTATTCTTATAGGTGCCATTGCTGCGGTGTTACTGGTAGTGGGAATCATCATAGCATCTAAGCTCGGAAAGGCTATCTCCTCCGAGATCAATGCCGTACAGAATAATATATCCAAGATGGAGGAGGGTGATTTCGGCTTTATGTTCGACGATACGACCATGTTCAGGAAGGACGAGGTCGGAGCAATCGCTCGGTCAGCGAAGAACATGAAGGAGCAGATAAGCAGGGTATTGAAGAGTATCCAGTCCGAGTCTAAAACGGTTAAGGGTGTATCGAACCTTACAAGGAACAGCATGCAGCAGGTTCATGAGAAGATAGAGGATATCCATGCTACGACGGAGCAGCTTTCTGCAGGCATGGAGGAGACTACAGCTTCTACAGAGAACATGAACGAGGCTACGAACCTGATCGAGGAAGAGATCAGCAGCATGAAGGATAAGACTCTTCACGGTGAGCAGCTCGCGCAGGAGATCAAGCAGAGGGCCGATAAGCTCAAGAGTGATACGGAGTCCTCAAGAGATCGAGCTATAGAGATATACAAGCAGACCAACGCGCTTCTCAAGATTTCTATCGAGAAGACCAATGCAATCGATGAGATAAAGGAGCTTTCGGGCGCCATCCTCTCAATAAGCGCGCAGACAAACCTTCTTGCGTTGAATGCGGCTATAGAGGCAGCGCGCGCAGGTGAGGCCGGCAAGGGCTTTGCGGTAGTTGCGGATGAGATAACGACTCTTGCGCAGAATTCGAAGGAAGCCGCATCTCAGATCGAGTCCATAACCCAGAATGTATCCGATGCCGTTGAGAGCGTTGTAAAGGATGTAAAGGGACTTCTTAAATTCGTGGACGGCCAGGTTATGGAGGACTACAGGGCCATGGTTGAGACCTGCGTACAGTACGATAACGATGCCAACGAGTTCGACAGCATGGTTACCGATATTAACGATATAGCAGGAAACCTCTACGAAGCAATCCTGAACATGAGAAGAACTTTAGGAGAGATTACAGTCGCTACGGAGGAGGGCTCTACGGGAGCGGCCAATATAGCGGAGAAGATAGCAGATGTTACAGCAAAGGCAGAGGATGTCTTAGCTCAGGCCGAAAGCAGCAGGAATGCCGCTGAGAAGCTTCACAAGCAGTTGGATTTCTTTAACATGAAATAATAATTACTATTCACAGTTACTCGTAAATAAAGTCCGTTCGTGCGCTTGCGCAAAAGAACGGACTTTGTTTACGAGTTGAACTGCGAAGCAGTGACACCGCGAACGCCCATGACCATAAGCAGCGAAGCTGCGATGGACGCGCAGCGGACAGGTCGTGGGTTGAGCGGCTGTGAATGGTTAAGAGGATAAAACGTTGGCAGATACAAGAACCAAAAATGCATCAAGAAATTTTGCTTTCGGAATAGCGCTGAAGGCATACCAGATAGTTGTTCCGTTCCTAATCAGAACGGCGATTATGTACTACATGGGCATGAACTACCTGGGCTTAAACAGCTTCTTCACTTCAGTGCTTCTGGCGTTAAACTTAGCCGAACTTGGCGTGGGTTCGGCCATGGTGTACAGCATGTATCTTCCTATAGTTGAGAAGGACACGAAGATGATTTGTGCCCTTCTTAATCTGTACAGGAAGTATTATTTTGCGATAGGCGCATTTATCGGTGGCGTGGGCATGGCTCTTTCGCCCGTGATACCGCACCTTGCCAAGAAGGACGTGCCGGATGACGTAAACATCCTTATAGTTTACTGGCTGAACCTTCTTGCGACGGTTTTGAGTTACTGGATGTTCGCGTACAAGAACAGCCTGCTTGTGGCGCATCAGAGAAATGACATCTCCAGCAAGGTAATGCTGGTTACCAACACGATTATGTACGTGGTTCAGTTCTATGTTGTAATGGGGCTTAAGAACTACTATGTGTACCTTATAGTGCAGATATGCACCCAGGTTGCCACAAATGTGATGACAGCCGTTATTGCCACGAGGAAATATCCGGAATACAAGCCGGAGGGAAAGCTTTCAAAGGAGCAGATGTCTTCGATAAACGGCAAGATAAAGGATCTCTTCACCATGAAGATAGGCATGATAATCGTGACCTCTGCGGATTCGCTGGTAATTTCGGCATACTTGGGTCTTACCGTGCTTGCGGTGTATCAGAATTATTTTATGATTCTGACAGCTGTTATGGAGGCGATAAAGGTTTTGTATAATTCCGTGCTCTCGGGCATAGGAAACAGCATAATCACGGAGTCACCGGAGAAGAATTACCGAGACTTAAAGAAGCTTTCGTTCATAGCCTTCTGGATGGTGGGCTTCTGTGCGGCTGAGTTTGTGGCCTTGTTCCAGGGCTTTATGCTTCTCTGGACCAAGAGCACGGAGAACCTTCTGGGCTTCGGCATGGTCATCGCCTTTGTGGTTTACTTCTTCGTGGATCAGGCAAACCAGATACTTATTACCTTCAAGGATGCGGCGGGAATATGGCACGAGGACCGCTTCAGGCCTGTTATTACCGCAGGCGCGAACCTTATTATGAATGTGATCATGGTTCAGTTCATGGGACTGTACGGCATAATTCTTTCCACGGTTGTTTCGGTGGTATGTATAGGAATGCCGTGGCTTATACATAATCTGTTCTCGTTGCTCTTTAAGCGTGATGCGAAGGAATATGTGTGGAAGCTTTTCGTCTACGCCGTTGTTATAACCGGTGTCTGTACCGTGACCTACATGGTTGTAAAGTATATCCCGGACGATACATGGCTTATGCTTGTTGCCCGCGGTGCTGCGGTGGCCGTTATTTCAAATATACTTTTCGCCGGAGCTTTATTCCCGCTTGAGGAGTTTGGCCAGGTCAAGGACATGGTCCACAGGATATTGAAGAGAACGGTATAAAAAACATGAGAATTTCACAAAATTTCATAAATCGAAGCTTTACATTTTCAGTGTAAAATACTATAATGAAAATAGCAACTAAAAGTGGTTTTATTAGTGTCTCTTTTGACGAGGTGAGCGTATGGCACTTAATATCAATGGAAGTACATACAATTACATGAACAGCTTCTTCAGTGGTAAGAGTTCGTCGAGCAGCAAGAGTGCAAATGACAGCATTTACAGCTCCATCGGCGATTTGGGCGTCATTAAGTCCGGCGCGTACAAGAAGCTTGCGCAGAAGTATTACGCGAATAGCTCGAATACCAAGGCAGCGAAGGAGACCTCTGCGAAGGAGATTAAGAATAATTCCAACGCAGCTGTGGCGAGCGCGAGCAAGCTGCTTGACAAGAACCTGTACGAGGCTAAGACCGTTAAGACTACGGACGAGGACGGCAATACTAAAGAGACTACCGATATAGACAGAAGCAAGATTCTTGACAGTCTGAAGGATTTCGTGAAGAGTTATAACGCAACCGTTAAGGAGGCGGGCGAGTCCGATAACAATAACGTTCTTAAGAGCGCTTCGAGGATGGTTAGTCAGACCAAGGTTTATGCCGGCAATCTTAACAGAGCGGGTATTACTATAGGCTCGGATAACACGCTTTCTCTTGATGAGGATAAGTTCAATAACGCCAATGCAAGTGATATAAAGTCACTCTTTACCGGAAGCGTATCCTTCGGAAAGAGCACTCAGGAGAAGCTTTACCAGATTTACTCGGCAGCTAATTCAAATACGGCTCAGTCAGCTGTATATAATGCGAACGCGCAGTACAGTGTGAGCACGGGAAGCATGTTCGACAGCATATTTTAATGTATGAGATAATAATTGTATTACTAAAGACATAGAACCCTAACGGGTTCTATGTTCATTTACGGGTATTATATTTGATTAGATTGGATAAGCTTCTTGCCGACTGCGGGGTTGGCACGAGGAGCGAAGTTAAGAGTATAATAAAAGCCGGCAGGGTATGTGTGGACGGCGCGGTTGTTAAGGACTTCAGTTTGAAGCTGAAGGAAGGGACTGCGGTTACGGTAGACGGGCGATTTTTGGTTCATGAGGAGTTCCAGTACTTTATGCTCAACAAGCCCAAGGGAGTGGTTTCCGCAACCGAAGATAAAAGAGAGAAGACCGTGCTCGAGCTGATATCCTGCGAGAAACGGCGCGACCTCTTCCCTGTGGGCAGGCTTGACAAGGATACCACGGGACTCTTGCTCATAACCAACGACGGAGCGCTTGCGAACAGGCTTCTTGCTCCGGGAAAGCATGTGAATAAGGAGTATCTCGCATGGCTTGACAGGAAGATAGATGATGAGCTTGCCGCGGCGCTTAAAAAGGGCTTTGAGGAAGGCCTGGACATAGGGGATGAAAAGCCGACTGCTCCCGCCGAGATAGAGCTTTTATCGGAGAATGAGGCGAGAGTTACCATATCAGAGGGAAGATATCATCAGGTTAAGAGGATGTTCGCATGCTTTGATCTGAAGGTAACGGATCTAAAACGCATATCCATGGGAAAGCTTAAGCTTGACGAAGGCCTCGCCGAAGGGGAGTTCAGAAGGCTTAAGGATGAGGAGATTAAAGAAATTACAAAAGAACTGTCAGGTTTTACGCGAAGCGAAGAATTTTATTACAACGGAGAATACATATGACCGAAGAAGCAAAAAAAGCTATCACCACACTCTATGCATGGACCGTGAAGCTTGCGGAGTGCGCGGGAGAGGACAAGAAGGCAGCGGATGCGTTCTGGAATGAGCTTGTAACCGTTCCGGAGCTTCTTAAAGAATATGCATATTATTTTGACACGGGAGAGTTCCTGTGCGATTATAATATAGAGGGATTTACGATAGCGGACATCTTAGTATGGCAGATGGACCATTTCAAAGCGCACATGGACCGAGCTGACAGCGCCAACCGCTATGATAAGGACAGGCTGGTTTTCTCGGCATTTAGGACCATGCTGGAGTTAAAGAAGGATCCGGTCAGGATTTCGCGTGAGTTTGCGGCGGAGACCGGGACAGATCTTGCTGAGGGCTGGAATCTGCACTAAGGATGACCTTTTAGACAGCACAGTAGAATGCAACTTGGGGAGAATTGTAATAATTATGGGAAAAAGATCATTTATAACTTGTCTGTGTATCGGCGGAATAATTCTATTTTCGCTGGTAATTGCCTGCTTTACCAAATTTGAATATTCGGGTTCTCTTTACAACGATAAGCAGGAGGCTATGACAGGCTGGTATTATCTGGATGAGAAAGGAAATCTTACCGATAAGGAAGCAGACCTTGGGTTGCTTGAGTATGACGATAGCAGGCACGCGAGAGTTGGTCGCGTGCTGACCTCGGACGGGCTGAAGGGCGGAGACCTCTGCTTTATAAGCACTAATGTATCTTTTGAGGCCTACTTAAACGATGAAAAGCTTTATGACTTCAATCCGGAGATCAGGTTCTACACCGGGCGTTCCTACGGTAATGTTATACACGAGATTACAGCGCCATTCTTTGAGGGCACGGCCTTTATGCGTCTTGAGGTTGATGAGTTGGCCGATGGAATGTGGGCAGGCTTTCAGAGGGCGTATTTCCAGGGAACGGCTGATTACTTAAAGGAGATGCTCTCCGAGAATCTGTACAAGCTCATACTTTCAATCATCTGCTTTATCATAGGTTTGATGCTTGTGATATTTTCTCTTATCTTTGAATTCAGATCAAAGAACAGGCTTGAGTCCGTGGCAGTCGGCGTGGTTGCCATGATACTCGCATTTTGGACCAACTCCGGTACATTTATGCTGGAGATGCTTATACCGGACAAGGGCATAATAAGGATGCTGAACTACTTTGCGCTTATCTTCCTGCCGGTTCCGGGCCTGCTTATTGTGTGCTGCGTTACCAAGAGCTTAGGGAGCAGATTGATGCGAGTTACGGAGCTTCTCGCAGCGATAAATTGCGTGGTAACTATAATCGCTGTATGGTTCTTGTCGTATGATTATCATGATGTGCTGCTGTTTACGCATTTTAATTTCCTGCTTGCGGTATTATTTGCGGTACATCTTATCGGTTATGCCTATGTTCACCATGCGGTAAAGGAGAAAAGCCAGTCGGTGGTTCTCTTTACATTTATGTTCCTTGTAATGACCGGTGTGCTGGACCTTATTCTCTATTACACTTCGAATTCAACCGACATGGCCAGGTTCTCAAGGGTCGGCCTGCTTATATTTATCGTTGTGCTTTCGACCTATGAGCTGGGACAGCTTATCGAGCTCGGGCAGAAGGTCTACGAGTCGGACCTTATGAAGAAGCTTGCCCATGAGGATGGACTTACAAAGCTCGAGAACAGACTCGCTTTTACCGAGTATGAGAGAGAGCTGACCATGCGCAACGAGGGCTTCTGCGTGATTGTTCAGTTTGACATCAATTTCTTAAAGAAGGTTAACGATAACTACGGCCATTCCGAAGGCGACAGGATTATAATGGGCGGGGCCGAAGTTATAAGAAACAGCTTTGCAGAGTACGGAAGAGTGTTCAGAACCGGCGGAGATGAGTTTATCTCGGTAATCGTGGGCAAGAGCAGTGAGCAGGTTGTAAAGGTCTATAATAATTGCGAGAAGCGCTTGAAGAAATGCATCGAGGAGTTTAACGAGAGGGAGAAGCTTCCGGTGCCGCTTGTGCTGGCCTATGGCATGGCCGAGTATGATTGTTCGTCCGGCAATCCGGAGGAACAGGAAAGACTTGCGGACGAGAGAATGTATGCGCATAAGAAGGCGCTCAAAGCGGAGACTGCATTGGCACAGCTCAATCTAACCATATAACATCCGTTACATAGAATACTTCACATGCGCCGTCTCCCGAATCGTATCTCGTGGTGCTTGAGTCCCACAGGAAGACCTTGCCGCTTTTGTTCTCGGCGTCGACATTGACGAGGTAGCCGGATAGCTTTACATGATCTCCTCTTTTAATCTTCTTAACTTTTCTTTTAACGGATGAGTCGGCGGGGATGATGTGGTTGTTTGAACACTGGGAGTTCACGCCTCCCTCGTAGCCTACCGGCGCAAGCTCATCGAAGTTCTTGACTCTCCAATGAATCCAGCGTCCGGATTGTCGCCAGTGAAAGTCTATCTTATCATTGTATTCTGCGACGGTTCCCCAGGCCAAGCCTAAATCGACCGGCGAAAGTTTGCTTGCGAGTCCCAAGCCGTAGTAGCGCTTGGTATGGACCACCAGAGCTTCAATCTCATAGGCATATTGATAATAAATGGAAACATCGTAGCCTGCAATATTCTTTTCGGTGTAGCCGGTAGCCTCGGTCTGGATGGGTTCGCCTATACCGGCGATTCCTCGCCTGCGACCTAAGCCTCTGATAAAGTTTAAGACCAAAAGAAGGGCCAGTACAATAACGACAGCGAACAGTATCAGCTTCGCCTGCTTGGGGACGGCCTTCTTTTTCTTTTTGGCAAATTCTTCCCTCAGGGCTTCCGGCTGAGCAGGAGAAAAGAGGTTTTTAAGCACATCATTTTCGGGCTCGGCATCGGAGAAAGAACTCTTTTTTGGTTCGGGTTTCTTAGGCGTTGACAGGAACATTCCGCAGTTTGCGCAAAAGTCTGCGTTATCCTCCAGCGCGCTTCCGCAATAAGGACATATCATAGTGTGATCTCCCTGTAAAAGATGATATATAAATTCTACCATTACGTTTGTTTTTAGGCAAGCGAAGAAAAAATAAAAAAATCTTCTAAAAACCTATTGACATAGTAGGTAAATAATGCTAATATGTGCCTATTCCAAAAACAACAACGAGGGAGGTGCGATTATGACGAAGTCATAGTTTGCATCGCGCCGACTTTCGTCATAAGGGGTACCGCGAAGCGGTGGATTCCTTATGACATCAGACTTGGCAGGATTACAAAGTAATCATGCCATTACATATTAAATGAGGGAGGAAAAAGATATGAGCGATTACAGATTTGAAACATTACAGTTACATGTAGGACAGGAAGAGCCGGATCCGGCGACAGATGCCAGGGCGGTTCCGATATACCAGACAACTTCTTATGTATTCAGGAACAGCAAGCATGCCGCAGACAGGTTCGGACTTGCGGATGCCGGAAATATATACGGAAGACTTACAAACTCGACTCAGGATGTGCTTGAGAAGAGACTTGCCGCATTAGAGGGCGGAAGCGCAGCTCTTGCACTTGCATCGGGAGCGGCAGCCATCACATATACCATAGAGGCTCTTGCCGCAAACGGCGGACACATCGTGGCTCAGAAGACTATTTACGGAGGCAGCTATAACCTTCTTGCGCATACTCTTCCACAGTATGGTATAGAGACCACATTTGTAGATGCTCACAACCTCGCAGAGGTTGAGGGAGCTATCAAGGACAACACAAGGGCTATCTACCTTGAGACCTTGGGCAACCCCAACAGCGACATACCGGACATCGACGCTGTGGCAGAGATCGCACACAAGCATGGGCTTCCGCTCGTGATTGACAATACATTCGGCACACCTTATCTGATAAGGCCTATCGAGCATGGTGCAGATATAGTAGTCCACTCCGCGACCAAGTTTATCGGAGGTCACGGTACCACACTGGGTGGTATTATAGTGGAATCGGGCAAGTTCGATTGGAGTGCGAGCGGCAAGTATCCTAACATTGCCGCTCCGAACCCGAGCTATCACGGGGTATCCTTCTACGATGTAGTCGGCCCCGCTGCATTTGTTACATATATAAGGGCCATCCTGCTCAGAGATACGGGCGCAACGATTTCACCGTTTAATGCATTCCTTCTCCTTCAGGGCGTGGAGACACTTTCTCTCCGTCTTGAGAGACATGCCGAGAACACCAAGAAGGTTGTAGAGTTCTTAAGCAATCATCCGAAGGTAGAGAAGGTCAACCATCCTTCGCTTGCGGATCATCCCGACCATGCGCTTTACGAGAAGTATTTCCCAAACGGCGGAGCTTCAATCTTTACCTTTGACATCAAGGGTGGTCAGGATGAGGCATGGAGATTTATCGACAACTTAAAGATATTCTCTCTTCTTGCAAATGTTGCGGATGTGAAGAGCCTTGTTATCCACCCTGCTACGACTACTCACTCACAGCTTAACGACGAAGAACTGGCAGATCAGGGCATTAAGAGGAGCACAATCCGTCTGTCAATCGGAACGGAGCATATCGACGATATCATCGCCGACCTCGAGAACGGTTTTGCGGCAGTGTAAAACAGGTTTAATCTGATTTTTGGTGTATTTAATCAACAATAATATATGTTAAAAAAATCCCTCCGAATGTGGTAGAATCAGCATAGATTTTTATGATAATACGCATTCAGGAGGGATTTTTTTATGAAGTTTTCTAACGGCTGCTGGCTGTTTAAGGAAGGAGCGGCGTGCTTTGCGCCCGCAGAGGTTTATTTCTCAAGTATCGAAAAGGACATGGTCAAAATATGTGCGCCGTCATCAAAGATCACTAACCGCGGCGCAACACTCGGCGGTGTTAATCTTACTATCGAAATATCCGCTCCCGCTAAGGAAGTATTAAGATTTAAAATGTACCACTATAAGGGCGCTATACACTCGGCAAAGGGCTTCGACCTTGAGGGGCTTTCGGAAGGCAATCTTGTTGCAACGGAGACGGAGGACTTGCTTATCGTATCCTCGGGTGAGCTTCGGGTGGAGATAACGAAGGCGTACTTCGGCATGAGCTTTTACCGTGGCGACGAGCTTATAACTAAGGCAAAGGGCAGGGACCTTGCTTATATGAAGACAGACTGGAAGGGACTTCCCTATGATGACGGCGAGCTTCACGACACCTATATGAGGGCTATGCTCGAGATAGGCGTTTCGGAGTACATTTACGGCATGGGCGAGCGCTTCACTCCGTTTATCAAGAACGGACAGTCGATTGATATATGGAATGAGGATGGCGGCACATCTACGGAGCAGTCCTATAAGAACATACCGTTCTATGTGTCGAATAAGGGCTATGGCGTGTTCGTGAACCACACCGAGAAGGTGAGCTTCGAGGTTGCGACCGAGATGGTGACCAAGGTTCAGTTCTCGGTTCCGGGCGAGATGATAGACTTCTTCTTCATCAATGGGCCAACCATGAAGGATGTGATAAAGCGCTATACCGATATGACCGGCAAGCCTTCGCTTCCTGCGCCGTGGACCTTCGGTCTATGGCTCTCGACTTCATTTACCACGAATTATGATGAGGCAACGGTTACCGAGTTTGTGGACGGAATGATCGAAAGAGGCATCCCGCTCAAGGTGTTCCATTTCGACTGCTTCTGGATGAAGGAATTTTCCTGGTGCGACTTCGAGTGGGATCCGCGCGTGTTCCCCGATCCGGAGGGCATGCTCAAGAGGCTCCACGAAAAGGGAGTTAAGCTCTGCGCATGGATCAATCCTTACATCGGACAGGAGTCCTCGATATTTGATGAGGGCATGGAGAACGGCTACTTCCTTAAGAGGAAGAACGGAGACGTATGGCAGTGGGATATGTGGCAGCCGGGCATGGCAATCGTGGACTTCACCAATCCCGATGCCGTTAAGTGGTATCAGAGCAAGCTGTCTAAGCTGGTAGACTTAGGAATAGACTGCTTCAAGACAGACTTCGGCGAGAGAATACCGACGGACTGCGTATACTTCGACGGCTCCGATCCCGTTAAGATGCATAACTATTATACTTATCTGTACAATAAAGCTGTTTATGACCTTCTGGTTGAGAAGAAGGGAAAGAAGGATGCAATCCTTTTCGCCCGTTCCGCAACCGTTGGCGGTCAGAAGTTCCCTGTTCACTGGGGCGGCGACTGCTGGTCCGATTATGTGAGCATGGAGGAGAGCCTTCGCGGAGGACTTTCGCTTACCATGTCAGGCTTCGGTTACTGGAGCCACGACATCGGAGGCTTCGAGGACAAGTCCACTGCTGATGTGTACAAGCGCTGGTGCGCTTTCGGACTTTTGTCCACACATTCAAGGCTTCACGGTTCAAGCTCCTACAGAGTGCCCTGGAACTATGATGAGGAGTCTGTGGATGTAGTCAGACGCTTTGCAAAGCTCAAGGCTTCGCTTATGCCATACCTCTACAGAAATGCCATAGAGACCTCACAGACCGGCGTTCCGATGATGCGCGCCATGGTCATGGAGTTCCCGGAGGACAGAACCGCATGCTACCTCGACAAGGAGTACATACTTGGCGACAGCCTTATGGTAGCGCCTATATTTAATGACAACAGTATGGCAGAGTACTACCTGCCCGAGGGTACATGGACTAACGTATTAGACAATTCAGTGAAGGAAGGCGGCAAGTGGTACAAGGAGAAGCATGATTACCTGAGCATACCGCTCTTTGCGCGTCCCAACTCCATAGTTGCCTTCGGAGCCTGCGACACAAACTGCGAGTATGACTATGCGGACAATGTAACTTATAAGGTCTACGCTTTAGATGATGGCGCAACAGTGTCTACCTGCGTGTACAATATGTCTAACGAGATAGACAGTAAGGTGACAGTAACACGCAACGGTGACAGCTATACTATCAAGGTTGAGGGCGTCAAGGCTTGCACCGTCGAATTAGTTAATACGGATAAAGAACTCGTTAATATCTCCGGAACCGAAGAAAAAACAGTTTAATACTATCTATACACAGCTGCGAAATGTCATAACAAATTAAGTAAACGATAGCGGAGCCGACCGAGTATTGCGGCAAGCTCGGCGGCGCGAACGAACAAGCGCACCTATCAATGCCCTGCATCTTTGATGCAGGGAGCCCGTCGCGGCTTTGAGCGACTTCAAAGAAATCCGTCAGGATTTCTTCCTAAGCTTGAAGTGAGCGCCGTCCGAATGCTTGTCCGTATTACGAGGGTAGGCGAGCGTGTTTACGTATTTGTTCATGACATGAGCAGCGTGACGAGGAGTCATATGGAAAGTTTTGTAAACGATATATACGAAAGAGTAAATCGCGTGTCACTTACCCCGGCGGCATGTGCGTTGGATCTTTCCGACGGCAGTGAGCGTGCGGACTATGTAAATCAGGATTACATACTTTGGGGTATGGGAAGACCGCACAGGAACATTAATATAATGTTCACGTATTACCCGCTGGATAAGGAGTGGCCTGCGCGTGCAAGCGAGGTCAACACCGATCAGAATGTGAAGTCCGCATGGGGTTATTGCTATGACGATTACCCGACCTATGGCGGAGGCATAGGCGGCTCGATGGATGCGGATGTATTCGAGCAGATGAGGGACATCAGAAAGCATGGTCAGGATGTTACATTGACGCTGACTATAGACTGCGCTGTAGGTGACGAGCATCTGATTGCGATTGCGAAGGACCTTTCTACATTTGGCAGGATAAGGCTCAGGATAAACCACGAGTGCACGGGAACCTGGTTTGCACATAATCTGAGATACAGTGTTAAGCAGATTAGTGAATTCTTTGTCAGGTTTAACGGGATACTGAAGCAGTATGCGCCGAATGTGAAAACTATACTGTGCGCCGGCTTTGTGAACAAGGATGGCGAGATGGAGTATGAGGAGGACCTGCTTCCAGCGTACAAGGCGGCGGATATCTGGTCCGGAGACCGGTATATGGCGCTTCATTACGGCTGGCCCTTTGATGTGTGCGAGAAGGATGTACCTTCGTACATGATAAGCCCGGTAATAAAGTATTATGACGCAGTAAGTGCGACGGTTGACAGACTTAGGAAGATAACGGGACAGGACAAGCCCTTTGTGGCTTCGGAGATGAATGTTGACGGTGATGTGACAGGTCCTGTGAGACAGGGAGATGGAATAAGGATTCTTGCGGACATGCTTAAGGAGCATGATGAGAGGAAGCTCACATCGTTTACCATGTACCAGTTCAGGGACGAGGGAAGACTCGGACTTGAGGTAAGCGATCCGAATAACCGCTCTGTCGGAATTAAACAGCCGCTTTATGATTGCTATAAGAAGATACTTCATGAGGATTACTTCAAGCCCGGTGTTGAAGCGGGAAAGGAGCTTGCAATCACAAAGAAGGGCAGCTTCAGACAGCCCGTAAAGCTTCGCTGGGGCGGCGCCGAGGATGCGGAAGGAGTAGCCTTAAAGCTTAAGCTTGAGAAGAAGCCGGTGTTCATGGATATGAGCTTTGAAGAGGATTTGAGCCTTATGATATGTGTGAACGACAGGTGGTTTTATAAGGCTCCGGGAACTAAGGTTATAGACCTGATGCCAGCCTTCTTTGAAGCCGGACAGCCGGAGGTTAAGGCAGGCGAGGAGATAGAGATACTTATTTTTGCAACTCCGCCGGAGGGCGAAAATGAACCGTGCGCGGTTGATTACGAGACAACCATGAAGCAGCTTCCGAAGCTTCATCTTCGTTATGAACCGGTTGCCAGGATGACAAAGTATAAAGTTTACAGATAAAGGGAGCTTAATACAAGGGGGTAGAACACAACATGGAAAGAGGTTACATAGGTGTCGATCTCGGGACATCTGCGGTGAAGCTTCTCCTGATGGATGAGAACGGTGGAATAATAAAGACTGTTACCAAAGAGTATGCCTTGAGCTTTCCGAAGCCGGGATGGTCGGAGCAGAACCCTTACGACTGGTACGAGCAGAGCATGGCCGGCATAAAGGAGCTGATCGCGGGCTGCGAGGATAAGATAAGAGGCATAAGCTTCGGCGGACAGATGCACGGTCTTGTGGTGCTTGACGCAGAGGACAAGGTAATAAGGCCTGCCATTCTCTGGAATGACGGAAGAACAAACGAAGAGGTCGATTATCTTAACGGTGAGATCGGAAAGCAGGTTCTCTCGGATGAGACAGGCAACATAGCCTTTGCCGGCTTTACGGCGCCCAAGATACTCTGGATGAAGAAGAACGAGCCGGAGAATTATGCGCGTATCGAGAAGATCATGCTTCCGAAGGATTACCTTGCTTACAGGCTTTCGGGAGTTCATGCAACCGATGCATCGGATGCATCGGGTATGCTTCTCTATGATGTAAAGAACCGTTGCTGGTCCTCTAAGATGTGTGAGATCTGTGGCGTTAAGGAAGAGCAGCTTGCGCATGTGTATGAAAGCTATGAGGTAATAGGCGCTGTAAAGCCCGAGATAGTCTCCGAGCTTGGAATAAAGGAAGATGTAAAGGTTATAGCCGGAGCCGGAGATAACGCGGCTGCCGCTATCGGAACCGGAACTGTAAACGATGGCGACTGCAACATCTCCCTCGGTACAAGCGGTACGATATTCATCGCAGCGGATAAGTTCTCGGTGGATGAGAGAAACGGGCTTCATTCATTTGCCCACGCAACAGGCGCATGGCACCTGATGGGCTGCATGCTCTCGGCCGCATCCTGCAACAAGTGGTGGGTTGAGGAAATCCTGAAGGAGACGGACTATGCCGCTGAGCAAAAGGACATAGATAAGCTCGGAACGAATGATGTCTACTTCCTTCCGTACCTTATGGGCGAGCGATCACCCATAAATGACACCAACGCGCGCGGCGCTTTCATCGGCATGCGTATGGACACTACAAGGAGCGAGATGACTCAGGCTATCTTAGAGGGTGTAACCTTCGCGCTTCGTGACAGCCTCGAGGTGGCAAAGGCTTCGGGCCTTGACATAAAGAAAACCCGCATCTGCGGAGGCGGAGCCAAGAGCCCGCTATGGCGCAAAATGATCGCCAACATAATGAATGTAACCGTTGAAACTATAGAGAGTGAGGAAGGTCCCGCCCTCGGCGGCGCCATGCTCGCAGCAGTGGGCTGTGGCGAATTCGCAAGCGTCAGCGAGGCTGCCGCTAAGATTGTCAAGGTCACAGGGACCGAGTCACCGGACCTGGAGCTTGTAGCACTCTATGAAGACCGATACAGTAAGTTCTCATTACTGTATCCAGCACTAAATGAGGCTTTCAAGCAGTTCTAATTATGTACTAAACAGCCATGTGAGGGTATATACAAAAGTTAAGCGGGCTATAGAGCGACGTCCCTTCTTAGCGAGGTTTCCCACGAGCTTTGGAAGGGTTGGAGCGTGTACCCGACGAACGAAGTGAGTCGTTGGTACCGCCCATGTGACAGTGCTCCGCCGAGCTTGCGAGGCGGCTAAGCACGAACCACAAGTCGTGAAATAGAGCGCGAGCGTCCCGCGTACTTTTAGTATATGCCCGATCATGGCGTCAAATTATCCATAAACAATATTAGGAGGAATAACTAATGAGCGAAATCTTCAAAGGCATCCCCGTAATTAAGTACGAGGGCCCAACCAGCACCAATCCTTTTGCATTTAAGTATTACGATCCCGACCGTGTAATCATGGGCAAGACCATGAAGGAGCACCTGCCCTTCGCCATGGCATGGTGGCACAATCTCTGCGCGACCGGCGTGGATATGTTCGGTGTGGGAACCGCAGACAAGAGCTTCGGCGCTTCCGCACCGGGAACCATGGAGCATGCCAAGGCCAAGGTTGATGCGGGCATAGAGTTCATGCAGAAGCTCGGCATAGAGTATTACTGCTTCCACGATGTGGACCTTGTTCCCGAGGATGCGGATATAAATGTGACAAATCAGAGGATTGACGAGATCTCGGACTATATCTTAGAGAAGACCAAGGGAACGAATATAAAGTGTCTCTGGGGTACGGCGAATATGTTCGGAAACCCGAGATTCATGAACGGCGCGGGAAGCACAAATGATGTGAATGTATACTGCTTTGCAGCCGCACAGATAAAGAAGGCTCTCGACACGACCGTTAAGCTCGGCGGTAAGGGCTATGTATTCTGGGGCGGAAGAGAGGGTTACGAAACTCTTCTCAACACTAAGATGAAGTTCGAGCAGGAGAACATCGCCAATTTGATGCGCATGGCGCGTGACTACGGAAGAAGCATAGGCTTTACGGGAACCTTCCTTATCGAGCCCAAGCCGAAGGAGCCTATGAAGCATCAGTATGATTTCGATGCGGCTACGGCCATCGGTTTCCTCAAGGAGTTCGGACTTGACAAGGACTTCAAGATGAACATAGAAGCAAACCATGCTACGCTTGCGGGCCACACCTTCCAGCATGAGCTCAGGGTAAGCCGCGAGAACGGTATGCTCGGCTCCATCGATGCAAACCAGGGTGATGTAATGCTCGGCTGGGATACCGACTGCTTCCCGAGTAATGTGTACGACACAACTCTTGCCATGTATGAGGTCTTAAAGAACGGCGGCCTTGACTGCGGCTTTAATTTCGACTCGAAGAACAGAAGACCTTCGAACACTTATGAGGATATGTTCCACGCATTTATCCTCGGCATGGACTCATTTGCTTACGGACTTATTAAGGCTGCGGCAATCATCGAGGACGGACGCATAGAGAACTTTATCGACGAGAAATACGCAAGCTTCGAGACAGACCTCGGCAAGAAGATTCGCGCAGGCGAGACAACTCTTGAGGAGTTAAGCTCTAGGGCATGTGAGATGAAGTCGGTGGCTATTCCGATGTCGGGAAGACAGGAGTATCTTGAGGCCGTCATGAACAATGTGATGCTCGCAAATTAAGCGAAAAACCAAGGGAAAATGGTACGTATATAGTTGATAATTCTTGAAAAAAACCTCTTTTTTGATATAATAAGAGAGGTTTTTTTTCTGTACGATATGAAATTAGTATTAACCGGGGGTACAAAGAATGGCAGTACATAAACTTGTGAGTCTGGGAGCAGACGAGAACGGTGAAGAAGGTATAGGAGTGCTATCGAAATCGGGAAAGATGATTGCGGAAATGAGACTTGAATACGGTGAGGATGCCGTGTCGATAAGTTATTTTCGCGTAAGCAGTAAGAACCGCAGAACCGGAGCAGGGACTTTTCTGCTCCAATCCGTGATGGACATAATCGCATTGCGCGGCGTATTTACTCCGTGTGTGTGCAGCTTTATTCAGGAGGATACAAAGTATCTTGACAGTTTCTTTGAAGCTCAGCCTAATTTTGCTGTCAGTCGTGATTCGCACATGTTTATGCTGAGTCCGGAAGCGAGAAAGGAGAATCGTTTCTGGAAGAAGATTACGTCGCATTTCAGCCATATGGACTATTACTTTGAACAAAGTGATAAGGCTCGGGCTGATTTTATGAAAAAAGTTGAAAGAAGAGGCTTTTCTTCTTTTGTTGACGACAGAGAGAAGTATGAGGAACCGCTTTGCCTTGCCGATGTTATTGACGGCGAGATCAAGGCGGTTGTTTTATTTAAGAAGAACGAAGAGAAAGAACTGGAGTTTTCGTTTGTGTTTACCGATCCGGATAACAGAGGCCGGCTTCCGAAGCTCTTCAGCGCGGCTGCCGAGATAATAGACCATGAGTATGCTGATTGCAATCTGTGGTTCTGTGTAATCAATCCCGGTTCGCATGCGTTGACGGAGCATCTGATAAATGGAGATGTGAAGAATATGATTGAGAAGAAAACCGTATGCAGAGCCGGCTGGCTGGGATGGAGCATAAATGAGGTTAAGGGTATATACAGTGTCGTTGCAAACAATAAGGGGGACGAAGAATAATGGATGATTTTGTAAAGAAGAACAGGGTAAAGGTAGACAGGAATATCTTCAAAGCAAAGGAGCAAATGGTAGATGATTTTGTCGAGATCATCAAGGAAGACAGTGAGCATGTGTCGGAGAGTTATCGATTTACCGAGGATGAGGGGCTGGAGATAAAGAAGAGTCTTAAGGCTCTTATTAAAGAGCGTTTGGACGGCATGCCGGAGGATGAGCTTCTGGTTATGAGCAAGAGCAAATCGGTAGAGCTCGAAAAGCAGAATAAGAAGTATTCCGATAAGGACAGGCGTGACAATATGGAGCTCGCGAAGTCCATCCGTACTGACAAGATGAAATCTTTGATTAAAATGTACGATAAGAAAAAGAAGGCAAATCTGAAGAAGAAAAAGGAAATGCCGCTCAAGGAAGAGATAGAATTCAAGGAAAAGCTAATCGATCTAGATACAAAGTCCGTTGAAGCATATATCAAGGCATGTACGGTAAACGACGATAAGGAAAAAATCGATCTTGCCATGAACGGGATGCGTAATCTCTACCGCAAGATAGGTGTGTACATGGAGTACCTTCGTGTCGGTAAGGACACCCTCGCTCCGATGATCAAGGAGGAGCTCAAGGCCAAGATAGAAATTGCGAAAAACGAGCTTACAAAATCACTGAGTGATCCGAAGATTGTTGACTCGCCTTATTTCTCGTGGAAGAAGATTGGCCCCGAAAGCATGAAGGTTGAGGAAGCTCAGCCGCAGGCAAATGAGCAGGTTGATGAAGAGGCTCATGAAGAGGTCGACGAGCAGGCAAATGAACAGGTCAATGAAGAAGTTAATGAGCAGGCAAATGAACAGGTCAATGAAGAAGTTAATGAGCAGGCCAACGTAGAAATTGTTGAGAACAAGGTTGAGGAAGTAAAGGAAGAGGCAAAACCGGAAGTAAAGCCCTTCGTATGGACTAAAGACCGCCTTGATATGGTTAAGAGCGGAAAGCTCGGAACCGATCAGAAAAAGAAGAACCAGGAGGAGTGGTTCGTGAAGGATCACGCCAAAGCCGTAGAGGAGTGGTTCAAGGATAAGGAAGAGATGGACGATCAGACCTTCGTCAGAACGCTTATGGATATCAACGATAATATCCAAGCCAATATGGGCTCCTTAAGAACCGAGTGTCAGGACAAAGAGCTTGAGAGCGTTACACTCGGCTTCAGCGAACTCGAGAAGAGACTTATGGAGGCAGTAATCAAGAGCAGAGGAAAGACAATCTGTGATTCCAAGTCGTTCAATAACATTAAGGCTGCTGACCTTAAGACAGAGTTCGAGCAGGAGTTTAAGAAGTACAGCGACCGAAAGAAAGAGCTCGAGAAGGATGCTGACTTTGATTTAAAGAATCGAGGAGAGGACATCTGGAAGAGCAAGGCCATGCAGCTTCTTGTGACAGAGGGAAGCTACAAGGACGAGGCTGTTATGAAGAAGCTTAAAAAGCAGATCCGGATTACCGACAAAGCTTTGGATTCACTGCTTGCAAAGCACGGTTTCTTCCTCATGAAGGACAAGGTTAAAAAGAGTCTCAAGGCTTTCCTCGGAGATGAAGCGCTCTTCGGAAATCTTAAGAGAGTGAAAAATAAGGCTGATCAGTATATCAGTATGCTGTCGCTTTACGATCATACGGCTGCACGCACCCAGAAGGATTTCGTTGTTGCCTACAAGGACAAGGTCAAGGGAGTATTTGCGGGAAGCTTTTCTTCGGCTGCGCAGATGTATCTGGCTAATTTCAATGATTGGAATTCAGAAAAGGACAGACGCACCAATATGAAGGATCGTCTGTGGCGCGTAGGTATATTTGCAAAGAATCTTGAGGAGAGGACCGAGAACAGCCACTATACAAAGGAAGAGTGGGATAAGCTTGCTTCGGATGCAAGAAAGTTCATCCGCGAAAAACTAAGTACCGTATTGATAAGGGTTGACGAGAAGACCGAAACAGATAATTGCAAAAAACAGGTAAGCGAGTTCTTTGAGAAATTCCACTCGCAGGCAATGAAAGACAGAGAAACCAAACAGGGTCAGCTTACCGTAATGACACAGAAGGAGTGGTATAAGGAGGTCAGCGAGGAACCGGAAGAGAAGAAGGCCTTAAAGCAAGGCGACAATATAGAGGCGATACCCTCATATCTTAACAGGCTTACAGGCGATGAGCTTCTTGACTCTGCTGAAGTCAAAAAAGTATTGAAAGATGATGAACGCGAATTCCTGAAGGAAAACTTAAGAGCAGTTCTAATCGAAAATGAGGAGCTTAAAGAGAAGCTTCCGTTCATGGCAGAAGTAAAAGGCATGGAACAGCTTGAGATCCTGACTCAGGATCAGTTTGATATGCTCTGTGCGCATCTTAAAGAAAACCTGTGCAGTGAAGAACTCAATAAAACCTTCACCGGTCTCAACCGAAGCAAGGCTCTCTCCCTTGATACAGCGAGAAGAAATGTTCTTCTTAAGTCGTTGAAGAACCGACAGTCGGCTGACAGCCTTACAAGGCTTATTGAAGATGAGAAATTCCTGGCGAAGCAGATGTACAACGCACAGAAGAAGAGACTTCTCTTAAAGCTCGGAACCGACAGGGAGATAAAGCTGAGCAGAAGTGTGAATTTCAGGTTCGATGAGGTTCCTGAGGATCGTGCTGACGGTGAGGTTATAGCAAAGCGCCAGAGCAACATGAAAAAGGCGGCTGAGGTATGGAAGAAGCTCGAAGCTCTCGGCCCCGAAGCCGTGGCGCAGATGAGACTCTGGATAGGCTCTGTGGTTGGCACAAAGAATACCGAGGGTGTTATCAGGAACAGGGATGCGAGACATTTTCTTGCATGGCTGTCAGGCGCCAACAAGATTGCATCAGACAACAAATTCTTCGGCTGGCTTGGGATCGGTGAGATTGAGATACAGAAGAGTCTGTCTGCCATCTATACGGTGGATCCGCAGCTTCAGATAGAGTACGAGAAAAGATGCGCTCAGAGGAGGCAAAAGGAAGGAGACAGGAAAGTAGCGGCAAGCCTCTTAGATGATATAAAGGAAATTTTCAGCAAGGGCTTTAATACAGGTGAGTTTATAGATGGCCTTGAAGCAGGTAAACAAGAGGTTAAAGAAGAAGAAAAATATGATTTCGGAATAGAGCTTTGTCTCTGCGGAGCGCAGGATGTGCTTATGGGGCAGGACGGAAGCTTATTTAAAGGATTCTTCGCGAAAGATAACGATGAATACAAGGCTGCGGTTGAGGAAGCCGCACGCTTTGCGATGACACGTTTGGAGAGGATGGATAAGGATCTGGAGAATTATCCTGACGAGGTTCATGACCTGTTGAGTAAGAAGCTCAGGAGGGCGTATCTGACCGCGGTAGACGACCCGGCAGAAGCACTTGCGAAAAAGACAGCGGATGCAACCTTCATAGCAAATGAGAAGGAAAAACGCAAAAAGAGACTTGAGGAAGCGCAGAAGAATCTTGCGAACGGTGAGTACAGCCGTAAGCTTGCCGAGGAAGAAGATAAAAAGTGGAATGACGAGGCTGCAAGAAGGCAGAAGGATATAGAAGACACTGAGAAAAAGCTGTCCGATCGTCAGGAAAGAAATAAGTACTTAGTCGACGCGATTGCCCAAAAAGAGGGGACTGTCAAGAAAGCGGAACCGGCACTTGTTAAATTGCAGAATGACGTCAAGGAAAAAGAGGAAGTCGTCAAAGGTTTGGATGTCACCTTTAAGATGCATGAGAGCGAAGTCAATAAGCAATTGAAGACTTTGAATGATCTTGAAGCGGAAGCAGCCGTCTTCCAGAAAAAAATTGACGACGCCAACGCTACGGTTAAGCAGCTCAGGGCAAAGTACTACAAAAACGGACAGACCAGTGAGAACAAAAAAATTATTCAAAAACAGCTCGATGAAACCAGAGCCAACAGAGACCAGGTTGAAGTTTCATTAAAGAAAAATCAGGGAGAGATGAAACCTGTAAAATCTGCCCTCAAAGCCGCGCAGAAGCTGTATAATGCGGCCGAAAAAACCTTGAATAAGGAAAAAAATAAGCTTGGGACTTTGCAGGAAAATGAAAAGAACACAAGGGAAACCTTGGAAAGCGATAAGGAATTCATTGTTTCGGGCAAGAAGGAGCTTGAAGAAGGAACCGAAGAGATCGGAAGGCTGACTACTGAAATACAGACCTCAAAGGATAAGCTGCTTAAGGATCAGCAGACTCACAAGGAAGAGAGAGAAAAGCAGAAGCTTAATGAAGCGGACAGGAAGAAAGAAGAGGAGGAAGCTGTCAAGATTCTTGAGGCCAGGGCGAATGAAGGAAATGCGATTGATGACGCAAGGCTGGCAAGACTTCAGAAGGAGATTGACGAATTAAGCAAGAGCAAAGGCAATGCGGATGTGAAAAACCACGAGCTTATAGGTGCCAGCAGCCTCGGACAGCTCAAGGAGATATTCACCAAAGCGATAAACACGGAAGGTGTTATGGACAGTGAGCTTCCGGACACCGTAAAGCTTTTTGAGAAGCGCATGGCCCTGCTTGAAAATGCGGGTAAAGGAGAGTTAAGGAGCATATCCGCACAGCTTATAGATAACGACGAGATATTCGGAGCCCTTATGGATCAGGCTCCGAGCGTGGCCGAGAAGAAGATAGAGGAACTCACCCGAAAGTTTTCCGCTATAGGAAAGCTTCTTTCAGGTCGCCCCGAACACTTAAAGAATGTATTCCTTAAGGGACGAATGGAACAGATACTTAAGGAAGAAAAGACAGACGGTAAGACTGAGGCATATTGGAAGAAGGAAATCGAAAAGGTCGAGGAGGAGTATTTCTCACAGAAGAATGGATTGAAGGGTTCGATAGAAGCCAACCGCGAAAAGGGCGAGGAGGTCCTTGAGGACTATATAAAGGATCATATCTCAAAGTATAGTGATGTGAAGATGGCCAAGAACAACTTCAAGGCCATGATTGATATGACCGTAGCCGAGGATCCGGAGATGTTCATGGAGCTCTTTACACAGAAGGGCGCTCAGCTTCTGTACGAGCGGATAACGCAGAATCACGATGCCAATGTCGCTGCGGTTAAGAGAGAGTTCTACCGTCAGATGTACATATTTGAAGAGGAACAGAGCCGTCTTGCTTTAAAGGAAAATGAAGATGATGAGACGGTAAGACTCGACAATGCAGCAATCACCGATAAGGAGCTGGAAGAATTCCGGGTAAAATGGGAGAAGAAGGCCGGTAAAAATGCAGCCAAGAGAATGTTTACAATCTATGAGCAGCTCATGGCGGGGAATGTGATAAAGCTCACCAACGAAGAACTTAAGAAGAGGATTGAAGGCGAAGCGCGTGATTTTGTCAGAAGCTACATGAAGAACGACTTCAAGCCCGAGATCCTGAAGGAGCAGAGTGATGAAGAAAAACAAAAGCATGCGAAGGCTAAAGCCGATGCAAAGCTCAAGGCTTCGACACATCTCACCGATGGAGTTAATGCGCATGACGAACTGTTCTTTGGTGATGCCAAGACGGCAAATGCCATAAAGAAGCTTTCCGAGACAGGCTTCTCACTTGCATACAAGAAGTTTAACAAGAATGCAAGACCTAAGGATGAGGAGGATACAAAGGATCTTCTTAAATCGGCTTGGAAGATGCTTTCAAAGGAAAGAGAGGGCAAGAAGGTTCCGTCCATACTTACCGATATTCTTGCTGAGTACAAGATCCTCAAAAAGGAGATAAACGCGGCAAAGGATGAGGAGTACAAACTTACTCCGGAAGAGGAAGCAAAGCGCTTGTGGAAGATATACGAATATGGCAGTGACGCCGGTGCAGTGGAAGAAAAAGCCTTAGATATTTACACGGTATATGCGGCGCGTCATTGGGACGGAAAGAGCGATGACGGCTTAAAGTCGCTGACGAGAGAGTTCAAGAACTTCTATGTGTCAATCAAGGACTTGAAGTCCCTTGAGCTTGAGGAGCCTGCCGTGAAGGCAGAGCATGCCGACATGTGCGACAAGATGCTTCTCTATGTGATAGAGAAGGGAAAGAGCTTAGAGCTCAACAGGCTTAATGCTGATATCATAAGGCAGAAGGAGTACTTTAAGAGCAGTGATCAGGTTTATAAGATCATGAAGAAGGTGCTTGCCGAGCATGATAACACCAAGCATCTGGACGATGTGACAAAGGAGCATTATATCAGGGGACTCGGAGAATACTTAAGAGCGGATATCATAAAGAACCGCACAGAAAACCCTGATGAGAACGATATAACGACAAAGATAAAAGAGGTGCTGGAAAACTCATACCTTCTTTCGGCTGTAAGCCACGGTGACGAGCAGGTATTAAGCACGGACTTCTTTGAGACAAAGGCTTACCCGGGAGCTGTTAAGCTGACTGATTTTGAAAAGAAGATCAGGGAGCTTGCGCCGGAGGACTATGTCAGGGAATACAACAGTCTTTCCGTTGAGCAGCGACAGATGTTCGCGGTTGCACTCTACAGTTCACGTCAGGAGGAAAGCGGAAGCATACGTGTCGTATTCGGCGTTAAGGAAGAGGAGCTTAAAGCAAACCGCGAGAAGTTTAAGAATTATATCAAGGGCAAGGATGCTGAGTTTGATGTGGATTACGGAAGAAGTCTGCGCAAGCTTATGTCCAAGACCGGAACCATGAAGGAACATTTCTCAAAGACCATGTTCAGGGAAGCTCTCGACTTCGTTAAGAAGGTGGACAAGAAGAGGGAAGAGCTTCGTCCTAAGGAATGGGAGCGCATAGATGATGCGAAGACGATAATAGAGGCTGCGCGCGCCGGACTTCTTGAAGACAATCACATGGAGGACAAGAAGTATCTCGATAACCCGCCGACATCTCAGGCCGGCTTCATGAAAGCTCTTGAAGAGCTGGCAGCAAAGGACAAGGTAAGGCGCAAGAAGGATGTGGGCTTCTTCGGGAAACTTGCCGGCGGTTTCGGAGCGATCAAGTGGTTCAAGGGCGAGTCCATAGACGATCTGATGGGTGCGGTAAAGGAGCTGAAGCCTTATCAGATGCGCATGCTTGTATATGTTCTCCAGAACCGTTCCGCACTGGACTTCTCCACTGCGGGAAAGGACGACGACGGTACATATTCCTATGCGAACAAGAAGAAGAGATTTGAGCTTATCGAAGAGCTGACTGATGAGAGCAAGAATATGATCGCGCTTACGGATGCGGATTCCGAGGAGATGCTTGGGAAGGCGCTGTTCTCATTGATGAGCTATCAGCTCAAGGATAATGCGCCGCTTACCGAAGGCGGGCTTAAAAAGGAGGACTTTGCCGAAGAGGCGCTCTCGCGTGTAGAGGCAATAGACTGGAAGCTTTTGCTCTCGGCGCTGAACCTCGTGCAGGAGATAGATAACGAGAGACTCAGACTGCATACCGTACAGCAGGCTTCGGAGCGATTCAAGGCAAGCTGTGAGAATATAGAGCGTGATAAGGCTGATGCGGCTCAGAAGGCTTACCTGGATAAGAAGGACGAGATACAGGAGAACAGAGAATCTTTCGAAACATTTATCAATGATATGGCAAAGCGGGATGTATCACAAAACAGCGGTGACAAGGAAGTTGTCGATGCTTTGATGAGCGGTTACATGGCGCTTACGGATAAGGAAAAGGCTTTGTTCGTGAGAGCACTCGAGCACAGAGATATACTCGATATATCCCAGAAGAACCTGTACAGGAATTTCTACTCCGATGATGCAGAGCGTGACTTTGTGAATGCTAAGGGCAGGGATGAGCTGATAGATGAGTATCTGCTTAACGCATCGGGCGCCGAAGGCAGGGTTGCGGTTAAGGGAGATTCCTATACAAAGGCGTTTGAATCACTGCTAAGTACGCAGCTTGACGACAGCGTAGATTTCACCGATGCCGGAATGATAAGCTGGGCCGACAAGGATATACGCGTTAACAAACAGATTTTTGTGACCAAGCGTAAGACAGCCATGGACTGGAAGCTGTTCGCAAGGGCGCTTCAGTTTGTAACCCGTGCTTCAAATGAGTGTCAGATGGCAGCGGGCGATAAAGAGATTTACAGGAGTACAGGTGATGTAACGAAGCTCGGACGCATGAGCTTCGACAGGAGCTTCCTGCGTACCAACATTCACCGGACGGGAGGAAGACTTGCACGCTTCCTTGCATCGCAGACGATAGACCTTGCACAGGAAAAGCTCGGGTTCCTCGGAACACTTGCCGACCTGAGCGAATTCGTTGTGGCTGAAGAGACTAGCAACTTCATTCATGAGGCTGTAAATCCGTTCCTCAAGAAGGATGCGGACGAGGATGAAGACGATGACGACGATGATGATAAAGAAGATGAGGAAGAGAAAGAGCAGGAGAACCAGCAGGACAATCAACAGGATAATGCAAACGGAGAAAATGCAAACGGGGATAACGAGCAGGCCGGCAACGAAGAAGTAAAAGAAGAGAAGGCCGCAGAAGATGGTCAGGAAGAGGTAAAAGTCGAAAAGACCGAAGAGGAAAAGAAGAAGGAAGAGGAGGAAAAGAAGAAGCAAGAGGAGCAGGAGGCTAAAGAAAAGGCCGAGAAGGAGGATGCCGAGAGAAGAAAACCTTCGGAAGTGGTTAAGAATCTTTCGACTATCGCGGGAGCATACTCCGACCACAAGGATAAGATACTCAAGATATCCGGCAGCCTGAAGACAGCTTATACCGATATCGGTAAAGAATTATACAAGGATATCTTCGGCGGCGATGAAGAGGGCCGTGAAGAGGTCGAGAAGGACAAGCTTGCAATGCAACTTGAAGGTGTCGAGATCGAGGGCGGCAAAAAGAAGATCAAGAATGCCTTCGATGTGGTGGACAAGGTATTTGACACAGTGGACGGCATACTTGCAAAGCCGGGCGAGATACTCGGACGCTTAAGCACCGACGATTTCGGAATTGTCGGAACAGTATACAAGTACGGTAAGATGGGCGCCGACTACGCATTTATGGGCAAGGAGTATCTTGATAAGTATCTCCGCGATTCCCCGGAGATGCTCGAGTCTGTGGATGGCATGATTAAGAGCTACCTGAACGGATTTATAAGCACCAAGTCCATCGGCGAGTGGTACACTAAGAATATCGACGGCAATATTAACAAGGCGGTCAAGTTCTTTGTAGATGACAGAATCCCGAAGGAGGTCCAGGATGCTATCAAGAGCTTTGCGGATACGCTCAGCGACAGTAAGGAGCTTTTGGGAACGATAAGCGATTATCTTGATCCCGCGGTAGGCATGGCCATGTCCTTTAAGGGCATATATGATAATGTGAAGAATATCGTTGAGCTTAAGAAGACGAAGAACGAAGCCATGGAGAAGGCGGCAGAAGACGAACAGAAGCTCAAGGATACAAAGAAGAACCGTAACGAGGAGAAGAATGATCTTGCTATCAGACATGCGGCCATAAACAACGCTCTTGTTACGGCAGGACTTGACACAACCAAGAGTATTCAGAGCAGACAGATACTTGATCACTTAGGTGATGCGGTTGAGAATGCGGGTAAGATCATCACGACCTTTGACAGCAAGTTTACTCTGGTCGGACTTGGCGTGGATGCTGCAGTGACCATATTCCAGAAGGGTATGGCGACCGCAAGCTTCATCATGCAGTGCATGAATGACTCAAGCATGCTCAAGGAATGGTTTAACGGAGCAGGCAGGGGAACCATGGAGCGTCTCGAGTCCGGCAAGGAAGCTTACGAGAAGATGAATACCGTTCAGGTCGGTCCCGCTCTTGCGGAGCAGATAGGAGAAGCAGGACCTGTGGAGGAAGCTCCGGAGTTACAGACCTTGCAGGGCCAGATTCGCGCAGACGGAAGAAATGCCGCAAGGGAGTACACCGGTGATGATGTTACCTTTGCAAGACGTGCCATGGGCTTCGAAAGAAATGAAGAGCTGAATCAGTACATGGCTCTTAATATGGTTCACTCAATGCTCTTTACCGCAAGTGATTATAACATCCTTGAAGAGCCTAAGATGATGGCGAAGGTGACCATGACGATCCTCGGACTTGAGGACCTCATAGGAAAGACCGATTCCCAAACAGCGATGAAGGTCTATGCTAAGCTGAGAGAATAGCGTAAAATAAGGATCGCGCTTGCTTTAGGAGACCTTGATTGCAGCTTTGAAGGTGAAACTGCCGAAATAAAGACCAAGAGGGAACAACTGATAAGTGAAGCAAGGCAGACGAGAACAGAACGCCATGCGGCAATCAGAAATGCACTAAGCAAAAAAACATCTAAAGAAAAGAACAAAAAGAAATCTTAAAGGGCACGGCCGACGGGCTGCCCCATAATGACAGGAGTCTCCATACCTTGTATGGAGGCTTCTGTTATTTTATTGTCGAGCTCAAGCTTACACGGCTCAACCAAAACTATTATTGTAGATCCGCCGTACTCAAAAAAGCCCTTCTCAGTGCCGCGGACAACCTTGCAGCCTTCGGAAGCGTGGTTCTTGATGCGGCCTACAAGCATGGCGCCGACCTCCATCTGAAGGACACGACCAAATTCACGGTTTTTGATCACTGTGTACTCTCTGGTGTTCTGTGAGAATACCGGAGTAACCTCAAGTGCAACCGGTCTTACGGTGTGAAGAATACCTTCGATGTGACGGTTACAGGTTTTATTGCCGCTTACGGCATAGGCATAGCGGTGGTAGTGGTTCACGCAGAGTCTGAATACCATGCACCATCCTCCGTTATAGGCGTCGGCTATCATCCTGCTTTTAAGCAGGCTGCTGATGGTGTAGGAGCTCTGCTTAACCGGAAGTACAAGACCGTCTTCGATCCTGTAAGCGGTCAGCAGACCGTCACAGGGAGCACAGAAGACCCTATCATCAGTGTCAAACTCGCGCATGCCGCATTTTAAAGGGCGGCGGAAGAATTCATTAAAGGTCTTTATACCTTCAACATTGTATTCCGATACATCTATATTGCATTTGTTTACAAAGAACGGGATTACAGGCTTTGAAAGCTTCGTATCAAGAAAAGCACCGGCAAGTCGTGAGACCGCCGGATGCGTAAGGGGCTTAAGAATCAATCGTCCCGGTATGGTGTTGTATAAAAAGTTCTTGCTCATTTAGTGTCCCTTACTCCCGTGCATAAAGTAGATTATAAGAAGCAGAATGAATTCGGCAAAGCCGATACCGACCATAATTAGTACACCCTTAATAGTAGGCTTTCTGAACTGGAACTTGCCTAAGAAAAGGAATGCTACCAAAGCCATGATAGTAAAGTATACTATGGAGAACTCGAATCTCACGGCGTAGTCAAGCACTAAGATAAGAGGGAAGATAAGCGCTGCCGATGTAACGGGAAGTCCTGTGTAAAGCGGGCGTCCGTCAACCACGGTCTTGGCACGCTCCTCCTCGGTTGCGTTAAAGTAAGCAAGTCTCACCATGGCAGCAAGCACATAGAAGAGACCGATTATAGCGAGAATAAATGGGTACCACTGGTACTTTCCGGTAATCTCCGATACGAAGGGAACCTCGGAATACTTCGGCGATACCTTGAGCATGGCGTAGCCTATGCACACGGGAAGGATGCCGAAGGCAACCATGTCCGAAAGTGAATCGACCTGTACGCCGAATTCCTTCTCCAAAGGAGTTCTGTCCTTCTTGGTTCTTGCCACTCTGCCGTCAAATGTGTCGCACAGTCCGCATATTAAAAGGAAAAACATGCCCATGTAGGGGTGTCCTGTGTCGTGAAGCGACACGATAATACCTGCCACGGCCGAGAGAAGCGACATATATGTAAGTATCATTGTATAATTCCAAAATCCTATCATTTCTTTCTCCTGCGAATAAAAAATCCTATACCCATTATCGCCCCTGCAAGAATTACGCACAGGTAGAACGACATTCCTCGTGATAAAAGCTCGAGCGAGAAGGTTTCCTCCTCAGTCATTATGGACGAAAGACCGTCGAGCATAAGCGCGTCCGCAACTCCCATTGCTCCCGGAATCGGCGCGCAGTTTGAACCAATCGCAACCAGGCACTGAGTCGCCCACAGATTGTTAAAATGCGCCCAGTCACCGGTGGTTGCTACATAGACAAGAGGTGTTACCGTTGTGAGCGAGAATCTGGAGCCTATATTATAGAGAAGGGACAAAAGCAGTTCCTTCTTTTTTCCGGTCATAAGTCGAGCGCATTCCTTGTAGTCCTCGCGCGCCTTTTCAATCTTTGCCTTCTTTGCTTCGGGGTGCTTGATAAGGAACCTCATACGAAGCTTGTCGTGCATAAAATCCACCGCGCGTATACCGAAGTTGAAGATTATATCGCCCTTCTTTAAGATGAGCCAGAACAAAATCATAAGACCAAGGGTAATCGAGATGCCGACTAAGATGAGCAGCTTCGATACTCTTGAGAATATCATTATCTGTCCGGGGGCGATAAGCAGAGCCACAAGTCCTGCCGCTACAACCGCTAAGGTGTACATTACAAGATTGATGAGCAGCACCACCGTGGATACAGTTCCCGGTATGCCGTCAAGCATCATGAAAAATGCTGCCGCGGGCTGTCCGCCGGAGGCGGAAGGAGTAATCGCCGAAACGAACACATCGGCTGCCGCATAGGTGATGCAGTATCTCTTCCTTTTTTTGTATCCAGAGGAGCCTCGGAGCAGAGCATGCATTGAAAGCGCCTCGAAGAATATGAAACCGAACATACAAAGCGCGGATGCAAGCATAAGGAACGGGTTTGAGTTCTCAAGCTTGCTCTTAAGCAGCCCGATCGACATTCCCTTTGCTCCGCGTAGCACCATAAAGATGCAGAAGGCTGCAATCGCTATGGATATGAATGCCCAGATGATTTTCTTTTTAATGTCTTTGGTCATCGTCTAAATCTCTTATTTCATCAGCTTGTTCATAACCGCATAGCCTGCCTCGGCTGCACCGACGCCTGCCGGAATGTCAGCGATTACATGCTGCTTTAAAAGCACGGTTGAAGCAAATACGCAAATAGCTGTTACGAACATAACCGGCTTGTACCAGAACGGAGGACGCTTCTTTAAGTGGTCACAGCTCTTGAATATCATCCAGCTCTCCAGGCAATGAATGGAGGGGAAGAGATTGTTGGCCGCGTCCGCCTTATATATAAATCTCGTAAGCCACTTGTCGAGCCCCTTGCCCTGTATTCTCTCGTCGTCCTGCGACGGGCGCTCCATCTCGGTGGGATATATCAGGAAGCATGCAAGCGTTATCGCCTTTGCAATCACATCCGCTCCGACAACCCTCTTGCAGGTATCCTTGCCATCCCTTGCCACAACCACATAGCCGACTATCCACTGTACAAAGGCAAATACGTATATAAATACCGATTTAGGGGTGAACGGGATTTTTTTGTCTAACGAAGTAGACATATCGTGATACTTCCTGTTCTTGTTTATAACACGAGTCCCGCAGAATACCGCCATATTGAACCCGAACGCAGCCGCAAGCGGCAGCTTCGCATAGTTCGGAACCACATTCCAGAGCTTTTTCAGTAAGCCCGGCTTCTTCTCATTATCGCTCATTGTTTCCTCCGAAAAATAAATAATGCACATAATCTATGTGATTATAGCATTTTTTGGAGGTGTAGACAAGCAGAAAAAAAGCTGTTTATATAAAAACATGCTGATAAAAAAACGCTGAAAAATAAAGAATATTATCTTCTCAATCCCTGCCGGCTACCAAAAGTCGGAAAAACCAGGCAAAAGGTAGCCGTTTTTTGAAAAACTGTCGTCAAAAACCTCCCTGCCGGCTACCAAAAGTCGGAAAAACAAGGCAAAAGGTAGCCGTTTTTTGAAAAACTGTCGT
>JAFXSQ010000005.1 GCA_017525525.1 Lachnospiraceae bacterium | reverse complement strand
TATAATATGTAATGGCACGATTGCTAAAGCAATCCTGCCCAGTCTAATGTCATAAGGAATCCACCGCTTCGCGGTACCCCTTATGACGAAAGTCGGTGCGATGCAAAATTATGACTTCGTCATAATCGCACCTCCCTCGAATTATTATGATAAACCTATTATAATGCAAGGTTAATGGGTAAATCAAGAAAATTTACAAAAACCTATTGACTTAGTAGGTAAAAGGTGCTATTATCACTTCATTCAAAATAACTTAAAGGAAAGAGGGAATGAATTATGTCAAACATTTACAAGGGCGCTATAGGACTTATAGGCAATACTCCTTTAGTGGAGGTTACCAACATCGAGAAGGAGCTTGATCTTAAAGCTACCGTATTGGTTAAGCTTGAGTATTTCAATCCGGCAGGAAGCGTAAAGGACAGAGTAGCCAAGGCTATGATTGAGGATGCAGAGACGAAGGGACTTCTTAAAGAGGGTTCGGTTATTATAGAGCCGACTTCGGGAAATACAGGTATCGGGCTTGCGGCTATCGCGGCAGCAAAGGGTTACAGGATCATCCTTACCATGCCCGAGACCATGAGCGTTGAGAGAAGGAATATACTGAAGGCCTACGGCGCGGAGATAGTGCTGACAGAGGGCGCAAAGGGCATGAAGGGCGCCATAGCCAAGGCAGAGGAGCTTGCCAAGGAGATAGAGGGCGGCTTTATCCCCGGACAGTTCGTCAATCCGGCTAATCCGGCAATCCACAAGGCTACAACCGGTCCGGAGATCTGGAAGGATACCGACGGTAAGGTAGATATATTTATCGCAGGCGTAGGTACGGGCGGAACCGTGACAGGTGCCGGCGAGTACTTAAAGGAACAGAACTCGGCGGTTAAGGTCGTTGCTCTTGAGCCGGATGATTCACCGGTTCTCTCAGAGGGCAAGGCAGGCCCGCATAAGATACAGGGTATAGGCGCAGGCTTTGTGCCGGATGTGCTCAACACGGGAGTTTACGATGAGATATTCCGCGCAAAGAGCGAGGATGCATTTGCGGCAGCTAAGCTTCTTGCCAAGAAGGAGGGTATCTCGGTAGGTATCTCCTCGGGAGCAGCTCTTCATGGCGCAATCGAGCTTGCAAAGCGTCCCGAGAATGAGGGCAAGATTATCGTTGCGCTTCTTCCCGACAGCGGCGACAGATATTATTCAACACCGCTCTTCGCAGATTAAGTTACTAAAGATAAAATAATAAATGATGTCAACGGGGACGGGGGCTGATGACGAGAATTCGTCACTAACCCCCCGTCCCCGTTGATGTTTATGACGCGAGAGCGTCATACTGAGCGAAGCGAAGGATCTTCGAAATCAGGACGGAGGCTTGTGATACAGGTCTCTGTCTTTTTGTGTATCTTACACATATAAAAGATAGGATACCCCCTTGACATTTAAAGATACTGTGACTAATATGTATAAATCAAATTTTTAGAGACTAATAAGGAGGCAGAAATGGCAGAGAAAAAAGAAACAAAAAGCGCAGAAACCGGTGAAGCTAAAAAGCAGACCGGCTGGAAGATTGCCACGCTTGTGGCTTTGATTCTTCTTGCGGTGGTTTCCGTTCTTTATGCGCTCGGTGTCGGCTGGAAGAAGTCGGACGACAAGGCAGTGACTGAGGCTGCAAGTGAGGTGGGAACGGACGGCTCATCGGAAGACGCCGGTGCTTCAACAGAGGCCGGAGTTGCTGAGACCAAGGGTGATCCGCTTTCGCTGTGGACGGCGGGAGCCAAGGCAAAGGACCAGCTCAAGTCCTACATGGAGGATATAACCAATGAAGCAAGCGAGAACTTTATTCCGGTGGAGAACCGTATCGCGGTATTTGACTTGGACGGTACGCTCTGCAGTGAGACCAATCCGACATACTTTGATTACAGCCTGCTCATGCATCGTGTGCTTGAAGATCCCGACTATGTGGACAAGGCTTCGGATTTTGAGAAAGAGGTTGCTTCAAGGATATACAAGTCCATTGAGGGCGAGAAGGTGAACGGCCTTGAGGTTGACCATGGTAAGGCGATTGCTTCATCATTTGCGGGCATGACTTTGGATGAATTTGATGCATATGTTAAGGCGTTCAGGGAGAACCCTGCGCCCGGTTATGAGGGCATGACCAGGGGAGAGTCCTTTTACAAGCCTATGCTGGAGATAATAGATTACCTTCAGGCTAACGGCTTTACGGTATTTATCGTGAGCGGTACCGACAGGCTTATAGTAAGAGGCCTGGTTGACGGCGCGATCAATGTCCCCATGAGCCAGGTTATCGGCTCCGACGAGACCTTGGTAGCTTCAAACCAGGGAACAGTCGATGGGCTGGATTATCTTTATACAGATGATGACTCCGTTGTCTTAGGCGGTGAATTTATTATCAAGAACCTGAAGATGAACAAGGTGTCCGTAATCGCGCAGGAGATAGGTGAGCAGCCGGTTCTTTCCTTCGGAAACAGCACCGGTGACTCGAGCATGGCGAAGTATGTCACAAGCAACAACAAGTATAAAAGTCTTGCGTTCATGCTCTGCTGTGATGATACCGAGCGTGAGTATGGCAACGAAGAGAAGGCGGAGAAGATGGTCAAGATCTGTGAAGAGAACGACTGGATCCCCATTTCCATGAAGAATGACTGGACCACCATTTACGGAGACGGTGTGAAGAAGACTCAAGGAACGGCGCCGAACCCATTCAAGTTAAACGGCGATGAGCCTGAAAAAGAGGCAGAGAAGAAGATTATCGGACCTCTTTCAAAGGAGGGATACTCTTTAGAGCAGGTAGTTGTTTTAAGTCGTCATAATATGCGCGCGCCTTTGAGTGACCTTGGCTCCGAGCTTGATATATGCACTCCGAACGAGTGGTACGACTGGTCTTCTAAGGCAAGTGAGCTTTCGCTTCGCGGAGGTACGCTTGAGACCGAGATGGGTCAGTACTTCAGAAAGTGGCTCGAACAGGAGGAGCTCTTCCCGGAGAACTATCAGCCGGAGGACGGCGCTGTAAGGATATATGCCAACTCAAAGCAGAGAACCATAGCAACGGCTCAGTTCTTCTCGGCAGGACTTCTTCCGGCAAATAACACCGATGTGGAGACACATGCAGAGTTTGACACCATGGATCCTGTGTTCACCCCGGCATTCACCTACATGTCTGATGACTACGCCAAGGATGTCGAGGAAGAGATAAACAAGCTTTACAAGGAGGAGATAAGCGGACTTGCCGACAATTACGACCTGATCAAGGATGTGATTGATTTCGAGAATTCCGACGCATATACGAGCGGTAAGATAAAGAGTTTTGATACAGCTGACACCAAGTATAGCTTTGAGGAGGGCAAGGAGCCTGCGCTCACGGGTTCACTGAAGACAGCTTGCTCGATAAGCGACGCGCTGGTACTTCAGTACTATGAGATGGACGATCCTTTAAAGGCAGCCTTCGGTCACAAGCTCTCTGATGAGCAGTGGAAGGAGATAGCTGAGGTCAAGGATGTATATGTTGATGCGCTTTATGCTTCACCACTTGTTGCTGCGAATATCGCCAATCCTCTTGTTAAGGAGATAAAGTCTGAGCTTAATGCAGATGGCAGAAGGTTCAGCTTCCTCTGCGGTCACGATTCGAACCTTACCAGTGTGCTTGCCGCGCTCGGTGCCGAAGACTGGGAGCTTCCTGATGCGGTTGAGAAGACACCGATCGGTTCAAAGCTCGTGTTCGCAAAGTGGAAGAACGAGGCAGGCGAGGAGTTCATATCGGTTGATCTTGTGTACCAGAAGACAGAGCAGTTAAGAGGACTTTCTCTTCTTGATACAGAGAATCCTCCCGGAGTATACGGAGTAAGCTTCAAGGGCATCTCCGCAAACGAGGACGGCCTCTTTAAGGCTGATGACATATTAAAGCATCTTGATGATGTGATAGATGATTACGATACCATAGTAGAAGACTACGAAATGGACGAAGCTGCATAGTTCGTCAATGGGGACATAAGTTGGTGACGAATTCCCGTCATCAACCTATATCCCTTTTTTTCTTGACAATCCTAAAAGAAAGTAGTGCTCTCGTTTAGAATCGCAAGCGGCGGCCGAGTGCGGACTTTGCGGGTATGACTGCTGCTCAGATATTCGAATTCTACTTAGATTCATTTCTGGAGCTGTACAGGAACCACAAAAGAGCGGTGAGAAGGCCGGAACCCAGGGCTACGCTTACAAGCTCGAAGCTTTCCAGGTTAACTTTGTGAGAAAGGGCGAGACATTTAAGCTTGCCTCACAGAACAAGAAGGCTAAGAGCTTCTACGACAAGACAAGAGACGGAGCTAATCCGGAGGAAGAATAGAAATAAGTCTCAAGGGACGGGGGTTGATGACGAGAAATTGTCACCACCCCCCGTCTCTGTTGACTTTGTTTTACAACGGATGGCGATTGTGTTATAATCGGCGGATACGAAAAAAGGTAGGATAAAGTATGAGTAAAGACATGGAGAAAAAGGACAGATCACTGAAGCCCCTTTTTTATGCTTTGAGACAGATATGGGAGTCGGACAGGCTTCTGCTTGTGTACACATTGTTCAAGAACTCGATTGAGCAGGTTTTTTACGTGTTCTTCTTTGTGTACCTGACAAAGTACATCTTCAACTGCATAGAGAGAAATGTCGAGTACAGCAAGCTGTTTTGGTTCTTAGTGGTGGCGTGCTCACTGCACGTGTGCATACATTTTATATGCGGCTGGTACGAGACCTACAGGAAGATAAGGACGCCGAAGGTGTACCGGCACATATTCCACAGGGTTATGGACATATCCGACAGTCTCGAGCTTAAGGATTACGAGTCGCCGGAGTTCTACGATAAGTACGCAAGGGCACTTGACAAGTGCGTAGACGACGCGATGAACATCTCGATAAAAACCGGTGTCTACATCGGAAATGTGATCTCGACCATCATGTCTCTTGTGATCGTGGTCACGGTGGACCCGGTGTTATTGGTATTCCTGATCATACCGATGGTCGTAAGTCTGTACTTCGGCAAGAAGAATGCCCAGGCGAATTTCGACCGGGAGAAGGAGATTACCAGGGACAAGCGTACCGCGGATTATGTCAAGAGAGTATATTACGAGAAGAAATACGCGGCAGAGGTAAGGCTTTTCGACATCAATTCCCTTATGCTTGAGAAGCAGGAGGATGCGGTGAGCGAGATGGAGAGAATCTCGCTTATCTACAGGATGAAGACGGCCTTTTATTCATTTCTCATGAAGGGAAGCTACTCGGTTCTTGCGGGCGTGTGCGCCTTTATATATGTTGCTTTCAGAGTAAAGTACGGAGAGGCGGCGGATGTGTCAAGCTATGTGGCCATGGTCACCGCTATGGCATTCTCGACAAACCAGCTCAAGGCCGCCGTGGAAAACAGGATATTTATCTTCAACGAGTCCAAGCTGTTCAAGAATCTTGAGGATTTTCTTGAGCAGGACAGGGGCGGGAAGCAGGCGAAGACCGTGATAGACGATATAATATCGGTCGAGCTTGTAAATGTATCGTTCACCTACCCGGGAGCCAAAACGCCGACCATACAGGATGTGAGCTTCAAGTGGAATAAGGGCGAGAAGCTTGCTATAGTCGGCTACAACGGCGCGGGAAAGACAACGCTTATCAAGCTTATCATGGGGCTTTACCCCGTGACCTCGGGTAAGATACTGATTAATGGATTAGACATCAATGACATAGACCACGATGCCTACAGGAAGAGGTTCGGAACTGTGTTCCAGGATCTGCAGGTTTTTGCCGTTACGCTTGCCGAAAATGTGCTGATGAGAAGACCGGAGAATGAGGCAGATTATAAGACGGTTCGCGAGGCCTTGATAAATGCGCAGTTTGACACCGAGCACCCGGGCTTGAACAAGGGGCTTGATACCATGATCAGCCGTGAGTTCGATGAGAAGGGCTTTGTGCCCTCGGGTGGTCAGGCGCAGAAGATTGCCATCGCGAGAGTATTTGCGGCGGATCCCGATATGGTTATCTTGGATGAGCCCTCATCGGCTCTCGATCCCCTTGCAGAGTATAATATGTACCGTAATATGATGAAGCTTTCGGAGGGAAAGGGCGTGATCTTCATCTCACACAGGCTTTCCTCGGCGAGGATGGCGGACAAGATATACCTTGTGAAGGACGGAAGGATTGTCGAACAGGGTAGTCATGATGAGATGATGGCGCTTAACGGATACTACCATGAGATGTTCATGCTCCAGGCTGAGAATTATCAGGACAGCATACCTGAGGAGATGTTGAAGGGGGCGGCGGCTTATTATGGATAAGAACGAAAAAAGCATAGGCGTTAAGAGAATAATTCAAAATGCCGCGTTCATGATTAAGTATGCGGCGCGCTACGACAAGCCTCTTATCGTAAGGATCATCGTGCTTTATGTGCTCTCCATGGCGGGTAAGGCGGTGAACGATACATTTATCCTGAAGGCGATAATCAGCGGCCTTACGGGAGATGCGGAGTTCTCTCAGATAATGATTATTTTGGGTGTTTCGCTTGTGCTGGTGATATGCCTCGAGTGGATAAACCAGCTTATAGAGGAGTGGTCGAAGGCAAAGCTGATCAAGCTCAGCGGAACCATACAGAGAGAGCTGATAGAGAGAAACAGCTGCATGGATCTGATATACTATGACGATCCTGATTATTATGATACCTATGTGATAGTTGCGAACAATGCGGACCAGACGATAGAGAAGACGGTCATGGTTGTGAGCCGGGTGCTGGGCGGAGTGGTTGCCTTGGCGGTTGCTTCAGCCATGATACTTACGGTCAATCCGGTGCTGGCGGTGTTCCCGGTAGCCGGATTTACGGTTAATCTTCTGACAAGGTTCAAGATAGAACGGTTGGAGTATGACTGGGATGTGGCGAACAAGAAGGCGCTTCGAAAGGCCGATTACTCCAAGAGAGTGTTCTACCAGCCCGAGTATGCAAAGGAATGCAAGCTTACGGATGTGAAGACGCCTCTTAGGCAGCAGTTTGACGATGCATTAAAGGAGGCGGCGGATGCAGGCAGAAAGTATGGACCTGAGCTTACCTGGATTTCGATACTGAACTGGGTTTCGGTGTTTACCGTATTCTCGTTCTTTGCAATACCGGCTTACTTGGGTTATCTGGCGCTTGAGTTAAAGTCCATCGCTTTAGGAGAGGTTGCCTCGGCGAACAACGCTTCAAACTACATAAGGGGTAACTTAAACCAGATCAACTTCTGTTTAGTCGACTTTCAGCAGATAGGTCAGTACGCCGAAAAGTTCAGGAAGCTTTTGGACTACCGGCCTGTGATAGAGCATTCAAAGGGACTTAAGCCTTCAGAAGGCGCGGCAGAGCTTTCGCTTGAGGATGTTAGCTTTAAGTATCCCAATTCCGAGAAGAACACATTGAACGGCATATCGCTTAATATAAAGCCCGGGGAAAAGATAGCGATAGTCGGTGAGAACGGAGCGGGAAAGACTACATTTGTGAAGCTTTTGATGCGACTGTATGATATAAGCTCCGGAAGCATAAAGTACGGTGAGCATGATATACGCGAGTACGCTACGGATGAGTACAGAAGCAAGATAAGCGCAGTGTTCCAGGACTATAATATCTACGCGGCTTCTCTTGCCGAAAATGTGCTGATGCGCAAGGTAAAACCGGGGGATGAGGAAAAGCTTAAGTATGCGCTTGATAAGGCGGACTTTACCAAGAAGTTAGAAAAACTGCCTAACGGGTTAGACACGCAGCTCACCAAGGAGTTCTCCGAAGAGGGCACCAATCTTTCGGGCGGTGAGAGCCAGAAGGTTGCTATATCCAGGATATTTGCGAAGGACGGAGACAGGTCGATCTTTATCCTCGACGAGCCTTCGTCGGCGCTTGATCCGGTGTCGGAGTACAGGCTGAACAAGAACCTTATAGACAATGCCGAGAAGGAGACGATAATCTTCATCTCGCACAGGCTGTCGACCACAAGGATGGCCGACAGGATATACCTTTTTGAGCACGGCGCCATAAAGGAGCAGGGAACCCACGATGAGCTGATGAGCTTAAACGGAAGGTATAAGGAGATGTTCGACAGGCAGGCGCAGAATTATCTGGTTTGAACATAAGCTATTATAGGACAGTGAGGAGTTAAAAATGGACAGTATATACGAGCAGGCAAAGGAAATAATGACTCAGATCAAAGCGGAGGCAGATCCCGACATGGGAAAGCTTCTTGTGGTCGGATGCTCCACGAGCACGGTGCTCGGGGATAACCCCGGGACGAACTCCAGTGAGGCTGTGGCTGAAGAGTTGTACCGGGCTTTGACGGATGTATTCGGCAATGATTTTGACATCGCGGTTCAGTGCTGCGAGCACTTAAACAGGGCGCTTGTGGTTGAGAGGGCTGTGGCTGAAAAGCATGGTCTTACCATGGTAAATGCTGTGCCTTATAAGAAGGCCGGCGGTGCATTTGCCAC
The DNA here is from genome assembly GCA_017525525.1 of Lachnospiraceae bacterium. Taxonomy (GTDB): domain Bacteria; phylum Bacillota; class Clostridia; order Lachnospirales; family Lachnospiraceae; genus Coprococcus_C. Next base: position 91,475 of record JAFXSQ010000005.1, on the reverse strand, counting down.
AAAGCACTTTCACTCGCTTAACGCACCGGTAGTGGTGGAGGACATCGCGGCGAAAGCGGTTTTGGGAATCGATATCGGCGGAGTGATGATAGGAATGCACATGAGACCTGTCGTGGTTCCGCTTAAGCTTAAGAGAAAGAAAATAGGAGAGGCCGTCGTGATAGCGGGAAGAAGCCGTCTGAAGTACATAGGCGGTGAGAGGACAAAGTACGCCGAATGATAATGAATAAGTATGACAAGCTTAAAAGCATAATATCGAAGTATGAAACGGCTGCGGTAGCCTTCTCGGGAGGAGTGGACTCAACCTTCCTGCTTAAAGCCGCGCATGACGCCCTTAAGGAAAGGGCGGTTGCTTTTATTGCGCGCTTTTGCTTTGTGCCGGAGAAGGAGTACGAGGAGGCAGTGGCCTTCGCGGAAAGTCTTGGGATAAAGTGCATGACGGTCGAGCCGGAGGTTACTAACGACACTGACATTATGTCTAATCCCGTGGACAGATGCTACATCTGCAAGAAAAAGCTGTTCGGCCGCTTTACCGAACTTGCTAAAGAGCTGGGGATAAATGTGGTTATAGAGGGCTCGAACCTTGACGACACAGGGGACTACCGCCCGGGAATGAAGGCCTTGTCCGAGCTTGGTATCAAAAGCCCTCTGATAGAAGCCGGCTTCACCAAGCAGGAGATCAGGGACTACTCGAAGCAGCTTGCCCTTCCTACCTGGAGCAAGCCTTCCGCAGCATGCCTTGCAAGCCGCATACCTTACGGCGAGCAGATAACCGAAAGCAAACTCCGTATGGTGGAAACTGCAGAGGACTACCTGCATTCGCTAGGCTTCACGCAGCTTCGCGTACGCCTGCACGGCGGGAACCTGGCCCGCATAGAGCTTATGCCTGATGAAGTTGACAGGTTTATGAGTGTTGAAACCCGCTCTACAGTATATGATAAACTAAGATTAATAGGATTTACATATATCACCCTTGATATCCATGGTTTCAAATCCGGCAGTTTGAACGAAGTAATCAAAGAATAAGATTCCTCGCTACGCTCGGAATGACACTGACAATTAACAGCCACACCCTTAAGGCAGAGCGTCACTAATCACGTATTATTTCTCAAAAATAATTCTTGCATTTGATTTCCTGTTGTGATACAATATCGCTCGCGTGTGGGCACTAAACACGCGATAACACTATAATTCATGCAGAAGCGGAAAGCACATAAGGTGTCTTTAGCCCGGGAAAAGAGGGCAGGGATATGTGCCGGCGAGCTGTCCATTTTCAAGCTCATATACAGCGCGTCAGGCTCCTGCAGAAGCAAAACCAAAGGAGGTAAATTATGAGCGTTATTTCAATGAAGCAGTTACTCGAGGCAGGTGTTCATTTCGGACATCAGACAAGAAGATGGAACCCTAAGATGGCTCCTTACATCTACACAGAGAGGAACGGTATCTACATCATCGATCTTCAGAAGTCAGTAGGTAAGGTAGACGAGGCTTACAAGGCAGTTCAGGACTGCGTTGCAAACGGCGGTAAGGTTCTCTTCGTTGGTACCAAGAAGCAGGCTCAGGATTCAATCAAGACAGAGGCTGAGCGTTGCGGTATGTTCTATGTAAATGAGAGATGGCTTGGCGGTATGCTTACCAATTTCTCTACAATCCGTACAAGAATCGAGAAGCTTAAGAAGTACGAGGCTATGGAGGCTGACGGTACATTTGATGTACTTCCCAAGAAGGAAGTTATCGAGATCAGAAAAGAGATGGATAAGCTTCAGAGAAACCTTGGCGGTATCAAGGAGATGAAGAAGGTTCCGGATATGATCTTCATCGTTGATCCCCGCAAGGAGAGAAACTGCGTTATGGAAGCACACAAGCTTGGTATACCGCTTGTAGGTATAGCAGATACAAACTGCGATCCCGAGGAGCTTGATTATGTAATCCCGGGTAATGACGATGCTATCCGTGCCGTAAAGCTTATCGTAGGCAAGATGGCAGATGCCGTTATCGAGGCTAACCAGGGACAGGATGCAGGTGAGGCAGATGTTGAGACTGCTGACGAGGCTGCAGAGGAGTAATCAATTAAGTAATAACGGAGGATATATAAAATGGCTATTTCAGCTGCTGATGTAAAGAAGTTAAGAGAGATGTCAGGCGCAGGTATGAGCGATTGCAAGAAGGCTCTTACCGAGACCGAAGGCAACTTTGATGAGGCAATGGAGTGGTTGAAGAAGAAGGGTCTTGCAACCGCTCAGAAGAAGGCAGGCAGAATTGCTGCAGAGGGTATAGTTACAACTGTTCTTTCCGAGGACGGAAAGACCGCAACTATCATCGAGGTTAATTCAGAGACTGACTTCGTTGCAAAGAATGAGATATTCCAGAACTATGTTAAGGGTCTTGCAACACAGATCAACAATGGTGATTACGCTGACATGGCTGCTTTCCTTGCAGCAAAGTCAGAGATAGATCCGTCAGTAACCGTTGATGAGCATCACAAGGCAATGGTTGCTAAGATCGGTGAGAACCTTACAATCCGTCGTTTTGACAAGATCAAGGCAGACGGTGTTGTAGTATCATACATCCATGCAGGCGGAAAGATCGGCGTTATCGTTGAGGCACAGGCCGGCAGCGAGAGCGATGAGGTTAAGGAGGCAGTTAGAAATATCGCAATGCAGATAGCTGCCATGAATCCGCAGTACATAAGCAGGGATGACATCTCCGCAGATGAGCTTGCTCATATCAAGGAGGTTATCTTAGACAGCACCTTAAGCGATGCTCCGTCACTTCCGGTTCCGATCTTAAAGCCGCTCATCGAGAAGGCTGTTTCAGAGAAGCACTGGAGCGATGAGGATATCGCTATTTACGAGGAGAAGAAGGACAATATGAAGTTCCTCTTCAACTTCCTTTCAAAGGAAGCTCCGGCTAAGCTTGCTCAGCTGGCTATGGAGAAGAAGGCTGAGTTCGCAGAGAACAAGATCTTCGCAGGCACCATCGACGGCCGTGTGTCAAAGAACTTGAAGGAGATTTGCCTTCTTGACCAGACTTACGTTAAGGCTGCAGACGGAAAGCAGACAGTTGCTGCTTACTTAAAGACTGTAGATGCAGCTCTTAAGATTGTGAAGTTTGTTCGTTTCGAGACCGGTGAAGGCCTTGAGAAGAAGAACGAGGATTTTGCAGCAGAGGTTGCCGCACAGCTCGGTTAGTAATAGTTTATTTACCGCTCATCTTTTATAAGATGGGCGGTTTTTTGTTGATTATTATTCTGTATTACGGTATAATGTTTAATTATTATGCAGACTTACAAAGGGAGGGTTACGCGCATGAAAAATGTACCTATTAAGGTCAAAATGTTGATCGCTATTATACCGATGTTTATCCTTACAACACTGGCGACTTTGGCGATGAGTTTCACCATGAACACTTATTTCAATAAGTCTGAGGATCTGTACTTCGAGAAGCTGTACAAGATCAATTCAAGTCTTATCAATGCTGACAGGGATTTCTATCAGGCTTTCCTTGCCTCTACGCAGCAAAGCCACTTAAAGGACAGCGAGACACTTTCTGACGTTAATGCTCAGAAGAATGTCGAGACTTATAACGAGAATGCACAGCAGGTTTTGGATAATGTACATGCTGCAGTAGAGATTGCGAAGACCAATGAATCCCTCTGGACGGAAACTAAATCAGAAGACGGTGCGACCTTCAGCTCAGTATATGATGATTTCGAGAAGAATTATGCGGAATGGAAGAAGGCGTATGATCCTTCAAAGTATATAGAGCTGACACTTAACGATTTTGACAACAGCGAGATTGCTTTCAAGGCAGCAAGAAAGAACATAGATACTCTTGAGGGGTTGACGGAAACCTGGGCTGAGGATGAGAATAAGAGACTTGAAAAAGGCATGGGTACCGCTATCATGACTGTAGCTCTCCCCGTAACCGGTATTTCCATCATTCTTATCATAATGGCTGTAATTATAGTTAATTCTGTAGGCAACGGTGTAAAGGGCGTGACCGAGGACTTAAGGGTTCTTGCAACAAACGACCTTACGAGAGAAGCTCCCATCGTGGACGGCAACGATGAAATCGGTGTTATGCGTCGCGCATTTGCAAATATGCAGGGCAATTTGATTGGAATAGTACAGATATTGAAGGATACATCGGAGGGGCTTTCCGAGGCCTGCGAGGTTATGGATACCGACACCAAGGGCACAAGCGAGTCCATGATCAATATCAACAAGGCAAGTGCGGATCTTGCGCATGCGGCAACCTCCCAGGCTGAGAACGTTGAGGCTATTTCCGGCAATGTATATGATTTAAGTCAGATAATCGAGCGTTCGGCCAGAACGGCAGAGAGCTTAAGCTCGGCAAGCAGGGATATCAACAGTGTTATAAAGACGGGTAACGGAACGGTTGAAGAGCTTACGAATATCAACTTAGACAGCAAGCGAGAGTTTGAGGGCATATTTGCAGCGATAGATACAATTCAGGAAAGCGCAGACAAGATAGGTGAGGCATCAAGCCTTATATCGGGTATAGCGGCGCAGACCAACCTCCTTTCGCTCAATGCTTCTATTGAAGCAGCTCGTGCCGGTGAAGCAGGAAAGGGCTTTGCGGTTGTTGCGGACGAGATCAGAAAGCTTTCCGATGCATCTGCGGAGAACGTGCAGATAATCAACAAGCTTCTCGATGAGCTGCAGGCAAGTACGCGCGGCGCTACAGAGAAGAGCGATGCGGTTAAGAGATTCGTCAAGCTCCAGAACGAATCGGTGGACAAGACAAGGGACAGCTTCGCGGATATTGTTACATCCATTAATGCGGTTGATCAGGCAGTAAGTGAGATTGACAGTATCAATTCTGAGCTTGAAACAAAGATGAGCGTGATAACCGATAAGGTTAGTGAGCTTTCGGCTATATCCGAGGAGAATGCGGCTACCGCTGAGGAGCTTGCAGCTACCTCCGATGTGGTTGAGGAGAATGTTCATGAGCTTTCCAACACTCAGAACAAGGTTAACGATTCGGTGGATGAGTTGCTTGGAATAGTGAATACTTTCACAGTATAGAAATGTGTGACTCGGAGGAAGAAGATGAAAATAGTTGGGATCGACAAGGAAAACTTTGATGCGGTGAAGGGGTTCTTTCCCGCAGACACCGCGGAGAATCTGGAGAATCCAAGGTTTACTGTATACGCAGCGGTCGATCACGAAGGAGACAGCGCGCCGGAAGTATCCGGCGTGTTGTCCTTTTTTGTTGAGCAGGCCGAGGATGAGGATGAGGATGCGGTTTCGGTTGACTGGATATATGTGGCTCCGGAGAAAAGGAGGATGGGCGTGGGCTCCTACCTTTTGAGTGAGCTGCTCGATACCGCAAAGGAGGCAGGGATAAGCTATATGTATGCGAATCTGCCGGATGATGAAGATGAGGGGTTAGAAGGCGTGTTTAGAGACAGAGGTTATGAGATTGACGTGGATTTTATGCCTTTCTTCGAGGGGACAATAGGAGAACTCAGAACCGATTATAGCAAGAGCAGGAAAGCTAAGATTTCTCTTGGAGAATGGCATGAGGTTTCTGACGATGATGCTGAGGAAATCTTAGGGCTTTGCAAAACTGTAGACAGTTCTAAGAATCCGGATGTGACGGTCAAGATTGATCTGACTGACGAAAACAAGGCATTCCTGTTTGAGAAACTGTTTGGCGAACGCGCGGTGACAGCTGTAAGAAGAGCATACCTTAACTTGGAGGATGAGTTCAAGGATGAAAAGATATCATTGGATGAATCGCTCATGTTGCTGGATGCGGACACGCCTTACAAGATGTCTCGATTCAATGCTTTAGTCGGGAAGATATCGGAGGTAAGGGATGATTACGAGGTCGGAGCAGATTCACACGATGGACCTTATATACTTCTCCCTGGTGAGGGTGTCGATTTTAAAGTCAAGCTGTGCATATCACTTGACAGTGAAGATATTGAGAGCTATGGACTTACTGCTTTAGCTGAGTTTGAGATAGACATAGCAGAGCTTGAGACCTTGAAAAAGAAGCTCGAGCTATGGGAGAGTGAAGTGCTTTACACAGTAGCGGGCATAGACACTGCATACGAGAAGATCGTATTCTCTGCCGGTATTCCGTGTGTGAACAGCCTTCCGAACGCTGAGGAAATCATTGAATTCGCAGGTAGCTTTGCAAAAGAGGTTAAGGCGTTTTATGAGATAACGGATGCAGAGGCAGATGAGTAATGAGAGTAATACTTGCATCGGGCTCCGCAAGAAGGCGGGAGCTTTTAAAATTGATAATAAAGGAATATGAGGTCATCCCCTCTGCGTCGGATGAGAATATAGGCTGCTATCCGCCCGAGGATACTGTTATGCGCTTGTCTGAGATGAAGGCGCAGGATGTTTTCGATAGGGTGGATGACAGCTTAAACGAACTGTTGGTGATAGGCTCGGACACAGTGGTTGCATTGGATGATGCGATACTTGGCAAGCCGGCTTCGGAGGAGGAAGCATTTGATATGCTTAAGAGCCTGAAGAACAGGGCGCACAAGGTCTTCACAGGGGTTACACTTATAATGAGGGATAGAGAGAGGAAGGTGACAAGCTCTACCTTCTACGAGGAGACTTTAGTTTTTGTCTCTGACATGACAGATGAAGAGATAAGAGCCTATGTGAAAACCGGTGAACCTATGGACAAGGCAGGTGCCTACGGTATTCAGACCGAGTTCGCAAGATATGTGACGGGCATAGAGGGTGATTATCAGAATGTAGTCGGGCTTCCGGTTGCCAAATTATACGCAGAGCTTAAAGATATGGAGGTGATAAAGGTCTTATGAAGTATATAAAGCAGTTTATAATAATACTTGCCATATCATTTGCGGGGGAGCTTCTGCACAGTGTGATACCCGCACCGATACCGGCAAGCATATACGGGCTTGTGCTTATGTTCCTGTTGCTTTTCACCAAGATCCTTAAGGTTGAAGCGGTTAAGGAGACCTCGGCCTTTCTGATAGAGATCATGCCGCTTGTCTTCATTCCGGCAGCTGTCGGGCTTGTGAACTCATGGGAGCTGATAAGCGGAAAGTGGTATATGTATGTCACTGTGATCATAGTGACTACCGTATTAGTCATGGCTGTTTCGGGACTTGTAACCCAGCTTGTGATCAGGCTTGGTAAAAAAAATAAAAACGGTTCTTCGAAAGAGTAAAAGCTCAGTGTCATCCTGAGCGAAGCGAAGGATCTTCAAGGAGGATATAATTCAATGAAGGATATAGGTAAGGTCCTCTCGGAATCCGCATTCTTCGGGCTTCTCTTAAGCCTCACCGCATTTGAATTCGGACTGTTCTTAAAAAAGAAGTTCAAGAAGGGGATATTCAATCCGCTTCTCATATCCATAATTATCGTAATCGTGGTAATAAAGCTTTTTGACATAGACTATGTCTCTTATGAAGCAGGAGCGCATGTGTTAAACTATCTGCTTACACCGGTCACGGTATGCCTTGCCGTTCCTCTCTATGAGCAGTTTGAAGCTTTAAAGAAGAACTGGAAGGCGATAATAGCAGGCATAGCGAGTGGAGTGCTTGCCAGCATGCTCGGTGTCTTGGGGCTTGCGGTCATCTTCAATATGACACATGAGGAATACGTATCGCTGCTTCCGAAGTCGATCACAACCGCAATAGGTATGGGAGTGTCCGAGGAGCTCGGAGGATATGTATCTGTGACGGTAATCGTCATCATACTTACCGGCGTATGCGGAAATATCATAGCAGAGCTGGTATTCAAGCTGTTTAAGATCGAAGAGCCCATAGCCAAGGGAATAGGCTGCGGAAGCGCAAGCCATGCGATTGGTACTGCTAAGGCTATGGAACTCGGCGAGGTAGAGGGAGCAATGAGCTCGCTTTCGATAGTGGTCTCGGGACTGATCACTGTTTTTGCGGCGGTTCTCTTCGCTAATATAAGATAAACAGATTATTAAGGATCGGGAGTTATATACAGATGTATAAGTTAGCAATATTTGATATGGATGGAACCATACTTTATACGCTCGAGGACCTGATGATATCCGTTAATCATGCATTGAGGTCCGAGGGGTTACCGGAGCGTACATTAGATGATATCAGGGTATTTGTCGGCAACGGTATAAGAAAGACTATAGAGAGAGCGGTACCGCAGGATACGCCGACTAATGTAATAGACAGATTGTTTGATTCATTCAACGAGCATTATAAGCTTCACTCAAATGACCACACCCGTCCCTACGACGGAATTGTTGATGCGATTCGTGAGCTGCGCGAGGCAGGAGTTAAAACCGCCTGCGTCTCGAATAAGTCGGACTTTGCGGTTCGTGACCTGGTCAAGATATATTTCGAGGGGCTTTTTGACTACTCTGTGGGCGCGAAAGAGGGAAAGGCATTAAAGCCGGCTCCGGATTCGGTGTTCGATGTGCTTGAGACACTCGGTGTAGATAAAGAGGATTCGGTCTACATAGGTGACTCAAATGTGGATCTGGAGACTGCGGTAAACTCGGGCCTTGACTGCATATCGGTCTTATGGGGGTTCCGCGACAGGGAATTCCTGCTGCAGCACGGTGCAACGGTGTTCGCGGAGAATCCCGGGGAGTTAAAACACATGATTTGCGGACTATGACAGTTGTGTGACCCGGAGTGTGATAGAGTTTTCGCAAAATAAGTGAAAAGATTCTTCGGGCTAAAGCCTCAGAATGACACAAAGGTGTCATCCTGAGCGAAGCAACAGGAAGGATCTTAAGGTATGAGGAGGCAGACTATGGAAGAATCATTGTTCAAGAATACCAGAATGCATGAAGACAATTTCAAGACGGGAGATATATCCAAGGAGTATCATAAGACTACCAGAGAGGCTGAAGATGTCGGACATAGATTCGGAAATCTGATCAAAGGCTTTGAGACTCTTGATACCAAGGTAAAGGAAAAGGATGATTTCCAAATCATCAAGATGAAGAAGAAAACAGATGTGCATCTTTCCCATGGTGTGGATTATGAGCTTGAGCGTCCTAAGCACAAGAATCATGTCGGTTTTTCGCGCCTTTATACCGAGATAGAGGAAAAGGACAGCAAGTATATGAAGCTTGTCAGGACAACCTTGGGAAGATACTATGACTACAAGGAGATTCTTAATGATAAGAATCTCACTCCGGATCAGTTCCAGTGGGCTATTGAGGCTCAAATGAATGCGCTTAACGAAGCGATCAAAGCATGTAAGAATTATGCTTCGAACAGAAAGGTTCGTATATTCAAGACCGGAAGGAAAAGAAGGGCTGAAGTAAAAACACTTAAGGAAAAAGCCGAAAAGGAGCTTGAAAGCATGAAGTCAGAGTATGCTGATTTCATGGACAACAAGGTAAAGAAAAACGGCTATGCACAGGCGAATTCGATTAAGGATATGATTAGGCTTAAGGTGCCCAAGGCTGCAAAGGGTAAAAAAGCCGGAAGAACTCCGCTTGACCTGTCGATGCTCGATATGACGGAAGTTTCGGACAGAGAGTCTTATTCCGAGAAGCATCACATGGCTATACGCTCAGAGCTTGATCTGAAGAGAAAAGATCTCACCGAAGAGGAGAAGACTCTGTTAAAGAAGATAAAAGAGTATTCGACAATCAGAACCAATGCCGCATATATTGAGTATCTGAGAAAAAACAACAGTTCAAAGAAGAAGGCAGCAAGAAAGGAGCTTCAGAAGGAAGGCAAGCTCTTGAAGGAAATCACCGCTTCGCTGGATGCGATGAAGGACATCTCTGAAGAAAAGCAGAAGATGTTTGAGCTTTATAAGAATAACCTCTTTAAGTTCAGGGATGGAGGACTTGATCTCACTAAGGAGAAAGTCGATGAGTATCATACACTGGACCTCAGCTCAAAAAATGTAATTCTGTGCAATAATGAGGAGGACGACGGGGAAATCACCAAGGAGAAAATGTATATAAAGGACAGAACCGACGAGCCCTTGTTTTCGCATGAGCCTTGTATGTCAGATGTTGTTCAGGCCGGCATGGGCAACTGCTTTGTGCTTGCAGCGGTAGCCGAGCTTGTTGCCAATGACAGCCGGGCTATTGTTAACATGATGCATGATGACGGAAAAACCGTTACGGTAAGGTTATACAGCAGGTATGGATACGGATCTTCGGTGACCATGGTTCCGTATCATGTCAAGATCGATAAAAGGGTTGACGAGAATGCGGCTTCGGATACTCTGTGGGTTCAGCTGCTTTGCAAGGCGATGGCTGCATTCTTAAAAGATCACCATGTTGTTACGGACGAGGTATTCAATCAGCAATACAAAAAAGTTACTGATGCAATGTACCAGGAGTATCTTGATGATAAACAATACATTGAATACGGCTATATCTCAAACGGTGGTTTTTCAAATGAAATCACACCGATTCTGACCGGTGAATTGTATAAGAAGGAAGAAGAGATTCTCGGAACCGGATATGAGGTAACCTCGGATGTCGATGTAATCAAGATCATGCATGAGTCAAAGTATACCGATGAGAAGCAAAAAAAGCTTATCGAAAGCGGAAAGCTGTTTGATCTTGATGTAGCTTACTATGAGGAAAATAAAAAATCGACAGGCAAACCACAGCAGATGGTTTATATAAAGTCAGTGTACTCCGAGATGGAAAGCAAGCTCGAGAAACAGCTTGCCAAAGTTCACAGGGAGTATCCTTCAGTTACGGAAAAGCAGAAGAGGATTGAGGCTGACGACAAACTGAAACGCGAGTATCGTTCGTTGCCGTATATCCTGAAGTATTATGCAAATACTCTTTTGGATCATGCATCGGAAATCTCGGATCATATTATTGATTATATGAACGGCGATCCTTCTCTTACAAAGGAGCAGAATGAAAAATGTAAGATAGTATATGACAGCATAAAGAAGGATCCACATGCAATCTTCAGAAACGGGGACAACGCTTTTCCGGAGCTTATGGCTAAGAAACCTCTAGAACTTTTGGAGATTATAGAGGAAATAGCTACACACTTATATAAGAGGAACAGATATGACTCAATCATAAGTCAGATGTTCCGTGACGAGAAAGGCGATAAGGCAATTCCTGATAATCCTACAGAGAAGGATAAGAAGGATGAAATGATAAAAATGAAGAAAGCCTGTATGAGGCTTACTTCCAAATGTATGTCTGATATAGAGCGGGTTCATTTTGGAGGCATGGACAAGGTTAAGGAAGCCGGAGATGATATAGAAAAGAAATATAGTATTATTGCCGGCCTTGTAGACAGCCTTACCGTAAAGGATGCAAAAAGCTCAACAACAGATGTTGAAAATGCTTTCATATCATTGTCCCAGCTGCTCGACATGAGTCTTGAGGATACCTTGAAGCAGATAAAGAAAGTTATGAAGGAAAAGTACAGGATATATGAAGCAAACAGGGAGGAAGTGTCAAACGGCAAGACAGCGCAGATCTTCACAGGCTGTTATACGGGAACAACTTTGAAGCTGTATAACCGTATCAAGGAAGCTGTCAGAAAGGGCGAGAGACTGAACCTTGGTTCAAGAAGTGGCTTTGGCAAGAAAACCGAACGAGGAGAGACTCAGGATAAGGGTACTTTGGGAAAGCATGCTTACTCTGTTCTCGGAGTTCAGGATGTGCAGTTCAGAGGTAAGACGATTCATATGGTCAAGGTCAGAAATCCATGGGGAGGATATACGCTTGAGTACCTCTGGAACGAGAAAACGAAGACCATGGAGTATGCTACGAGTCAGGCTGACAGGAGCGGAGTGTTCTTTATAGAGCTGACACATCTATCTAAGGTATTTCATATTCTGTTCCCGTCAGGCGAGAAGAAGATAGGTAAAGAATAATCAAAAAACAGGCAACTGCGACACATACGCGGTTGCCTGTTTCGTTTATTATAATAATAATCATAAGGAGTTCTTTTGCTGTTCGTATTTTTTCTGCAGGTCGACCATCTCCTGATTTCCGAAGCTGTCGAGCGGCTTCGATAGTATCCTCTCCAAATCTTCCTGCTCCTTGTTCTTCTGAGCGACTCTTGCCTTCCACCACTTGAAGATGATGAATACGAGGCCTACAACGCCGGCAACTATAAGCGCTACGATCGCGATTACACGTCCGTTACTCTTGGCCATGATGCTTCGACCTGCTGCGTCTAAGCCGTCACCGAAGATGTAAGCTAAGTCTCCGTTGCTCCAGCGTGCGTTGATTTTATTCGTGATAACCTTGGTAGCGGAGGCATCGATCACATCGCCTATATTCAAACCGCCAACGAGATAATAATCTTCCTTGTCAGATATGAAGAGTATGAGAAGGTTTCCTTCTACAACATCGCCGGATCTGTCGGAGAAGAGCTCGGTGTAAAGCTTGTCTTCGTATGCCTGTATGTTGGCTTCGTTATTACCGCCGGGTACAGAGTCTGTGATGTAGAGGAAGGGGAAGACGCCGGTCTTTTGATAGAAGCTCTTCATTCCCGAGATAAGCTTGTTCTCGTTGGAGCTGTCTATCCACTTTTCGCCCGATGAGTGATCCTCATAGTAGCCTCTGGCCGAGTAAACCTCGCCGGTGTACTTATCCTTGTTGAGCTTGACATCGGAGCTGTCCGAACTGCCACCGAAGCCGAGCTTTCCTACGGAAGAGAGTATGGCGAGCGCTATCACGATAACCACGAAGTAGCCTATAACCGATGCACATCCGCCACCGCTGTAGCCGACTCTGGATCTTGCGGGTCTCCTGTAACCGCTTGAATAACCGCTTGAGCTTGAACCGAGCATATAGCCTAAGCCTGCACCGAGCAGTCCGCCGCCGTAGTTCGGTCTGGGCCTGCTATAACCGCCTGAAGGTCTGCTGTGACTGCTCGAAGGCCTGCTGTAGCTTGAAGAGCTTGAAGTCCTGCGGGTGCTGCCTCCGCTGTATGATCTGCCGCTTCCGGAAAATGAACGGGAGGATCTGGAGCCGCCGCTGAAAGACCTGCTTCCACCGCCGCCTGAGCTTCCTCCGCCTAAGGATCGTGCCATGTTGTTGCCCTCCTTGTATATGTATGCTTAACTATCCCTATTTTCATATATCTGCCTGAAAATGTCAAGCGATATACTTACAAAGTAGATACAGTTTCTATTGACTTTGGCTGAAATAACAGTAAGGAATGTTATGCTGAACAATCCGGGCAAATCGGGCAAATCGGGCAAATCGGGCAAATCGGGCAAGGAAGGATTTTTAATAGGAAGGATTTTAATAGGAAGTATTTTATTCTTGCTTAAATCTTTGATTTGTGGTAGTCTATAGAACGATTATGTGTAGGCAGGATTACGAAGTAATCATGACACTACAAATTATATAAGGAGAGTAGTATGCGTATCGGAATGGGTTATGATGTTCATAGACTGGTTGAGGGGCGGCCGCTTATCATAGGCGGAGTTCAGATACCCCACGAGCTTGGACTGCTCGGGCACTCGGATGCCGATGTATTAACCCATGCCATAATGGATGCTCTTCTCGGAGCTGCGGCTCTGGGTGATATAGGGAAGCATTTCCCGGATACCGATGAGAAGTATAAGGGAGCGGACAGCATAGAGCTCTTAAAAGAGGTTGGAAAGCTTCTTGATGAAAAGAACATGCTTGTGGGCAATATCGATGCGACAATCATAGCGCAGAAGCCGAAGATGGCTCCGCATATCGAAGCTATGAGAGAGAGAATCTCCGAGGCTCTTGGGCTTGAGCTTAACCAGGTAAATATCAAGGCCACCACAGAGGAGGGCCTGGGCTTTACGGGAAGCGGCGAGGGAATAAGCGCGCAGGCGATAGCTCTTTTACACACGATGGATGATGTTGATTACAGGTCAAGCTTCGAAGCTTACTCGTCTGCTCCGGCAGGCTGCGGAGGGTGCACGGTTTGTCCCATGAATAATCAATCAAAATAAACAATCATGAATAAACAATGAAGCACAAAAGAGGGAAGGAGAAACATATTAAACAATATGAGTGACGGAGACAGTTGCAGTTGCAGTTACAGTTACTTTGACGGAGATGAGGCGGATGCCGAACAGATAAAGGAGCTATGGCTTACCATAGATTCCGAGTTTGATCCGGTTCTTGACGGCGTGAGCATTATCATGGCAAAGCTTGAAGATGAGCTTGTCGGCATGCTTCATGTGGCCATACATGAGGTGTCGGTAAACGGCAGCTTTGTCAGTGGCGCGAGATTCTACGGAGATGTGATCAAGCAGAAGTATGATGAAGCCGGAGTAATGGAGAAGCTTATCGACGAAGCAAGCAAGCTTAGCTTGAAGAAAGGCGCGGAATTTGCTTTCTGTGCCCCCGCAAACCCGGAATACTTCAGTGATAAGGGTTTTGACACGTTGTATGAAAATGTTGAGCTCGATATAGACATATCCGTGCTTGAGGATGATTCGACGGTGCCCGATGACCTGTCCGGCGAAGAGGGCTATTACCTCGTGAAGTTCAGAGATTTAAGCGATGAGGATTTGGACGAGCTCGGAGAGAGAATCAACGAGGAGCTTTGCAAGAGGTATGCGGTATTTGTCAAGAGGGACGGCGCTTACTTAAAGGCTGTCAGGGACAGGCATATTTTGCGGAACGGCGGCGCCATGGCGGTGTACGAGTCCGGCATTTCACAGGATGAAGAGGAAGCCGAAAGGCTGGCCGCGGTTTTCTCCTACGACATAACCGGCGACACTCTTTATGTTGAAAGGTACGAGAACTTTGATGCGAACGTAAGATACAGTCTCGACACGATAGTCAAGCTTACGGAGGAGGTTCTCTGCAAGCGATGTCTGATCAATATGCCTTCCTCGGAGCTGGTGGATGATGTGTACAATCTTCTCGGAATATGGACGAGAGTAAACGACGGCAAGACTGTGATGGCAAAGGCGCTTAGCGATACATTTTCAATAGAACAGTTGAAGAAAGCAAGCTTTTTTGACGAGATATAGGATGCTTATTATATTAAGGATATATGCAGAAAGGGAGTAAGAAATGTACAAGATAGTAAGAAAAGAGGTTCTTAATCAGGCGGTAGTGCTGATGGAAGTGGAGGCTCCTTATGTGGCTTTTCGCTGCGAGGCCGGCCAGTTCCTTATCGCAAGGATAGGTGAGGACGGAGAGAGAATTCCGCTTACCATCGCTGATTACGACAGGGAGAAGAACACAATAACCATAGTATTCCAGACACTTGGTTATTCGACAAAGAAGATGGCGGAGCTTGAGGTTGGCGACAGCTTTACGGACTTTGTAGGTCCTCTGGGTACGCCGGCACCCTTCCATGATGACTGGAAGAGGATAATAGGTGTTGCAGGCGGTGTCGGTACCGCGCCTCTTTACTGTCAGCTCAAGGAGCTCCACAGAAGAGGCGTTGAGTGCGATGTCATAATCGGAGGACGCTCGGCAGAGTTTGTTATCCTGGTAGATCTCTTCAAGGAGATATGCAAGAATGTGTATATTATGACTGACGACGGAACCTTGGGAGACAAGGGCGTGGTTACCAAAAAGCTTGAAGAGCTGATAAATGCGGGCGAGAAGTATGATCATGTGATTACAATCGGACCGCTTATAATGATGAAGTTCGTGGTACAGCTTACAAAGCAGCATGACATACCGACATCTGTTTCTTTAAACCCGATCATGATAGACGGAACGGGCATGTGCGGCGGCTGTCGTGTGACAATCGACGGACAGACAAAGTTCGCCTGTGTTGACGGACCGGACTTCGACGGCTTTAAGGTT
Organism: Lachnospiraceae bacterium; assembly: GCA_017525525.1. GTDB lineage: Bacteria > Bacillota > Clostridia > Lachnospirales > Lachnospiraceae > Coprococcus_C. The sequence continues at coordinate 75,746 of JAFXSQ010000005.1, read as the reverse complement.
GATTTCGATGAGTGCATGAAGAGACAGGGCTTCTTTAAGCAAGAAGAGCATGAGTGTAATCTCGGGTTGTCATAGAGGTGTCATCCTGAGCGTCAGCGAAGGATCTTATATAAAGAAAAGGAGAATTAAGCAATGCCTAACATGAGCATGACGAAGGTTCCCATGCGTGAGCAGGAGCCTGATGTGAGAAATAAAAACTTTGAAGAGGTTGCCCTTGGCTACACCGAGGAGATGGCGGTTGAGGAGGCATCAAGATGCCTTAACTGCAAGCACAAGCCGTGCATGACCGGATGCCCGGTAAATGTACCGATTCCCGGCTTTATAGAGGCTGTTGTGGCAAAGGATTTTGACAAGGCTTATGAGATTATCACAAGCGAGAATGCGCTTCCCGCTATCTGCGGACGTGTATGTCCTCAGGAAAAGCAGTGCGAGAGCAAGTGCGTGAGAGGAATAAAGGGCGAGCCTGTATCCATAGGAAGAATCGAGCGCTTTGTGGCTGACTATCACATGGCTAAGGGCGAGAGCGTAAAGCCTGTTACCGAAAAGAACGGACACAAGGTAGCAGTTGTAGGTTCGGGTCCTGCGGGTATTACCTGCGCAGGCGAGCTTGCCAAGAGAGGTTATGAGGTTACCATATTCGAGGCACTTCACAAGGCAGGCGGCGTGTTAAGCTACGGTATCCCCGAGTTCAGACTTCCCAAGGCTTTGGTTGCCAAGGAGCTTGAGAACATAACCGGCTTGGGCGTTACCATAGAGACTAACGTGGTAGTCGGAAAGTCTGTTACGGTAGACGATTTGTTTGACAGAGGTTTTGAGGCAATCTTCCTCGGAACCGGCGCAGGTCTTCCGAGCTTCCTTAGAATACCCGGAGAGAACCTGCTCGGAGTTTACTCGGCAAATGAGTTCCTTACCAGAGTAAACCTTATGAAGGCTTACAAGAAGGGCGAGGTTCCGACACCTATCAAGATAGGCAAGAGAGTAGCTGTAGTGGGCGCCGGAAATGTGGCTATGGACGCAGCAAGAACCGCTAAGCGTCTCGGCGCGGAAGAGGTCTACATAGTATACAGAAGAGGCGAAGAGGAGGTCCCCGCAAGGGCAGAGGAGGTTCACCACGCTAAGGAGGAGGGCATCATCTTCAGACTTCTCAACAATCCGGTGAAGATACTTGGTGATGAGAACGGTTATGTGTGCGGCATGGAGGTTGTTAAGCAGGAGCTTGGCGAGCCTGATGCCAGCGGAAGAAGAAGTCCGAAGCCGATAGAGGGTTCAAACTATGTGCTTGATGTTGAGACTGTTGTAATAGCTATAGGACAGTCACCGAACCCGCTTATCCGCCAGACAACCGAAGGTCTTGAGTGCGGAAAGAGAGGCACTATCACTGTTGACGAGGAGACCGAGCAGACCACGAGAGAGCATGTGTATGCGGGTGGAGATGCCGTTACCGGAGCGGCAACGGTTATTCTTGCGATGGGCGCCGGTAAAAAGGCTGCTCAGTCAATAGACGAAAGCTTTAAGTAGGGAGAGTAGGAACAGAGTTTATGATGAACGACAGTTATGTGGAGCAGATAGTTGCTTCAAAGCCGAGGGGGCCGCAGTTCGTGCCCGTGGCGATTACGTTTTTTGTCTTCGCGTTAGGTGTGTTCGTGCTGCTTTTAGTGCCGACTCTGGGTCTTATGGTTATGGTCGGCGGAGGAATACTTGCCGCCTGGGCCTTCCCGGGGATGCACATTGAATATGAGTACATCTTCACCAACGGGGATCTTGATGTGGCCATTATCAAGAACAAGGCTACGCGTAAGGAGTGCGCGAAGGTTGCGGCAGAGGATGTGGTCAGAGTATTGAAATATGACGATCCGAAGTTTCAGAATGAGCTTGACGTGAACAAAAAAATAACCTTCAAATACTTCACCTCATTCGATGATAGCAAGAAGGAAGACTGGTATGCCCTTATGACTAAGGACAAGGCCGTGATTTTAGAGCTTAACGAAAAGTCGCTTGCGCATGTGAAGCAGTTTTACAAAAAAGTCTGGGGATAGTATATCGAACACGGTACGTGTTCGCTGCGCCGCGCACATGTCACGCAGTGACAAAACTCTTTATGAGCGCGTGTATAATAAATCGAACACGGTACGTGTTCGCTGCGCCGCGCGCATGTCACGCAGTGACAAAACTCTTTATGCGCGCGTGTGCATAAAAAAAAACCGGGTACTGAGGCCTATGGGGCGGTTGGTATCCGGTTTATTGTCTAAAGATTAAGTTGTATGATTAAGGCTCAAGCGGTGTCATCTTAAGGCCCTTATACATCTTGGAGTACAAGCTCTTCTCATCCTGGTAGAGCACAAATCCGCGAGCACCGTCTTTAACGATGTAAGCATACTTGTTCTTCTGCACGTTCATGTATAAAACCTCATCGACATTAAGCTCTTTCGCCTTAGCTTTCGCCGTATAGACATTGAGCGGTTCGAGCTTATACTTTTTTACTGCCTGATCCACAGTCATATCGTTCCCCTCCGTTCCATAGGACACATGAGCCCCGTTTTCATTCTTGAATATAGTATATTGTATAAAAGCAATAAAGTCAACTGATTATTTCAAAAAAGGGTGTTGAAAATGCATAAAAAAAGATTATTGCTGCATGCCTGTTGCGCGCCTTGCAGTTCCCATTGTATATATGTTTTAAACGAGGAATACAGTATCGATGTATTGTATTATAACCCTAATATAACCGATGCCGAAGAGTACGAAAAGCGTGTCGCCGAGCTTGAAAGATTTCTCTTACAGGCGCCTTTTGCGGAAGGGATAAATGCTATCCCGGGCAGGTACGATCCGCAGGAGTTTTACGATATCGCAAAGGGCCTTGAACAGGAGCCGGAGAGGGGCAGCAGGTGTTACAAGTGCTACGAGTTAAGACTTGACGAAACAGCAAGATACGCTAAGGAACACGGTTACGATATATTTACCACGACACTTTCGATAAGCCCGCATAAGAATGCGGCGTGGATTAACGAGATAGGTGAGAGGCTTTCTGAAAAGTACGGTATCGACTACCTCTACAGCGACTTTAAGAAGAAGGACGGCTACAAGCATTCTATCGAGTTATCGAAAGAGTATAATCTGTACAGACAAAACTATTGCGGTTGTGAGTTCTCGAGGGTATAATATAGTTTTATGAAGTATCATAGGGTGATAAACTTAAAATCAGACCTTTCCCCCATCAATGTATGGGCGCTTTCTTTTGTGTGCATAGCAGGCGGCGGGGCTTTTGTCGTGCCGGGACTGCTTATGCTTCCGACTGCGGGGGCGGTAGGGACGATGGCTGCTTTTGCTATAGGACTGGTGGCCATAATATCCTTGGCGCTCAACGATGATTATATGACGGTTCACTATCCCGTGGATGAAGGTGAGTTTACATCTCTTGAGAAGACCTTCGGAAGAGAGCACGCATTTCTTTGCACCTGGTTTCTTGCGGTGGCAGAGATAGCAGCCATCGCCCTTGATGCGATATTCCTAAGTTATATGGTTAAGGAATGCTTTGCGGGAAAGGTTGTAAAGCTTAAACTGAGTTATGATATCGGCGGATATGAGTTGGGTATCGGAGAGGTTTTTACGGGCGTTATGCTTGTGATGATCACCGGGGGCTTATGCATAAAGGGAGCGCACCTTGTGGGCAATCTCCAGACGGCCTTGGCCGAGATATCACTCTTCCTGGTAGTGGTTCTCTTTGTTGTAGCTTTGGTCGGAGGACATGCGGATTTTTCACTTATTCATGACCGGCTTGAAGAAGGCAAAGGAGGCATCAGGTCGGTGCTTTCGATAGCCTCTATAATGCCTTGGTTATTCATGGGCTTTGAGGCTGTGACGCATGCAACGGAGGAGTTTCGCTTCCCTGTGAAGAAGCTTATGTCGGTGATGATAGCCGCCGTGATGAGCGGGGCGCTTTTCTATGTGCTTACCACCTTGTTGTCCGCTACGGTGGCAAAAAGCGGCGGAGACTTACCGCTCTTTGATGCGGCAAGGATATGCTTTGGCGATGCGGGACCTTATCTTGTGCTTGTTGCTGCAGGCTCAATGGTTATCGCATCACTGATGGGGCTTTTTAATTCGGCAAGCAAGGTAATCTATTCCATGGCAGAGGTAAATGTGTTGCCGAGATGGTTCAGGATATTAAGCAGGGTTTTAACTCCGGAGAATACATACTTTTTCATAGCTGTTTTGGCAAGTTTGGCGCAGTTTTTCGGTATGGCCGCGGTGGGTTCTCTTATTCCGGTTGCTTCGATAGGAGCCTGTGTGGGCTTCATTTATACATCGGCAGCGGCATTTGTCACCGCCAAAAAAGAAGGCAATACATTTTTTAAGATAAACAGCGTGGCGGGTATAATATTTGCCGTGGCATTTTTGGTTATAATGCTTGCGCCGGGACTGTCATACCTTGCGCCGGGGATTTCTACCTGGCTGTTGCTCGCCTTGTGGACGATGATAGGGTTCGGCTACTTCTGGCAGGCATTTCACAAAATCGATATCAGATAATGTACTATAAATAAAAGAGTCTTCGGGCTAAAGAGTCGGTTTTGACACGACTGATCGTCGTGTCCGGTCGTCGAAACGCATTTATAAAATGACTTCGTCATTGCGTTTCTCCTCGCAGAATGACACGAATGACGAAAATGACACGAGGGTGTCACGACTTACGCGAAGCGAAGAGTCTTAATCTTAAACGAGGGAGGTGCGATTATGACGAAGTCATAATTTTGCATCGCACCGACCGACTGGGCAGGATTGCTTTAGCAATCGTGCCATTACATATTAAACGGAGGTGCAAAATATGACGGTTAAGGAACTGTATGAAAACATAGGCGGAAACTATGATGAGGTTTTGAGCAGGCTTATGATGGATAAGCTTGTGGACAGATTTATTCTGAAATTCCTTGACGAGGGAAGCTGTAAAAGCCTTATGGCAGCATGGGAGGAGAAAGATGCGACGGCTATTTTCGAAACCTCGCATGCGGCAAAGGGCGTGTGCGCCAATCTTGCGCTGACATGTCTTACCGAGCCTTTGTCCATAATCACAGAGGGCTACAGACCGGGCAAGGAAAGCGAGAGGGATGAGGCCAAGGTTAACGCAGCATACGAGAAGCTGACCAAGGTTTATCCGGAGGTAATCGCGAAGATTACAGAGTACAGAGACAGCAAATGATAGATTGCGGAGCGTGTTATGAAGAATAACAGGGACAAAAATACGTCGATACTTATAGCGGGGCTGATGCTTTCACTTGTGTTCATCTTCTCGGCGATATGGCTTGTAAAGATGGTGGAGTTCAGGGCGAGGCAGGAGCTTTATTCTTATGGTGTTGACGGAGACGATGTCGAAGCGGGAGCAAAGGCAATTAAGACCACTACGATTGTATGCGCGTCCGTTATGCTCATTTTTGTATTGATGGTGCTCTATATTGTGTTTGCGGTATACAAGGGGATGCGTAAGCAGGCGGGGCTTCTTGAGAAGGCAAGACTCGAGGCCGAGGAGGGAAGCCGCGCAAAGAGCGATTTCTTAACAAATATGTCGCACGATATAAGAACCCCGATGAATGCCATAGTCGGTTACACTCATCTGGCAAGGCAAAAGGGAGTGACTGAGGAGCGGATGCAGGATTATCTTGCCAAGATAGAGTCCTCGAGCGAGCATCTGCTTTCGATAGTCAACGATATACTTGACATGAGCCAGATAGAAACCGGAAAATTCGAGCTGGTCGAGACAGAGTGCGAGATAAGCAGCATGCTTGAGGAGATAGACGAGATAATGCGTGTGCAGATCAGGGAGAAGAAGCAGACGCTTGTCATCAACCATGAGGGTATAAAGCAGGATGCGGTATTTTGCGATAAACTCAGGTTTAATCAGATAGTGCTTAACCTGTTGAGCAATGCAACCAAGTTTACTCCCGAGGGCGGCAGGATAGAGCTAAATGCTGCTCAGCTTACCGAGGCTCAGGACGGATACTGCGTATATGAGATAAGGGTTAAGGATAACGGTATAGGCATGTCGCCGGAGTTTGCAAGCAAGATATTCAATCCTTTCGAAAGAGAGAGAACCTCAACCATAAGCGGAGAGCAGGGCACCGGCCTCGGTATGGCGATTACCGCAAATATCGTGGAGCTTATGCACGGACATATAGATGTGAAGAGCGAACCTGACAAGGGCACGGAGGTTATCTTAAGCATAAGCCTTAGGGAGAACAGGAGCTTTGCTGACAACGCTTCCATGGATAAGGAGGAGACGCCTGACTTTACCGGCAAGAGACTTCTTCTTGTTGAGGACAATGAGCTTAACCGAGAGATTGCAATCGCCACCTTGGAGATATACGGCTTTGTGGTTGAGCAGGCGGTAAACGGCGAGATGGCCGTGGGCATGGTTGAGGCAAGCGAGGCGGGCTATTACGACGCGATACTTATGGATATACAGATGCCGGTAATGAACGGCTATGAAGCTACCAAGGCCATAAGGGCGCTTAAGGATGTCAATATTGCATCTATTCCGATCGTTGCCATGACGGCGAACGCATTTGAGGAGGATAAGAATGAGGCAAGGCTCGCCGGCATGAACGGACACGTGGCCAAGCCGATTGATGTGGACAGGCTGATAGGAACTTTATCAAAAGTATTATAAAAAAAGAGTCATGACTTACGCGAAGCGACGCAGACCTCAATGCGAAGCGTTGAGGTGCCGGCCTTCGATGTCATAAGGAATCCACCGCAAGCGGTACCCCTTATGACGAAATGCGAGGGCTTGCGAAGCAACAGGAAGAATCTTAAATTAGGAGGAAACATGAAGATCTACAACACACTCACAAGAAGAAAGCAGGAATTCGTTCCCATAAGGGAGGGAAAGGTCGGAATATATGTATGCGGCCCTACGGTATATGATTTTATACACATAGGAAATGCGAGGCCGATGATAGTCTTCGACACCCTTAGGAGATACCTGGAGAGGAAGGGTTATGAGGTTAACTTCGTATCGAACTTCACGGATGTGGACGACAAGATCATAAAGAGAGCCATAGAGGAGGGCGTGCCTTCGGAGGTTATCTCCGAGCGTTATATAGAGGAGTGTAAGAAGGACATGGCGGCGCTCAATGTGCGTCCCGCAACTACCCACCCGCAGGCGACGAAGGAAATCCCCGACATGATAGAGCTTGTGAAGGTGCTGATAGATAAGGGACATGCCTACGAGAAGAACGGTACTGTATACTTCAGGACGAGATCCTTCCCGTCGTACGGAAAGCTTTCCGGAAAGAATATAGATGATCTTGAGAGCGGGCACAGAGCCGAGGCGCATGCGCTCAAGGTAACCGGCGAGGACGAGAAGGAGGATCCGCTGGACTTTGTGCTTTGGAAGCCGAAGAAGGAGGGCGAGCCCTTCTGGGAGTCTCCGTGGAGTGAGGGCAGACCTGGCTGGCACCTGGAGTGCTCATGCATGTCCAAGAAATACATAGGCGATATTATTGACATACACGCGGGCGGACAGGACCTTATCTTCCCGCATCATGAGAATGAGATTGCGCAGTCCGAGGCGGCAAACGGAACCGAGTTCGCAAGGTACTGGATGCACAACGGCTACTTAAATATAGACGGACAGAAGATGAGCAAGTCGCTCGGCAACTTCTTTACCGTAAGGGAGATAGGCGAGAAGTACGATCTTCAGATAATAAGGTTCTTCATGCTTTCGTCCCATTACAGAAGTCCTCTGAACTTGTCCGAAGAGCTTGTAATCTCGGCGAAGACGGGACTTGAGAGAATAAGGACTGCAGCGCAGGCATTAAAGAATCTGGCTGAAAACGGCGGCGACGGTGATATGACGGATGCGGAGCAGGCTTCATATACCGAGGCAGAGAAGCTTCTTGAGCGCTTTGACGAGGCTATGGATGATGACCTTAACACCGCAGGCGCCATGGGCGTGATATTCGAGCTGGTAAAGCTTGCGAATATAATGACAGCAGAGGGGACGACCAGGTCATATGCCGGAAAAGTGTTTAACATATTAGACATAATGATGAACGTGTTAGGCGTGGATACGCTTCCGAAGGAGGAGCTCCTTGACGAGGAGATAGAGGCGCTTATAGAAGAAAGGAATGCCGCAAGAAAGGAAAAGAATTTCGCGCGCGCGGATGAGATAAGAAATCTTCTTACCGAGAAGGGTATCATCTTAGAGGACACAAGAGAAGGTGTGAGATGGAAAAGAGCTTAGATGAAGATAGCGTAAACGAAGAGTGTGTAAGCGCCGGGCGTGTTATGCCTGCGAGCGATCCGGCGAAGCAGTCGGCTCTGGCGCTTGCTTACATAGGGGACAGCGCGCTTGACCTCTATGTGAAGACATTCTTCGTGAAGACAAGCGATAAGCAGACCTACAAGTATCACAGGGACGTGAGCGCAATAGTAAAGGCGGTGAACCAGGCTGCGTTTGCTGAGGAGATATTGGAGGAGCTTAATGAAGGGGAACTCTCCGTGTACAAGCGAGGAAGAAATGCAAACACGCACTCGAAGGCCAAGAACGCGACCCGCGGCGAGTACATGAAGGCCACGGGGCTTGAGGCGTTGTTCGGTTATCTGTATTTGAAAGACGATAAGGATAGGTTCGCATACTTTGCGGACAGGATGATAGAGGAATACTTGAGTGGAAAAGACAAATAATAACGATAATGTAAATAATAAAGAAGCAAGCGCAAATGTGGTCGAGGGAAGGAATGTTGTCTTAGAGACCATGCGAGCCGGCAAGGAGATAGACAGACTCCTTATCCAGGAGGGCTTAAGAGACAATACCATTGCCGCGATAATAAAGCTCGCGAAGCAAAAGGGCGTAGTCTTCGACTATGTCAAGAAGGAGAGACTGAACAGCATATCCGAGAGCGGCAATCATCAGGGCGTTATAGCTTACGTTGCGGCTTATGATTATGTGAGTGTTGATGATATACTCAAAAAGGCTGAGGAAAAGGGCGAAGCGCCCTTTGTGATTATCTTGGACGAGATAGAGGACCCGCACAACTTGGGAGCTATAATCAGAACCGCAAACCTCGCGGGCGCTCACGGAGTGATTATCCCAAAGAGAAGAGCGGTAGGTCTTACCATGACTGCCGCGAAGGCATCTGCGGGCGCTTATGCCTACACTCCGGTTGCAAGGGTTACGAACATAGCCAAGACCATAGAGGAGCTTCAAAGCAAGGGCTTGTGGTTTGCCTGCGCGGATATGCAGGGACAGCGCATGTATGATGTGAATCTAAAAGGCGCTATAGGGCTTGTGATAGGTAACGAGGGCAGCGGCGTATCGAGGCTGGTTAAGGAAAAGTGCGACTATCTTGTAAGCATACCGATGTTCGGACAGATTGACTCGCTGAACGCATCCGTGGCCTGCGGAGTGCTTGCATATGAGATAGTAAGACAAAGGACAATGTAGACAATGTACGAAGCTCTTTCCGACAACGACATAGTGAAGGCAGCGCAAAGCGGTGACGGGGACGCCACCGACTTTTTGCTGAGGAAGTACGGCAAGCTTGCTAAGAGAGAGAGTCGTACCTGGTTTCTGGTAGGCGGAGATGAGGATGACGTGTCCCAGGAGGGGATGATAGGGTTACTCAAGGCAATCAGGGAATATGATGACAAGAGGGATGCCTCGTTTCCGACTTTTGCGGTGCTCTGCATAAGAAGCCAGATCAAAACGGCGATAAAGCAGTCTAACAGAAAGAAGAACCTTCCGTTAAATGAATACATATCCATATACGGGGATGACGACGGAGAAGGCAGCAGGCAGGCGGAAGCCGACACACCGGATTTTTCCTTCGAACCGGAGAGGATGATATTAGAGCAGGAGCAGCTGGAGGGCTTCTACAGGCGGCTGAACATAAAACTTACCTCATTTGAAAAGAGCGTGCTTGACCTCTTTCTTGAAGGCTTGTCCTATCAGGATATAGCGTCGAAGCTTAACAAGGACAAGAAGTCTATAGACAATGCGTTAAAACGCATAAGAAATAAGCTGAAAACGGAATAAAGTAAATCTTCCGTAAATCTACGGCGAAATTATCAGGGTGATATCATGGTGGTATCACCTTTTTTATGTGCACGACCGCGTAATGTAATCAGCCGCTTTGCGGCACGCGGTCGGCACGGCGATAAGTGAGACAGGAAATCTTTGATTTACACGAAATGACATAGTGTGTCACGACTTACGCGAAGCAAAGAGTCTTAGTAAGAAAAAAGAAAGAGAGGTAGAGATTATGTTTGGATTTTCATTACCGGAGGCACCGAAGACTGCAAGGGATATTAAGAAGGATCTCATCACGAAGAATGTGAGGGTGCTCGCTCAGGGCAAGGTTGTTCCCAATCTGTCACTTGCGAACAACAACGACACGATCATAGGCCCTCCCGGAACAGGGAAGACTAAGGGCTACGTGGAGCCTAACCTGCTCTGCTGCAAGGACAGCATGGTGGTTGTGGATACCAAGGGAGCGCTTTCAAAGAGGTACACCTCGTACATGAAGAAGCGTGGGTTTACGGTAAATACGATAAGCTTTGTATCCCCCGAGAATTCCATGACCTACAATCCTTTTGACTTTGTAAGGCGCAATCCTGACGGAAGCTATCGAGAGCTTGACTTAAAGAGGCTTGCGTTCATGCTGGTTGATGAGGAAGAAAGGGACAGGTTCTGGAGCAACTCGACACGTGAGGTCATAATGAGTCTTATGGCCTTCGTCCTGGAGAAGCTCGATGAAAAGTCGCAGCATTTCGGCTCTGTGCTGGCTCTTTTTGAGCAGATGTGCAGGGAGTATGCGGAAAACGCCAAAAGTCTTTTATCTTCTAATGATGAGAAGAAGTGGAAGGGAGTGTCCTTCTTCCTCAAGCTTGAAGAGGAAAACCCTGACAGCTTTGCTGTTAAGATGTACAGACTCTATGCGCCGACCTTTGTTGCCGACAAGACATGGTCATGTATCGCGCAGTATGTGTCCAATACGCTGGAACCTTTTATCTACGGCGAGTGCGCGAAGCTTTTCAAGGGTACCAGCAGCTTTGATCTGGCCGATCTCGGAAGAAAAAGATCGATACTCTTCGTAGAGGTAAGCGACAGCGATCGCATGATGGACAAGATGATAAATGTGTTCTATGCAAACCTGTTCCAGATGCTTTGCGATGAGGCGGACATGCAGGAGGACAGCCGACTTAAGGTACCTGTCAGAGTAATGATGGATGACTTTGGCACAAATGTTTACATTCCCGGTTTCCCGGATCTGATCTCGGTCATGAGGTCGAGAGATATCTCTGTAAGCATCATCATTCAGAGCATATCGCAGCTTCAAAAGAAGTATAGCGAGAATGAAGCGTCAACTATACTGAATAACTGTGATCACATGCTTTACTTAGGCGGAAATGATGTAACCACAGCGCAGTATATAGCAGTGAAGACAGGCAGCTGCGCAAATAGCATACTCAACATGGGTCTGGATGAAGCCTGGCTTTTTGAGAGAGGTTCGAAGCCTGAGGAAGTGGAGAAGATAGATTATACTTTTCCGGATGAGATTATGGAGGAGTAAAGCAGATTATGAAAGATTCTTCGGGTTAAAGCCGTTTAAGTCGTGAATCTGATTGCGTGTCACGACTTAAGCGGCGCGAAGAGTCTTATATTAGGAGGTGTAGTGTATGTCAGAGAGAATGTCACTTGAGGAATTGTTAAGACCCGAGAGCGCAAATAGTGCGGGCTGTAAGGTAGAGCGATACAGCTTAGACGATGTGCTTAGGGCGGCAAAGGAGGGGCGGGGCTTAAGCCGCTCCCTGGTTATGGATAAGGTGTTAAGGTATGCAGATGAAAGCTTAAATCTGTTCAACTGCTGCTTTAAGCACAATGAAAAGATATGCGCAGAGATAGCGGAGGGCATGCTTAAGGATGCGAAGGAAGCTATAGCGTACATCAGCAGGCACTCGTACAGAGAACTCCTTGCCGAGATGGAACGAAGGGAAACCTTCTGTATGGTCAAGGACAGGAGGAAGCTTAACGGTACCGAACCGCAGCCTCCCGCGGGGCTTCTCTTCAAGCTATCCGTTGTGGGCTGCTGCGACATAGAAGCGCTTTTGCTCCACAGTGAAAACGAGGATTATAATTTTGAAAAGGTTCATGGCGCAGACAGCTTTGTAGCGTTTCTGCTGGATTCGCCGTATTCTCTTGCAACCGTGCCCGGAGAAGAATATACGGACAGGCTTAACAGAAGTGTAATGCCTTTTTTGAGGCTTCCTACAGCTGATTACATGGACTGCCTGATGCGGCTCGACGAGGCTTGTGTAGAGTCTAACGCAGAACGAAGCTTTTTCGGAACGAACCTGCTTTACTTTAGGGAAGAGGAAGCTGAGTGGAGGGCAAAGTTCGGAAGGGAGCGTACCGTAGCGGATGCGCTGATTTCAGCCATGAACTGGCTTTATTACGCGCAGGGAGATCTGATCAATATAAAGATCAGGGAGTTTGCCCCGACGGATGAGAATAAGGCTTATTACAAGTCTAAATGTGCTGCGGAAACCGTGTGGACACTGCTTGTCGCAGGTCCTCTGCACATCATGAAGTGCCGTGATAAATTCTTGTAAAAAAAACTTGATTTTAGTATAATTAAGACTGTGTGCAAATCCGCGCACAGTCGGAAACGGAGGGTCTTATGAAAGAGTATAATGCAGAGGCAAATACAGACTGCTTTTACAGGACAAAGAGTCTGGATAAAAGCTTAGAGGATATAAAGGATACGGTTCTCGGAAGGAAGGAGAGCTTTCTTCCCTTTGTGACGGGAGATGACGATAAGCTTGACAAGGATAAGGTCGAGGCTTTTTTGGACGAGCTGATCGGAGCCTTCACAGAGTATCATGAAAAGACAGTGAGCGTAAAGGAGTTTCCCGGGCAGGAGACGATTGATTTCTACAGGGATGTGCTTTACTGCGCTATCGTTGCGCCTTATGTTATGCCCGGCTATGCATTTGACACCGAATACAGTGTAAAGACAACATTTAAGGAAATAATAGAAGCGGTAAAGGATAGCGGATTTAAGCTTAAGGATAGGGGTACGTTTATCGGGTATGAGGAGTCCGACAGGCTGAGTGAGTACTGGGATATGGAATTCATTTACAGCCTGAATGACGCCTATTATTATCTTACCGATAAGATGATAAGGGATAGCTATAATGCTGAGGAGAAGGCTATTGCGAATGAGGCTTATATGGATATCGTCGGTCAGCAGTTTGAAGAGCCGGATAATGTGGTTGACGACGAGCCGATAGTGCTTCCGCCGGCGAACAATACTCAGAATGGAAATAATGCTCAGCCGGAAAATGAGGAAGCCGGAAAGGAAAAAACGGAAGAGAGCAGCGAAGAAAGTAACGAGGAACTATCTGAAGAAAATACAGAAGGAAACACAGAAGAAAAAGTTGATACAGAGGAAATCAAAAGCAGTGAAGTGTGGGAAACATCCGAGATAATGCTCGGTGGCGAAAAGGTAAAGATAAATGTCAAGGTCGTCACACCGGATGATCCTGAGTACGAGGAGTATGAGACAGATAAGGATGATCCCTATAATAATGACGATGATGATGATGACCAGCCTCCGCAGTTAGATTACGAGGAATACTTAAGGCAGCAGGAGTGGGAAGAGCAGTATCTGAAAATCCAGATAGAGCTATGCGAGGAGACCAGAAAGAACTGGAAGGAGCATATAGGAAGCTGTGACAGACTTCCCGAGACATATATGCGCTTAAGGGAGAAGTTATTTACGGTAGAGCGTGCGAATATGGAGGAGGATATTATCGAGATGATAGACATCTTCCTCTATAGGCATGAGCTTTCGGCCATGGCTTTCGGTAAGGCATACGGACTTGTTGAGCACCGTGTGGATGAAACCGCAAAGCTTATCGACGAAGAGATGAAAAGAGTGAGGTTGTTTGTATGACTGCTTCCGGAGTAAAAAGCGAGGCTGAGCTGTATGAGAAGCTTTGGGAGGACTGGCGCAAGAGAACGGAGCTTGACAAGCTTGAAAAGGGCTGTAAGAGTCGTAATCGGGAGCAGAGTATCATATACAGGATGTTCAGTGACATAAGGGATGAAAAGGCTGCGCTGCTTGCGCTTAACCCCGGGGAGATAAAGGAACAGCTTAAAACAAAGAGTATCCGGGACAAGTACATCCTGCTTAAGGCTGCGCATGATTCGTATTTTGTTCATGGCCTGACGGAGGAACGTGACTACACGGAGGTTCTCTGCGAGCTGATAAAGGATAGAAACAGGCTTCCTAAAAAGCTTGAAAAGAAGCTTGACGATGGGGCAGGCGCAGGCGACCTGGAGCAGGAGTATTCAAACTGCTTAAGCGCTCTTTTGCGCGGAGTTATCACCGATACCTTCAGGAACAAGGGATATGGAATAAAAGTGATAGATGCGGAGAATGATGAAGGCAAGGAGGTAAGGGAGGTTCGTCCCGAGGCTATCAAAGCGGTCGGGAGGGACAAGGACTCCATAGCCATGCTCAATTCGCTGCGTGAGTACGAGGGCGAGAAAAAAGGCGAGGCAGCAGGGAGAACTGCGCACAATGCTTCGAGAGAACGCGCCATGGATTTTCGCATGGATGTTTTCTCGGATGAATTTGTAAGGCGGATTTCACTTACATACCGAAGCCTTGTAAAAAAGAATGACACGGAAATTGAAAGCGTGTTTCTTCCGCTTCATATCGATGCAAAGAGTGGAGCGGGATTGTACATAATCGGCAGAAAACTGTTTGACGATCTAAAAGGGGGGCAGAACTGCTATCCTGTTGTCAGATGGTTTTCGGACCTTGAGAAGAAGGAGTCAGGCGATGTTGAGCCGGGGGGATTCGCATATCATGTCGAGATGACCACGGAGCGCTTTACGGAGCTTGACCGCGCATTAAAAGCATATAGAAGCATATTGATGAGCAATACTGTATATGAGGGTTATAAGGGCGTAAACGGCCTTATGCCGGCAGGCACCGATTGGTATTATAAAGACTTTTTTGACGAGGCAGATGTGAATGCCGCAGAAGCTGTCAGCACAACGGTTACACAGAGCGAGATGGAGATAATGGACGCTTACGAGGCAAAAGAGTTAAAAGATAAGGAAAAGCAGGGAGGAGGCCATAATGATAAACATCGGGGGACTAAAACTGGACATAGAATTCGATGAAATCGGAGCGATGCATGTGGGCGAGAGAAGTAAGCGGCGCAGGCCTGCGTTTGATCAAAAACTTGCTGAGCTTGTGACTGATGCGCTGAGGCTTGCGGAAATGGGCGGTCCTTACCGGGAGATGAACCGCAGATTCGGCGTTTCGGAGCTGTATCACTGGTTCGCAAGTGTGAATGAAATCATGCCGGTTATAGAAGAGGAGCTTAAAAGCAGCGGAAAGGAAAAGCTCTTTTCAAAAAATGAGGCAATAGCCGCGATAGCCTTGAACGAAATCGTAAAGCTTTTTTATTTCATAGATGGTGCATCTATTGTATACGGGCTTCTTAACGGCAAGCTGTCCTATGTGGATCCATTGAATTATCCTATGACATACAAGTTACCCGGAGAGTATGGCCTTCCCGGAGATGCCATATATGCCGAACCCGAGTATGTGGAGGAGATAAGGGCGTACCACGATAAATACGGGCATGACCTCTCGCATTCGAAGAAAGAACTGAGTCAAAACGCATTCTATCTGCTGAAGGAGTGCCTTGTACCGGTGTTTGCGTATGACATGGTTTTCAGGGGAGCATCAAGAGAAGCTCTCAGAAGCTTTTATAAACATCCGAGTGAGCTGGAATACAACATGCCTATAGGCGGGGTTGCGGAAAATGTGGCCGAGAGACTGGATATAAGACTGATATTTCACATGTTGGATTCGGTACTGGCGATTTTCCCGAGAGGCAGTGAAGAATTAAAGAGGATATCCGAAGCGCTTGTTCTTTATAAAAGCTTTACGTTATATGAGAAAGAAAAAGGTCTGGAGGCAGCTTGCGAGCTTGCGGGTGACAATTTGCTGGCGCTGTGGCTTTATGATATGCTCGAGGTAAAACCGTTCTGGCTTTTGATAGGAGAAAGAGCATGGGCAGGAAAGAGCAAATGTACGATTTTCTCTCTGGGAGACGGTTATTCTCAGGAAGAAATAAACGAAAAGGTTGACAGATACAAGGAGGAAAGCGTAAAAGGACTCGCAAGGTTTTATCTGACGCTTGATAAGCTTGAAGAGATACAGAAGAGATTCTTTAAGCTAGATATATATTTTAAGAATACTGTTATATTCGAGCAATACAGAAAGCTCAACGATAAGCTTTGGGAGATGCTCCCTGACATAGAAAAAATAAGAGACATATATTTTGAAGCATGGGAGGAAAATTATGATGAGTTCGCGCTAAAGCAGTCGGGTCGGGAGGTTACAGGTGTAGATGCGGTTAAAGAAATCATGAAGCTCTACAGTAATGATCCCGAGGATAAAACCATACATATGATAGAAGGCGCAAAGTCCATAAATCCTGATGCAAACAAAAATCAGTATTATCATAACAAGATACTGAACAAAACAGAGCAATTAGTAAAATTTATAGACTTTAACGGCGTAAACATAAATGATCACTCAATGGAGAAGCTCCGTGCTTTTGTGACGAGTAAGCTTCAGATGAACGCTGATTACGATATGAAGTATGATATAGGTTACCCGAGTAATAACCTAATCGTTATCTGCGAGGATGAGGCTGATTTCTATCCTGAGCTGATGCAGTATTTAAATAGGCTTATTTTGGGGAATAAAAGGCCAGTGTTTGTAAGGGCGGATAATCTGCTTGGCTTCACGGAGGCTTATACGACTCCTGATGAAGAGAAGAGGAGAAAACTTGAGGGACTGGTATGTATTCTTGACTTCAAGCCTCATCCGACAATAAATGTCGAGGCCGGAACGGGAAGAGCGCTGGAACGTGAGAAAAGCGAATATGAGATATATCAGGAGGGATGGAAAAGCTTTTTAAGATTCACGAGGGATAATCCGAGGTGTCCGTTTATCATAGTGACAAACCGGTTCATTTTCAGGGAAAGCTATAAGGAGAATACCGAGCTCATATATCGGGCATTCAAGTATCATGTGTACATTGAGGCTATGAGTGAGGAGCAGGTATGGGAGAGAACTCTTCGTATGTTGGATTACGAGGACGCTTTTTCAATTAAGCAGGAGTTCAGGAATGAGCTGAAGAAGTATATCCATGCCATTTATCGTGATGCGGATCTTAAGGGCATGCCCTTCGTGAGAGATCTTAAGAACCGCATACTTACGCTATTTTACGAAAAACTCAGAAGTGGTCATGAAATCACTGAGGACTGCATACCGAAGTACAGCGCGGATGCGCAGACACCTGAAGTTGTGCTGGAGTCGTTGAAAGACCTCATCGGACTTGAAAATGTAAAGGAAAAGCTGCAAAGCATATACACTAATCTGCTTGTTAACAAGGCGGACCGCGGGAAAAAAAGGGAAAAGCGCCGGCTGCATATGAAGTTCACGGGCAATCCGGGTACCGGCAAGACAACGGTTGCAAGAAGACTTATGGAGCTTTACTATTCCATGGGACTTATCAGGAAGAAAAAACTGGTCGAGATAAAACCTTCGGACCTGATGTCTCATTGGGGCGCGGCCACCGGAATGAAAGCAAAGAGCGTGATAGAGAAGGCTTACGGCGGGGTACTGTTTATAGATGAGGCTTATGCCTTTGTCAATAACGGCGATCAAGGACAACAGGCTTTGGATGAGATTATGATAGCCATGGAGAACCATCCGGACGATCTCGTGGTTATTATGGCAGGTTATAAAGACGAGATGCGAAGCCTGATGAAGAGCAATCCGGGTTTGTCAAGCAGGTTTACGGATGAGATAGAATTCGCAGATTATTCAACCGAAGAGCTTGTGAGTATATTCAGGGAGATGTGTAAGGCGGAGGACATGACACTTGCGGACGATGCCGTGCACAGCCTTGAGAACTGCATCATGTCAAAGCACTCGGGTGAATTCTTCGGGAACGCAAGGGAGATAAGAAATATCTTCACTCAGGTAAAGGATGCCTGGTCGAGAAGAATATACGGAGAGGGCGAAAGCTTTTCCGCGGATATGATTCCGGAAAAGAGAGAGATAACTGAAGAAGATTTCGAAGCAATCATGCCGGAGAAGAGAAAACTCGGAATCACGGACATGATCGGCTTGACGGAGCTTAAGAAGAAGCTTGAGGAATTCAAGCAGCAGGTTGTGTACCAGAAGTTCTTAAGAGAGCATGGAGTGAACCTGCCCGGCTTCTCAATGCACATGGTATTCACCGGAAATCCCGGTACCGGAAAGACGACGGTTGCAAAAAAGATTGCGGAAGATCTGTACTCTGTAGGAATACTGAAGTCTGACAGGCTTGTGGTTGCCGAAAAGAAGGATCTCGTTACCGGAATTGTGGCAGAGACAGCGAAGAAGACTGCAGAGATGGTTAAGCAGGCCAGGGGCGGAGTCCTGTTCGTAGACGAGGCATATTCGCTGACGGACGGCGGAAAAGCTACCGATAACGGCATGCGCGGTCACGGACACGAGGCGGTGGAGGCGTTGCTCACAGCTATGGAGGAGTGCAAGGAGGATACGGTGTTCATTTTCGCCGGATACACTCATGAGATGCAGGAATTTCTTGAGAGCAACCCCGGTATAATGTCGCGAATAGGATATACCTTCAGCTTTGAGGATTATACGCCGGATGAGCTTATGGAGATATACGACAGCAAGATGAAAGCTTACGGACTTGTGACTAAGGAGGCTGCAAGAAAGAAGATATACGAGCTGATGAGCTATTTCAGCGAGGTACCGAATTTTGGAAACGGTCGCTTTGTGGACCATGTGATTCATCAGATTATCTTGAAGAGAGCGGCAAGATTTGATATCAACTCAGCCACCGGGTACAAGGAAATCCTTGCAAAAGATATACCGGGACATAAGGAGATAATCGAAACTGCGCCAAACCGTGACAGGCTCTACGATCCTTCGGAGATAACCGCTGAATCAAAATATAGAACTGCAATCCATGAGTGCGGCCATGCAGTTGTAAGGTATGCACTGAACAAGAAGCATGTTCCGGATAAGATAAGCGTGAGAAGCGGCGCGTCCAGTTATGGCCGTGTGGTGTTCGGCAAGAGAACTCCCGGCAGCCTTACCGAGGATGAACTGCGCGATGAGATAGCGGGGTTACTTGGCGGAAGGAATGCTGAACGCGTATTCTTCAAAAAGAATGCTACCGGTGTATTAAGCGACTACGACCGCGCAAAGCGCATAGCAAGAAGCATGGTAAAGGACTACGCCATGGGCGAACTCGGAGAAGTAAGGTTCATGGACATCCTGAAGGAAGAGGACAAGCGCTCGACGGAACTTATCATCAAGCACAAGGACTTTATAGAATATTTCGCCAAAAGACTGCTTGAGGAAAAAGAGATAAGCGGCGAGGATATGGTGAAGGCGTTTAAGGAGTTTTACAAGAAGAAGTGATAATTTCGGAGGAATTATTCTATGGGCATCAAAGAGGATTTGAAGAAAGAAAAGCAGGAAAAGAAGCTTACCGGTGAACAGTATGCTGCGGTAATGTGCACAGACCGTGACCTTGAGATTATCGCGTGCGCGGGCGCGGGGAAGACGAAGACGGTTACACTGCGTATCGTCAATCTGATTGATGACGGGGTTGATCCGAAGAGTATCGTCGCCATTACATTTACAAGGAAGGCGGCAACGGAGCTTAAATCAAGAATATACGCTGCGGGCGAAAAGTATCTGAAAAGCACGGTTGGTTTCGCGGATATGTTCATCGGCACGATAGATGCGTTTTGCCTGAATATGCTTCAGGACTATGTGCCCGAGTACGCGAAGTACAGTGTGCTTGATGAGATTCAGGCGAGGGTGTTCATAGAGAGAAAAAGCATGGGAGAGGATGCAACCGGGTTTAAGAAATCGGTTATCGATAAGGCGTTTAATCTCAATAAAAAATATGACCGGAACATAAGCGGTTATCGATATGTAGAGAGCTATGGTAAAAAACTGAAGCTGTATATCGATCTTGTATCGATGCTTAATCAAAGCTGGTTTTCCGTCGAGCACAGGGACAACTGGGACGATCGACTGAAGGGATATGTGACAAATTATAATAAGGCGCTTTCTGAAGATAAGTACTTTGATTTTTCGGGAGTTATAAGAAAGATGATCGAGCTCCTGGATCCGGACTCGGAGGTAAACCACGGAGTGATGGATCCTGTTGCGGCCAAGATATATGAGCGTGTTAAGTATCTTACCATAGATGAGTATCAGGACTGCAATCCGTCACAGGAGAAGCTTGTCGAGCTATTCAAAAAGTACGGAAAAGAGTATGGCCGGGATACCAATGTCTGTGTTGTGGGAGATGCCGACCAGACCATATATCAGTTCAGGGGAAGCGACGAGAAGAATATAATTGAGTTTGCTGATAAGTACGGTGCAGAGAGGTTTTATCTGAATTTGGATTTCCGCAGCACAGAGGCGGTTATCGATATAGCGAATGCGGTTATAGGGAATAATCACATCAAAGATACAGGCTATAAAAGGATGGAGAGGGGAAAAAGGCCGGGCTATGCGCTCGAGTATGAACCCGGAGATACAGTGTGGAAGAGCTTCGCAAACTATAATGAGGAAGCTGACTTTATGGTTGCGAGGATAAAGGAATTACATGGTTTGGGAATTCCCTATTCGGAGATGGCTGTATTGTTAAGAAACAGGGAGTACTTATATTTCGGCGAAACTGTGGTTGAGTACCAGGGTGTACTTGCGGAAAAGCTTAAAGCTGAGGGAATACCTTATGAGGTGGAGGGCATGAATGCGCTTTACAGGACACCGGAATATAAGGCTTTTGCCGCGCTTTTCAGGTACATCAAAGAAAGGTACTTCGTATCGAAATCTATTCCTGCGGAAGAAGGAGATGGAACCAAATCAAAAACCATATACAGGTTCAAGCGCAAGGACGAGCTTGAAAGGGATGATGAGGCGTATAATGAAACTAAAGCTTTTTGGCTTGAGATAGATAAGTATTACGGCCGCGAAGGCTTAACAGATGGAATCGACAAGGCACTGAATTATATTGAGGATACGGACTGGAGTGCCAAGAAATTCGGTTCGGATTTTAATATCCAGAGCATATACCAGGAGTTCATCGGCTATCTGAATGTGATCAACATGGAAGGCGACGAGGCCGCAGAGCAGGTCATGTATAATCTCGGCATGACAAGCAGGGTAATATCCGATTTTGAAAAAATGTTCTTTACGGATATGGCTACCGTCAAGCTTGCGAAGTTTGTGAATCATATTAACGAGGTTGCGGACGGACTCTACGCAAAGGGAGAGGACGATAATTCATACATACGTTCCGATGCGGTAAGAATAATGACCATACACCAGTCTAAAGGATTGGAGTTTGCGGTTGTTTTCATCCCTGCTATGGTTAAGGAAATCTACGATAGGGATAATATGAAGCCTTATGAAAGAGATAAAATGCTAAAGCAAGGCAAAATCTACGGCGCGGTTGACGCGATAGAGTATATTGCAGGAAAAAATGTTACAGACTGGATTCCGAATTATGAGGTTTTTGGCAACAGAACAGAGGATGCAAGGAAGCTGGTATATGTTGCTATAACAAGGGCTAAGAAATACCTTTTTATGACATACAGTGAGGCTTACGGTACACAGTCACAGATTCCGGCGCGTTTTCTTGATGAAGCAAAGAAGTCGGCATATCTTAAGGAGTACTCGGATGAGCATACTTATACAGCCGAGCGCCTGCCCGAGATGAACAGTGACCCGCTTCCGATAGTACTGAACTTTTCGCTATTATCGAATTATTACGACTGTCCGTACAGGTTTAAGCTGTCGAACTTCTACGGCTTCGTGCAGCCGTACAAGGATGTCCAGGGCTACGGCAAGGTGCTTCATGAGATAATGATGCACATACATCGCGCATGGATAGAGGGCAGAAGACCGAATAAGGCTCAGATAGATAAAATAGCCGAGGAGGCGCTTTTCCTGCCTTATGCCAACAGCGCACAGCTTAAAAAGTCTCTTGTAGGCGCAAAAAAATGCGCCGAAGCTTATGTGAAGCAGAACGAGGCCAATGCCGACAAGGTAATCGCTTCGGAGATGAACATCAACCTTGAGATGGGTCAGGGCGTGAGCGTGAACGGAAGAATAGACCTGGTTAAAGCTGTTGATGATGCGGGGGCGGAGAAAGTATCCATAGTAGACTTAAAGTCCGCGGGCAAGGATGCCGAACAGTGTCTGAATGCCGAACAGCTCAAGATATATGCTTTGGGTTATGAGAATGCCACGGGAAAGAAGGCTGACTATCTTGAGATATACAATCTTGACCACCCGGACGGTTCAAAGAACGCCAGGGAAGAGGTAAAGCAGGAAGTGCTTGAAAGCGTTCGAAAGGGCGTAATCGACGCGGCAAACAACATAAGGAATAATAATCTTCCAAAATGCAGGAGTGAAAAGTGCGCGACCTGTTATGTGAAGGGATTGTGCGGAAAGTAAAAAAAATAAACGGAGAGAGACTATGGCAAGAAAGATTGATAAGAAAGTGTACAATGACTTCTTTAAAGCCCTGAAAAAGAATGAGGTGGCGAAGCAAAAGGAGACAGAGGCACACGCGGAGGCTTCCGAATTAAAGAATAATACGGAAGCAAAAAACGATGCAGAAAAGAAAGAAGCTTCAGCATATGCCCCTTACGTAAAACCGGTAAATCCCTTGAAGTTGTACAGACAGTACAATACATATCAGGCACTGCTTGATGTGTATCCGCAGGGGGATATGTCGGTAGATGAGGCGCACTCAAAAGTTATTCTTTATGTGATGAAGTGGTACCGTGAAAGGATTTCTTCAAGTGATAGCGAAACTCGACCGGAGATTAAGGAGATTGCGGATAGATTAAAGCTCGATTATCCTGCTCCGGCTGATTATAAGGATTTTGACAAAACGAAGATAAAGCCCATCAATCCGTATTCTTTCTCTGATGTAAAGACCATATATGATTCCGAAAAGAAGGTATTCAAGCTCAGGCTTAATGAGCCTGATAACGGTACGGAGAAAAAGGAGGTTACGGGACGCTCTTTTACCACGGAGGTATGTGTATATCCGGGGGAGGCTTCGGTTGTCATCGGAACGAGGGTTTCCTGTCGTGAGCCCGAGGAGAATACAGAGGATGCTGCAGCATTTCGTCCCGCATATATCAGGGCGATGTTTTTAGATGAGGACCTGCTTATTACAGAGGCAGGCATTGACGCAGAGTATGCATTTGCAAGGACTCCGGTTATCGTGAACGGAAAGTCGGAAAAGGATTGCGGAAGACTGGTAAAGGAGCTGGTGGAGAGTGACAGAAGAAATATGCCCGTTATATTTGTGCCGGGGTATATGTATGATGATGAAAACCTGAAGAGTGAGATAAACCGCAAGACCGAAAGTCTGCTCGGGTTCTGCCATATGGTGGTCTGGACTGATTCTCCCGGAAAGCTCTTCGGCAAATGCATCTGCTCACAGGAGCTTGTGGAGGTTGCGGAGGAGGGGCAGATCATATATTACAGAACGCCGTCGTTTGTCAGCTATTATGAGACCGGTACGAAGGAGGTTTTCGGTACGATAAGTGATGTCGGACACGGAGAACCTATCAGAAAAGAGTTTAATTTTAATGATTGTGATTTTGAGCTTTATAACGTATCCGTAAGTCCGGAGGATAACCTTACGGAAAGCTACCAAAAGCTATTTGAAGAGCATCAGCAGTTGAAGAATCGGTATGCAGAGTCCGGAAAAGATACCGAGAATCTTCAAATGAAGCTGAAAAGTTCTGAAGAGGCCAACAAGAGGCTGGATAAGCTTAACTCTGAAGCAACCAGGAATGAAGCGCGGGCTTGCTTCGAAAGAGATAAGTTTATGGAACAAAACAGGTTATTAAAAGAGGAAAACCGTATTCTTCGGGGAAACAACCTTATGCTGGAAACATTGCGGAATGCCAATGTGGAGGCGGAAAAGAAAAAGTATGAGCCTGTGCTTAATCTGCCGCCGCTGAATCTAAGAAGCAAGCCTGAGATAATGGAATGGATAAAGAAGTATTATTCGGACGTGCTGATTATTCATTCTACGGCGGAGGACTCGTATTATAAGGATTCGAGAAATATTGATTTCAGAATCTTTTGTATGCTTATCCATTACCTTGCCGGGTTTACCATATACAGGAATAAAGGCATGGACTTTGAAAAAGCGAACGAAATGGCCAGGGATTATGATCCGGACAGCGCAGGATATAAGGTGGAACCCGCATCAACCGGTCCTAACGGGGCTCTGAATATACATAAGGAAAAATACTTATTTAACATAACGGAGCACACCGGAGATCCGAAGGATTCAAAGGCCGTTATGGACTTTCATATAGGTCATGGCAAGGGTATGGATGATGATATGATAAGAATATACGGTTGTTACTGTCCTAAACTGAAAAAGTTTATAGTGGGAAAGATGCTGGAGCATCTGCCAACGAAAAAAGATCCGCATTAGCAGCATAAGGTGAAGTAAAAAATGCTTCTTCGGGCTAAAGCCCATAGAATGACACGTGTCATCCTGAGATAAGCGAAGGAGCTTATGGAGGTATATTATGAACGAAAATATTTACAAGAGAAATGAACTTTTGGCGCAGAAGGTTATAGCAGGGATAAATTCAAGGAACATGACCGGTTATTATGCAAAGGATAAGGAGGAGGCCGTTAAGCTTGCTTTAGACCTTATCCCGGAAGGAAGCTCCGTTACTATGGGCGGATGCATGAGCGCGCACGAGATAGGTCTTGTGGAGAAGCTTAAGACCGGAAACTATAACTTCATCGACCGTGATGCTTACGAGGACAAGCGCGCTGCAATGCTTATGGCCTATGACGCGGACTTCTTTCTGTCAAGCGCGAATGCGATAACGGAGGACGGCGTGATTGTGAACATAGACGGTAACTCAAACCGTGTTTCGGCCATCGCCCAGGGACCGAAGAAGGTCATCTTTATCGTGGGCATGAATAAGGTGTGCGATGATTTAGACGGTGCCATGAAGAGAGCACGTAATGTCGCCGCTCCGATCAACGCCCAGCGCTTCGGCCTCTCAACCCCGTGCGCTAAGACAGGCTCCTGCTTTAACTGCAAGTCTCCGGACACCATCTGCTGCCAGTTCCTGATTACCCGTTTCTCAAGACACGCCGGCAGGATTCATGTTATTTTGGTTAACGATAGTTTGGGGTTCTGATTGTTGATAAAGAGAAGAACAGATAGGATTGTATTTGTATGTTTGAATGGATCAAAAGGTTAAAAGCAAGCCTGAAACATAGAAAAGAAATAAAGAATTTAAAATGCTACTGGCTCAGTTTTATAACCAGGACTTATTCTTCGAATCCGGTGTCCATGCTTGGGGAAGATCCGATAGACGCGTTAGGAAATCTGAATAAGGCAGCTGTTCTTGAGGAGGCTAAAAATGAGCGTGATGTATTAATGGGATTGATTGATTCATTGCCGAAAGGCAGCAGTCAGGTGAAAATGATCGCCAGAGAAGTAAAATGGCGGGGATTACGCACGAATTTCAATGATATTATAGGTGAAAGCAGCCATTATATAAACGTTGAAAAGACAGAAATAACGGACGAAAACGGGACGACAAAGCCTCACTGTACGTTTAAGGTTCTTTAGTAAAGGAGCTTAATCGGGGTTTTATATGGATACGGTTAATTGAAGAGACTATGGGAATAGGCAAATGAAGCATATTGGGAAAGCATAAGAACAGGAAGAACAGAGAAAATGGACAGAGAGCAAATTATAAGTAAATTCGGATATCGTTATTGGAATAAGTATTTATACGATTATGAAAACAAAGAATATCCTCCTGGGGATGGATTGTATGTGATTGGTAAAATAGGGGAGATAATACACGAGTTTGAAGAAGGAAAAAACAAAGGAGATGTCATTTATAGAATACTACCGATCAAACTGTATCCTTCTTTTGAAGTGATTCCGAAAATCAATAAATGTGAGATCACTACGCTCAGTGAGAAAAAATATGCTGAAGGTGAGATTGTAATATGCAAAATAGCTTATGATGAGAAACCGGATAGATATGGAATCATAAGACGCAAGTATAAGGCGATAATAATGGAAGAACGATATGAATATGCGGAACTACAGGCGAGAGCAAATATCGTGATTCCTGAAATAACAAAGGAATTGGAAAGTGAAATAGAGGAGCTTAACAAGCAGGCCGAGGAGATCTGTAACAGGAAAAATGGTATAGAGAACGAAATTGAAAAAGAAAGGCGAAGTATAGAAAACGAATTAGCGCAACAAAAAGAAAAGATCAAAGGCGAATTAAGCGAGTTTCCCTGGCTGGAGGAGAACTATGAGCTTCTAATGGAAAGACTTAAAGAGGTAAAAGGATTCTCACTGACCGAAATATCCAAGGAAAAAGAAGAAATTGCATATACTTTAAGATTACTGAAAAAAACAAAGGAATCAGTAAAAAAAGAGAATGCGATGATTGAAAGGATCAAAGAAAAGATTCGGAAGAGTGAAGATTTTATATCGGAATATGTTAATGAAAACAAAGATCTTAGGAAGAGATTCAAAGCTAATCAAGGGAAATATACAGAATTAAAAGAAGAATATGACAAGTTGGAGGAAAGGAATTCAAATCTGGAAAAAGAAATTCGCAATATAACCGAACTGATAGGCAGAAGCGAATATGAAGAACTGATTGCAAAAACTTCTGATATTTATCAGGTCAAAGAAAAACATAGGCTGAAAAAACTGCTACAAGAACAAAACAAAGATATTGCAGAATATCAGAACAACGAAGAGCAGAGGCTGAAAGACTTGTTGGAAAAACAGAAGAAAGAGATTGAAGACAGCGAAATGCAACTTCGGGAGCTGGAGAATCGATTTGAGGAACAGACACGCATTAATCAGGAAAAAGAAGCAGAATTGGATCAGAAAAAAGAAGAGTTTGACAAAATGATTCAAGAGCAAAAAGACTATGTGCAAAACGAAAAAGATAATTATATAGGATATCTAAGAGGCTTTGTCAGGAAGCTGGAAGAAACGGAAAATAAAAAGACGGAAGAAATCAGGAAGTATATCAATGATCTTGATATTACGGAGGAAGTACATAAAAGACTTGTTAACCATATCGTCGGAAATCTGTGGAACAGGATGAAATATTACAAAGATGCTGAAAGGCTTGTTACGTGCTTCGTATCGGCAATTGGTTCCGGACAAATCATATTGTTGACGGGTGCGCCGGGCTCCGGTAAATCATCATTCTCTGAGTATATCAGAAAAGCAATCGGTGCCGAAGTAAGAAGGGTAGTTGTACAGCCGAACTGGACGGACAGTCAGGATCTTCTCGGATACTATAATGCGAATGATAAAAGCTATGTACATACGGTGTTTTTGGATGCACTGATTGATGCAAAAAAGGAGGAAGCCGAGGGAAAGCCATTTTTTGTTGTACTGGACGAAATGAACCTGGCTCATGTGGAGTATTATTTTTCAATGATTCTTAGTGCGATGGAGTTGGACGGAAGACTCTCGTTGCTCAGCGAAACGGAGTTACGAGAGATCAAAGAGACAAATGAGGAAGATTGGAAACTGCTGAGTGATCTGAGAATCCCGGGAAATGTGCAGTTTATAGGTACCCTGAACGCGGATGAGTTGTCGAAAAATATCAGTCCGAAGGTCTTAGATAGGAGTCTTATCATTGAGGTATCATCGGATGATGATCCGGACCGAATCAGAGAGGAATTCTCTCCGATAGCGGAATTAGAACCATGGAAGCTGACGTGGACGATACTCAGTCAGTCAAAAGAACAGATTTATGTGGATGAAGGAAATGATGCAGCAAGGATCACGGAAGATGTAAAGAGAATCTATGATGAAATAGAGCTGTTTTTCAATGAACACAGGCAGAGGATTTACGGAGCTCCACTCCGCTTTTCTCCGAGATGCAGAAAAAAAGTAGAATACATGGCAGGCAGAGGAGCGACTACGGAAGACATTATTCTCGGAAAGCTTCTTCCGGGTATAAACTGGGAAATGAGAGAAGCTGATTTTGATTTATTGAAGGAAACAATCTTTAATGTAACAGATGAAGAAGGACGAATAATACTTACCGATGTCGCAAAAGATAGAATCGGAAACAAACTGGATTCGATGAAAATTCCGAGTGGCGGGAGTGTGATATTGGACTATTGGATGAGCTTCGGGAGGTAAATAGATGACTAAGACAGAGTTGATTGAAATACTGGAAAGTGAAGAAAAAGAAACAGTAGAGGAAAACGGGGAGCAGAAGGAAGTACTAAAATCAGATATCTTTCTGAAGACAATCAATAAACGGATTGCGGAAGAAAAGAAGCTGAAGTACCCGGAAGGATTAAGGATTGTGGAACGCTTTCTGGGAGCATTATTTACAGATCAGATGATTATCCTGTCCGGACCTCCGGGAACCGGTAAGACAAGCCTTCCCTTTGCTATAGCTGATGTGATAGGAGCAGAGAAGCCAATCCTGATACCTGTCCAGCCAAACTGGACTGATAATCAGGACCTTATGGGGTATTATAATCCTGTGAAAAATAATAATGCAGGAGGGTATACGACTACACCGTTTCTGGATGCAATACTTAAAGCCTTGCAGCCGGAAAACAGGGACAAGCTCTTTTTTGTGGTTTTGGATGAGATGAATCTGGCACATATAGAGTATTATTTTTCGACGATGTTAAGCATCATGGAGTCTGAGGACAAGATAATCCGTTTATATAGTGAACGCCTTCAGACGGAAAACTGCGAGGTTCCGAGTGAGATTGTGTTGCCGGATAATCTCCAGATCATTGGAACGCTGAATATGGATGAGACAACAAAGGGGATAAGTCCGAAGGTGATAGACAGAAGCTACATTTTGGAAATACCGGGAGAGATTGGTAAGGATAAAGACTTGGATAAAGAAGACAAGATATCTAAAGTATATGAATATCCTGAGGGAGAATTCCGGGAATGGATCAAAGAGAAAATTGAATTAACACCGTCTTTTCGTCTACTCAGTCACTATGATCTTATGAAAAAGCGAAGGTTTATGGATGTGGATGATTTTGTTGTGGGGAAGATTCTTCCGATGATACATGATAAAAATTATGAATCTATACCTGTATTGGACGATTGCAAGATTTCAAACGAAAAAATCGATCGAATGACGGTACAGCAGGATGAAAATGGAGTAAAACTGGATTTCTGGGGTACGGACTAAAAGGAGATAATCATTAAATGAGTTTTTATGCCCGTTTTGCATATGTGAACAGAAAAGACTATGAGAAACCTGTGGTAGAAGGGTTTTTAGAACGTCAGTATATACCGAATTGCTGTGATATGGGTTATATCTCGGATACAACAGATACCGACTGGAAAGATTACCCGGAAAGAAATCCGGATGTATACACGAGGACTTATATCCAAGGAAGAAATAACAGAAACGCTGAGCTTATTTTCTGTGCGGACAAGGATACGATAGACAGAGTATATGTGAAACACTACGATGAGAATAGTGATAGGTATTTGGAGGTTTCTTTGCTCAAATACGAGTATAAGGATGAGGAAAGTCGGGATATTTTTGTTTTCCCCAATACGATATATGACGAGATCAGAAGCTCTGTGGGAGATATGGATGTATATGCTGAGGCGGGAGAATTACTCATAGCGGTCAGAGTACACATTTTTTCGGATGATGAGAAGCTTTATAAGGATATGATTGCGGAATTATACGAATGGAACTCAAAACTTGTTGAAAGCTGGCGCCGTTCTTCTGTATATAAAATAGCTGACGGAGATGAGAGCGCTCAGAAGGGACTTGGGGATTGCCAAACAGAGGACGGGATAAAGAGATATATAGATACACCCGGGGATGCAGCTAAATTTCTGTCGGAGTTCGAAAATCGGATTGCTGTTCTGCAAAAACATGCGGAGACAGATCTTCGTCAGGTGTATCAAAAGATGCCGATTCGAAAGGCGAAGCATATTACGCCTCGCACCTTGATTGAGTACAGCTCATCGAACAGTCCCAAGGTAAATGTACTGACCACTGAGGAACATTTTGATATTTATGAGCATCGTGTACTGAAGCAATATCTATTGGATATGCAGGATTTTATGAAGCACAGAATTAGGATTTCGCAGAATAAGGAGAAATCCTACAAGGAACAGATTGACGGAATAGAGAAGAATAAAGAAGGGGTAGAAGCTTCACTGAAAGAACTGAGACAGACTCAAAAGGCCAACGAAATCAAACAGCAACTGGAGGAGAGTAAGAAAAAGTATGGTGAGCTTATCGAAAGGGAACGCCATCTTCGGAAAGAATGGAGTGCTCTTATTCAATGCATAGATGAAATCGTGGAAAAATATCCGATATTGCAAGTTAAGCTTCGTGATGAAAAAAAGCATTCCAGTATGTTGTTTCGCAGAAACCGTTATTACCGCAGTCTGTATGAACTGATTGAATCATGTCCTATGATCAATGTATATAATAATGTCAGTGCGATGCCGGCACAGAAGTTGTTTACACTATATGAAAGATGGTGCTATTTTAAGATTGTTTCTATCTGGATAGAAAAATACGGTTTTGAGTTTTATGCTTTTCGGACTCAACAAGGTGTTTTTGACGAAGAAGACAAAACTGTAAATGACACATTGGCGGACATTCTTCAAAATGCAGTCAGTGACAGCCCAAATCCTTCGTGCAGATATTTAGGTATAATTCTAAAGCGTAAGGATAGTGCGTTTGATTATGTTAAACTTGAATATCAGCGTGTATTTGGTACCTCGGATAGTCTGGAAACAGGGAAGAAGGTAATCCCTGATTTTTGCATGACTTTGGGGCATCTGGAATACTTGAACGAAACGACCTTTGATGTCGAAGGTCGGGTTTATATTATGGATTCAAAGTTTAAAAAGTATAATAAGAAGACTATACTGACAGAAATAGAGGATGTGTCTCTCAAAAAGTATATACAAAAAGTATATGAACTTAGTGGAGTAGATGTTAACGGATCATATATTTTACATTGTGATGAGAAGGATACTTTTATATGGGGTAGTGATCGTATCAATGAGTGTTACGGAAAAGCAATGGATCCTTCCGGACGAAAATGGGATCGAAAACTTGGGTGCTTTTGCTTGGTTCCGGGAAATGATGTATATATTAGCCGGCTGTTTCGTATGATCCTGGAGTGGGATGCTCCTTATGGTTATACAGATGGTATGCGCTGTATTGTGTGGAGAAGGTGTTTGTTATGCGGAAATACAATCGGGTACGATGATATTATTACAGGAAATACGGCAGGTGGATATGCGAAATACCATATTACTTGTAAAGGTTGCGGCGAGTTTTGGGTAAAATCTCATTGTTGGAAATGTAATAATAAACTGATTAAACATACGTGGGGGCATAATTATCTGCGGGAATTTCAGCCCTGGTATATCGCTCCTTGTCCTCACTGTGGTGCTTCGTGAGAGAAAATGCCAACGGAGGTTACTCGGGAAATGTATGATGGAATTGCGGAAGACTGAAAAAATGGAGGATAGCTGATGATTGAATTCGAACTCAAACCTTCAAAATGTGTTGAGGAGTATTTTGTCCATAAGTGTGAAAGAAACCTGTTCTACGGAGGTTTAAAGAGTGCCGGGCGCAGGAGCTTTGAATTGGATGATCCGACCGGTACGGGAAGCCCGATTGCTGCGCAGGCAGGTGAGAAGTGGGAGGAGAAGGTTGCCTCGGAGATTATTCCTCAGGAGAAGCTGCATGCGAAGACTGAGGTTAAGGACGGGAGATTGTCGTATCTCAAGTTTACATATGACGAGACCATGGAAGAGCTTCGAAGGATTGCGGAGTCGGTGAAAGTGACGCATGAAACGGAGTATCTGTACCAAGGGTATCTAAAGGCATCGGAAGGCTTTAAAGCAGAATGGTTCAGGTTTGATGAGAGTCTGTATAACGGGGAGGATGATAATCTTAATGTGGATATCCCGAAGGCTTACCCGGATTTAATCAGTGCCGAGTGGTCTGAGGATAATAATAGGGTTATGCTCTCTGTTATAGATGTCAAGCTGGCAAGGCGGATGAAGCTTGCACATAAGGTGCAGGTTGCTTTGTATGTAAAGATGCTTGAAGCCTTGATTGACGAGTATAATGCGGCTGTTGAAGATGATAAGAAAATAGATGCAATAGTAAATACCGACACTGGTTATCTGTGGAACGGAGGACAGGATGCGGAAAGACCGTTTGAATTAAAAGAGGAGAACGGTCTTCTTGATATGTATTTTTCCGAGGTGCTTCCGGAGCTTGTGAATAAAGCAAAAGAGGCTCTTGTGAACGGAGAAGAGCAGACGCTTAAAAGTGAATTGAAAAGATGTGTCGGTCCCAAATGTGAGTGGTGTCAGAATTACAAACAGTGCATGAGAGAGTTGAAAGAACAGGGAAGTATAAAGCTTATTCCGTATCTTTCCGAATATGCGCAGGCCTATGCCGAAAGGCTTAATGCTCCGGAAACCATACCTGAATTTGCGGATTATGCCGCAGTTGAGGAAAATAAGGACACTCTTTCAAGCAACCGTTCATGGGATATGATCTTAGGCGATGGGGTTACGCTTGAGGTACAAAGAAGAGCTGTTCCGTATTCGACTGATTTTAATGAGTTGAGATGGATAGGTTATACATGGAAGGAACACAGGTCATTTACCATGCCGAAGTGGCAGGATGTTGCGATTGTGCTTACTGCGCAGAAATACGCCGGAGATAACAGGGTATATGTATTCGGAATTAATACATTGTTTTACGAAAGAAACGGTGAGGCTCAGGGTAATGAGGATAATAACGGACCGTGGAGAGAAAGCTTTGAAGCTTTTGTTATGGAGGATGATTCGGAGGAAGCTTATTTTAACAACCTGAGAGATTTTATTACTCGTTTGTATGAAATACTTGAAAGCTATGATGAGGGAAATGGTGGAATTCAAAAATCCGTTCAAGCTTATGTCATGGATTCTTATGAGCTTATGAACTTAGAGGAGGCCTTGTACGAGGCTTTGGACAGTCTTGAAAACGATGAGGAGATAATCAACAGAATCATATCCGTTCTTTTGTGGCTGCAGGGTGACAGGGTAGTAGACGGCACTGAGGAGCAGCCGGACGATGTAGGAGAGTTCCCTATAATAGTCATAAGCAATGAGTTGAGAAAACTGGTGAGTCTTCCGCTTCCGGTTGCATATCGGCTTCCGGAGGTTGTGAATTCTATGAATGTCTTTGTTCCCAGAGGAATGGTTTTTAACAGAGTAGATTACAGGCTTTTCTTTGATGCACTAACGAATACCATGCGCTCCGATGCAATACATGCTGTTTGGAACGGCGAAACAGAGTGTGAAGGCTTAGAGGTGTCAACAGACTTGATATGTGAGCATATTCACAAACGCCTTGTTGCGGAAACCGGAATAGTCAGAAAGCTCCAGAAAGCAGGGGCTGAAAACGGCAGACTTGTCAGAAAGCTTAATAATTTTGTGCTCCCCGGAAGAGCCGGTTATCAAAACCGTCTTTTGCGCAAGTGGTTTTTTGAGGCTAAAAACGAATCACTTTATCAATATCAGCAGATAAGACAGGCGCGCCTGCAGGGAGTTGAGGCTGCTATGGAGACCGGAGATGTATTAAGGATGACACTGACGGATTGCCGTGTTGTTCAGGTCGGAAGATATCAAAAAACCAGAATAACCCTGTTTGCTGAGGGTAACACGGATGTCGTAAGGGACAAGTGGATCTCGATAGTTTTTGTTGAAGTTGATGATGTTGAGGAACTGTATAAATATGAGGATTACAGATTCAAAAACCTTTTCATAGCCGGATGGTTTCCCGAACGTGTAAATGTTGTGAACATCCCTAAGTATGAAAGAGATGCAAATCATATTGTGATAACCGGGGATGTTGCAAGAGGAAACATTTCAGCAGCCGATGTCGGTAAGGATTATTATGTATCCTTAAGATATACGGACATTAACAGTAAGAAGCTGTTTGATACATTTGACATAATTGACGAGGAAGGCAATCCGCCGGATACAAGCAGGCTGTTGCTTGAGAGACCGGAGGATGTAAGACTTCTGACCGAGGATCTTATTGAGGATGACTTCTCGGATGGAATGTTTTCATACAGTAATATTGGTAATTGTAATTTTACGGAATCTCAGAGGAACGCGTTCACGCATCTGTACGAGAAGAGAATGACAGTGCTTCAGGGGCCTCCGGGAACAGGAAAATCAGACTTTATTGCAAGGGCAATAATAACGCTGTGCAGATATTATAAAGCTGAAAAGAATAGAAACTTAAGAGTGCTGGTAACAGCCAACACACATTCGGCTATAGAGAATATTCTTCGGATGTTATCTAAGAAGATAGGTGAGCGAAGGGACATAAGTTTATACAAGTCAAATCGTCTTGAGGATGAATCTATTGAGAATGTTTCTGTAACAGAGGAAAACTCGGATTATGGAGCTACTATTTACGATGTGATGAGAGCGGATGATGTGGAACGGCCTCTTGTATGTGGCGCAACCGTGTGGTCATGCGCAAATATTGTGAAAAACAATAATAGACAAAGACAAGAAAGATTTGATTTGATCATAATCGATGAGGCTTCACAGCTCAGGGTTATGGATGCGATGCTTGCGATGTACATGGGTGATGTGGAGCGAAGCAGATATCTTCTTGTCGGAGATGATGATCAGCTTCCGGCTATTATTCAGGGGCGTTATGGCACGGATTCGGACAAGGCTTATGAATATGGTTCTGTATTCTCTTATTACAGGGCTAAAGCTCTTGATCATGAAGAAAATCGAATTATGCTTGAAGAGAATTTCAGGATGAATGAGATAATCCTAAGATATTCAGCTGAGAAGATATACGGAAGCAGATACAGATCCCATGGTGGCAGAGACGGTGAGGTTGCAAACCGCAGACTTAACTATGAGGGTGTACCTGAAGATGTGGCAGATGAAGATATGCCGTGGCTGACTTATATGCTTGATAGTTTTGAGAATACACCGGATTACTGGCCGATGGTTTTCTGTAAGATAAGTGGCGGAACGCTTAAGCAGCAAGAGGACACTGAGCGAAGGGTTGTAACTGTGCTTACGGATGCTATTAGGAATTCGGTGCATGCGGAAACCGAGGAAGCTTTCTGGCGCGGTACTGAAAGCATAGATGGAGTGTTGGGCATAGTTTCGCCACATCACAGGCACATAGAAAAGCTAAAGGATAAGATAAGCACTGAAACCGGTATGGACAGAAGTAATCTGTTTATAGGTACCGTGGATAAGCTTCAGGGGCAGCAGAGAGATGCAGTCATAGTAAGCTATGGTGTTACCGACCTTGAGAGCGCAGTTACAGAGGGAGAGTTTATCTTTAACCGCAACAGGCTCAATGTCGCACTGACAAGAGCTAAATGTAAGTCGATAACCGTCTTTTCCGAGGTGCTTACGACACCTTCGTCTACTATGTTAGACACTGAAGATGAGGATTTACAGAAGGGTATCGAGTTTGTGTGCGGACTGCTTCCGTTCATGCAAAAGGAAGAGGATGACACCGAGGTAAGCAGCGCGGTATTTGAACTTGAGGATGGCGTAAGCCTCAACATATACAGAAAAAGGATTAGGTGACGGTATAATGGATTTTGGTGGATTAAAACTGAATGTTGAACTTGATGAGTTCGGTATCATGCATGTAAAGGATGATAAAAACGGGGCAGATTCATTTGTCAAAAAGAGGTTATCCGAGCTTGCCAATGGTGCTATGAAGCTTTCTAATCTTAAGACACCCAACGATGATTACAGATTAAGATGCGGCCCGGTTCGTTCATACCTTCAGTACAGGTATGTGAGTGAGATACTTCCGGAATTAAATGAGTATCTTTCGGGTGATAACAAGTACAAAACGGTGTCTGGCAATGAGCTGATTGTAGCGCTCTCCATAAGACAGATAGAAGAGCTGTTTCCGCATGAACACGGAAGCTACATCTGTTATGGCCTGCTCATGGGAAAGCTTGAATATATGGATGTGTTGAAGTACCCGATAGCTTACAAAACACTGCTTTTTGGTGAGGAGTATCTTCTTAAGCCGGAAGTGAAGGCTGAGGTTGTTGCCTATCATGAGAAATACGGGAATGATTTGTCACATGCGTGTGAGATGAGCAGGGAGGCAATCGCCCTTCTGGGTAAATGTCTTATTCCTGTTTTTTGTTATGACAGATTCGTCAGGGGAATGGATTACGATCAAATCAGTGAGCTATACAAGACACCTGATGATGTGGAAATCTATTTCTCTAACTATCGTTCTGTGCTCGGTAACCTGAGAGAACGCCTGGATATGCTACACATTTTCAAGATGCTTGAATGTGTGCTTGCTGTGTATCCGAGAGGAAGTAAGGAGCTTGAAAGAATAGCCGATGCATTTCTTCTGGAAAATGGAATATTCGAGTGTAGGTACCACGAAAGCAAGGCGGCGGCTTTTGCTTTGGCAAAGCATAACACACTTGCTTTACTGTTGATAGACATCTGCGTACCGGATGGAGGGTATATCGGGAAGTTCATTCCGGCGGAGCTTAAAATCGCATGCCTTGCATGGGGAGCAAAGAGAGCCTTTGAGCATTTTCGTCATATTAAAGCCGGAGACATGGATGAATACATTGAAGAACGCGTGAATAGCACAAGCGATATATACAAGACAATGGATGAGAGTGAAGAACATCAGAAAAAGATGTTTTTTACGGATATGTACTTAAAGAAACCGGTCTTATATGAGATTTACAGAAAAAAGAGTTCTCATTTGTGGGACTTGACAGGAGATAAGAAAGCACTTAAAGAGGCTTACCTTGAGATGTGGAATGACAATCCTCATGATTACATGGTTCAGCTTGCAGGTAAGAATATATCTGAAAGCGATGCTGCCGATGAGCTTATGAAGCTATATAGTTATGTAGCTGAGGATACACTCCCGCACAGACTCAGGAGTCGCAGGTATGCGGGTGCATTGCGCGATGAGGATATATATGCGAACAACCGGATATTGAGCAAGAAGGGACAGCTACGGAGATATGTAGAAAAAGAGGGGCTTAATATCAACGAATATTCGTATGAGAAGCTTGATGCTTTTGTTACCGGAAAGCTTAGAATCAATTCCGATTATGAGATGCATAGAGGAATAACGTCGCCGTATAATAACCTGATACTTGTCTATGAGGAGGAATCGGATTACTCTGAAGATTTTATACCATATCTGAAGAATCTGATCGGAGTAAAGGGGGCAGTCTACTCTACAGAAGCACACAGATTGAAGGAGTATTGCCGTTATTTCGAAAGGGATGATGATTCTTTTGGAGTGTCTGATCCTGTTGCGTTGCTTTGCGTAAAGGATTTTAAAACCCATCCTACCGTTAGCGTTGAAACCGGGACCGGAAGCGCGCAGGAGAAAGA
The DNA here is from genome assembly GCA_017525525.1 of Lachnospiraceae bacterium. Classification (GTDB taxonomy): domain Bacteria; phylum Bacillota; class Clostridia; order Lachnospirales; family Lachnospiraceae; genus Coprococcus_C. The sequence goes on along the minus strand of JAFXSQ010000005.1, from coordinate 38,123 downwards.
GAAGGAGGAATACAGGAAATTCAAAGAGGGCTTTGAAACTCTTATCGAGTTTGCAAAGAAGTATCCGAGAATTCCTTTTGTTATAGTGACCAGCCGAAGAATATTCAGGGAGAGCTACAGAGAGGAAAATGAACTGAGATACCGGACTTTTAAGTATCATGTATATGTAGATTCCATGACTGTGGAACAGGTATGGAAGAAAACTCTGAGTACGCTTGAACAAGAATCGGAATTCGGGATGGAACCGGGTTTTGCTAAGGCGCTTAAAATATATATTGAAGCTATATATCGTGATGCGGACTTGAAGGGAATGAGGTTCGTGACAGACCTTAAGAACCGTATACTCACGCTTTATTACGAAAAACTCAGGGATGATTATGTGTACACTAAGGATTGTATCCCCAAGTACAAGGCCGATATGCAGACTCCCGAGGCTGTGATTGAATCGATGAATGATTTGATCGGTCTGAAGAAGGTGAAGGAAAAGATAAAAAGTATGTATACCGACTATCTGGTGGAGCAGCAGGCGGGTACGAAGGTGAAGAAGCCTAAACGCCCCATGCACATGAAATTCACCGGAAATCCGGGGACGGGCAAGACGACGGTTGCAAGAAGAATCAGTGAGCTTTTCTACTCCATGGGCCTTGTCAAGAAAAGGATTTTTAAGGAGACGAAACCGTCGGATCTTATGTCATACTGGGACTCGGCAACAAATGTAAAGGCAAAAACTGTGATAGAGAGTGCTTATGGAGGAGTGCTCTTCATAGATGAGGCCTATGGTTTTATCAACAACGGAGACCGGGGAATGCAGGCTCTTCAGGAGGTGCTCATCGCCATGGAGAATCATCCGGATGATCTGCTGGTTATAATGGCCGGGTACAAGGAAGAGATGCGAAGCCTTATGAAGTCAAACACGGGTTTGAACAGCCGGTTTGAGACAGAAATAGAGTTTGAGGATTATAGCCCTGAAGAACTTGTTGATATATTCAAAAGCTTATGCGATTCTGAAGACTTAAAGATTGATGATGGTGCGGTTCACAGTCTGGAGAATTGCATTATGTCGAAGCGTTCGGGGGAGTTCTTCGGCAATGCGCGCGAAGTGAGAAATATCTTCGGCCAGGTCAAGGGAGCCTGGGCCAAGAGAATATACGGTGAGAGCGAAGGCTTGAACGGTACCTTAAGCAGTGAAGACAGAGTTATCAGGAAAGAAGACTTTGAGGCAATCATGCCGGAGAAAAGAGAAATCGGAATAGCCGATATGATAGGTCTCGAAAGTCTGAAAAAGAAGCTTGACGAGTTTAAGCAGCAGGTTATCTACCAGAGGTATTTAAGGGAGCATGGAGTGAACCTGCCCGCCTTCTCGATGCATATGTTATTTACGGGAAATCCCGGTACAGGCAAGACTACAGTAGCGAAGATGATAGCTGATGATCTTTATTCGGTCGGAATCCTGAAGTCTAACCGGCTCCTGGTCGCCGAAAAGAAAGATCTGGTGAGCGGATATGTAGGAAAAACGGCGGGAACAACAGCTGAGGTTATAAAACGTGCTCGCGGAGGAGTTCTGTTTATAGACGAAGCATATTCTCTGACTGATGGTAACTCGCGTGATTCCGGTAACGGTTTTGGGCACGAGGCAATCGAGGTGCTGCTTACTGCCATGGAGGAGTACAAGGAGGATACGGTATTCATCTTTGCAGGATATACAAATGAGATGGAAAAATTCTTAAAGAGTAATCCGGGCATTATGTCACGCATAGGCTATACATTTAGCTTTGAAGACTACACACCTGAAGAACTTTTGCAGATATACGACAAGAAGATGGATGGTTACGGTCTTGTAACAAAGGATGCGGCAAGAAATAAGATACATGAACTGATGTGTTACTTCAGTGAGATTCCGAATTTCGGAAACGGCCGATTCGTGGATCATGTGATACATCAGATTATCCTTAAGAGAGCGGCAAGGTTTGATATCAATTCACCCAAAGGCTACAAGGAGATTCAGGTGAAGGATATCCCGGGCTACAAGGAGCTTATTGATACTGCTCCGAACCGTGACCAGCTTTATGATCCGAAGGAGCTCACAAAAGAGTCGAAAAGGAGAACTGCTATCCATGAGTGCGGTCATGCGGTAGTCGGCTATATCGTTGACAAAAAGAATATACCTGAGAATATAAGTGTGAGAAGCGGTGCGGTAAGCTTTGGGCGTGTTCAGATGGGTAAACAGGCCCCCGGCAGCATGACAGAGAAGAAGCTTCGAAATATTATAGCCGAGTGCCTCGGAGGAAGAAATGCCGAGCGTGTATTCTTCGGAGAGAACGCAACGGGTGTATCCCAGGATTATGAATATGCAAAGAAGACTGCGCGGAGCATGATAAAAGACTTTGCGATGGGTGAGCTCGGAGAAGGCAATGCACTTGATATCCTTAAAGAGGAGGACAAGCGCGCGACTGAGATCATACAGAAGCATAAGGATTTCATAAGTGCCTTAGCCGACCGACTCCTTGAGGAGAAGGAGATAAGCGGCGCAGAGATGGTGAAGGCGTTTAAAGAGTTTTACAAATAGTATAACGGGGACAGCTTGAAATGAGCTGTCCCCGTTTTGGGCTTTACGCTTCAACAAAGTGATCCCTTATGTATTCATCAAACTTCTTCTTCATAAAATGCTCCTTTGTGCGCTTTTATATTCGTTTATATTTGATGTCAATATGAAATCCGGGCGATTCTTGTCGGACAGTTTGGAAAGATTGATTGAAAAATAGTTACGGATATAGTATAATACAAAACATCTTTTTGAGAAAGGAAGGTATTAAAGTTATGGCAAAATTCAGATGTAAGATATGTGGGGAAGTGTTTGAGGCAGACAGCATAGAGACAGCAGAGTGCCCCTTATGTCACGCAAAGGGTGACAACCTTGAGGAGATAGTTGAGGAGGCAGCACCGGCAGCAAATAAGTATGCGGGAACCCAGACAGAGAAGAACCTTCAGGCTGCATTTGCAGGCGAGTCTCAGGCAAGAAATAAGTATACTTACTTTGCTTCAAAGGCAAAGAAGCAGGGCTTTGAGCAGATAGCTGCTCTGTTCCTTAAGACGGCTGACAACGAGAAGGAGCATGCTAAGCTCTGGTTCAAGGAGTTGAACGGCATAGGAGATACGGCAGACAACTTAAAGGCTGCGGCAGAGGGCGAGAATTACGAGTGGACGGATATGTACGAGGATTTCGCCAAGACTGCCGAGGCAGAGGGTTTCCCGGAGCTTGCCGCAAAGTTCAGAGGCGTTGCTGCCATAGAGAAGCATCACGAGGAGCGTTATCGCGCGCTTCTGAAGAATGTTGAGATGCAGGAAGTGTTCAAGAAGAGCGAGGTAAAGGTTTGGGAGTGCCGCAACTGCGGTCATATCGTAGTAGGTACCGAGGCTCCCGAGGTATGCCCGGTATGCGACCATCCGCAGTCCTTCTTTGAGGTTAACGCAGAGAACTATTAAATTATGAACATAGCGCTTGTTTTGGCCGCGGGGCGCGGCGAGAGAATGGGTTATGACATCCCCAAACAATTTATAGAGGTAAGGGATAAGCCGGTGCTGATCTACACCTTGGAGAGTCTTGAGGCACACCCCTGTGTGGATGCTATCATATGTGTGTGCTTAAAGGAGTGGGAGGACAGGCTTAAGGGACTTGCGAAAGCCTATGGCATAGAGAAGCTTAGATGGATTACCGAGGGCGGCGCGACCAGCCAGGAGTCCATAAGAAACGGAGTATATTTTTTAGAGGGCAAATGCTCTCCTGACGATATAGTGATAGTTCACGACGGCATAAGACCTCTTGTCGATCCGGACATACTGACCGATGTGGTAAAGATATGCGAAGAGCATGGGAATGCTGTGACCTCTCTGCCGTATAACGAGCAGATATTTGTGGTCGATAGCGAGCAGCCGAATACTACGATAAGTTATATCCCGCGTGAGACCTTGAGGAGGGTTTCAACTCCGCAGGCATACAGGTTCAGGCTGATCGATGAGGCTTACCATGAGGCTTATGAGAAGGAGATCGGAATCTACGGCTCGGCTTACACGAACACGATGATGGTGGAACTCGGACACAGGCTGTACTTTGCTTCGGGATCTGACAGGAACATAAAGCTTACGACGCCGGGAGACCTTGAAGTCTTTGAGGCCATGTTGCCCGAAGAAACCGATGAGGATGATGATAAGCCGAGGTTCAAGTGTCCATGCTGCGGCATGACAACGCTTACCGAAAGGTTGGAGTGGGAGATATGCCCGGTATGTCGCTGGGAGGATGACACCGATGAGAATGCGGTCGGTGGTTTGGAGGTTCCTTCCGGAGCCAATCACGAGCTTACACTTAGCGAAGCGAGGCAGAATTATAAGCAATTTGGGCATATAGAGATATAATACCCGAAAAAACTGAAATTTTATAAAAGTTTTCGTTGACAAGCACCTCCTTTGTCGTTATAATAGCGAGGTATGTTTTTGAGCAGATATGCTCAATGTAGACGAAAGGGAGGTGTAATCGAAGATGTCAATCTGTCCTAAGAACAAAAGCTCTAAGGCAAGAAGAGATAAGCGCAGAGCTAATTGGAGAATGAGCGTACCGGGACTTGTTAAGTGCAGCAAGTGCGGAGAGCTTATGATGCCGCACAGAGTGTGCAAGGCTTGCGGTTCATATAACAAGAAGGAAGTTATATCTGTTGAGTAATAAGATATAGAAAGAAACGGCTCGAAAGAGCCGTTTTTTTCTTGACTAAGATAAAAAGCACATATATAATACCATAGTTATGGATATTAGACATAATTATTATTACATATAATAAGAAGAAAGACAGGAGATAATGATGGACGACAGGATTAAGCTGGCTATCGATACCTTAGGCGGAGACAACGGCGCGGAGCCTATGGTGGCAGCGGTTAAGGCTGCATTTGAAAAATATGATGATTTCGATGTGACCCTCTATGGTAAGGAGGGTGAGTTGAGCGACCTTATAAAGCAGTATGGGGTAGATGAAGCAAGGATTAAGATAGTCGGCGCTACCGAAACCATAACCTGTCATGACGCTCCCGTTGATGCGGTCAGAAGGAAGAAGGATTCATCCATGGTGCTCGCGCTTACTTCGGTAAAGAACGGCGAGAACCAGGCAGTTATTTCGGCGGGAAATACAGGCGCGCTTTTGGCCGGAGGTACATTTATCGTGGGACGCGCAAAGGGCGTAAAGAGAGCTCCGCTTGCGACTTTAGTTCCAACAAGGACGGGCGACAGTCTCATGCTTGACTGTGGCGCTAATGTGGATGTTAAGCCCGAGGCGCTTGTTCAGTTTGCGAAGATGGGCTCCATATATATGGAGAATATAATGGGCGTTAAGAAGCCCAAGGTTGCCCTTGTGAATATAGGCGCTGAGGATGAGAAGGGAAATGAGCTCGTGAAGCAGACCCTTCCGGTTTTAAGGACCTTGAAGGATATCAATTTTGTAGGAAGTATAGAGTCGAGGGATATAGTAAGCGGCCAGGCTGATGTTATCGTGACTGAGGCATTCACGGGTAATTGTATGCTCAAGCTCTATGAGGGTGTGGGCAGGATGTTTATGAAGGAGATAAAGGGTGTCTTAAACCAGTCACCGAAGACTAAGCTCGGCGCGGCGCTTATATATAAGCCGCTGAAGAAGCATTTGAAGCGCTTTATGGCGGACGACAAGGGCGGTGCGCCCTTACTTGGAATAAAGGGACTTGTGGTGAAGATTCACGGCAACAGCAAGCAGGCAGAAGCCGAGAGCGCCATATATCAGTGCAGGAATTTCATCATAAGCGGCGTTAATGAGAAGATAGTGAAGAGTTTTGAAGAAGTTTAATAATAAGATTCTGAGCGAAGGATCTTAACAAGGAGAATAAAAAGTGTATTACGACAACGGCAGGCTTGCCGAGGTTGAAAATATAATAGGTTATAGGTTCAAGGACAAGTCCCATCTCGTTACCGCGTTGACGCACAAATCCTTTGTTAACGAAAAGCAGATTGGGAATGCTGAGAGTTATGAGAAATACGAATTCTTAGGCGATGCAATCCTTGAATATATCAGCAGTGAGTTTCTGTTCGAGGAGTACAGGGAGCTTGCCGAGGGTGAGCTCACTAAGCTGAGGGCAAGTCTTGTGTGTGAGTTTACGCTTTCAAAGATTGTAAGAGCCTTGAGCTTAGGAGGGTATATTCTCTTTTCGAAGGGAGAGAAGCTTACCGGCGGGGCCGACAGGGACTCGATACTATGCGACATCTTCGAGTCAATCCTGGGCGCGATATACCTTGACGGAGGAATAGAGCCTGCGCGTGTGTATGTTAAGACGCATCTTCTTACTGACATAGAGAGCAAGAGACGCTTCCATGACAGTAAGACCATGATACAGGAATATGCCCAGGCAAAGGGGCTTGAGATAAGCTATGTGACGGTGGGCGAGAGCGGGCCGGATCACATGAAGACCTTTGAGGTCGAGATAAAGCTCGGCGGAAAGACAGCAGGAAGAGGCAGGGGCGGTTCCAAGAAGAATGCCGAGCAGGAGGCTGCATACGAGGCCCTTAATAAGATAAAAGACGAGGAATAAGATGTACTTAAAGAGTATTGAAGTCAACGGCTTCAAATCATTTGCCAATAAAATAGTATTCAAATTCAACGACGGAATAACGGGAATAGTCGGACCGAACGGGTCGGGCAAGAGTAATGTCGGCGACGCCGTAAGATGGGTGCTCGGAGAACAGAGCGCAAAGCAGCTTCGAGGAGCCAAGATGGAGGATGTAATCTTCGCCGGAACAGAGCTCAGAAAGCCTCAGGGTTCGGCATATGTGGCTATCACATTAGACAATAGCGATCATGTGCTTCCGATAGATTACACAGAGGTTACCGTGGCGAGAAGAGTGTTCCGTTCGGGAGAGAGCGAGTACCTGATAAACGGCGTTACAAGCAGACTAAAGGACGTGGCTGCGCTCTTTTTCGATACCGGTATCGGTAAGGAGGGCTATTCGATAATCGGACAGGGGCAGATAGACCGCATCCTTTCGGGCAAACCCGAGGAGCACAGAGAGCTTTTTGACGAGGCTGCCGGTATCGTTAAGTATAAGAAGAATAAGGCAGCAACCGAGAAGTCTCTTGAGTCCGAGAGGGAGAACTTAACGAGAGTAAACGACATTCTCTCAGAGCTTGAAAGACAGGTCGGACCCTTAAAGGAGCAGTCCGAAACCGCAAAGAGATACCTCCTTTTTAAGGATGAGTTAAAGAAGCTTGACATCAACGCCTTCCTCCTTGACTCCGAGGAAAGAGGCGCCAAGAAGGAAGAGTTAGAAGAAAAGTTAAGAATAGTTACGGATGATATCTCGAGGATTGCCGGTGAGCTTGATGCGGCAAAGGAGAGCTATGAGCTTATCGAGAACCGAATAGAGGAATTGTCTAACGAGATAGACGAAACAAAAAACAACTTAGCCGAGAAGAAGCTTGACAACGAGAAGCAGGACGGTGAGACAAGGCTTGTAAATGAGCAGCTCCGCTCATTGAAGGACAGCGAGGGCGTAATTGCGGAGCAGATTGATTCGCTGAACAAGAGCTTAGCTGCTTATAAGAGCGAGTTAGACGGTATATTTGAAAAGAAGAGCCTTATCGACGAGCAGCTCGACGATGCTGATGATGTGCTTGAGTCAGCGGTAAATGCGGCAGACGAGATCAAGGAGAGGATAGAGAAGGCCGAGGCGGAGGTTGAGGATTCCAAGTCCCTTATCATAGAAAATATAAGTGAGGGCGGCGCCTTAAAGGCAAAGGTCGGAAGATACGATACCATGCTCGAGAATATAGCTTTAAGGCGTTCTGAGCTTGAGCAGAGATATCTGAACTTAAAGAGCGAGGAGACCAGGTTAAGGGCTGAGAGCGAGGAGTCCTTAGAGACACAGAAAAAGCTTGCGGCAGAGGTTGCAAGGCTTGAGCAGACCATAGCCGATTCAAGGGAAGCCATAGATGAGAGCGCAAGGGAGGAGATATCCTCCAAGAATGATATAACCGTAACGGGCAACCAGATAATAGGCTTAAGGTCAAAGAAGGAGACCTTAAGGAATATGTCCGAGCGTTACGAGGGCTACGGCAACGCGATTAAGCGCGTGATGGAGCTTAAGGCCGGGAACAAAGGCTTGATTGGCGTTGTTGCCGACATAATCGAAGTAGAGAAAAAGTATGAGACAGCCATAGAGACCGCACTCGGAGGAAGCATACAGAATATCGTGACCGAGGACGAGGCGACAGCCAAGAAGATGATTGCCTTCTTGAAGGAGAATAAGGCGGGCCGCGCAACATTTCTTCCTATTGAGTCGATTGTAATAAGGGGCGGTGTGGATGAAGCTGTGAAGAAGGAGCAGGGCGTGGTAGGAATTGCCAGCGACCTTGTAAAGTCCGATGCGAAATTCGACACCATATTGAGGCACCTTTTGGGTAGGATAGTTGTGTGCGATAACATCGACAATGCCTCAAAGCTTGCGAGAAAATACAAGCAGAGCCTGAGAATAGTTACCTTGGAGGGTGAGCAGATAACCCCGGGCGGAGCCATGACAGGTGGCGCCTTCAGGAACAGCTCGAACCTGCTCGGAAGGAAGAGAGAGCTTGAGGATATAGACGAGCAGATTGTAAAGCTCGAGAAGAAGAAAAAAGAGCTTGAGAAGACTATCGAGGAGTCAAAGGCCTTCAGGGAGAATCAGAGAGCAATTCGCGACAAGGCGCTGGCAGAGTTAAACCAGGTAAGCGTCGAGAAGAATACCGCGGATATCGCGGTAGGCAATGCAACCGAAAGGCTTGCCGAGATAGAAAGCACATATAACAAGGTTGCGAGAGAGCGCGAGGAATTAAAGAAGCAGATTGAGGAAATCAACAGAAATAAGGGGGAGCTCGAGAAGGGCAACCTTGCAAAGGAGCAGGACAACAAGCGCTTGGAGGAGCGTATAGAGGAGCTTGAAAAGCAGCTTGTGAAGGACAGGGCCGACCACGAGGAGAAGCTTGCCGGGATAAATGAGCTTACCATAAAGTTCAACGGCATAAAGCAGGAGAACGACTTCCTTATGGCGAACATTGAGCGCATTAGGAGCGCCGAGACCTCGGCAAAGCAGAGCTTAAAGTCGTTAAATGACCGAATAGCTCAGGGCGCCGGCGAGGCCGCAAGCCTGTCGGAGAAATTGACGTCCATTTCGCACAGGATAGAAGAGAATAACCGCATCATAAGCATATATGAGAAGAAGCTTGAAGAGCTTAAGAGTAAGAAGGCATCCGAGCAGGAGCAGCATAAGGATTTCTTTGCAAAGCGCGAGGAGCTTTCAAACCAGATGAATGCGTTAGACAAGAGCTCATTTAAGCTCAATGCTCAGATAGAAAAGCTCAACGAGCAGGGTGACGCCCTGAATGATTACATGTGGGAGGAGTACGAGCTCACGCTTAATTCCGCCCTCGAATTTAAGGACGATACACTTAACGATGCGGGCAGCTTAAAGAAAGAGATAAGTGAAGTAAAGTCGAAGATCAAGTCACTCGGCGATGTAAATGTAAATGCCATCGAGGACTACAAAGAGGTATCCGAGAGATACGAGTTCCTAAAGAACCAGCACGATGACATAGTTCGCGCTGAGGAGAACTTAGTCAATATCATAGCGGAGCTTGACAGAGCCATGAAGGAGCAGTTTGCCGCAAGCTTTAAGGATATAAGGCTGATGTTCCTCAAGGTGTTCAAGGAGCTCTTCGGAGGCGGTAAATGCGAGCTTGAGCTCGTGGATGAGGAGAACATCCTTGAGACCGGTATAAGAATTATCGCTCAGCCGCCCGGAAAGAAGCTTCAGAACATGATGCAGCTCTCCGGTGGTGAGAAGTCGCTTACGGCCATTGCATTGCTCTTTGCGATTCAGAGCCTTAAGCCTTCACCCTTCTGTCTCTTGGATGAGATAGAGGCGGCGCTTGACGATTCGAACGTTAAGCGTTACGCTAATTATTTAAGCAAGCTCACAAGCGATACGCAGTTCATAGTCATAACACACAGAAAGGGTACCATGGAGGCCTGTGACATACTCTATGGTATCACCATGCAGGAAAAAGGCGTATCGACGCTTGTGTCTGTAAATATGATAGAGGACAAACTGGACGATTGACAGTTGTCATGACTTACGCGAAGCGAAGGATCTTATTTTACAGGATTCTTAAGGAGGTAAAAAATGGGATTGTTCGGATGGAAGAAGAAAAAGAATGAAGAGATAATTGAAAATGAACAGCAGACCGAGCAGGTAAGCGAAGAGCAGGATACACCGGCTCACGTACAGGAACAGCAGTCCGAGCCTGTTGATGATCTGCTTAAGCCGCCGACGGAGGTTCTTTTTGCACAGCAGCCTGTGGAGGAGGCGAAAGAGGAGGATATCCCCAAGCCCGCAAAGCCAAAGCTTTCATGGGGCAAGTCATGGGCGGAGCCCGAGGAAGAGGCAAAGCCGGCTGATGAGCCCGTGACAGCGGATGTTCAGCCGGAGATACAGCCTGAAGAGCAGGAAGACGCTTCGGAAGTACAGGCAGAGGAAGCGGAGGAGCAGCCCAAAGAAAAGAAGAAAAAGAAGGGCTTCTTCAAGAGACTTGCCGAGGGCTTGTCCAAGACAAGAAACAGCTTTGCCAACATATTCAAGGCAAGCGAGATAGATGACGACTTCTACGAAGAACTCGAGGAAACCCTTATCATCTCGGATATGGGTGTGGAGACGACCGAGCGCATAATCGATGACCTCAAGGCCAGAGTGAAGGAGCAACACATCAAAGAGGCTGCAGCCTGCCGTGACCTTGTGATCAATATTTTAAGAGATCAGATGTCCGTTGACGAGAGCGCTTATGATTTTGAGGAGAAGAAGACAGTGCTCTTCATAATCGGCGTAAACGGCGTGGGCAAGACTACCTCAGTAGGAAAGCTTGCTGCAATCTACAAGGCAAGGGGCAAGAATGTGATGATGGCTGCGGCGGACACCTTCCGCGCGGCTGCCATAGATCAGCTCAAGACCTGGTCAGAGAGAGCGGGAGTTCCGATTATCGCTCAGAGCGAGGGTTCGGATCCTTCTTCGGTAGTGTTTGATGCCGTTGCGGCCGCAAAGGCCAGAGGAACCGATATACTTCTGGTGGATACAGCCGGAAGACTTCACAATAAGAAGAACATTATGGACGAGCTTGCGAAGATGCGCAGGATAATCTCGAAGGAGTATCCCGAGGCGAATGTAGAATCCTTGATTGTACTCGACGGAACCACCGGCCAGAACGCTTTAGAGCAGGCAAGACAGTTCTCGGAGGTTACCGAGATTAACGGTATCATAATTACAAAGCTCGACGGAACCGCAAAGGGCGGTATTGCTATTGCAATCCAGTCAGAGCTTTCGGTACCGGTTAAGTTCATCGGAGTCGGAGAGAAGATAGGAGATTTGCAGCGCTTTGATCCGAATGCTTATGTCACGGCGCTTTTTGCGGACTTTGACACGCGTTCGGATGTGGAGATCGCCGCAGGCCTCGATCTTAACCCGGATGATGACCTATTTGATATTGAATAAAGTGCAAAACAGTCTATACACAGGATTCATCAACAAAAAATGCCGGATAAAATTCTCGGCGCGAGGATCATGTTTTTTTCAGTGCATTTCAAAGCACTGAAAAAAATATGTCCGGGAGCCGAGCACGGTTCTTGGTGTTGATGAATCCGTCACAAGGAGAAAATAATGAGTGAATTAACACTGGATAAATTTGAAAAGGCATATGACATAGTCTCGAAGGTGGTGAAGCCCACTCCCCTTATAGAGAGCGACTTCTTCTCCGAGCAGACAGGCAACAGGGTATACTTAAAGCCTGAGAATATGCAGGTCACCGGAGCCTACAAGATAAGAGGAGCTTATTATAAGATAAGCACTCTTTCCGATGAGGAAAGAGGCAAAGGTCTTATAACTGCTTCGGCGGGCAACCACGCGCAGGGCGTGGCATACGCCGCAAAGGAATACGGCGTTAAGGCGGTTATCGTGATGCCGACTTCAACCCCTCTTATAAAGGTAAACCGTACCAAGGCTTACGGCGCGGAGGTAATACTTTACGGAGATGTGTATGACGATTCCTGCGCTTACGCGTTGAAGCTTGCGGAGGAGAAGGGCTATACATTTATCCATCCCTTTGATGACCTTGACGTGGCAACGGGACAGAGCACCGTGGCCATGGAGATAATAAAGGAGCTTCCTTTCGCGGACAAGATACTTGTTCCGGTGGGCGGAGGCGGACTTGCCACAGGCGTATCGACGCTCGCGAAGATGCTTAACCCGAACATAAAGGTAATAGGCGTCGAGCCTCAGGGAGCTGCATGCCTTCAGGCATCCTTCAGGAACAACGAGGTGACAACATTAGAGCACGTGGATACTATTGCGGACGGTACCGCAGTCAAGACTCCGGGAACTAAGATATTCCCGTATCTGAGAGAAAACTTAGATGATGTGATAACCATCGAGGATAGCGAGCTTATAGTAGCCTTCCTCGATATGCTCGAGACTCACAAGATGCTTGTTGAAAACAGCGGTCTGCTTACGGTTGCGGCTTTAAAGCACCTTGAACCCAAGAATGAAAAGGTTGTTGCCATCTTAAGCGGCGGTAATATGGACGTGATCACCTTCTCGTCAGTAGTGCAGCACGGACTTATCGCAAGAGACAGGATATTTACCGTATCCATCCTTCTTCCGGACAAGCCGGGCGAGCTTCAGAATGTAGCCGGTGTTATCGCTGAGCAGAAAGGCAATATTATCAAGCTCGAGCATAACCAGTTCGTAACCATCAACAGGAACTCGGCCGTTGAGCTTGTGATAACCATGGAGGCTTTCGGTACGGAGCACAAGAATCAGATATTAAAGGTGCTGAATGACACGGGTTACAGACCGATAGAGAAGAAACCGAAGGCGATATTTTAGATGAAGATGATGACAATCGCAAGCGGAAGCAGCGGCAATTCGACTCTGATACAGTCGGACAGTAGCGCTGTGCTTATCGATTGCGGTATATCGAAGAAGAGGATAGAAGAGGCTTTAAGCTCCGTGGATATGTCGCTCTATGATATAGACGGTATATTTATCACACACGAGCATACTGATCATGTGAGTGCGGTCGGAGTGATCGCCCGTACCTATGGCTTAAAGATGTATGCCACCGAGGAGACGATCAGGGCCATATCACGCATAAAGAGCTTAGGGAACTTCGACAGGTCGCTCTTTACTGCAATCGATCCCATGAAGTCTGTGCAGGTGGGAGACTTGAGTGTAAGAGCCTACCCGGTCTGGCATGATGCCGCGGATCCCGTGTGCTACACGGTGACCGACGGACACCGTAAGGTATCGGTTGCGACCGATATGGGTGACTACGATGACGGACTTGTCAGGGAGATATCCGGCAGCGACGCCATGGTCATAGAGACCAATCATGACATAAGGATGCTTCAGGTAGGAAGGTATTCCTACGACTTGAAGCAGCGTATCTTAGGGAAGCGCGGACACCTGTCCAACGAGGCGGGCGGAAGGCTGATAAGATCGGTATTAAATAATCATATAAGAGCGATATTCCTGGGACATCTGTCCAAGGATAACAATCTGCCGGAGCTTGCATACGAGGCGGTGAAGTATGAGCTTAACGGTAATCCTTACTCGAGTGATGTGCGTGACTTTAACATAAGTGTCGCACCGCGGGATACCGCCGGCCCCCTGATCACGATATGAGATTTAATGTTCGTATTTACACATCCGACACATATAAACAAATTACTTGAAAGGAAGAGATAATAAATGAAGAAGACTATTATCACCGTTCTCGGAAAGGACAGGGTAGGTATCATCGCGAAGGTGTGCGTATACCTGTCAGGCAACAATATCAATATTCTTGACATAGCACAGACCATAGTTGACGGCTATTTCAATATGATGATGGTTGTGGACTGCTCGGCGTCATCCAAAGATCATGATATGATCGCGGACGAGCTTTCCGAGATAGGTAAGGAGCTCGGCGTGCAGATCCTCGCACAGCAGGAAGAGATATTTAACATGATGCACAGAATATAAAGATTCTTCGCTTCGCTCAGAATGACACCGTCCGGTAGAATGACACTGCTGCGGCAGAATCAAAATACGTGTCATTCTGAGTGCGCAGCCCGAAGAATCTTACAGAAGGGACAAGAAATGATAGGAATAAATGAGGTAATAGAGACAAATGATATGATACGCCATATGAACCTTGATGTGCGTACCATAACCATGGGTATAAGTCTTCTTGACTGTGTCGGTGCAGATCTTTCGGATACCTGTGACAGGATATACAGGAAGATAACCGAGTCTGCCAAGGACCTGGTTCACACCGGAAATGAGATATCAAGGAAGTACGGAATACCCATAGTCAACAAGAGAATATCGGTTACTCCGATCGCCTTAGTCGGCGGTTCCGTAGCAAAGAGCGAGGATGATTTCGTGGAGATAGCGAAGACTCTCGACAACGCAGCCACAGAGTGCGGAGTGAACTTTATCGGAGGATACTCGGCTCTTGTATCAAAGGGCATGACGCCGGCGGACGAGCTTCTTATAAGATCCATCCCGAAGGCCTTGAGCGTGACCGGAAGAGTATGTTCTTCAGTAAATGCAGGCTCGACAAAGACCGGTATAAATATGGATGCCATCAGACTTCTCGGTGAGGTTGTAAGGGAGACTGCAGAGCTCACAAAGGATCAGGATTCCATCGGCTGTGCAAAGCTTGTGGTATTCTGTAACGCACCGGATGATAATCCGTTCATGGCAGGTGCATTTCACGGAGTTACCGAAGCCGACAAGATCATAAATGTAGGAGTAAGCGGCCCGGGTGTGGTAAAGAGGGCTATCGAGTCGGTAAGAGGCGAGAGCTTCGAGGTTCTCTGCGAGACCATCAAGAAGACTGCCTTCAAGATAACAAGAGTGGGACAGCTTGTCGCAAAGGAGGCTTCGGCCATGCTCGGAGTTCCCTTCGGTATCATAGACCTTTCACTCGCTCCGACTCCCGCAGTCGGTGACAGCGTGGGCGAGATACTTGAGGAGATAGGACTTGAGTTTGCGGGTGCTCCGGGAACAACGGCGGCGCTTGCCATGCTCAACGACCAGGTGAAGAAGGGCGGTGTTATGGCAAGCTCATACGTGGGAGGCTTGTCCGGCGCATTTATCCCCGTCAGCGAGGATCAGAGGATGATAGACGCTGTCGAGGCGGGAGCCCTTACGATAGAGAAGCTTGAGGCCATGACCTGTGTATGCTCTGTGGGACTCGATATGCTTGCAGTTCCGGGCGATACAAAGGCTACCACCATATCCGGTATAATAGCGGATGAGATGGCCCTCGGCATGGTAAACCAGAAGACAACCGCGGTGAGAATCATACCCGTTATAGGCAAGAAGGTCGGTGACAAGGCTCAGTTCGGCGGACTGCTCGGATATGCCCCGATTATGCCGGTCAATGAGTTCTCCTGCGACGCATTTATAGAGAGAAAGGGCAGGATACCTGCGCCTATACACAGCTTTAAGAATTAAAGGTCTATGCTGATATTAAAGATAATTCTAATCTTCATACTTGTCTGTCTGACGCTTTTTGCTTTGATGCTTGTAAAAAGCAGCTTTGAGTGTGATAGCTTTGTTGTGACGCGATATACCGTGAAGACCGACAAGGATATCAAAAGCCCGTTGAAGATAGTGGCTTTCGCGGATCTTCACAACGTGGTGTTCGGAGAAGATAATTCCGACCTGCTCAAAGCGGTAGAAGGTGAATCGCCGGATCTTATAATCCTTGCGGGGGATATGATCACATTAAATGAGGCGGAAAACAACTTAAAGACTGCCGCAACCATAGAGAAGCTATCTCAGATCGCGCCCGTCTATTACGGTATAGGCAATCATGAGATGAGATACCGGGACCTGGGCAAGTATATGAATATAGCGGGAGAGAGAGTTCATTTCTTAAGGGATGAGAAGCTGGAGAAGGCTGACACGGGGCTGGTATTATACGGACTTGACCTTGACCGTTCGTATTACACGAGATTTCACTCGAAGCCGCTTTCTGCGGAGGAGCTGGCAGGCAGGCTCGGCTTTAAGGAAAGCGAGAAGTACAACATCCTGATAGCCCATAACCCGGAATACTTTGATGCTTACGCGGGATGGGGCGCGGATTTGGTGCTGTCAGGTCATATCCACGGCGGCATTGTAAGGCTTCCTGGCTTGGGAGGAATGATATCTCCGAGACTTAAGCCCTTTCCGAAGTACGATTACGGAAGATACGAAAAGGGCAGAACGGTGATGCTGCTTACCAACGGCCTGGGGACCCATCTGATACCACTGAGGGTGTTCAACAAGCCGGAGATAATGTCTATCACGCTATTGAAAAATTGAAGGCTTTGATATATACTCAAAGGACTTTGTGCTTTGATGGATTATGAAGGCTTTGTGTTTTGACACAGATATAGGGGAAGAAAATGTCTAAGACAGATGTATTAAAGGAAACCGATAAGCCTTCGGGGAAAAAAGCTCCGAAGGGTGGATTTACCGAGCAGTTTGATGCCGAACCGGCAAAAAACAAGAAAAATAAGAAAAAGAAGAAAGGCATAAGGTTGTGGCAGCTGTTCATAATAGTTGTCCTTTTGACCTTAACGCTTGTTTACTTCGGCGGCGTGCTTTATTTCTCGAAGCATTTTACTCCGAACTCTTACATGAACGGCTACAATGTCGGTATGTGCAGCGTGAAGGAGGTTGAGGATAAGCTTGCTTTAGACCGTGAGAGCTATGAGCTCAATGTGTATTACATAGGCGGCGAGGAAAAGCTCAAGGTGGGACAGGGCAGCCTGCGTACCGAGTTTGCCGCTCCGGTCGAGGACAGCTTAAAGCTTCAGAACCCATTTCTCTGGCTGGGCAACATATTCTCAAAGGATGAGTTCAAAGCCGGCTATGTGGCTAAGTTTGATAAGGGAATCCTGAGAGAATACATAAACGGACTTGAGTTTATGGATGTCGATCAGATGAGGCCTTCAAAGAACGCAACCGTCGAGATGAAGGACGGAGAGGTTGTGGTTACAAAGGCAGAGCAGGGAAACAGACTGGATATAGAGAGAACCTACGAGGTTATAGAGCAGGCTATAAATGAGAATGCGCACTCCGTAGACCTGTATGCTTACGGATGTTATGTGCCTCCGGAGCTTACCGAGGACTCGCCGGAGATAAAGGAGCTTGTAAGAAAGTGTGAGGATTTCCTTGATCTTCAGTGCGCTGTGTGCTTCGGCGATTACAAGTACATAATACCCAGGGATGAGCTTTCGAAGATTGGTTACTTAAGCAGCAACGGCACCATACAGATATCACAGAACAATGTTGAGTCTCTTACCAACAGGCTGTATGACAAGTATGCAACCTTAGAGCATCCGAGGATATTTACAACTCATTACGGCAGAGTGGTGACTATAGAGGACGGTTATTACGGATGGGAGTTCGATCCTGAATCGCTTTTCTCGGAGCTTTATTATTCGCTCACTCAGAAAACCGATTTTGAGATAACGCCGGATTTCTCGAGCGTCGGATACTATATGGATGAGAACGGTGACATCGGCAACACCTATGTCGAGGTCGATCTTTCCGGACAGCACGTATGGATGTATGTGAACGGCACTATAGTTGCGGAAGCGGATTGCGTGTCGGGCATGTACCCCTCCATGACAACACCGGCCGGTATATACCCCATAGACCACAAGTCTTCGCCGGCAAAGCTTGTCGGAGAGAATAAGGAGTATGAGACCGTAGTTCAGTACTGGATACAGTTCTATCCGGGCATAGGACTTCACGATGCAACATGGCGCGGAGCATTCGGAGGAAATATCTACACCTACGACGGTTCGCACGGCTGTGTCAATCTTCCGTATGATGCCGTAGCGACTATGTACGAGTACGCCGAGGACGGCATGCCTGTAATACTGTACTGGTAGTAAACAGAATGAATTTGTCACGACTTGAGCGAAGTGAAGAATCTTATGCTCTTGACAGTGTTTATTAAAAAGATTAAAATACATATTCAAGTTATTGAAAGATTGAAAGGTGGATTTATCTCATGAAGAAAATGGTATTATCGCTTCTTGTAGACAACACATCGGGCGTTCTTGCCAGAGTTGCCGGACTTTTTTCCAGAAGAGGCTACAATATTGACAGTTTGACTGTCGGAATAACAGAGGATCCCAAGTTCTCGCGCATGACGGTTGCGGTAAGCGGAGATGACCTTATATTAAGTCAGATCAAGAAGCAGCTCTTAAAGCTTGAGGACGTGAAGACCATCACAGAACTTAAAGGCGGAGAGTCCGTAGTAAGAGAGCTTATGCTTGTCAAGATACTGACGGATATGACCGAGAGACAGCAGATCATCTCTCTTGCAAATGTGTTCAGAGCTCAGGTGGTCGATGTGTCCGCAGATTCGGTTATGATCGAGATGACAGGCAACACCAACAAGATCGAAGCATTTATAAAGCTTCTTGACGGCTTCAGGATAGTGGAGATGGTAAGAACAGGTCTTACGGGTCTCACAAGAACTGCCGGAGAATAATAAGATTCCATTAGCCGATATTTCGGCATATTAATATATTTAGGAGGAACTAAAAATGGATGCAAAGATTTATTATCAGGAGGACTGTAACCTCTCACTTCTTGACGGAAAGACAATAGCTATCATCGGTTACGGTAGCCAGGGACATGCACATGCGCTTAACCTTAAGGATTCAGGCTGTCATGTAATAATCGGTCTATATGAGGGAAGTAAGTCATGGGCAAAGGCTGAGGCACAGGGATTTGAGGTTTATACCGCTGCTGAGGCTGCAAAGAAGGCAGACATCATCATGATCCTTATCAATGATGAGCTTCAGGCAGGTCTTTACAAGAAGGATATCGAGCCGAACCTTGAGGCAGGAAATATGCTTATGTTCGCTCACGGCTTTAATATACATTTCAATCAGATCATACCTCCGAAGGATGTGGATGTAACCATGATCGCTCCGAAGGCACCCGGTCACACAGTTCGTTCAGAGTATCAGGCTGGAAAGGGTACACCTTGTCTTGTAGCTGTATATCAGGATGCTACAGGTAAGGCTCTTGACCTTGCACTTGCTTACGGACTCGGTATCGGCGGTGCAAGAGCCGGCGTGCTTGAGACAACCTTCAGAACAGAGACAGAGACAGACCTCTTCGGTGAGCAGGCAGTGCTTTGCGGCGGTGTATGCGCGCTTATGCAGGCAGGCTTCGAGACACTTACAGAGGCAGGCTACGATCCGAGAAATGCTTACTTCGAGTGTATTCACGAGATGAAGCTTATCGTAGATCTTATCTATCAGTCAGGCTTCGCAGGCATGAGATATTCTATCTCAAATACAGCCGAGTACGGTGATTACATTACCGGACCTAAGATCATCACAGAGGATACAAAGAAGGCTATGAAGCAGATCCTGAAGGATATCCAGGACGGTTCATTTGCAAAGAACTTCCTTCTTGATATGTCACCTGCAGGCGGACAGGCTCATTTCAAGGCTTTAAGAAAGCTTGCTTCAGAGCATCCGGCAGAGAAGGTCGGCGAGGAAGTAAGAAAGCTTTACAGCTGGAACAACGAGGCTGACAAGCTCATCAACAACTAAGAATTATATTCAAAGAAGGACCCCGAAAGGCATATCCTGTCGGGGTTCTCTTTGGTTGTATACGTACACGCGCGCGTAATGTAAATTGTCACTTTGTGACACGCGGGCGGCGCGGCGCGCAGGGGCGACTGCGTCTCCCCTGCTTGATTTAAGAGGTATTTTGCCATGACATGTCTGGAAGCACAATCGAATATCATGACCTTTATTGATAAAAAGCTTCCGGACGATAAGGCGGAGGACTTCGTGCATCACATGCAGCACTGTAAGAGCTGCCGCGAGGAGCTTGAGATCTACTACACCCTTGTGGTGGGCATGAGGAAGCTTGACGGGGGCGAGGAGCTTCCGAGAAACTTTAAGACGGAGCTTGACACGGAGTTGAAGCGCGCCATTACACGTGTGAGGAAGGTTAAGAGGTTTAAGGTCTCGACCTTCAGTATATTTTTTATTGCCGCGATAATCGGGCTTGCCTTTTATTACGGGAATATCCTTACGAGAGTTTACGACCATGAGCAGTACCTGATCAAGGAGGCTCAGGGGCCGACTTATTTCTTTGATTTCTTCGGTCGTAATATAGACCTCTGCGATACCGATTTCATAGAAGAGGCCAAGAAGGTACCGCCGCCGGTAGAGGTGACGAATTACCAGAGAATTCACAAGTATGTATTAAAACACCCGAGACCTGTCACCGAGGAGCAGGAGACTACGGAGGAAGAAGAATTATATGAATAAGATACTTCTGATAGACGGAAACAGCATATTGAACCGTGCGTACTACGGGCTTCCCGACCTCACGACAAAGGACGGAAGACATACGGGCGCAATCTTGGGCTTTATAAATATCATGCATAAGGTGCTCGGCGAGACCGGCGCGACGCATATCATAGCTACATTTGACTTAAAGGCCAAGACCTTCAGGCATGAAATGTACGCGGAGTACAAGGGGACAAGAAAGCCCATGCCCGACGAGCTTCGCGAGCAGAGGGCTGTTATTGAGGATGTCCTAAAGAGCATGAATATTACCATCGTTACCTGCGAGGGCTATGAGGCCGATGATGTGATAGGCACCCTGTCGAGAAAGGCTGACAGTGAGGGATACCTTGTAACTATTCTTTCGGGGGACAGAGATCTGCTTCAGCTTGCGACGGACAGGATTATGATTAAGCTTCCGAAGACCGCAGGAGGTAAGACCGAGGTTTATAATTATTATGCAGACCAGGTCAAGGAGCAGTACGGCGTGGACCCGATAACCTTTATAGACCTCAAGGGTCTAATGGGAGATGCATCGGATAACATCCCGGGAGTTCCGGGAGTCGGAGAGAAGACCGCGCAGAAGTATCTCCTTCAATACGGTTCACTCGACGGGCTTTATGAGCATATTGATGAGTTGAAGCCGGGCAAGGGCAAGGATAAGCTTGTAGAGAATAAGGAGCTTGCTTACCTTTCGAGAGAGCTTGCTACCATAAAGCTTGATGCGCCGGTTGAGGTTGACCTTGCTTCAACCGAGATAAGGGATATGTTCAATCCTGCGGCGTATGATATATTTACAGATTTAGAGCTTAAAAGTCTGTACAAATATTTTGACGACAAGCCTCAGGCTTCGTCGGTCGCAAAGCTTCCGGAGATGAAGACGGAGCTTATAAGCGATGTGTCCAAGCTTGAGGAGGTTCTTTCGGCGCCGGCAGAATATATGGCGGTTCGTCTGTTTAAGGGCGAGGACGGTTCGGCATACGCATCAATCTGTATGTCGGAGGATAAGGCATATATCGCGGCATGCTCCATACTTCTTCAGGAGGAGGCTGTGCTTGAGGCATTAAGAGATAAGCTGAAGACGGGCGCAAAGCTTGTGTGCGAAGATGCGAAGGAGCTTATCGAGCCGCTTGGGCTTACACCCGAAATGGATATCAAAGACACTGGGATTTATGCGTATCTCCTGAATCCGCTTGCCGACGGATATGACTATACTGATTTGGCGCTTGACCTCTACGGCGAGACTCTGCCCGGAGCAAAAGAGCTTTTCGGCAAGGATAAGCTTTCATTTGGTTCGGGGAACAACGAGAACCATGTGAAATATATGGCGTATAAGACCTTTGTTCCCTTTGTCTCGAGGGAGCTGCTTGAAAGCAGACTTAAGGAAGAGCATCTCGACGGCTTGTATAAAGATGTTGAGCTGCCCTGCGCCTTTGTGTTAAGGGACATGGAGAGATATGGCATAGGCGTTGACAAGGAGGGGCTGACGGCCTTCGGCGAGAAGCTTAAAAACCGAATAGACGAGCTTACGAAGGAGATACACGGGCTTGCGGGAGAAGAGTTTAATATCAACTCTACTAAGGCTCTCGGCGAGATTCTGTTTGAAAAGCTCAGGTTGAAGAGCGGCAAGAAGACAAAGAGCGGTTATTCCACAAGCGTTGAGGTGCTCGAGAAGATAAAGGATGATCACGAGATAGTCGGGAAGATACTCGAATACAGACAGCTTACAAAGCTTAATTCTACCTATGTGGACGGTCTTGTGGAGTACATAAGCGAGGACGGCAGGATACACGGCCGTTTCAACCAGACTGTTACCGCAACGGGGAGACTTTCCTCCACGGATCCGAACCTTCAGAACATACCAACCAGGCTTCCTCTCGGCAGGGAGATAAGAAAGGTCTTTGTTCCGCAGGAGGGCTATACCTTTGTGGACGCCGACTACTCACAGATAGAGCTCAGGGTTCTTGCGCATATGTCGGGAGACGAGACCCTTATAGAGGCGTACAACAAGGGCACGGATATACATGCCATAACCGCTTCGGAGGTATTCGGAGTTCCGATAGACGAGGTGGACAGCCTTATGAGACGGAAGGCAAAGGCGGTCAACTTCGGTATTATCTACGGTATAAGCTCCTTTGGCCTCGGACAGGATTTGAATATCGGCCGCAAGGAGGCCGAGGAATATATAGAGAAGTATTTTGCAACCTACGGCAAGGTGAAGGGCTTTATGGATTCCTGCGTCGCATTTGCAAAGGAAAACGGATATGCGCTTACGATGTACGGAAGAAGGAGACCTATACCCGAGCTTAAGTCCTCGAATTTTATGACCAGAAGCTTCGGGGAAAGGGCGGCCATGAACTCGCCCATACAGGGCTCGGCAGCGGATATAATCAAAGTGGCCATGAACTCGGTAAGCAAGGCTCTTAAAGATGGCGGATATAAGTCGAGGCTCATACTTCAGGTGCATGATGAGCTTATGATAGAGACGGCTTTAGACGAGCTTGAGGCCGTAAAGGCTCTTTTGAAGGAGAAGATGGAGGGCGCGGCGAAGCTTTCGGTGCCGCTCATCGTGGATGTAAAGCAGGGCGACAGCTGGTACGCAGCGAAGTAAGGGTGTTGTTATGAAAGTAATAGGTATCACCGGCGGTATAGGCTCGGGTAAGAGCAGGGTGCTTGAATACTTGAAGAGTATCGGACTTTATGTGGTCGAGGCCGATAAGCTTGCCAAGGAGCTTATGAAGCCCGGTACAAAGTGCTATAAGGAGATAATCGAAGCCTTCGGCGCGGATATAGCCGGAGAGGGCGGCTTCCTTGACAGTGTTAAGCTTGCCGGAATCGTGTTCTCTGACGAAAAGGAGCTTGGTAAGCTCAACGGTATAGTCCATCCGGCCGTAAAGGAGTACATAAGGCAGGATATCGCGGCAGCCGGTGCTCGAGGGGAGAAGGTATACGCCCTTGAGGCGGCGCTTCTTATCGAGGACGGCTACAGGGAGATATGCGACGAGCTCTGGTACATTTACGCCGATAAGGAGGTCCGCATAAAGCGTCTTAAGGAAGGCAGGGGCATGACCGGGGAGAAGATAAAAGAGGTTATAAAAAATCAGTCTTCGGACAATTTTTACAGGGAAAACACCGATTGTATTATTGACAACAGCGGGGACTTTGAAGGCGTTATCGAACAGATAAATGAACGCTTGAACAAAATGTGAAAAAATGATACAATAAAGAGTGGTTTTTATCATATTCATGTATGTGTTTTGGAGGGTAATATGCCGGCAAATGGTAAGTATCCGGAGCCGCTGGTCTTCGGACTAGATATAGGAACAAGAAGCATAGTTGGCACCGTGGGTTATCGCGATGCTCACAAGTTCAATGTGGTTGCGATGGCTGTCAAGTTTCACGAGTCGAGATCCATGGTGGACGGGCAGATACACGATATCAACAGAGTAAGCACGGATATAAAGTGTGTTAAGGAGGAGCTTGAGTCCATGCTTGACGGCGTGACCTTAAGCGAGGTTTGTATAGCGGCCGCAGGCCGTGTGCTTAAAACCGCGGTGGGCAACGCCGAGTACGAATTCAACGAGAGCACGCTTATAACCGATGAATACATTCATTCCATCGATCTTATCGGTGTGGAGAAGGCTCACGCGATAGTTCGCGAGGAGCTTGACGACGAGGAGGAGAAGACAAAGTTCTACTGCGTCGGCTACACCGTTATTAAGTATTATTTAAATGACATTGAGATCTCTAATCTTGAGGGACACCGCGGCACGAGGATAGCTGCGGACGTTCTTGCAACCTTCCTTCCCGAGGAGGTTGTCACAAGCCTTTACGCGGCGGTCGAGAAGGCCGGACTTCGCGTGTCTAATCTGACCTTAGAGCCCATAGCAGCCATAAATGTTGCAATACCCGAGAGGTACCGCATGCTCAACATCGCGCTTATCGATGTGGGAGCGGGAACGTCGGATATATGTATTACCAAAGAGGGAAGCATAATAGGTTACGGCATGATTCCGGCGGCAGGCGATGAGCTGACCGAGATCTTAGTCAAGAAATATCTGATTGATTTTGATACTGCGGAGAGCCTTAAAACCGCGGATATGACGAAGAAGCAGATCAACTACAAGGATATAATGGGTATCAGCCATAAGATAACTCCCGAGGAGATAATGGCTGATTTGAAGTCCGTCGAGAATGATATAGCGGCTAAGATTGCTGACAAGATAATCGAGCTTAACGGCGGTGAGACCGTGGCTGCGGCCTTTGTGGTCGGAGGCGGCGGAAAGCTTGACGGTTTTGTGGAGATGCTTGCCGAGAAGCTTGAGCTCCCGAAGGAGAGAGTTGCCTTAAGAGGCAAGGAGGTTATGAATGACATCAACTTCATTACCGAGGACGTGCGCAAGGATTCGCTTTACGTGACGCCTATAGGCATAGCTCTAAGCTCATACGACGCTAAGAATAACTTCATCTTCGTAAATGTGAACGGAGAGAGGATAAAGCTGTATAACAACGATAAGCTGACCATGTTTGACGCGGCGGTTCAGTATGGCCTTGCAAATGAGGACCTTTTCCCCAAAAGAGGCGCGGACCTTACCTTCAAGGTGAACGGCAAGACCAGGATTGCCAGAGGCTTGAACGGAGAGGCGGCCGTTATAAAGAAGAACGGTGAGGCTTGCGGCATGAATTCCAGGATTGAGCCGGATGATGAGATTGATATAACCAGATCTACAAAGGGTGAGGATGCTTCGGTTGTTCTGTCGTCGCTTCCGGAGGCAGAGGGCAGCCTGACCTTCAGAGTAAACAGTGAGTATATGACCGTCCCGAAATTCGCCATAGTTAACGGAAGACCAGAGACCGGAAGCTATGAGATAAAGGACGGCGACGATATAGAGATGCTTACCTTCTACACAGTTGAGCAGCTCCTTACCTACATGGACATAACCACGGCCCATGATATAAGAGTGAACAATTCGCCGGCTACAGAGAAGTCCATGCTCTATGACAACTTCAGTGTGGACTGGACTTATTCTGAGCAGCAGGGTGACAGCTTTGCGCAAAGCTATGATGAGCTTTATCCGGCAGAGGAGGCTGAGCCGGAAGAAGCTGATGCAACAGAAGCTTCAACGATAGAACCGTCAGCGGTAAAGCCGGAGGCAGCTAAACCGGCAGCGGCAAGAACTGCTGCGGTAAAGCCGGAGACAGTTAAGCCGGCAGGAAATCCCGCAAAGGAGATTGCCAAGCCTGCTGTAAATGAGCCGGCCATAGGAGAACAGATAATGCTCACGGGAGTCGATATTCCCGAGAAGAAGCTGCCTTACGTGGAGGGACCCAAGGAGCTTAATATAAGCGTCAACGGCAATCCGATAACCATGAGAGGAAAGAGCAGGTATACCTTTGTTGATATATTTGACTATTTTGATTTTGACCTCACAACGGTGAGGGGATCGCACCTTGTTACCGATATTGACGGCCGGCATGCCGACTATACCGAGGAGCTTAACGACGGCGCGGTAATAGATGTGTATTGGGAGAAGTAATCAGTAAGGCTTCACACGGATGATAAAATCAGGAGTAATAAGCTATGGGTGATATGTCTGCGGCAACAGTAAAGAATTATACCGTAATGCAGAAGCTGGCCAACGTAATCCTTATCGGGCTGCTCCTTTTCGTGAGGATACAGACCGAGACCAAGGCGTTTTCGTTTCCGCTTTTTGTTGTGATGCTTTCGTCGGTGTGCGTTTTCGCTGTTGTTGACAGCATACTTCTCCACTTCGGATACTTTAACAAGAGCGTAGTGTTTAATGCAGTTAAGCTTATAGAGCTTATTGCTTATTTTGTGTTCTATGCATTGGTACCGATAGGAACGGTAATGGCAGTTGTACTGATGCTGGCAGCCGCAATCGTTGCGGAGGAGTTTATCGTAAGCTCATCCGGTTATGACAGGCTGGTCATATTCTCGAGAGAGATGGGAGTATGCGTGGTAGCTGTTATAAGCGCGGGCATTTCTTACGCAGTCAACAACGAGATAGTATGGGTGGGAGTTCTCATCTCGATCATCCTGTGTCTGCTTTCGGTGTTCTTCCATGTAGCATGGCAGCTTTCGAAGGTTGACTATTATGAGCATGAGCTGTCGGAGATAAAGGTAAAGGTTGAGCATTTGAGTGACAGCAACAAGAAGCTTTCCGAATACCAGGAGAAGATCAGGCAGGTAAATGAGGAGATCAACTATCAGAAGGTTGAGCTAAAGACTGCCATGAAATCGCTGGAGCAGCTTAACACCGAGAGTAATTCGCAGAAGGAGCTTATGAAGACCTTGGTAGCAAGCTTCGACGTAAAGAAATGCGTCTCAACTACGATAAACACCATAATGGAAGTCAAGAAGCCGAAGCTTGCGGCCATATATCTCGAAGAGGGATCATGCAGGAACAAGCATGCGATGCTTTATTCCGAAACCGATTATACTAAGATGGATGAGCGGCTTAAAGCCGATGCCGACAGGATATTCGAGAGCGTGAAGAAGACAAAGGGGCAGGGAGCCATACTTACGGGCGGCTCGATTAATACCTACGAGTTCGTGGGCGAGAATGACATTAAAGCCCTGGCAATCCTTCCCATAGGCTCGGATAAGGTGTACGGAATGCTGGTGATAGCTTCAAACAAGGATACCTTCTTCGACCAGGGTCTTAACTTCTATGAGGCGGTTATGGCGGAGTTCGACATCTCCGTGAAGAACATCGTGCTCTACATGAAGACCGAGGATATGGCAAGGCGCGACGGTCTTACAGGTATATACAACAGACTTTACTTCGGACAGCTTTTCGGAGAGACCGTAGAGACAATCAAGAAGGAAGGAAAGCCTCTTGCAGTAGCTCTGTTTGATATCGATAAGTTCAAGAATGTAAATGATACCTACGGCCATCTTGCGGGTGATGAGGTAATTAAGCTTGTTGCCCATACGGCAGAAAAGTATTCGGAGGTCAACGGAGGCTTTGCTGCCAGGTACGGCGGTGAGGAGTTCCTCGTGATTTTGCCGGGGTATGACGAGAATACGGCGCTCCCTGTATTAAAGGGCATGCATGAAGAGATCAAGGCTACCATAGTAGACACAGGCAAATACAAGATAAATGTGGATTGCAGTATCGGTCTTACGGCTTATCCGGGACTCTGCGACAATCCCGACATACTTGTGAGCCGTGCGGATAAGGCTATGTACTATAGCAAGAGACACGGAAGAGGTCAGCTTATAATTGACAGTCCGATGTTGGACGAAGAAAAAGAAGAGGAATGACACAAATGTGTCAGTTATTACGCGAAGCGAAGAGTCTTAGCAGAGGGAGGACGGATAAATGAAGGTTTTGGTTATCAACTGCGGAAGCTCGTCTTTGAAGTATCAGCTTATTGATACGGAGACTGAGGATGTGCTTGCAAAGGGACTTTGTGAGAGAATAGGAATAGACGGAAGGCTTACGCATACAAAGAGCGGAAGCGACAAGGTTACAAAGGATGTACCCATGCCCGATCATGACAAGGCGGTGTCTATCGTATTAGACACATTGACGGATGCAGCACTTGGAGTGGTTTCAAGCCTGAATGAGATAGATGCGGTGGGTCACCGTGTCGTTCACGGAGGAGAGCGCTTTGCGAAATCGGTTATTGTAGATGACGAGGTTTTCAAAGCCATAGAGGAAGTGAGCGACTTGGCTCCGCTTCATAATCCCGCGAACCTGACCGGTATCAGAGCCTGCATGAAGCTTATGCCGGGAGTTCCGCAGACTGCGGTATTTGATACGGCGTTTCATCAGACCATGCCCGATTACGCGTACATCTACGGCATACCCTATGAGTATTACGAGAAGTATAAGATAAGACGATACGGCTTCCACGGAACCAGCCACAGCTTTGTGTCGAAGAGAGCCATAGAGCTTCTCGGAAAGCCGGCAGAGGATACAAAGGTTATAGTATGCCACTTAGGCAACGGCTCAAGCATAACCGCCGTAGAGGGTGGAAAATCTGTAGACACAAGCATGGGACTTACACCCCTTGCGGGCGTGTCCATGGGAACGAGGTCTGGACTTATAGATCCCGCTATCATAGAGTTCATAGCAGATAAGGAAGGAGCGTCCTTAAAGGAGGTTATGTCCGTTATGAACAAGAAGTCCGGTATGCTCGGTCTTTCGGGTGTATCCAGTGACTTCCGTGACTTGGACAA
Source organism: Lachnospiraceae bacterium (assembly GCA_017525525.1). Lineage (GTDB taxonomy): Bacteria > Bacillota > Clostridia > Lachnospirales > Lachnospiraceae > Coprococcus_C. The sequence continues at coordinate 9,463 of JAFXSQ010000005.1, read as the reverse complement.
GGGCATATCCGAGGGCAACGAGCGCTGCAGGCTTGCGGTTGAGCTCTTTGCTTATCAGACGGCAAAGTACGTGGGCGCTTACGTGGCTGCGATGAACGGAGTGGATGCAATATGCTTTACGGCGGGCGTCGGCGAGAATAACTCCATGGTCAGAAAGCAGGTTGTTGACCGTCTCGGCTTCCTGGGTATTACTCTCGACGAGGAGGCAAACAAGATAAGAGGAGAGGAGCAGCTTATCTCCACTCCGGACTCCAAGGTTAAGGTTTTTGTGATTCCGACCAACGAAGAACTGGCCATAGCAAGGGAAACCGTCGAGTTATTGTAGGCGAAAATGCCCGAAAATCATGGAAAGTCGGCGATTTATTTTGCAAAAAGCCTTGATTTTCAAGGATTTTTGTGGTATAAGAGTTATTAGCTTAATATTTTACTTATTGAGTGGGCCTAAAAGGCCCACTCTTGTTTTAGGCGCACGCTTGATTGGTGAAAATGGCCTACAGGTAGTGCAAGGTGTGAAAAAGATTCTTCGGGAGCTGAGGTATTGACACGACTGGTAGTCGTGTCCTGTCGTCGGAACGCATGCAAGAAATGACTTTGTCATTTGCGTCCTCCTCGCCCTCAGAATGACACGAGGGTTTCGTTTCTTACGCGAAGTGAAGATTCTTAATAAGAAAGGCGTATATTATGAAGAAAAAGGAAATTGAAGAGTACTGCGAACAGCTGGTCACTCCGATCCTTGAGGCAAACAACCTTAAGCTCTGGGATGTGGAGTATGTGAAGGAAGGTCAGGACTATTACTTAAGAGTCTTTGCGGACAAGGAGGAGGGCATAACCATCGACGATTGTGTCACTGTAAGCAGGGCGCTTGAGGCAAAGCTTGACGAGGAGGATAAGCTTAAGGATGCATATATCCTTGAGGTAAGCTCGCCGGGACTTACAAGGCAGCTTAAGTCTGAGAGGGACTTTGCCAATAGCATAGGAAGACAGGTGGATGTGAAGCTCTACAAGGCCATTGATAAGTACGGCAAGGAGTTCTCAGGCATACTTGAGGCTGCGGACGAGAACTCGGTCAGCGTTACATTTGAAAACGAAGCTTTAGAAAAGCTTGATATAGATAAAAACAATATTGCAACCATTAGATTAAGCTTTATTGAAGGATAGGGAGGTGCGATTATGACGAAGTCATAATTTTGCATCGCACCGACTTTCGTCATAAGGGATACCGCGAAGCGGTGGATTCCTTATGACATAAGACTGGGAAAGATTCGTTTACGAATCGCGCAATTACATATTTAAGGAGGAAGATATGTCAGAGATAATCGAAGCATTAAATCAACTTGAAAAGGAGAAGAATATAAGCAAGGAAGTTATTATGTCGGCTATCGAAAAGTCGATAGTAACCGCCTGCGAGAAGGATTTTGGCAAGGGAGCCGAGTATGAGGTGACCATGGACAGGGAGACAGGAGATCTCTCGGTGTACCAGAAGAGGCTTATAGTCGAGGATGATGAGCTTACCGACGACAAGGCGCAGATTTCCCTTACAAAGGCCCTGGCAATGGATAAGGACAGTGTTGCGGGCGAGTACCTCACGACCGAGGTCAGGTCAAAGGAATTCGGAAGAATTGCAGCTCAGAAGGCAAGAAGCATAATCGTTCAGGCTATAAAGGAGAGCGAGCGCGACGCCATCTACGGCAAGTTCGCGGATAAGCAGAAGGATATAATCACCGGAGTGGTTCAGAGATTTTCCGGTAACAATATCAACATTTCACTTGATGAGAGAACAGACACTGTGCTCAACGAAAATGAGCAGGTAAAGGGTGAGAAGTACAAGGTCGGAGACAGAATAAAGCTCTATGTGGTTGAGGTTAAGAAGAGCACAAAGGGCTTCAGGATTCTTGTTTCAAGAACACATCCGGACCTTGTGAGAAAGCTCTTTGAGAAAGAGGTTGCCGAGATTGCGGACGGTACCGTGGAGATCATGAGCATAGCTCGTGAGCCGGGTTCAAGAAGCAAGATTGCCGTTCGTTCCAATGATCCGAATGTGGATCCGGTCGGAGCATGCGTCGGTCTCGCCGGCAACAGAGTAAACAATGTGGTTGACGATTTAAAGGGTGAGAAGATAGACGTCATAAACTATGACGATGATCCGGCGGTTTACATCAAGAACGCTTTGAGCCCCTCGGATGTCCTCTGGGTTAAGGTGGACGAGGATGAGAGGTCTGCAAAGGTTGTTGTTCCCGAGGATCAGCTCTCGCTTGCAATCGGTAAGGAAGGTCAGAACGCAAGACTTGCGGTAAGGCTTACGGGCTACAAGATAGACATCAAGAGTGAGTCGCAGGCTAAGAGCCTCGGCATAGGCTATGATGACTACGATGAAGAGTATGATGAAGAGTATGACGACGAAGGTTATTACGATGATACGGAGGATGCCGGGGACTATGACGACGATGTTGAGTTAAAATCGGTCGAGGAGTTCAAGGATGAAATCGACGGTCTCGATGATAGCGGAGACGAAGAGGAGTAGTAATGGGTAAGGAGACACCGGTCAGAACCTGTGTGGTGTGCAGGCAGGAAAAAAGCAAAGGGGAACTCTTAAGAGTGATAAGAACTCCCGAAGGCGCGATTGAGCTGGATAAAACCGGCAGGTCAAACGGAAGGGGAGCCTATATATGCAAGGATGAGAAATGCATAGGAGAGGCAAAGAAGAAGAGAGGTCTTGAAAAAAGCCTTAAGACTGCCATACCGGAGTCCCTGTATAAAGAACTTGAAAAGGTATTAAAAGATGAATGATGTGAATAAAAAGGTTATGGGGCTGCTGTCCATGGCTGCAAAGGCCGGAAAGGTCGCAAGCGGAGGATTTATGACTGAAAAGGCGCTCCAGACCGGGGAGGCATGTCTGGTAATTATCGCCGGGGATGCATCTGCCAACACACGTGAAAAATTCACTAATAAAAGCCATTACTATGACGTTCCTGTAAAGGTCTGCGGAACCGGGGAAACCCTGGGAAGGCAGATAGGCAAGGAAAGCCGTATGACACTGGCTATACTTGATAAGGGATTTGCGGATGGTATCATCAAAGCCCTGAGCATGGAAGTGTAAGAGTAGAGTATGAAAAGATTCTTCGGGACGAAGCCATAAGAATGACACGATGTGTCAGTTCTTACGCGAAGCGAAGAGTCTTAGGAGGTGCAATGAATGAGAGTTAGAGAACTTGCAAAGGAATTATCGAATGACCTCGGAAGGACGATAGCAAGCAGCGAGCTTTTAAAAATACTTAACAAGAAGAACGATGCTCTTGTTGCGGCAAGCAATGTGAGCGAGGATTTGATAAAGTACATAAGAGACATATATTACAAGACGTCCGATAAGTCACTGATTGAGGCGAAGAACGCCGAGAAGAAGGCGGCTGCGGATAAGAAAGCAGCGGACAAAAAGCCGGCGGAGAATAAGCCTGCAGAAGCAAAGCCTGTCGAGAAGAAGGCTGCGGAAGTAAAGCCCGCAGAGAAAAAGGCAGTCGAGAAGAAGCCTGTGGAAGCAAAGCCGGAGGAAAAGAAGCCGGTTGAGGCAAAGCCCGCAAATGATAAGAATAACGGAGCAAGGCCTGCCGAGAATAAGCCTGCGGAAGCAAAGCCTTCGGATAAGGCTCCCGAGAAGAAAAATGTGGAGATTCGCCGCTTTGACGACAGGAGACGCGACGGCGACAGAAGGCCCCAGGGCGACAGACGTGACGGCGACAGGAGACCCCAGGGCGACAGACGCGACGGTGACAGAAGGCCCCAGGGCGACAGACCCCAGGGTGACAGAAGGCCCCAGGGCGACAGACGTGACGGCGACAGAAGGCCCCAGGGCGACAGACCCCAGGGTGACAGAAGACCTCAGGGCGACAGACCTCAGGGTGACAGAAGGCCGTCAGATGACAGAAGAAGAGACGGAAAGCCCGGCTTTGACAAGGATCGCCGCTTTATGGATAAGGACAGGGATGCCGACAGAAAGCCTCAGGGCGACAGAAGACCCCGTGTCGACAAGCCTGTAGCAAATGTTGATGCAGGCGACAGAAGGGCTGAGGATAAGCGCGCAAGAGACAAGAAGCTCCAGAAGAAGGATGAGAAGAAGAACAGGGTATCCGTATTCGACGGAAGAAACAACCGTAAGGATTTAAAGAACAACCGCAAGAGAGAAGAGGTTAACGCTAAGAAGCCGGAGGTTAAAAAGCCCGAGCCAAAGCCGGTTGAGCCGGTAATCAAGACCGTTACGCTTCCGGAGGTGCTTTCGCTTTCAGAGCTTGCGGCTAAGATTAAGGTTCCGGTATCACAGCTTATCAAGAAGCTCTTTATGGCCGGAAAGGTTTACAACGTTAATTCAGACCTTAACTTTGAAGAGGCAGCGGAGATAGCTCTTGAGTACAACTACATTTCTGAGGAAGAGGAGAAGGTAGATGTTATAGAGGAGCTTTTAAAGGAGGAAGAAGAGGACGAGTCAACAATGACTGCAAGACCTCCTGTAGTCTGCGTTATGGGACATGTAGACCATGGTAAGACTTCGCTTCTCGATGCTATAAGGAACTCTTCGGTTACCGAGGGCGAGGCAGGCGGTATCACACAGCACATAGGCGCATCTGTCGTTAAGATCAACGGACAGAAGATTACCTTCCTTGATACTCCGGGACACGAAGCATTTACCGCTATGCGTATGCGTGGCGCGCAGAGCACCGATATCGCAATCCTTGTGGTTGCCGCCGACGACGGCGTTATGCCTCAGACGGTTGAGGCTATAAACCATGCAAGGGCTGCGGGAATTGAAATAATTGTTGCCATAAATAAGATAGATAAGGAAAGCGCCAATATTGAGCGTGTTAAGCAGGAGCTTATGGAGTACGAGCTTGTATCGGAGGATTGGGGCGGTTCAACCATATTCTGTCCGGTATCGGCGCATACAAAAGAGGGTATCGATAACCTGCTTGAGATGATAATTCTTACCGCTGAGATCCTTGAATTAAAGGCCAACAAGAAGCGTAAGGCAAGAGGAATAGTAATAGAGGCTCAGCTTGATAAGGGACGAGGTCCGGTTGCGACCATACTTGTTCAGAAGGGTACTCTTCACGTGGGCGATTATGTGGCTATCGGCGATGTGCACGGTAAGATAAGAGCCATGTTCGACGATAAGCAGCGCCGTGTTAAGGAGGCAGGTCCTTCTACTCCGGTCGAGATACTCGGACTTAACGGCGTGCCGCAGTCAGGTGAGATATGCATGGCTGTTGACAATGAGAAGGAAGCAAGGACGATAAGCGATGCATTTATCTCGAGAGGCAAGGAGAAGCTTATCGCGGACACCAAGTCTCACATGTCGCTTGACGACCTCTACAACAAGATACAGGAGGGCAATGTCAAGGAGCTCAACCTTATCATCAAGGCCGATGTTCAGGGCTCCGTGGAGGCACTTAAAACAAGTCTCTTAAAGCTTTCCAACGAAGAGGTATCGGTTAAGTGCATCCACTCGGGTGTTGGAGCCATAAATGAGAGTGATGTTATACTTGCGTCGGCTTCAAATGCGATTATTATCGGCTTTAACATCAGACCTGACAACCAGGCTAAGGATGTTGCCGAGCGCGAGAAGGTTGACATCAGACTTTACAGAGTTATATACAATGCGATAGAGGATATCGAGGCAGCCATGAAGGGTATGCTCGATCCTATCTTCGAGGAGAAGGTTATAGGCCATGCAGAGGTAAGACAGGTATTCAAGGCTTCTGTAATAGGAACCATAGCGGGTTCTTATGTGCTTGACGGAGTAATCCAGCGTGGCTGTAAGGTTCGTATTACAAGAGAGGGCGAGCAGATATTCGAGGGACCGCTTGCATCACTTAAGAGATTTAAGGACGATGTGAAGGAGGTTAAGTCGGGCTTCGAGTGCGGACTTGTAATGGAGGGCTTCAACGATATTAAGGAGGAAGACCAGATCGAGGCTTATATCATGGAGGAGGTTCCGAGATAGATGAAAAAATCCGGACACAAAAATGAAAGGATAAACTCAGAGGTAAGGCGCGAGCTTTCGCGCATTATCTCGAGTGAGATAAAGGATCCCCGCATCAGTCCCATGACTACGGTGACTGATGTGGAGGTAACGCAGGACTTAAAGTTCTGCAAGGCATATATAAGTGTACTCGGGGACGAGGAGGCCGGAGAGGAGACCTTAGCGGGCTTAAAGTCCGCAAGTGGCTACATAAGGCGCGAGCTTGCAGCCTCTGTGAACTTAAGAAATACCCCCGAGCTTACCTTTGTGCTTGATAATTCCATCAGATACGGTATAGAGATGTCAAAGAAGATAGATGAGGTAATAGCAAAGGATGAACAAGCTGATTGAGATGATCGAGCAGGCGCATTCGGTAGCGATACTCGGGCATACCAAGCCTGACGGGGACTGCGCGGGTTCCTGCCTCGGATTATACAATTACATAATCGACAACTATCCGGATAAGGAAACCGTTGTATACTTAGAGGAGCTGCCGCACAGCTTCGGCTTCTTAAGCGGTGTCGAAAGAATAGTTCACGAGTTTGAGGATAAGGTATATGACCTTGCGGTTTCACTTGACTGCAGCGATACGGACAGGCATGTGCATTTCGGTCCTATATTCAGGAATGCGAAGACGACTGCCTGCGTAGACCATCACAAGAGCAATGAGGGCTTCGGCGATTTCTTCTTATGCGAGCCGGATACCTCGTCAGCGTGTGAGGTTTTATATAAGCTGCTGGATGACAGCCTTATCAGCAGGAACTGCGCAGAGGCGCTTTACCTCGGGATAGTTCATGATACGGGCGTATTTAAGTATCAGTCAACCTCGCCGGATACAATGCGTATTGCGGGCGCTCTGATGTCTAAGGGGTTAGACACACAGAAGATAATCGACGATACATTTTACAAGGTAAGCTATAATCAAAACCTGCTTACCGGACACGCGCTGCTTCATGCAAAGCTCTTTTTAGGCGGGAAGCTTATCATGACAAAGCTTGATGATGAGGACTTTGAGAAATTCAACGCCGGCAAGGATGATACGGAGGGCATAGTTGACAAGATAAGGGTAACCGAGGGTATAGATGTTGCTGTGTTCGCTTACAGGCTTCCGGGAAAAGAGTGGAAGTTCTCCTTGAGATCCATAAGGACGGTTGATGTGAGTGTTATCGCCACGCATTTTGGAGGAGGCGGACACGTAAGGGCAGCAGGCTTCAATGCCGATGATTTTGAGCCTGCTTTTGAAAAGGTTCTTAAAATGGCCGGGGAGCAGCTTTAATGGATGGTGTTATCAATGTGTACAAGGAGCAGGGCTTTACCTCCTTTGATGTGGTTGCAAAGCTCAGGGGTATCTTAAAAACCAAGAAAATCGGTCATACCGGTACCTTGGACCCCATGGCCGAGGGCGTGCTTCCGGTCTGCGTGGGCAGGGCTACCAAGCTGTGCGGGATACTTACCGAGAGCGACAAGTATTACTATGCGGAGTTTAAGCTCGGGATTGAAACCGATACGGAGGATATAACAGGGCAGGTTGTGAATACTTCGAATCCTAAGGTGCTCGCTTCGGTTACCGAGCGGGATATAAGGGAGGCTGTCAATCACTTTGTCGGTGAGTATGACCAGGTGCCGCCCATGTACTCTGCAATCAAGATTGACGGGAAGAAGCTCTACGAATATGCAAGACAGGGCAAAGAGGTGGAGAGAAAACCCAGGCATGTGCGCATATATGATATAAGCGGATTTAGCGTAGCCGGCGATGCTGTCAGCTTCACGGTTCACTGTTCAAAGGGAACTTACATAAGGAGTCTGATTCGTGATATAGGAAGAAGACTTGGCTGTTATGCGACGCTCACTGCGTTAAAGCGCACCTTTGTCTACGGCTTTGAGGTTGAGAAGGCGCTTAAGCTCGATGAGATAGCGGCTCTGGTTTCGGATGGGAAGCTGTCGGACATCATGCTTCCGATTGACAGCATGCTGAAAGAATATGAGGCGTTCTCGCTTCCTGAGACTGCGTTTAAAAGCCTTAAAAACGGCAACAAGCTTAAAGAAAATGTATTGCTTCCGATATACGGCGGGCCGGAATTTCAGGATGTGAAAAGAGACGGCGCAATATACAGGATATATGATGACGAGGGCTTTAAGGCTCTTTATGAATATGATGAAGCTTCGGGGGAGCTTACTCCCTACAGGATGTTCTTATGACGATTTACGACTATGACAGTTTGACAGGAACCGAATTCATGCAGGGCACGGTGTGCGCTTTAGGAAAGTTCGAGGGTATGCACTTAGGCCACAGGATGCTCGTGGAGAGGACTGTGAAGGAGGCTGCTAAAAGGCAGCTTGGCTCACTGGTTTTTGCCATCAATATGCCCGGAAGGCAGGTGATCAACCTGATGCCCGAGCGCGCGCGGATAATAAGCGAGCTTGGCGTGGAAGGGCTGGTTGAGTGCGCGTTTTCCGATGACTTCAAGGCTATGGAAGCCGAGGAGTTTGTCGAGAAGGTTCTGATAAGAAAGCTTCGCGCGAAGGTAGTCGTGTGCGGCACTGACTTTTGCTTCGGAAGCAAGAGAAGGGGAGATGTCGAGCTGCTTAAGAGATACTCCGATGCATTTTCCCTTATTGCCTACGAAAAGCTTAAAGAAGACGGAAGAGAGATAAGCTCGAGCCTTATTAGAGAAGAACTGCTTAAGGGAGCTGTGGATGAGGCGGGCAAGCTTTTGGGCAGGCCTTATGCCATAAGCGGAGTTGTCAGGGAAGGAAAGAAGCTGGGAAGGACCATCGGTTTTCCGACGATCAACCTGATTCCCGAGAAGGATAAGCTGCTTCCCGGGGCGGGAGTGTACGAGACCCTTGTGTCGCTTGACGGAAGAGATTACCGGTCACTTACAAACGTGGGCAGCAACCCGACGGTTTCCGATGAGGGAGTTGTCACGGTGGAGTCGCACCTGCTCAGGTTTCACGAGGATGCCTACGGCAAGCCTGTGACGGTAAGCTTTTTAAGGCAGCTTCGAAAAGAAATAAAATTTAAGAGCCTGGAAGAATTGAAAAAACAGATAGAATTTGATAAAATAGAACTTGTTTCACGTGCCGGGTAACCGGCGCATATTATCGGCGCTAGTAGCTCAGTGGATAGAGCAATGGCCTCCGGAGCCATGTGCGTAGGTTCGATTCCTATCTGGCGCATAGAACCTGAAAGGCGGGAACCCCTTGAAGTATAAGGGTTCACCGCCTTTTTTTATTATACTTCGGATTCACCACATATCTTCGCATCATTCCGTCTTCGCCTAATCTATCTATTGAAAGTCTTCGTTCAAAAGAATATAATCCCGTCTTTGACAGTTTTTCGCAAGCAAAAAACCTCGCAAGCCAAGTGTAGTAAGGCTTTGCGAGGTTTTTGATTTCGTTGCAGACAATGGTAATATTTAAGCATTCTTGCTTTCCTTCTGAATTGTTTTCATC
>JAFXSQ010000002.1 GCA_017525525.1 Lachnospiraceae bacterium | reverse complement strand
AAAAAGCCTGCAAATAAAAAGTCAAGGCTAAATTAAAGAATATTGAAAAATTTTATACAGGTTGAAAAGAAGGTATCAAAATAAGACCACCACACCAATGCTGGTCTGAAGAGTATAGCGAATAATTATGATTCTGGAAGAGATGCAAGGTATTCTTTCACTCGTCCATAGTAGATGCGCAGAAACTTATTGGCACCTGCAGTCATGTAGACATAATACGGCTTACCTTGAGCACGTTTCTTGTCTATGAACTGATATACGGGATCATCCTGCGGCTTGTTTTTGATCAAAACATCCATTACCTGAAACAATGTTTTTCTAAGATCAGAAGAACCACGCTTTGAAGTAGGAACACTTTTTTGTTCATAGGTTCCGGATTCATTTACGCCTGGATCTACGCCGGCAAATGCGGTAATGGCGCCTTTGTGAGTAAAGCGGGTAACATCACCGATTTCAGCCATTAGCTGAGGACCAAGTGACGGACCGACCCCTTTCATGGCCATGACAATAGAATATTCAGGAAGCTTGGATGCAGTTTCATTCATGAGAGTGCGTAGTGACTCGACGGTTTCAGAGGCACTGTTAAGCTGATCAACAGCTTGTTTGATAATAAGCTTTGTAATGTCATCCTTGGGAAGTACAGGAACCAGCTCCTTTGCTTTTCCATAGATTTCTTCAGCTTTGGATTTGCTGAAGTTGTACTTCTTGCGATTGCACCAGTTCTGGTAATGGGCGATAAAGGCGTTTTGAGACATTTTACGGACGCAGTCCACATGCCAGTAAGTAGATGCAAAATCAACCCATTTTTGGCTTCCGTCACTGCGTGCAGGGCTATCAAAGTAAGCATTAACACCAGGATAGGTTTGATCAAGGATGCCAATAAGATTATTCTTCATGGCCGTCTTATGCTTCATGTAAAAACCAAACTGACGGTTCATGGTTTTAAGCTGATTACGCAATTCATCCATAACACTATACTGTTTAAGATTTTGCCATTTGTCAAGTGCATATCTGGCGATTTTAACGGCATCAGCTTTGTCGGATTTGACCTTGCGAAGGGAATCATTGTCAAAGTCTTTAATTAGTTTTGGGTTGATGGCACTGACGAAAAGGTTAGCCTCTGAAAGCTGATGAGCGAGGACTTCATAATAGCGTCCCGTATGCTCCATCACAATCCGAGACTCACCTTCAACAGAGTTGATGAGTTCTACAAGTGATTTGATATCACTGGTTGTGTGTTTGATTTCAAAGGGCGTGGAAACAATTTCACCGAAGGGTCGCATGATGGCAACCATACTTTTTCCTTTTGAAACATCGATACCTACTGCGTTCATAAATCTGTCACTCCTTAAGATTATTGCAATGGATATATACCAGTTTTACTCATTGCCTATTCCATCTACTGTGGTGTGACACGAACGTACCTAAGGCAGTTCAACCTGCATAAAACGAACGCTGCGAATGAGGAGCTGGTTATCAGTCTTTTTTGCGGACGCGAGGTCCAAGAAAGGAAGCCGACATACCTATTGCTCCATCATTATACAGCTTAAGCAACAAGATGGATAATTCCTTACTGGCTGTAAGGGATATTAACCATAAATATATTGTAGTAGAAAGGAATCTGATATATGTTAGTCGATCCCGAATCAAAAGAAGACAGCGAGCTTGAGAAGAATATCAAGCTTAACGCTCATAAATTAAAACCTTTTATCCCGGCATGCGTGATGATACTCATCATGTTCGTTATATTCAAATACTGGGACAACGCCGTTGGTTTTATCGGCTTAACCATAAGCGCATCCTCAGGGCTTATCCTCGGTATGATTATAGCCTTTCTGGTAAATATCATCATGTCCACCTATGAGAATGGCCTCACAAAGATATTCAAAGGAAAGCTTAAGGGCGGAGCTTTAAGAGCCGTCGGACTCATCACTTCCCTCCTGACGGTAATCCTCATAATAATCGGCATTATAGGCTTTGTGGTTCCCGAACTCGTGAACAGCTTATCTCTTATGGCTACTTCTATTAGCGAGGGGCTGCCGAAGCTGCTCAAAGATCTTCAAAGCAACAAATACATCGGCGAATATGCAACAAGCCTGCTTAATTCACTACCCTCGCCCAAAGATATCACGGATAATATTCAGAATTTGGGCAGCTTCGTCCTGAACGGCGCAAGCGGCGCCATGGGCGCGCTGGTAAACTCTGCGGGCGCAATCATTGCAATTGTTGCCAAGCTCGGTATCGGTATCTTCTTCTCCATCTACATACTGATTGACAAGGAGAAGCTTTCAAGACAGTGCACCGGTTTTATCAACACCTACATCCCCGGCAATGAGACGATACTTGCTCTTATAAGACTGCTCGGCAAGAACTTCCACGGCTACATAGTAGCTCAGGTAACAGACGCTTGCATTTTAGGTTGCTTATGTGCCCTCGGCATGACCGTCTTAAGACTTCCTTACGCGGTTATGTCCGGTGTGATTATCGCTTTCTTTGCGCTGATTCCGATAATCGGAGCCTTCCTTGGTATGGCAACCTGCGCCTTCTTCATACTCACGGTATCGCCGCCACAGGCGCTTATCTTCCTTGTGTTCATCTTAACGCTGCAGCAAATTGACAACAACATCATCTATCCGCGCGTGGTAGGCAACAAGGTTGATCTCCCCGGCATGTGGGTTCTCGCAGCCGTTACACTTTTCGGCGGACTTTTCGGAATCGTAGGTATTATGTGCAGCGTCCCGGTAACGGCGACCATATACCAGATTGTCCGCGATGACTACCGCAGCAGGGTTGCCAAAAAGCTTAAAACGCAGAAAGAAAAAAAGAAAGCTTGATTTAATCGAATAGGGAAGACGTAGTCGAACCCTGCTCGCCGCGCCGCACACATGCCGCAAAGCGGCAAATTACATTATTCGCGCGTGCGCATAAAACAAAAATGCCTGCAAATGCAGGCATTTTTGTTTCACTATTCAACTACGTTGAAAAAAGTCTTAAGCCCCGTCATCTCGAACACATCCATTACCACTTCACACACATTCGTGACCGTAAGCTTACCGCCCTTATTGTAAAGTATCATATAAAGCGATCTTAAGGATCTTATGCCGGCGCTTGATATGTACGAAAGCTGAGCCATATTCAATGTAACAGAGTTAACTCTGTTTGCAATCTCCGTAAAAAGCGCTTCAGCCTCCTTATAGGTTGTTGTGTCAAGCCTGCCTATAAGCTCTATCTCGGCGCTGTCGCCGTTCTCCGTAACCTTTGTTTCCATTTTATTGCTCCTTTCAGAATGATTATTAAACACAGATCATCTCATGTTCTTCTCCATAATCCATGAGTACTTTTCGTTGATATTCTTCTGATATATATCCCGTGAAAGACCGTCGGAGTTATCATCTGCTTTTTGCGTTTTCTTTTATCTCACGCCGGATATACATTCGGCATAAGATGATATTTTAATGAAACGGTCATGGCGAGCTGACGCTTTACATGCGCTAGCTCTTCAAGCAATTCTTCTTTGGACAAATCTTTTTCCGTTTTTTTCTTCATATTTATCTTCCATATATTTTCTCCCATTAAGACTCTTTACACTACTGCTAAAGGTTTACAGCTCTGTTCTGTCTATATCCTCCACGACATTCTCAAGTGATTGCTCCACCGCGCTGTCTAAGAATAAGCTGCCGTAATAGCCTTCCATCGCTATTGTATCCTTACCATGTGTAATGATATAAAGATCGTTTTCCCTTCCGTAGTACGCTCCCCATACCCTCTGATAAGCCTTCTTCTCCACTAATCTGCCGTCAGCCGAAAGAGAATAGAAATGGTAGTCCGGCTTATCCATATTCGGATGATTTGATTTGAAGGTAATACAAACCTGGTTGTCACTCGTTATAATAAAATCGTATCTGCTTCTTCCCTTCTCCGGAAGAACAACCTCTTTAATCCTATTGTTTACCATAGTATACATTTTAAAGCTATTGATCTCCTCATAATCGGTGTCATAATCATGATGCTTTGTGCTTATGAAAAGCTCCTTTATGCCATCGCCGTTTACGTCATAGTATGAGACAAGAGTTTTCCTTTCAACATTGGCGCCAACATTGTAAAAGCCTACATTCCTAAGCAGATCCATAACGTCAGAAACCGTATCCGCATATACGCCGTCCGAATAAGAGATGTACGGATTTGATGTGTCACCCGGAGCCTTAGCGCCCTTCTTTACCAGCTTTATCTGTATGGCTTCAATTCGCCTGTTAATTCCTGTTGTGCCTGCGGTCTTCCCGTTCTTTGCCCATGAGAGCCAGCCCTTGCTCTGTACATGAACACGGTAATAAATGTCATACTGCTTAGCCATATTCTTGGTAAGCTTTATCTCAACAGCCTCTATCTGCTTCGACTCGCCGACCTCACCGGCTATTTCACCGTTCGAGAACCAGCTCTGCCAGCCCTGATTGCCTATGTACGCACGGTAAACCACACTGCCCTGGACACTCTTGTTGACAAGCTTTACCTTAAGACCCTCCAGCCTCTTTGATCTTCCAGTCGTCCCGGACATGGTACCGTTTTTCTTCCAGTCAAGCCATCCCAAGCCCTGAACATAGCTTGTATAGCTTATCCCCGGAGTGGCGGCGTAAGTCTTAAGCGTCACCTTATCAAAACAAATCAATGTACCGAGCAGCATCACACAAGCCATAATCAAGCTGATAATCCTTTTCTTTTTTAGCATCTGTAACCCCTCCCATAAGACTCTTCATTTCGCATAAGAACTTACACCTCCGTGTCAATAAAACCTCTTTAGCCCGAAGAATCCTTATTCATGTTTTATAGCAAAACCATATTCGCTATTATAGCATTTCAAACGGGCTCACGCCACTAAAATTTAGTCTGATTAAGCCAAAAAAAGCCCGACCTCTTTTATGGGTCGGACTTTTTCGCTCTATAATATTTAATCAAATTCAGGCTTTTCGGTAAGATTTACAGTAACCGTCTTCTCACGGTAGCTGTTGCCACTCTTTGACTTGTAAGTAATATCTACCTTTTCACCTATCTTGTACTCACCAAGCTTGTCTATAAGCTCTTCCTTTGTGGAAACAGGTGTGCCGTTTATGCTCGTGATGATATCCTCAACATTAATGCCTGCCTTCTCTGCTGCAGAATTGGGCGCTACCTTTACAACAAGCACTCCCTCGGGTACGCCGTAATACATAGCCGATGCCGAATCCATTGTAGCAGCACTTACACCCAGGTATCCCTTTTCATCATCCGCAACCTGCTCCGGTTCCTTCTCAGCTATAATCTCATTTATTATATCCTGAACATCGCTTATGGGAATTGCATAGCCTACGCCCTCAACATCGGTCGATGCATACTTTGAAGAGTTGATACCTATAAGCTCACCGTTCATATTCAGCATGGCACCACCACTGTTGCCTGGGTTGATGGCTGCATCTGTCTGAATAAGCGGAGTGACATTTGTACTGTTTATTCTGCCGAAAGCACTTATGATACCGGTTGTAACCGACTGGCCGTAACCGAGTGCATTTCCTATAAGGACAACCTGCTCGCCAACTCTCGCATCATCCGAGCTGCCTATATTGATCACCTTGATTGAATTCTTTGTATCCTCACTTATGCTTGAAAGCGGTACAGTAACAATTGCAAGGTCGTTTTCCGAAGCGGTTCCCTTAACATCTGCCTGGTAAACCTGATCGTCTATAAATGCAACCGAAACTTGTGTCGCACCCTTAACCACATGATAGTTTGTTACTATCAGAAGCTCTGTATCGTTCTGGCCTATGATGACGCCCGAGCCTGAGCCTTCTGACTCATACTCCTGATAATAACCCCAGAAGCTCGGAACCTCCTGTATGGACTTAACAGTTATAGCTACTACCGCAGGCATGGAGGCTTCAACAAGATCCGCAACACCTGAGTATATGGCATCCTTTGTATTTACCGTATTAGCTGTGGATATAGTTCCGTTACCACCTGTTGTCGTAACCTGTCCGGCTTCCTTTAACGCTGCAAGTCTCTTGCCCGACATGAAGTTGAACACTCCTCCCGCAACCGCTCCGAACATTGCGGCAGCAACTGCGACAGCCACAAATCTCTTTATGAACTTCGCTCCCTTTCCGGAGCCCGTCTTTTCCTTCTTTGTCTTTATCTTAGCCGGCTTTGAGCTTAATGCATTTTCATACGAAGAACTATATGTATTATCAGCCGATGATGCTGCATTTCCGTATGCCGCATTCTCATCATAAGCCGCATAGGAGCTGCCGTTATATCCGTAGGACTGTGAAGCTGCACGTGTAGGAACCGCATTTCTTTCAACATTCTGTCTTGCCCGGTCTGCCATCTGCTGCACATACTGCTGAGATGTCACGCCTGTAAAGCTGTTTCCCTGAGCCGGCGAAGCAGGTGTCGGATTAACCCGCTGCTGGTTCATTGAACCCACATTCATTCCGGTATTCTCGGCTGCTCCGGCGCTTTCTCCGTACGGATCGTAAATCTCATCATCATAGTATCCCATATCAATCACCCTTTCTTATCTGCCCCCGATTTTCAATCGGGGGAGCCCCTCGCGGCTTTGAGCGAGTTCAAAGATTTCCCGCGAGGCAAATTTACTTTTTATTTTCTATGCTACGCATTCTACACCCTATTTGTGGCAGGAAATTGATAAAACTGTTACACAATTGTGATAATAACCTTAATTTAACCTTAAAATTCTTTTAACTAAAGAATACTACGTCCTCCTCGGCAGGCTTTGCGGGCTCAACCTTCGAGGCCTTTATTACCGGTCCTTCGGCGCCGAACTCCGGATAAAACTCCTTGCCCATAACGCCCGTAACCTCAACCCACTGCCTGTCTCGCAGATGCTTAGCCGCGTCAAAGTAGGTCTTTAAGCCCACAAACTGTATATCCTCCGCACAGCAGGTCATGGCAAAACGACCGGATACAAAAGCCTTCGGACCGTACTCCTTCGGCTTAAATACCTGAGCCTTGGTTTTAACCGTCTTGCCCACATACCTGTCAGGATTGTCACAGGCATCTATGTAGAATATGCCGAAATCATCCTCTTCGGGTTCGATTGAACCTGCCTCCACATCATACGGAAGGTCTACGGTATCGTCCATCTCGGCGACACCCTCCTTGTTCTCGAAGATAATCTGCGCGCGCCTGTTTATGGCCTTTATGCTTCTTCTGTACTCACCGCGTCTTGTATTCTCGTCGCAACGGTTAAACACAATCATATCCGCGGTGGCAAGATGCTCATTCATCATCTGGCGCATATTGGCTATATATAAGTCAAAGGTCTGCGCGTTGACGAAGCTTATTACCTGGACCACTGTCCATCCCTTGGGAACCCTTATCCCAAAAAGCTTGTCCATCTTCCAGGTACCGTTGTATTCTATCAAAACCCTGGTGGGCTTATACTTATCCTGAAGTGATATCAGATACTCAGTATTAAGCTTTTCATCATCTATATACTCGAGAAATATGTTCTCTTTCTTAAGGAGCTCCTCATCATACTCCTCCTCGCCTTCCTCACACACCAAAAGCAAGGTTGGCTCGCCCTCGGTGAAGCCCCTGTCGATTAAGGTCTCCTTTGCGAAGGTTGTCTTGCCGCTCTCCAAAAAACCGAGAAACATGTACACCGGGATTTCGTCTACCGGCTGCTTACTTGATGGTCCCATAATATTACTCCTGTCTTAGTGACGCAACCGTCACGCATATATGTTAAGTACGCAGGACGTTCGCACTCCGTTGTACGACGTAACCGTTCTAAGCGGTCAAAGGACGCCCGCTAAGAACGGACGTCGTACAGCGGCCTGCTTAACTTAAATATATACGCTCGGGTTGCTGGTTATTGTCGGAATATATGTTGCTAAGCTCTTAAATATAACACTGTAATCATATTCGGTGTCATTCTGAGCGAAGCGAAGAATCTTTATTAATTACAGCTTGAACAATTCTTTTATAGCTTCTTCCTTCAACTGGCTGCCTATTACGCACAGCTTTCCGGTAACATCTGCAGAGCCTGTCCTTACTTCGTAATCACCTGGAACTAAGTCGAACTGATGCCATACTCCTGCTTCGTCGGGAACCATGCCCTTGGCGCGGAGGATGATACCGTAGGATACGGCATCCTGAGAAAGCTCCTGAAGGATATCCTTTAGTTCTTCCTCGCTGTACTTCTTGGCGGTCTCAACACCCCAGCTTGTAAATACATCATCCGCATGATGATGACCGTCATGATCGTGATGATGGTGACCGCAGCTGCATACACCATTCTCATCATAGTGGTGCTCATGATGGTCATGCTCATCGTGATCATGATCGTGGTGATGATGATGCTCGTGCTCATGCTCCTCCTCATCATGATCGTGGTGGTGATGATGCTCATGCTCGTCCTCATCATGGTCGTGGTGGTGATGCTCGTGTCCGTCCTCATCATGATCATGGTGATGATGATGCTCGTGCTCATGCTCCTCCTGGTGCTTCTTTGCTATCTCGATTGCATCCTTTATGAAGTCATCAAGAGTATTGCAGCCCTCCATAGCATCCAAGATAACCTTACCCTCAATCTGCTCCCACGGAGTAGTGATTATCTGTGCGGTAGCATTGTGCTCCTTGATCATGGCAACTGCCTCGTTGATCTTAGCCTCGCTTACCTCCTGGGTTCTTGAAAGCACGATCGTACCAGCGCTCTCTATCTGGTTGTTGAAAAACTCTCCAAAATTCTTCATATACATCTTGCATTTCTTTACGTCTACTACAGTAGTCGCGCTGTTGATCACAACCCCGGCCTGCTCCTGCACATCGGTCACGGCCTTGATCACATCCGAGAGCTTGCCCACGCCCGAGGGCTCGATTATAACCCTGTCAGGAGTAAACTGCTCCGCAACCTTCTTAAGCGCCTCGCCGAAGTCACCGACAAGCGTACAGCAGATACAGCCCGAGTTCATCTCGGTAATCTCAACGCCTGCATCCTTCAGGAATCCGCCGTCAATTCCTATCTCACCGAACTCATTCTCGATGAGCACAAGCTTCTCACCCTTGAACGCCTGATCGATAAGCTTCTTAATAAGCGTTGTCTTACCTGCTCCCAAAAATCCTGATAATATGTCTACCTTAATCATCTTTATTTCCTCCTAAAACTAAGCTCTTTCACACGCTATCGCAGTCCACTCACCGAGTGCCTCCTCGTCGATAACCTTAAAGCCGTTCTTCTTTAAAGCCTTCTTCACATCCCCGGCGCGCTCGGTAAGTATCCCCGACACAATAAATGTACCGCCGTCCTTAATAAACGGAGCCACTGCTCCGCTTAAGGCGATTATCACATCCGCAAGGATATTCGCCACAACCACGTCATACTTGTAGCCGCCGTTGGCAAGGAGTATCCGCCGCGCAGACTCCTCACAGCTTACTTCTTTTTTATTCTTCTCTATACTGTATGAATCGTCAACAACAGACAAAAGATTGCCATGCGAGAAGCTTATCCAATCACTGTTTAACCCATTAGACAAAGCATTCTCCTCGGCAGCCCTTACCGCCACCTCATCCACATCGGAGCCGTGAGCAAAGGATGCGCCGAGCTTCACTCCCGCTATGGCAAGTATACCCGAGCCCGTGCCCACATCAAGCAGACTGTCTCCGGGTTTCAAATACTTCTTCAAAAGTCCTATGCACAGCCTTGTTGTCTCGTGCGAGCCTGTTCCGAAGGCAGCTCCCGGATCTATTTCTATGATTATATCATCCGGCTTTGCATCCTCAGGCTTTTCTTCCCATGTGGGCTTGATAATCATATTGTCCGCCACTCGGAAGGGCTTGAAGTTATCCTTCCATGCGTTCATCCAGTCCTTGTCCTCGGTTTCCGAAATCTCAATTCTTCCCTCACCCACATCCGTAAATTCTTTAAGGCGGATAAGCTCATCCGCTATACCCGCCTTAACAGAATCTATGTCGAAGCTGTCGTCTAAAAAGCATGATACCGTTGCCTTGCCGTCATCTGCGCCTTTAGCAAGCGGAATATCCACATACATTTCGGACAGTTCCTCATCGGTGAGTGGCACATTATCCTCTATCATCACACCGCCTATGCCCTGCTCCTCAAGGTAAAAGCTGATGAGCTCCGAAGCCTCGGTGGTGGTCATAATTTCAAGCTTTGTCCACTTCATATATTATTATAGACCTTTCTTAAATCCCTTTTTCCTCTTGTGATCGCCGAACAGCGAACCTGTTCCTGCAGGCTGGTCGGTAGCCGCTCTTACCTCAACTCCGGAAACAGCGGCATACTGGTGAAGTATGCTCTTTTGTTCCTCGGTAAGCTTGTCCGGAACCTGTACAACAAGCGTTACATAATGATCGCCTCTCTGATTCTTGTTCCTTAATGTAGGAACACCCTTACCCTTAAGCTTAACCTTGGTATCGGTCTGTGTACCTGCCTTGATATCAAGCTCGTAAGGACCGTCTATGGTATTTACGGTTATCCTTCCGCCGAGAGCAGCCTGTGTGAAGCTGATTGGCTCCGAAGAAAACAAATCGTAATCCTGTCTCTGGAATACGGGATCTCTGTCTACTAAGATAGTCACAAGAAGATCTCCGCGCTCGCCGCCATTGATACCGGGCTCGCCCTTTCCTCTGATACGGATGCTCTGACCGTTATCTATACCTGCGGGAACCGCAACCTGTATGCGCTTCTTGCTCTTTACATAACCGGTACCCGCACAGTTCGAGCACTTGAACTTGATGATCTTTCCCGAACCGCCGCAATCCGGACAGCTCTGTATGGTTCTTGCCATGCCGAAGAGAGACTGCTGTGTGTACACAACCTGTCCCTTACCTGCGCACTTACCGCAGGTTTCGGGCTGGTGTCCCGGCTGCGAGCCGGTACCGTTACACACGTTACACTCATCCTTAAGCGGAAGCTCTATCTCCTGCTGTGTACCGAACACAGCCTCGGTAAAGCTTACACGCATGGTTGTCTTTATATCGGCGCCACGCATAGGACCGTTAGAGGCTCTCTGACGAGAACCACCTCCGAACATATCTCCGAAGATATCTCCGAAGATGTCGCTCATATCAGCGAAGTTAAAGTCGAACGGACTTCCGCCTCCGCCACCCTGCTCAAATGCAGCATGACCGAACTGATCATACTTTGCGCGCTTCTCTGGATCCGAAAGCACTGCGTAAGCCTCAGCTGCCTCCTTAAACTTCTCGGCGGCCTCCTCGTCACCGGGATTGGTGTCCGGGTGGTATTTCTTTGCAACCTTACGGTATGCCTTTTTAAGGTCGGACTCAGATACGCCCTTTTCGACGCCTAAGACCTCATAATAATCTCTTTTATCTGCCATCGTATCACCCTCTAATTTCTATACCGTCAACACTTGATTACACCGGAATTAATCTTTCGAATTAATCTTCCGAATTAAACTTCTTTAAAGTCTGCATCAACTACGTCGTCATCCGAGAAATTAGGTGTGCCTGTGCCTGTACCTGCATTAGCTCCCGGGCCGTTCTGCTCATAAAGCTTTGAGAAGAGTGCCTGAGCGCTCTGCATAAGAGTCTCCTTGCCTGCCTTGATCTTCTCTACGTCGAAGTCTGTCATGGTGTCGGGATCTGTAGCCTCGATTATATCCTTCAATGCCTTAAGGTCTGCCTCAACCTTGGTCTTGTCAGCGCCCGAGATCTTGTCGCCCACATCCGAAAGAGCTCTCTCTGTCTGGAATACGAGTGCATCGGCGTCGTTCCTTGCCTCGATGCCTTCCTTACGCTTCTTGTCGGCTGCCTCGTACTCTGCTGCCTCCTTAACTGCTCTCTCGATATCCTCATCCGAAAGAGATGTGCCGGATGTGATGGTGATATGCTGCTCACGGCCTGTACCGAGATCCTTAGCAGATACATTTACGATGCCGTTAGCATCGATATCGAATGTAACCTCGATCTGAGGAACGCCTCTTCTTGCCGGAGCGATACCGTCAAGTCTGAAACGGCCTAAGCTCTTGTTATCTCTTGCGAACTCACGCTCGCCCTGTACTATGTTGATATCAACCGCATCCTGATTATCCTGAGCTGTCGAGAATATCTGGCTCTTGTTGGTAGGAATGGTTGTATTTCTCTCAATAAGGTGTGTAGCTATACCACCCATGGTCTCGATAGAAAGTGTAAGCGGTGTTACATCGAGAAGAAGGATCTCACCCGCACCGGCATCTCCCGCAAGCTTACCACCCTGGATGGAAGCACCGATTGCAACGCACTCATCCGGGTTGATACCCTTGAAAGGCTCCTTGCCTGTGATCTGCTTAACCATAGCCTGTACCGCAAGGATTCTGGTTGAACCGCCTACGAGAAGAACCTTATCAAGATCCTTGGCTGTAAGGTCTGCATCCTTAAGAGCTGTCTCAACGGGAACTCTGGTCTTCTCTACAAGATGTACCGTAAGCTCATCGAACTTTGCTCTTGTAAGGTCCATGTCAAAGTGCTTAGGACCGTCCTGGTTAGCTGTGATGAAAGGAAGGTTGATGTTGGTTGTGGTAGCTGATGAAAGCTCCTTCTTAGCCTTCTCTGCTGCTTCCTTTAATCTCTGCATAGCCATCTTATCTGTTGAAAGGTCGATACCCTCGGCCTTCTTGAACTCTGCAAGCATATAATCTGTTATAGCGTTATCGAAGTCATCACCACCGAGCTTGTTATCACCGGCTGTTGCAAGAACCTCGATAACACCCTCGCCGATCTCTATGATAGATACATCAAATGTACCACCACCAAGGTCGTATACCATGATCTTCTGCTCATCCTCGTTGTCGAGACCGTATGAAAGAGCTGCGGCTGTAGGCTCGTTGATGATACGCTTTACATCAAGACCTGCGATCTTACCTGCATCCTTTGTAGCCTGTCTCTGTGAGTCTGTGAAGTAAGCCGGAACAGTGATAACCGCCTCTGTTACCTTCTCACCGATGTAACCCTCGGCATCAGCCTTAAGCTTCTGAAGGATCATCGCGCTTATCTCCTGCGGTGAATACTTCTTGCCATCTATCTCTACTCTGTAGTCAGAACCCATATGTCTCTTGATTGAAGATATGGTCTTGTCAGCGTTGGTAACGGCCTGACGCTTTGCTGCATCGCCGACTACACGCTCACCGGACTTTGTAAATGCTACAACTGAGGGCGTTGTTCTTGAACCCTCGGCATTGGTGATAACTACAGGCTTACCACCTTCCATAACTGCTACGCATGAATTTGTTGTTCCTAAGTCAATTCCTATAATCTTTCCCATTGTATTTTCCTCCATATAATTATTTTAATAATCTACATTTTATCCCTCGCAGGCCCGTCGCTTCGCGACTCAATGTCTGCTTCGCAGACCGCCTGCTCGGTATCGCGCCGCGAAAAACAAATGCTCGCTTCGCTCGCGCTTGTTTTTTTTATTGTATGTCACGCTCTACTAAACTCAAGCTGCGCCTTCGGCTTGCTTTCGTTAAGTATCGGTGACGACTTTCGTACTAAACTCGAACTGTGTCTTCGACTTGTTCTCGTTAAGTACTCAATGTCAATTAGCAACCTTTACCATTGCATGCCTTAAAACCTGATCCTTGTACATATATCCCTTCTGCATCTCCTCAACGATGATGTTCTCGCCCACGTTCTCATCCTCTATGTGGATTACCGCGTTGTGGAATTCGGGGTCGAAGTACTTGCCGACTGCGTTCATCGGCGCAACCCCTATGTCATCAAAGGCTGACATCATCTGCTTATATATCTTGTCTATACCCTGTTCGAAGGCTCTGTTCTTATCCTCCTCGGGTACGGTATCAAGAGCTCTTTCAAAATTGTCCACCACCGGAAGCAGCTTCTCAAGCACCTCCTTTGCACCTATGTCATAGTGCTTTAGGGACTCTTTCTCATGTCTCTGTCTTGCGTTCTCAAACTCGGCAAGAAGTCTCTTGTACTTCTCCTCATTTCCCGCTGCAAGCTCCTTCAGCCTGTCGATCTCAAGCTGCATCGACTTTGAACCTCTCCGGCTTCCCTTTGGAACGGGCTTCGGACGTGCCTCTTCGGCATCCGGTGACGAGGCGTCCTTGACTTCCTTTACCTCATCGATTTTGACATCGGTGCCCTCGGCCTCGCCGGCATCCGTGATCTTAATCTCTTCAACCTGCTCGTCTGGGCTCCTCTCTGCCTTTTTCTTTTCACTCATCATTCGTCACCTCTCTGGATTTTTTGAATATATCATCAAGCTCTATCGTCAGATTCTTCAAGGTACTCACAACCTTTTTGTAATCCATCCTCTTAGGACCGATTATGCCTATCCGGCCTTTTGCTCCTTCAGGCATCTGATAGGTTGCTGTGACGAGTGAGCAATCTTTCATGTTCTGTACAGGTGATTCGTCTCCTATATAAATCTGTATCCCCGAGTTGTCTCCCTCTGCTTCCGTCTCACGAATAATCGCGTTGAGCTCCTCCTTGTCTTCAAAGGTTTCCAGCAGCCCGCTTGCCTTTTCCACATCGGCAAGCTCGGGATACTTGAGAAAATTCGTCGAGCCGCTGGTGTAGATGTCTATCTCCTGCGCCTCATGTATCGCCTCTGTTATACCCTGGAATATGTGGTCTAAGATGTCCGCATATTCACCCGACTGCTTTTTCATCTCCTGTATCATCTCGAGGTTTATATCCTCAAGAGATGCTCCCTGAAGAAAGGTATTAAGCAGAATATTGAATTTAAGAACATCCTCGTTATCCAGGAGTACATTTAAGTGTATCATCTGGTTCTTGATGATATTGCCGTCAACCACGATTACCGCAAGAAGATTTGACGCATCCACCAGCGAAAGCTGTATGAACTTTACCGTCTTCTTGTAGTCCGGCGCCGTAACCAGCGTCGCGTAATTCGTGTTCGAGGCAAGCACTCGCGCGACCTGCTTTAAGAGTACCTCCATCCTGTCAACTCTTTCGAGCAGCGCGCCTCTCTCCTCCTCGACCTCTACCTTTTCTTCCATAAGTCTGTCGACATAGAAGCGGTAACCGGCGTCGGTGGGAATTCGCCCTGCCGAGGTATGTGGCTGGACTATGTACCCGAGCTCCTCCAAGTCTGCCATCTCATTTCTTATGGTGGCGGATGAAAGACCAAGGTCGCTCATCTTGGATATGGTTCGTGAACCGACAGGCTCTCCTGTCTCGAGGTAGTTTGAAACGATCGCCTTGAGGATAGTACTCTTGCGGTCATCAAGCTCCATTCGTTCGCCCCCTTATTCTCTTCAACTATTAGCACTCACCAAAATCGAGTGCTAATTCATACTTGCTAATCTAACACTTTAACACAGTAATGTCAAGGAAAACTTGTGAAAATACTTTGAAATATAACAACTAAAAAACATAGATTAAACCGTTTACAGATAATTCGGCAGCATCTATTCAACAACATAAAAACCCGACGCGAGGATCATGTTTTTTTTCTGAGGGTATCACAATATCCTTTAGAAAAAATATGTCCGGGAGCCGGGCCATTTATTACATTGCCACTGAATTATCGTCAATTAATCGTTATTCTCTTCCCGAAAAGAAGTTATCGAGTTCATCAAGTAACGCTTCCTTTCCGATTGACTTGAGCAGATAACGTTCGGGTTTTAATGCGAGCACCGTCTTAATGCTCTCCATGTCATTCTTTCCGGTAAGGAACATAATCGGTATCTCTCCTGTCTGCGGTTCGCTCTTAAGCATCTCGTATATGCTCGAGCCGTTTGCCACAGGCATCTCATAATCGAGTATGATAAGGTCCGCCTTGTTCTTGGCAAGCCACTGGATAGCCTGCAGGCCGGAGCTCACAACCGAAACCTTGTAATCGTCCGCGAGCCATTTGTTAACCATCTTAAGATAGGTAACATCATCATCAACGATAAGAACGTTCTTCTTCTCCACCTTGTCTGCGCGGCTTAGCTCATTTAACTTGTTCACAAACCCGTGTACATCGAAGGGACGCACAAAGGTTGCCGCAAGATTTGAGTCAGGCACCGTCTGCTTGATTATCCTCAAATCCTCGGATGATGCGATCACTATTACCTTCTTGCCTGACGACACAGACAATTCTCTTAATATTACAAGTACCTCGGGATCGGGCTCATTGCCCTCATCCACATAGAGTACGAACATATCTACTCCCGCTTTGCTTGAATTAACAAGCCTCGGCGTCATGGCGCAGCTCTCTACCTCGTAGCCTGCGCTCTTAAGAGCCTTCTTCATGGTAACCACCATGAAGGTCTCACCCTTGCTGATTATAAGAACTTTACCCATCATGTTGATGTCCTCCTGTATCAACCTTTAGATTAACATTTTTCGGCCATCTGTTCAAGTATAAATATGTATAATCACAGAACATTTTTCGGCAGTGGCGATGATAGATAATATCCCTGCATGTACTCCACACCAAGTCCGGCCACATATTCAAATTGTCTTTTATTTTCTATGCCCACCGCCACAATGGTCTGGTTGAGCTCCTTAAGCATCCTCACGGTATTCTCGAGGATGATTCGTCCGGCATCGCTCTCCGTAGCGGCTTTAATCAGGCTCTTATCAATCTTGATGATATCAAACTCAAGCGCAAAAGCCGCGTACATATTCGAGCTGCCTATACCGTAGCCCTCCATGGAGAACAGGAAGCCATTCATCTTAAGCTGTCTTACCACTTCGGCAAGCGCGCTGTAGTCGCCTAAGGCTGCGGACTCCGCTATCTCAAAGCATATACACGAAGGATTGATGTCATAGGTCTCAACCAAGTCTCTTATCTGTTTTACAAATCCCGGCTTTAAGCACTGTGCCGCCGACAGGTTGATGTTGATGTATCTCCAGCCTTTTTCCTGCGGGCTTCCGCTCTCTAAGAAGGCAAATACGTCTCTTAAGGTTATATCTCCTATCCTGTCAATGAAGCCGTATCTCTCCGCCTCATTTAAAAACTCCCGCGGGAACAGCAGTCCCAGCTTATTGTCGTTAAGCCTTACCAAGCCTTCCGCAGCGCTGGCCCTCATGGTCTTCGCAGACCATATAGTCTGGTACACCACCTCGAAACGATTGTCCCTTATGCCTCTCTCCAAAGCGCGCACAATCTGCGCGCTCTTAAGTACGGGTTCCAGCTTCTCTCCCCTTATAATCGCCCCGGGCGCCACATTCTCAAAGTGACACTCGCACATTGCGAACACATCCTCTGTGTAGGCTATATTCCCCGGAGACTGCGCCTCCATAAGCACTGCATTTATCGGCGAGGGTCTTCTTCTGACCCAACGCTCCACATCCTCTGCAAGCTTCTCCTGCTCTCCGCGGTAACTCATAACCGTCATTGAATCCGTGCCCGACTTATATATCATATGTCTCGGATACAAGCCCGTCAGATATTCAGACAGAATTTTAAGCTCTTTCTCGGGATCATTTACACCGTACCAACCGGTAGCAAAGATCTTGATTACCATCACATAGAAGGGGTAACCCGTGGATATAAAGTTATCAAGTTGCTGTGTGAGCGCCCTTTTGTTATACACTCCGGTCAACACATCCATCAGGTCGCCCTCATATTCAACCGAGAGCATAACGCCCATAAAGGTTATGGACTCCGCAAAGAGCTCGGTCTTCATATGGTCGGTGACAAGCTGAACCACTATTCCGATCACGGTTGCCGAAAATGCAACGATAAGCATCCTCTTCCTCTTCACGCTCGAACCCGACCATTTAAATATCAGATAATACACGGCAACACATACATAAAAAGCTCCCGCCATGTAGATGAACACTTCCGCGCCGCCCCTGACAAAACCATAATTGCCGTCATATTTAAACAATACGTGAACAAAAGGATTGATCAGTACTATAAGCTCAGCTATGGCAAAGGGTAGCATAAAGGCAATGTGCCGCTTCTTCGTCAAACTGTAATATGCGCCGCTTGCAAAGAGCGCATAGTAGCAAAGCGCCACCGCAAGCAGATTGTGCAGTACAAAGTAAAGCGAATCCACAACGAAAGCTCCCCTTGCACAGGCTGCATAATCGGGCGCATAAGCCCTTAAAACTATACCAAACATATCGCATACCGCCGAGAGAATAAGACTGCCTAAGGCCGTAATAAATATATTGTTATGTACCTTACCTACATTTTTCTGCATCAGGGTGTAGATGATGCAGAACGCGGACACAAGTATCGCTCCTATGTAAAACGCAGACATATTAAGGTAGTCTATGGTATTCATATGCCCACACCTCCTTTGTCCGCCAGAAGTGTCTCAATTCCGGTCCAGTCGATTGCCGCAGCCAGGCGGTCAAGCTCATCAACCATAGCCTTTTTTTCGTCATCAAGGCTGTAGCTCTTTAATTCACTTATCATAAAGCTTATGGTCTCGTAATCCATATCGGCGGCGCAGGCCTTTATCGCAAAGAGCGCCTCGGCATAGGTGCTTTCGGATATGCTTTTCTTTGAAGCTTCATCCTCCTCTTCGTGAAGAACCTTCTTTAAGCCCTCTGCCACCACCGTAAATGCATTGACAAACTTATCAAGCCTGCCCTTCATATCATAAGCCGTTCCCTCATTCTCGAGGTAACCCGCCTCCTTAGAAAGCTCCGTTGCGCCTATAACTCCCAGAGTACTCTTAAGTGAATGAAGCTTACCCTTAAGTCCGGTTACATTTCCCGCGGACTGAAGGTCAATCAGAATCTGTTTATCGGTGTCGGAAGCTGCATCGAATATAGACAGGAATTCCATATAGTCCTTTGCATCCCCGCTCAATTCAAGACCCTTGTTCACATCTAACCCGGGTATCTCATAGAGTCCCTGAGGAAGCACGTCATTGATTATCAGACCGCCGGAATTCCGAACAAGCGGTTCGGTCTGCTTATCCGGCTTATTCTCTTCTGTATGTACCGTGCCTGCCTCATCTATCTTCTCCGGCGGGAGGTATTTTAAGATCACGCTTTCGAGCATCTTAGGCTCAACAGGCTTGGTAAGATAATCGTCAAAGCCATCCTCCAAGAACTTCTCTCTTGCTCCGGATATGGCATTAGCCGTGAGTACTATGACAGGCATGCCTTTAATCCGCTCATCCTCTATAGCCTTTATGCGTTTTAAGGCCTCTACACCATCCATAACAGGCATACGGTAATCAAGCAGCACCAGATCGTAAAGCTTGTTTTCCTCAAGACTCTTTTCGATAAGCTTCAGGCCCTCCTCTCCGGAAATAGCCGTATCTATAGTAAGTCCGGTTCTCGCAAGGAGCCTCTCTATAACCTTTAAGTTGAGCGAGGTATCATCCACACAGAGTATTCTTGCATTCTTAGCCGTAAATGATGCGTCGTCCTTTCCGTGTGACTTATCCTCCCTCTTTTGCTCATGCAGCTCGATCTCGCCCACCGGTCCTGCATCCACTATCTTCTGCGGAAGGATAACTATAAACTTCGAACCCTTACCGTACTCACTCTCAACATCTATCTTGCCATTCATAAGGCTTAAGAGATTTCTCGTTATGGCAAGGCCGAGACCGGTTCCCTCAACTGTCTTGTTCTTGTCCATATCAAGCCTCTGAAATGTACCGAAGAGCCTTCCCATATCGCTCTTTTTTATACCCATGCCGGTATCGGTAACAAGGAACTTTAGTCTTATGCCGTCACCCGATACCTTCCCCCTTACGGTTAGCTTTACAAAGCCCTGCTTGGTATACTTATATGCATTACCGAGAAGATTAAGGAGTATCTGCCTGATACGCAGCTCGTCTCCGTAAAGCTTCTTCGGAAGCTTTTCATCCACCGAAAGCTTGAACTCCACAGGGCTTTCCGCATTCCTTACGGTAATCATGCTGGCCACATCACGGATTAAGCTTCCGAGCTCATACTCGGCCTCGTTTATCTCCATGCTTCCGGCCTCAATCTTCGAGAAATCGAGGATATCGTTAATCAGCGCAAGAAGACCGCGCCCCGCATTTTCTATATCACGGGCGTAGCCGATAACCGTGTCGTTGACGCTCTCCCTCAAAATCATCTCGTTCATACCGAGAATTACATTGATAGGAGTTCTTATCTCGTGGGACATATTCGCAAGGAAGCTGGACTTTGCCTCGCTGCCCGCTCTTGCCCTCTGCTCATCCATTCTTGCGCTCTCGGTTATACGAAGGATAGATATGAACTCATTCTGGCTTACTGCATCCGAATAGTAACTGCTCTCGAAATAATCAGCCCCGAGCTTCTCCATCTCCTCTATGTCCTTTAATCCGGCGATAGTCTTGACAAGTATCTCCCTCTTCATCTCCTTGATCATATAGATACTGTTCCTTAAGATGGTCAGATTCCTTTCCTTCCCCGACTGCTTAAGCATAGTGCCCGTATCGATATGAACCTCATCGAAGCCCAAGTCAAAGAACGCAAACAGATTGGCGTAGCCGGTGCCGTACCCCTCTATCGAAAGCCTGAAGCCTATATCCTTAAGGCGCTTCAACACCTCCTCGAGCTGCTCGTATCTCACGCGGTTGTAGGTCTCATACACGGAGATATTTATGTTCGAGGGTTCAACCTCATACTTCTTTACATTTTCCATAAGCGTCTTTATGAAATCCGGCTCCATGATCTCGTCGCTCGGAAGAGACATATTGATGAATTTCAGTCCGAGCTCGGTGGGAATACCGCTGCTCAAAAACAGGCACAGTCTGTCGATAAGGAAGTTGCCCATGTCCGAGGTCATGCCCTGCTCCACCACTATGGGCATGAACTCCTCGCTCAAGACCTCTCCGAGATCATCGTCATTCATCCTCAGGGTTACCTCTGCCGCAACCACGTTCCTATCGCTTATCCTGTAAACCGGCTGGTAATAGATCTGGAAGTCATTATCGGCTATGCACCTTTTTAACGCCTCGGCTATAAGTCTTTCTCGCTTGATAAGAGCGAGGTTTTCATTCCTTATAACCGGCGCGTTAAGAGGCTCGTGAACCAGCCTCTTTTCCCATTCGTCAGGAAGATCCGCATCAGCCAAAAGCATTATCTCCTCTGCGCTTGAAAGCTCACCCGGAACCCTGGCCGAAAGGATAACCATAGAAAGGTAAATCTCATTTCCGTTATAAAGCCACTGCTTTGAAAAGCGGTCAATAAGCATCTCCGGTTCCCGGTCTATCCTATCATAAAGTATCATAAATGAATTCGCGGACGACCTGTATATCTGATAACTTCGCGCAATAACCTGAAGGTACTGGGCCACCATGCGCATAATCTCGTCATTTACGACTATTCCCGACGCGCTTGCCGCGGCGTCACAGTTGGTAACACGCAGGCACAAAACTTCAAAGCTTCTGTCGAGCTTG
Organism: Lachnospiraceae bacterium; assembly: GCA_017525525.1. Lineage (GTDB taxonomy): Bacteria > Bacillota > Clostridia > Lachnospirales > Lachnospiraceae > Coprococcus_C. The sequence continues at coordinate 10,116 of JAFXSQ010000002.1, read as the reverse complement.
AAATAATTATCAAGGTCAGCTCTCAAAGCCGCGCGAAGGTAGGTTCCCACCTCGGGATCCACTCTGTCGTCCTCCTTTTCAACCGCAAGAAAGATACCGACCAAAGCAAGCGCCTCAAAGGCAAGCTCAAGATTGAGGTTCTGGAACAGCAGCTGAATAACCACGCCGACAACCGTCATGACAAAGGCGATAATCATCGCCAGACGGCGCCTGTTATTTATCGAATACCAGAATTTCATAAGATGGAATAAAGCCGTAAGAAGGTAGAACAACGAAGAGATGTAAATAATAGTCTCTCCCCACTGGCGCTTCAGCACATAATCTTCATCGAAGGTATAAATCCACCTTGTAAAAGGATTCGTGAAAAGCAATGCCTCCGCAACCACAAAAAACAGCAGGTAAGCCTTTACAAAGATAGTTTTTTTTCTGTAGACAGCTCCGCTCACAAGTCGTACATATACCAGGAACATGGGGGCAAGCGCAGTATGAGACACGAAATAAAAGAGTTTTACAAGTTCATGAACTCCGGCAGCTATCGGATTGCCCGGAGCAACGTATCTTGTAAAAGATGTGATTACTCCGCATAAGGAGCTTATCATTACATCTATCAGCAGCCATGAATAAAGCCTGCTCTGAGGCTTGTCATTCGAACCGTCGATTTTCTGAAAAAGGAGCGCAGAAAACACAATAAAAAACGCAACCATATAAAAGGACGCTTCGTATATCTCCGCTGCCATATTCATCTCCCCATAAGACCCTTCGCGACGCTCGGGATGACACTTTAAGCGTCATTCCGAGGGCTTCAGCCTGAAGAATCTTTTTATAATCTGTTTTGCAGTTCAGCATAGTCAAATCTACTTGTATTATAACAAATATACTCTTGTATATCTACTTAATTTTTGATAAGATTTCGATAGATATCTACAAACTATAAGGAGGTGAGCTTGCTATGAAGATAACCAGGAAAAAGGCCATGTTAATCGGGCTTGCGTCGTCGGTGCTTTTCAGTGCGACGGGGTGTGGCAACAACAGAGAGCCGAATGTATATGGGCCGCCGACGGAGGCTTCTACCGAGAATAATCTTCTGACCACCGTGTACGGACCTCCGACAGAGGCCGTTACCACTACAGAAGACAATATCCAGGAAGCCGTGTACGGACCTCCGGAGGATTTTACCGCTACCGAAATCACAACCGAGGATAATGTCCTTGAGGATGTGTACGGTCCTCCCGAGGACTTTGGTTTATATGGCGGAACCGATACCGAAGAAACTACAGAAGAGACAACGGAAAAAAATACAAAAGACAAAAAGAATTCGAAGATTGAAGATAACATTATCCCCACAGTCTACGGTCCGCCTGAGGCATTTACGGAGGAATAAGGCTTGAAACTAAGCAAAGAAGAGATAAAACTTAAAAACCTTGATACTCTCGCCGAGTATCACGAAAAGCTGTGTAAAGCGCCTCGCTTGAGGCAGCTTTTTTTCGAGCTCACGTTAAAGTGCAACGAGTCCTGTTTTCACTGCGGTTCAAGCTGCGATGCGAACCTGCCCGATGGACTTCCCTTAGAAGATTACAAGAAAATACTTGACGAGGTTAAGGCAAATTTCGGCAAGGATGTGCTTATTGCCCTCACAGGAGGCGAACCTCTGCTTCGAAAGGACTTTTTTGAGCTTACCTCTTATATCAAGGAGCTCGGCATGGGCTGGGGCATGACTTCAAACGGAACTCTCATAACTCATGAAGTTGCCGAAAAGCTTCGCGAAACCGGGATGCGCGGAATATCCATCAGCATAGACGGCCTGCCCGAGACACACGACCGCTACAGACGCTGCAAGGGTGGTTTTGAAAGGGCCATGAAGGGAATCGAAAACCTTATCGATGTAGGCGGCTTTACCTCCATAATGGTGACCACCGTAGTCAATCACGAGAACATAAATGAGCTTGATCGGCTATTCGAGATATTCGATAAGGTAGACATCAACGAGTGGCGCTTAACCGGCATAGAGCCTATCGGACGCGCCTTAGATTACCCTGACATGCTGCTCACTCCCGAGGATAATATCCGCCTGCTTAACTTTATAAAAGAAAAACGCGAGCTGCTGCTTCCGGTTGAGTACTCCTGCTGCCACTTTCTCGGACTTGACTACGAGGCAGATGTCCGCGACTGGTATTTCCTCTGCAACGCCGGGGTTTATGTAGCCGGCATACTCGAAAACGGAGATGTAACAGCCTGCCTGGACATACCGAGAAACTCTAAATCCATCCAAGGTAACATTTACAAGGACAGTTTCACGGACATATGGAATAATCGCTTTGAGATCTACAGAACTCCTCTTTCAGACCGAAACGAGAAATGCTCCTCCTGCCCTGAGAAGAAATACTGCAGGGGCGGCTCATATCATAGCTGGGACTACGAAAAAGAAAAGCAGAAAGTATGTTTTAAGGACATACTGTTTTAAACCATGTCAGTCCTTTACCGGCGGCTTGCCGTTGTGTGTTGATTACCGTCTATATTATTCTCTTTGTTCGCAATCTTTCTTTCTGCCAACAAAACAGAAAAGGCTATTGCAAAACCAATTAATGCACCTGCAAGGACATCCGTCGGGAAATGAACGTAGAGATAAAGTCGAGAGAACATGACAGTCAACGCAAGAATGATGACCGGTATCCCGGCTTTTTTATTGTTGGCGGTAACAATGGTTGCCATAATCGCAGCTAAAGCGCTGTGCCCCGAAGGGAAGGAATAGTCCTTCGGAACCTTCACCAGCATATCAATCGTGTCATTGCTCCAGCAGGGACGGTCCCTGGCGACGAGATTCTTCAGTATCAGATTAAGGACAATAAGCATTATCAAAAGCGATACCATGGACTCTATCCCGATCTTCCTTGTCTTCTTGATAGCTATCAAGGCTATGGCAATTACCAGAATAACATAGCTCGAACCAAGATAAGTTATCCATGGTAGGATTGCGTCCAGAAAACCACATCTTATATGCTCCTGTATAAAATCCAATATCTGAAACTCCATGATTTATTCTTCCTGTCAATATCCTTAGCTGCCTGTTACTTCGTAAGTCCTAAAAGGCTATTATTTAAAGCTTTTATGATCAATACTATTGCGTAGTTATGTCAACCACTACATACTCTGCTATGGCCGCAGTCTTGTACGGGATTGCCCAGTCGGATATTCCCGAGGTCACGATAAAGGTGGTATTCCCTCTCTCCTCAAGTCCGTAGGTCTTCTCATTTTCTCCCGAAAGCTCACCGGTTATGCCGACAGGCCACATCTGACCACCATGGGTATGCCCGCAGAGCACGAGGTCGACTCCGCTTGCTACTTGGTTATCGAAATCATGCGGCTGGTGATCCAGCACAATCATATATTTCGACTTGTCCAAGTCCCTGGACAAGGCCTCCATCGACAGCCTGTCCTTAAAGCTTCGGTCCTTCCTTCCTATCACGTAAAAGCTTTCTCCCACAAGCACGGTTTCGTCAAGCAATACATTTACGCCGTTCTTTTCCAGCTCAGCGATTATATCGTCGGCATTGTATTCTCTGCTGTTATAGTAGCCCCTGTCGTGGTTTCCGAACACATAGTATACTCCGTACTTAGTCTTCATCCTGCCGAGGGCTGCACAGCTTTTTATCAAATCCTCCTTCGATGTACCGTCGTCCACATAATCACCGACCACGAAGACGATATCCGGAGCGGTCTCCTGAGCCTTCTCCATGTGCTTCGCAAATCCGTCTCCGTCAAAGGTGCTACCCACATGAGAGTCTGCTATGAACAGGACTCGAAGGCTTCCGTCATCAACGCTTTTTTCCGTAGTTATCGCATAATCGGTTTCGTACACATGGTGCGCAAAATACCAGCCGGAGCCGAGATAGGCAGCGGTAACGATAAGCGCAAGAACTCCCTGCCAGTATAATTTAGACTCTTTTTTCGTAATTTTTTTTACGATTCCGCCGAGAAGCTCCGCCAAGAGCCAAAATATAAGCAGATGAACCACCGCTATCAAGCCATGTATCGGCTTCAATATGCACCACACTGCCATAGCGATGACAGGAGGAAGCTTAACCAATAGCTTTTTAAGCCTGCTGTCTCCGGTAAGCTTTTTTATCACATAGAACTTACCTAACCTGTTGTACACATAAAACAGGTTGAATACCGACAATATTATAAATACCACAAGGAGAATAAGATACATCATTATACATTTCCTCTTTATTTTTGTTAGTTACTCTCATCTACCATAAGCTTTAAGGTTTCGATCAGATTGATAATAACCAAGGAATCCTTCCTTGTCTGCTCGCGCTCTGCATTATAATCTATCGGACGCTTTATATCCCCGTCAAATGCGTTCATTCCGCAGTTTATACCGACAAATATCTTGTCTCCCGAGAAATGTACTCCTACATTGCCGTACCGGTTCCTAATCATCATCAGGCTTTCAATCATATGAGGTGTGAGCATGTAAAACGCATCTATATCCTGTACCGCTTTCACATCAAATGTCCTGTTGAAGTCCACACTCTCGAGCTCTATCTTATTCATCTTAAAACCGGCAGGATTACCGGCGCGGTACCTGAAATTATCCGAAAAAGCCTGAACCGAGAAGACCTTTTTCAAGGGATTGTCGAACACAAACATTCTGCCTGAAAAATAGGTGGTCGTGTGAGAACTCTTGCCGCTACTCGAGTGGTACTGTATCTTCACATCAGCCTGTACAAAATGAATCCCCTTGTAGCTTGCGCTTATGTAATCCTCGGAAAAAAAACGGTTCCCCAGCTTCACAAGTCCGAATTCATTAACAGCCTGTGTTGTAAATCCATGCTCCCAGTCATAGAAAACATTGTCAAATATCTCGCCCAAAATACCCGTAACGAAGGTCGACTTGTACAACGCCTTATACTCCTTGCTGTAGGCACCCATCTTCGTGAATCCGTAAATAAGGGCCGCGCAGGCTGCGAGCATAATAACCGGTGCAAGCCTTGAAATTCCACTCGACGCTTGCGCAAAGATTGCAAAGAACAGACCAATAAAGAAAACTAAGGGCACGCCGGCGCATACCCTTTGTTTTTTTCGCAGCTCTTCAAGCTTTTTCATTGTCTCATAAATTCCCAAGGTTTAACTCCTTTAATAATTCTAGAGATTCATCTTAACATCCGCGCGCTTGCTCTCCTCTGCTTCAAAGAAAGGCTTTTGAACAGCTCCGGCCATTCCGGCTATTATACTGCTCGGGAATACAACCAGCTTTCTGTTGTAAGCGCTGACATTGGAATTATAAAGTCTTCTCGCTGCCTGCAGATGCTCCTCGGTATCCACTATTGCATTCTGAAGCTGCTTATAATTCTCGCTTGACTTAAGCTCGGGATACTGCTCTGCAAGCACATTTATACGGTTCAACATATCCGTCATCTGATTAGCCGCCGCATTTCTTTCAACCATGCTCATACCGTTTCTTAAGGAAACTATGCTCGATAAGGTCTCCTTCTCATGAGCCGCATAGCTCTTAACCACGTCTACCAGCTTAGTCAGCGTGTCATGCCTTTTCACCAGCGCAACATCTATATCCGACAAAGCCTCTTTACATTTTAAATCAAGTGTCTTTATGCCATTTGAGGTTCCGATTCCCCACACAAGAACGATAAGGGCAACCACGACAACGACTATAATCACCAGAGTAATAGGATCCAAGCCCGAAAGTAACATATCTTTATAACCTCCTCATTTTTAATGTCGCCTTTAGTATATCCTATTCCCTCAAAATAAACAACAAAAAAATAATACGTACAAAGGTCTTTTTATCACACCTACAAGTATTATTTGTTGTTTGTAACAATATAATTATGTTTTACATTTTCCCCTTATAAACAATATAATTGTTAACATTAACAAAGGGCAAAAAACCTGAAAAGTACGGAGGTAACATATGGAAAAGCTTAAGAAACTAAGGGAAGAACGCGGCTTAAGCCAGGCGATGCTCGCCGAACAACTCGGTACAACCCAACAGTCAATTCATAACTACGAACGCGGAGTGATAGAACCCGAATTCAAAATGCTTAAGCAAATGGCTGATTTCTTTAACGTATCATCCGATTACCTTATCGACCACGACACTAAAGAACGCCCGCTTGACGCTACGGAGCAGCATATCATAGCAGTCTTACGAAAGCTTGACTCTGGTGACAGAAAAACCGTTACCGACCTTATAGACTCACTTTCCCAAAAGGAGTATTCAACCACTATCGATGAAAGAAATGTTATAGACGGATACAGGAATCTCTCTCCCGCTCAAAAAAGATTTATCAATAAAGAGCTGAAAAAAATGCTCAACGACAAAGAATAAAAAAAGAAAAAAACGCGAGTAGGTATCGGTTTAGTCCGACACTTACTCGCGTTTTTGTTCTTTATTTATTGCTTCTTCACATAAGCTCCGGTTGTCTTTCCGGGAGCCTTACCACCCTTTTTCACAAGAACAATCTGTGTAGCCTCAAGTCTCTTGGCAAGTCCTGCGGTACCTGCAGTCGCTCCGTTCTTGGCCCAACCAAGCCAGCCGTAGGTCTGTGCGTGAACGCGGTAATAAACATCATACTTATTTGCCATATTTCCGGTAAGCTTTACCTGCATTGCTTCAAGTCTCTTAGCCTCTCCCTTGGTTCCGGAATTGGCTCCGTTTGCAACCCAAGGTGTCCAACCATAGGTCTGCACGTAAGTCCTGTAGGTGACACCTCCGGATACATCCTTCTTCGTAAGCTTAATTTGCAGGCTCTCCAACCGTTTTCCCTGGGCATAGGTTCCCGAGGTGCTCTTATCCTTTACAAAAGGCGTCCAGCCGTAGGTCTGCACATAAGTGCGATAGCTAATATCCGCTGTAGGCGTCGCATCCTTAACTATATTGAAGGTTCTGTATGCATATCCGTAATAGAAGCCCTGTCCGAAAACAAATACGGCTGCAACTCCCGTGTCAACATTATCCACGAATTCAACCAGGTAATCCTCGCCTTCCTTAAGGATTTTAGTACCGTCCTTTACAGAAATAAAAGGAATAATCTCTTTGCCTGTATAGGTGCAATCCGGTATAGCTGCTATCATGCTCTGAGTTATCATGATAGGCTCGGGATCGGGTTCCGGCTCAGGCTCCGGCTCAATTATCGTCGGTTCTTCGTTATAGGAGCCCTCCGGCCAACGAGTCATAAGATATGTAAAGCCCGTGTTCTTAAGGTCTATAATTCTGCCCCAGTGTATCGAACTGTTATAATTTCCCTCCGCAACCTCGACTACATAGTCTTCATATACATTCAGGACAATAACAGAGTGGGTGTCATTATTGAGTCTTACGATATCGCCGACTCTTACATGAGTATAATCTTTATCTATCACGCACTTTATATCCCCGAACACTGCATCGCTTAAGAGAAATGCAAAGCCCGCGCAGCCATAGCCGCCTGAGAAGTACCCTCCCTTCCAGGCATAAAAGTTGTCATTTGTCCAGTGCATTCCCTCCGGATACTGCGCTTTCATGGAAAGCATGGTCTCCCTTGCTCCCGATATGGACAAGCCGTCTGCCTTTGCTTCAATCGGCTTTCCGAATGTAACACAGAGTGAAAGCGCCATACAAAGTGCCATTATCATCGCCGTAACCTTGAAGCTTATTATCTTCGTTTTTCTCTTAACTCCCACCTTGTTTTACCTCCCGTTTTATTACTTATGATATGGCTCTCCGTTTATTATCCTGTAGGAGCGATATATCTGCTCCAAAAGGATAACTCTCATCAGCTGATGCGGAAATGTCATCTTGGAAAACGAAAGCTTCATATCCGCTCTTCTTAATACCTCTTCTGAAAGCCCGATAGAACCTCCTATCACAAACACAATATGACTCTCTCCGCTTACGCCAAGCTTGTCTAATCTGTTAGCCAAATCTTCGGAGGACAGGCTCTCTCCGTCTATCGCAAGGGCAATAACATAAGCGCCCTCATCAATACGCTTTAACAGCCTTTCGCCTTCCTTATCCTTAATAATGGCATCCTCCGTCTCGGTAGATCTCTCGTTGGTTTTCTCGTCCGCTACCTCCACGAGCTCAAGCTTACAATATCTGGATAATCTCTTGGAATATTCTTCTATGGCCGCTTTCAGGTACGCCTCTTTAATCTTCCCGACACAACAGATTGAGATTTTCATAAAACTGATTCCAACTCCTTTTGCTGCATATAAAGTGATTATACTACCCTTTAAATGTTTTTACAAACAGACTTTCATATTCTTTATGAATATGTTATTATGTTTTGGAATTTTATCTTAGGAGGAGAAACATGAAGAAAAAAGGAAATAGCAAGGCCGGCGGTATATTTGCAATCATACTGCTCGGCGGACTGGTAATCGCTTATATCGCAACGGCAATTATAAGCCTTATCGGACTCGGCGGAGCAAAAAAGCTATCATCAAACTTTACCGAAGCGCCCCAGAACGGAGAATACATCGACGGGTACTTCTATGTGGGAACAGAGCTTCTTCTTACCATGAAGCATACCATGAACCTTATCCCGACCGGAAACGAGTACTATTTCGCAGTATTCAACGATTACGGAACGCAGATGCTCTTTGTCCGCGCTGACAAGAAGTTTGCAGACAGATTCACGAATTCCGAAGACGGTTTTTTCAAAACCTCGGACACCGGAGTATCGGTAAAAGGCAAGATGCGTAAAATGGATTACAAGGAAAAGAAAGAATTCGCACAGTTTGTCTCAGACGCCAGAGCAGATGGTGTAGAGACTGTTATGTCAGGTGACGATATACTCTTTCTAGACGCGAAAACGGGACATGTAGCAATTCTGAAGCTCATATTCGGCGGATGCCTAGTGGGCGCATTCATACTTTTCGTATTCGTAGCAAATGTATCCAACAAGGAAAAGATGGCCGCATCAGGTGTAAGTCCCGACATGCTGCCCAAGCAAAGCGTACTGAATATGGAGATGACGGATGTATTCGGACAACCGGGACAATCCGCTCAGACAAACTCTAATTCCTTTGCGGATCCGAATATGCAGCAAAACCAGTTCGGTATGTACAACGACCTTCAGCCGGCAACGACAACAAACACCAACGCCGCAACAAACAAGAAAGTCAAAGGCCCCAAGGACATCGCAGCGATTGCTTCAATCATACTCTTCTTCGGAGGATTGATAGGAATATTATACACGATGACATTCTGGTAAAATAAAAAGTGTCATTCTGAGCGAAGCGACAGGAAGAATCTTATCTTATGTACTGAGAAAGACCCTTAACTTTGTTCGGGATGACACTTTTTTATTACAGCGTAAAGCTCTCCGGAAGCAATTCTCCTAATGTGAATTCTTTATAATCTTCAGCTGTTCTCGCCACAATAACCTTCATATCCGGCTTTCCAAACTCAGACAGGACCTGCCTGCACATTCCGCAGGGATATGCATAGCCCGAAAGCTCCCTTTCCTCTTCCGTAAGGCCTCCGACAATCGCTATAGCCTTAAAATCACGTTCCCCCCGCGAAACAGCCTTGAATACGGCAGTTCTTTCGGCACACATTGTCGCGCCGAAGCTGGCGTTCTCCACATTACAGCCGGTATATATCTTACCATTTTCAGCGCACAACGCCGCTCCTACCTTAAAATGTGAATACGGCGCATAAGCATACTTTCTGGCCTCAAAGGCCATTTTTATCAATTCAGCATAATCCATAACAAACCCTCCAAAATCAAATAAAACCGAGTAGGGAAGACGCAGTCGCACCCTGCCGGATCAGTAACAAAAAACTCCGATGATCTTTTCATCGGAGTTAAAAGGTATGTACCTTCAAAACTTCACACAGATATACAAGACTTGAGAAACCTATTAAGGATAAGCCCTCGACCTATTAGTACAGCTCAGCTGAATGTGTTACCACACTTACACCCGCTGCCTATCAACCTTGTAGTCTTCAAGGGGTCTTACTCTTGCGATGGGATATCTCATCTTGAGGGGGGCTTCACGCTTAGATGCCTTCAGCGTTTATCCCTGCCGGACTTGGCTACTCTGCCATGGTGTTGGTCACCAACAGATACACCAGCGGTCCGTCCATCCCGGTCCTCTCGTACT